>NZ_PVXL01000050.1 GCF_002995805.1 Neomoorella stamsii
AATTTCTTTTGCACCTCATTCATTCGGTTTCTCGCCTCCTGGTTGGTTTGTTTGTTTTGGTCTATTATTTTTTTACCAGGAGGCTTTTTTATTGGCAACACCTACCTTACATCATTACAGGAATGCTTTCACCTTAGACAACCCCCGTTGCATAGGATGGAGCAGGGGGTGAGTGACGTGGGCTACCAGGCACCAGTAATCTTGCTGGCAGCTGTTGCTTTCCTGGCCCTGGCCTATGGGTGTTTCTGGTGGCGGCAAAAAGAATTAACCTTAGACTATCCCTGCCTGGCCCTCCTGGTGGGTAACCAGGAAGAATTTCTAGAAGGCCTCTTGCTACGGTTTTGGTGGTGGTGCTACTGGTACGATTCGCCATGGAGGTTAGTGGTAATTACCGACGCTCAGGCAAAGGCGACCCTTGCTATCTTGCGCCATTTTTTTTATCCCTATCCCTTTTTCCGGGTAATTTACGCCCGGGAAGAAGCACTTTTAACGATGGAATTTACGGCCGGTGCTGGCGGGCTGCAGGCGCATTTTTTAGATATTCGAACAGAACAAGATTTTAACTCTGCCTGGACCAGGATCTACCGGACCTGCCTAAAAAAATAAATTGACAGAAGGAAAAAATAACCCTGGTGGCGAAATAGACTGCAAGAGTCAAGTTTAAGGAGAGCGGATTCATGGACGAAGGGCGCAGCCGGGAGGGGTGGGTGGCAGGATTAACCCTGGCCGCAGGGGGAGTATTTTTAACCCTCGCAGGTCCATCGGGCCCGGCTGTCTGGTGGGGTTTAAGCTGGAGTATAATTAACGGCCTGGTGCTGGTAACCAGAACCTTTTTTAGGAGCCGGCAGGGACAGTTCTTCCTCCTGGGGGTCAACCTCGTCCTGGCCGGCAGCTGGTTATTTGTTGGGGGCGGGCCGGGTACCTCTTTTTTTCCTTTTTTGCTGCTTTTGCCCCTCCTGGTGCCCCTTTACCTGGGCCAGAAGCAGGTTGTTGCTGCAGGCCTGGTGATGGTTCTATTTCTTGGTCTGTACTGGTATATTAAGGCTGGATTGCCATTAAACAGTCATTCCCTGGCCCTCTGGGGAGGCTGGATTGCCCTGGCAGGCTTTTGCTTTCTTGCCTGGCTCAAAATACTCGCTGAAGCCCTTAAGGTATCTTCCCTGCAGGCTGAGGTGGACCACTGGCGCCGGGAATATAAACTCTCCCGTTCCCAGCTGGCTGCTGTGGAGTTAATGGCCGTGACCGACGACCTGACCGGGGTTTTTAATTATCGCTATTTTGAGCAGAGCCTGGAGCGGTTGTTGAGTCCCCAGCACCAGCTGCGGTCCCTGGCTGTTTTAATGGTGGATATTGATCATTTCAAAGAAATCAACGACTCTTACGGCCATCTGGTTGGTAACCGCGTGCTGAAGGAGATAGCGGCCATCTTGAAAGAACACACCCGGGAACAAGATATTGTCACCCGTTTCGGCGGGGAAGAATTCGCCATTATTTTGCCCGGTACTGACTACCGGGGAGCCCTCCAGGTGGCGGAAAGAATACGTCGGGCCGTAGCCGAACACACCTTCAACCGGGAAGGGCCGCCTGTCCACCTGACGATAAGCACCGGGTTGGCTGTCTGGCCGGAAGATGGAGTCCAAAAAGAGGAACTGGTCTCGCGGGCCGATCTGGCCCTTTACCAGGCCAAGACCACGGGGCGCAACAGCGTATGCCCGTACCGGCTGCTCAAGGCTGATTCCGGGCCGTAACCCTGGCTGGCCAGACAATGCCAGCCTGTGACAAAGCTATTTTCGGAGTCACCTGAGGCTATCTTCGAGGGAGGGCCGGCCATGACGGTGGAGGGGAGTTATGCCCCGGTTTTTTGCTGGCAAGGGTTTGTGTACTTAGCCTGGGGAGACCGGTCTGGCCGGGTGGGGATCAGCCATAATCCGGGCCTGGATCGTACCTTCTGGCTGCAGCGCGGCTGCCGGCAGTTTTCGTTGTTAACACCGCCATTACCCCTAGGTACGGCGGCTTTTTTATGCGACTGGCTGCAACGCCACCTTCCTTTAAAAGGAGAACCCCCGCTCCAGCAGGCTGCCGCCCTGGTAAACAGGGGCCGATTAAAATTAGGTCTACCGCCGTGGGAGGCTCCGGCCAACACCCTGCCCGAACCCAGGCCGGCGCCGGCGGCAGCAGAGCTGGTTCTGGTGCAAAAGTACCTGGCGGGCCGGATCCTCTGGCGGGAAGAAATAGCCCTGGCCCTGGCGGAAAATAAAGCTGTAGTGAGTACCCCCCTGGAAGACCTCCTTCACTGGCTCTACCTGGCAGGGGAGGTAATCCTCCTGCCGGGAGTTGGTTATGAACCCAATGGTGAGCCCCGCTGCCGGCGTTGTGGCCAGGCCTCCAGGTTATTAAAGGTAGCTTGTGCTGCCTGCGGGAGTGGGGACTGCCTGGTGTGTGAAGGGTGCCTGGCCATGGGGCAGGCCCGCAGTTGCCGGCCTCTCTATGCCCGCCCCTGCCAGGCTCAGGCCGCCGCCCGGGGAAGGCCAGGCTTGGATACCCGTCCCCGGCTCAACTTTGCCTTGACACCGGCCCAGGTGGACGCCTACCGGGAAGCGGAAAGCTTTGTTTTCCAGGGAAAGGAAAAGGAGTGTTTACTCTGGGCCGCCTGCGGTGCCGGCAAAACGGAAGTGGCCTGCGGGGCTATTGCTGCCGCTTTAAGCCGGAGTAGAAACGTCCTTTATGCCTGCCCCCGCCGGGAGGTGATCCGGGAGCTAGAGGTACGGTTAACCTTTGCCTGGCCGCATTTCCGTATCCTGGCCCTTTATGGCGGGAGTCCCGGTAAATTTGGTGCAGCCGACCTCATCCTGGCTACCACTCACCAGGCGCTGCGTTTTTACCGCCGTTTTGACCTGGTAATCCTGGATGAAGTCGATGCCTTTCCCCTGTCCGAAGACCCCATGCTTTATTATGCGGTTGCCAGGGCCCGCCGGGAAGACGGCCAGACTCTGTTTCTTACGGCTACCCCGCCGCCGGGGCTGGTAGCCAGGGTGAGACGCCGGCAGGTAAAGGTAATTTACCTGCCGGCCAGGCACCACGGCCATCCCCTGCCGGTACCGGAGATCCTCCGGGACCCTTTTTTAAGCCGGCCAGGCGCAAAACGCCTCCCCCGCTCCCTGGTTAATTGTTTGGACCTGACCCTGGCGGAAGAGGTCCAGCTCATTATCTTTGTCCCGGCTGTTAAACTGGTGGAGGAAGTAGTTGCCTGGCTCTTACAGGAACGGCCGGGACCGGACCCAAACCGGCCCTGGGTACAGGGTTGTTTTGCCGCCCACCCCCGGCGGGATGAAATTATCGCCGCCTTTCGCCGGGAGGAGTTTCCCGTGCTGGTAACGACTACCGTTATGGAGCGGGGGATTACCATTCCCCGCCTCAATGTCCTGGTCCTCTATGCCGATGAAGAAAGGGTTTTTACCGCCAATACCCTGATCCAGATGGCCGGGCGGGCCGGGCGTTCGCCGGCCTACCCCAGCGGCCGGGTATGGTTTCTGGCCAGCCGTATCAGCCCGGCCATGGCCGGGGCCCGCCGCCAGATCCAGGAATTCAACGATCTCGCCCGCCGGCGGGGATACTTGCTGGTAAGGGAGAAGTGAGAGGGGGCGCGTTATGCTTCTCTCCTGGCTTTTTCCCCGGGGTAAAGCCTGTGCCTGGTGCGGCCGGCCGGTGCACCAGGGGTTCTTTTGTACCAGCTGCCGGCAGCAGCTCCAGGCCTGGCAGCAGCACTACCATCCCTGCCTTTACTGCGGCCGCCTCCTGCCCCTGGGGAAGCAGGCAGTATGCAGCCAGTGCCGGGAGGAATTGCCTCCCTTCTACAAAGCCCGTGCCGTGGGCCCTTACCAGGGGTTATTAAAAGAAATGATCTGGGCCCTCAAGTACCAGGGCCGCCGCTCCCTGGCCAACCCCCTGGGACACCTTTTAGCCGGGGTAGTTGTCAGGGAATTGGGGCCGGGGCGTCCCGACCTGGTAATCCCGGTCCCCCTCACCAGCACCCGCCTGCGGGTGCGGACCTTTAACCAGGCTGAACTCCTGGCCCTGGCCCTGGGGCAGGAACTGGGCCTGCCGGTGAATGGGGAGGTAATGTTCAGGGTCAGGGAAACGGCGCCCCAGGTCAACCTTTCCCGGCGCTCCAGGTGGCAGAATTTAGGCGGCGCTTTCCAGGTAACAGCACCGGGTAAAATAACAGGGCGCCGTTTGCTCCTGGTGGACGATGTCCTGACTACGGGGGCAACGGCCAGCGCCTGTACCCATGCCCTGCTGGCTGCCGGAGCGGCTGGTGTGGCTGTAGTTACCCTGGCTACGGGTATCGAAAATCTTCCCTGCTTTTCAGCATAAATAGCCATAGCGAATACCTGTATCGACAAAATTTTAGGCCTTCCACATTTCCATCCACAGTTCCAGGGCAGGGATTGCAACTTATTAACAGGGTTATCCACTTTATCCACAGGTTTGGGGACTAAAAAACAAGCTTACGAAGGCTGTTTTCGACAACCAAAATCTGGCATTTTCTGTTTAAGAATGATTTGACAGCCAACTTTAACCATGATAAGATGAAATTGCTTGAGGGTGTTCCCGGCCCCAAGGGAGAATTTTTTAGGAGGAATGTTGACAAGATGTTGGGCAAGGTTAAATGGTTTAGCCCGGAGAAGGGTTACGGTTTTATTGAGAAGGAAGACGGCAAGGACGTCTTCGTACACTTCTCCGCCATCCAGGGTGAAGGTTTTAAAACCCTGGCTGAGGGTCAAGCGGTGGAATTTGACATTGTCGAAGGACCTCGCGGTCCCCAAGCAGCAAATGTGATTAAACTGTAGCCTACCAGGCCCCGGCTTGTGCCGGGGCCTTGCTGGTATTTTAAAGGGCAGGAGGCAGGAATTTGCCCTTCTGTGGGGAATAATATATAAACGGAGCAGAAAGGAGTGCTTTAAAGGAATGGAAATCATCATCCGCGGCAAAAACCTTCCAGTAACCGAGGCTTTAAAACAGTATATAGAAAAAAGGTTGAGCAAAATTGAACGGTACCTGGAAGGAGTGGATGAGGTCCAGGTTAATCTATCTGTTAATCGTGACTCCCATGTTGTCGAAGTGACCATTCCCCTCAACGGCTACCTGCTGCGGGGTGAAGAGGCCACCGGTGACATGTACGGGTCTGTTGACCTGGTAGTAGAAAAGCTGGAAAAGCAAATTGCCAAATATAAAACCAGGCTGGCCAGGAAGCTGAAGAACGGTACCTTAAAGGAACTGGTAGCCGAAAATCCTGAAGAAGCCACTCCGGAACCGAAATTAATCAGGACCAAGCGTTTTCCCATCAAGCCCATGCCGGTGGAAGAAGCTATCCTGCAAATGAACTTGCTGGGACATAATTTCTTTGTCTTTTCCAATGCGGAAACGGAAGAGGTTAACGTCCTTTACCGCCGCCGTGATGGTAACTACGGTTTAATTGAGCCGGAATATTAATACAACAACAAAAGATATTTGGAGATTTTGGGAGATACTGGTCGCGATTCGCCTGTATCTCTCTTTTTTTGCCCATATTTTATTCCTGTTTAGCAGGGAATTTTATCCTTGTCCGCGAATATAGACCAGAAAACTGAGAGAGAGAAAGGTGAGGGGGTTGCCGGAGTCGAAACGGGAACCGGGGGTTGCCGATTATGAAAAGGTAATCTGCCAGATAAAAGATGTCCTGGGGGCGCGGTTAGTAACAGCTCCTGATGGGAGTATCAGCGAAATACATATCATGGCCGGTAGTAACCGTAATCCCAAGCAAATTGTCCGCGACGTGGAATCGGCCCTTCTTATTCAACTGGGAATTACTGTTGACCATAAAAAGATCAGCGTGGTCCAGGTACAGGGCCAGGAGTTAACAGGAGAAGTGGCTGAAGATAAGGCCCTTTACCGGTCCACCTGTATGCCCCTGCGCCTGGTGAGCCTTAACCTCTATACCCGGGGCCTAGAGGCCGAAGCTACAGTCGAACTGGAAGCCGGACTTAGTGGTACTATCTACCAGGGGTATGCCTGCGGGCCCAATACGCCGGAGCGCCACCTCTGGCTGGTGGCAGATGCTACCCTGAATGCCGTTGAAAAATATAGCTGCGGCATCTGGAATCTGGCCCTGGAAGACCTGGTGCTGGTGGAAGTAGCCCACCGCCGGGCCGCCCTCTGCGTTATTGTTTTAGTCAGCCAGGCAGGATACGAATACCTGGCCGGTGTAGCCCTGGTTAAAGGTGATGACCGCCAGGCTGCCGCTCAGGCCGTCCTTAGAGCCCTTAACTGTCGCTCCTGTGTATACGGGTCAGCAGGGTAAAAATTCTAAAGGTAAGGCAAAACCTCAATTGCTCCTGGCCCTGATTCGTGTTAAAATATAGGCGATAAGGTTTATCCTTTTAAGGAAAGGAACCGGCACGGTTCCTTTTATATTGAGGTGATAAAAGTAATGCTGGGAATATTGCGTAATCTGCTTGATGATAATGCCCGGGATATAAAAAAATTAAGCCGCCAGGTCGAGGCTATCAACGCCCTGGAACCTGAAATACAGGCCTTGCGTGATAGCGACCTCCAGGCCAAAACGGCCGAGTTTCGCCGCCGCCTGGATAACGGGGAAAGCCTGGATGAACTGTTGCCGGAGGCCTTTGCCGTGGTCAGGGAAACCTCGCGGCGGGTCCTGGGGCAGCGTCACTTTGACGTCCAGCTCATGGGGGGGATTGTCCTCCACCAGGGCCGGATTGCGGAAATGAAGACCGGTGAAGGCAAAACCCTGGTGGCCACCCTGCCGGCCTACCTCAACGCCCTTACCGGCCAGGGGGTGCATATTGTAACCGTTAACGACTACCTGGCCCGGCGGGACAGCGAGTGGATGGGCCGTATTTACCGCTTTCTGGGGCTAAAGGTGGGCCTGATTGTTCATGGTCTGGATGCGGCCGCCAGGCGGGAAGCCTATGCCGCCGATATAACCTATGGTACCAACAACGAGTTCGGTTTTGACTACCTGCGGGACAATATGGCCCTACATCCTGAGGAGATGGTCCAGCGGGAGCTAAATTATGCCATTGTCGATGAGGTGGACAGCATTTTAATCGACGAGGCCCGTACTCCCCTCATTATTTCCGGTATGGCCGAAAAGCCGACGGAAATGTATTATACCGTGGCCCGGATTATTCCCCGTTTAAGGCCGGGGATAGATTATACTGTTGATGAAAAGGCCAAAGTAGCCACCCTGACGGAAGCCGGGGTGGCCAGGGTGGAAGAAATGCTGGGGGTGGACAACCTTTACGACGATGCCAATATCGAGCTTTCCCACCACGTTAACCAGGCCCTCAAGGCCCATACCCTGATGAAAAGGGACCGGGACTACGTGGTCAAGGACGGCCAGGTAATTATCGTCGATGAATTTACCGGGCGGCTCATGTTTGGCCGGCGCTACAGCGAGGGGCTGCACCAGGCCATTGAAGCCAAAGAAGGGGTCAAGATTGAACGAGAGTCCCAGACCCTGGCGACCATTACCTTCCAGAACTACTTCCGGATGTACAAAAAGTTGGCAGGTATGACGGGTACGGCGGCCACGGAAGCAGAGGAGTTCCGGAAAATTTACCACCTGGATGTAGTGGTGATTCCCACCAACAAGCCCATGATCCGCAGGGATTACCCTGATGTCGTCTACCGGACGGAAAAGGGTAAATTTGAGGCGGTAGTAAACGAGATCTGCGAGCGCCACGCTAAAGGGCAGCCCGTGCTGGTGGGCACCATTTCCATCGAAAAATCGGAACGCTTGAGCGAGATGCTAAAAAGGCGGGGCGTACCCCACCAGGTACTGAACGCCAAGTACCATGAAAAGGAAGCTGAGATTATTGCCCAGGCCGGCCGGCTGGGCGCGGTGACCATTGCCACCAACATGGCCGGCCGCGGTACGGATATCATCCTGGGGGGTAACCCGGAGGCCCTGGCTAAAGAAAGGATGCGGCAGGCAGGTTTCAGCCCGGAACTGATTGCCGCGGCAAGCTGGTTTAAAGTGGATGGAGAAAACCCGGAGGTAGAGGAAGCCCGGCGGGCCTACCAGGAGTTTCTAGCAGCAACCCAGAAGGAGACAGAAGCTGAACGGGAAAAGGTCGTGGCCCTGGGGGGTCTCCATATTATCGGTACCGAGCGCCATGAGAGCCGGCGCATTGATAACCAGCTGCGTGGCCGCGCTGGCCGCCAGGGCGACCCGGGCTCCAGCCGCTTCTACGTCTCCCTGGAAGATGATTTAATGCGCCTCTTCGGGTCCGAGAGTTTAACCGGGATTCTTGACCGCCTGGGGATGGATGACAGTACGCCCATCGATCACCCCCTGGTGTCCCGTTCCTTGGAGCAAGCCCAGAAAAAGGTGGAGGCCCATAACTTTGACCTCCGCAAGCACGTCCTGGAATATGACGACGTCATGAACCAGCAGCGGGAGATTATCTACCGCCAGCGGCGGGAGGTGTTGACCGGGGCGGACCTGCGGCCGACCATTGAAGACATGATTACCACCGTCGTGGATCGGACCGTAGACCGCTTTGCCGGCGAGAGCAAATACCCCGAAGAGTGGGACCTGGCCGGCATGCTGGACTACGCCGAACAGCTCTTTTTACCCAATTGCGACCGGGAAGCTTTAATCCAGGCCATCCGCGAAATGGAAAAGGAAGAAGTTTACGGCTTCTTGAGGGAAAAGGCCCTGGAAGCCTACCGGCAGCGGGAAGCAGAACTGGGCCCGGAAAATTTGCGCACCATTGAGCGCCTGGTTCTCTTGCGGGTAGTAGACGTCAAGTGGATGGATCACCTGGACGCCATGGATCAGCTGCGCCACGGCATCGGCCTCAGGGCTTATGGCCAGCAGGATCCCCTGGTGGCCTACAAGTTTGAGGCCTACCAGATGTTTAACGACATGATCGCCTCCATCCAGGAAGACGTGGTCCGCTATCTCTACCGGGTGAAGGTTGTCCAGCCGGAAACCGAACGGCCCCGCCAGGTGGTGGAAAACCGTTATGCCGGGGAAGAAACAGGGCCGCGGCAACCGGTGCGCCGGGAGCAAAAGATAGGCCGCAACGACCCCTGCCCCTGCGGCAGCGGCAAAAAATACAAAAAATGCTGCGGGGCAGGAAAGTGAGGGGAAACCTTTTATAGTGGCTAATGCCTACGCTGGGAACAATGAAAATTAGGGCTAGCTTTAGTTTGGAGCGAGCGACTTGGCCCGAGTGGCAAAGCGGCCGCAGGCTGTGCCGGAGAGCGAGGGCGGGGCCGAGGACAGCGAGGCCTTCGGCCGGCCTCTGAGGCATGGATGCCGAATAGGCCGGGAACCCCGCCCGAGCCGAAGGCTGAGCCTTAGGCCGCTCCGCGAGGGTCAGGGAGCGAGCGAAAACAAAGCTAGCCAGCAAAGAAGCTATTTTTGGGGAGTGATTTACCATGCTACAGGACTATAAAGGCCGCCTGGAGGATTTAGCCCGGCGGCTGGAAGAATTGAGGGTTTCCCTTTGACCTGGAAGCAGCAACGGCAGAAATAGAGCACCTGGAAAAAGAGATGCTTAAGCCCGGCTTCTGGGAAGACCGGGGACGGGCCGAGGCCGTGGGGAAACGCCTCAACTACCTTAAAGAGAAACTGGCCCGGTACCAGGAACTGGAGAGGAAGTACACCGACGTCCGTGAACTCTGGCAGCTGGCCCTGGCCGAAGAAGATACTACCCTGGAGGCAGAGATCGTCGGGGAACTGGCGGCCGTGGAAGGCCAGGTAGAAAAAGAGATCCTGGCCACCCTTTTGAACGGCCGCTATGACAGCCACAATGCCATCCTCTCCCTGCACCCCGGCGCCGGGGGTACAGAATCTCAGGACTGGGCCGCCATGCTCCTCAGGATGTACAACCGCTGGGCCGAAGATCATGGTTACCAGGTGGAACTCCTGGATTACCTGGAAGGGGAGGAGGCGGGGATTAAAAGCGCCACCATCCTCGTCAAGGGCGAGAATGCCTATGGCTACCTACAGGCCGAGAAGGGCGTCCACCGCCTGGTGCGGATTTCGCCCTTTGACGCCGCCGGTCGCCGGCATACTTCCTTTGCCTCCGTCGACGTTATCCCCGAGGTGACGGCCGATGAAGAAGTGGTTATTAACCCCGACGATTTAAAGATCGATACCTTTCGCTCCCAGGGTGCCGGTGGCCAGCACGTCAACAAGACGGATTCGGCGGTGCGCATTACCCACCTGCCCACGGGCATAGTCGTTACCTGCCAGAACGAGCGTTCCCAGCACGCCAATCGTCTTGCAGCCATGAAAATCCTCCAGGCCAAACTGGCGGCTCTAAAACGCCAGGAGCAGGAGGAGGAACTGGCCCGGATCCGGGGTGAGCAGCGGGAGATAGCCTGGGGGAACCAGATTCGTTCCTACGTCTTTCATCCCTACAGCCTGGTGAAGGATCACCGTACCGAGGTGGAAACAGGCAACATCCAGGCTGTCATGGATGGCCAACTTGACCCCTTTATCCACGCCTATTTACATTGGCAGCGGCGCCAGAATGGTTAAAAGCCCGGCTTCTTAAGCCGGGCTTTTACCTTGACATGGGGGGAGGTTTAGTGTACGATGAAATTGGGTCATTTGGGTCTTTTGGGTATAATATTTGGGTTTCTGGGCATTGCTAAAGGAAATTGTACCAGGAAAGGAGAGGGGTTAAGCAATGGTCGCCGTGCGTGCCAACCTGGACCTGGCCAAGAGATACGTGGCCGAGAAAGTTTTACGGGAAGCCTTCGGTTACATGGAAAAAAATCCAGAAGAGAATTTCCCCCGCCTGCTGAATGTGGCCCGGATGCTGGCCCGGAAAGAGGTACATAAACAGCAGATCGCCAAAGTCCTGGAGGCTTACCGGCAAAACCCCAGCATCCACGCCTATGTGAACCGCCTTTTTAACCTGCACCCCAATGTCAAGCAGCGCCTCATTTACAACTGGTTCGTCAACGCCATGCTCCTGGGTATCCCCCGCCAGCAACAGATGGAAAAGGAGACGGGGGTCCATATCCCCAACTTTTTCCTCCTGGACCCAACCAGCGACTGCAATCTGCGCTGCCACGGTTGCTGGGCCGGGGAGTATGCCCACCATGACAGCCTGGAACTGGACCTGGTGGACCGCCTCTGCCGGGAGGCTAAAGAAGTGGGCATCTACTGGCTGGCCATGTCCGGGGGCGAGCCCTTCCGCTGGCCCCACCTCTTTGAACTGGCAGAAAGGCACCCGGATATGGCTTTCATGCTCTACACCAACGGCACGTTAATTGATGACGCTGTTGCCGACCGCCTGGTGGAAGTGGGCAACATCACGCCGGCCATCAGCCTGGAAGGCTGGCGGGAACGAACCGACGCCCGCCGGGGTAAAGGCGTCTTTGACCGGGTCATGAAGGCCATGGACGCCTTAAGGGAACGAGGCCTGGTTTTCGGCGTTTCCCTTACCATTACCCGGGAAAACGTCGAGGAAGTAACCAGCGATGCCTTTATCGATTTCCTGCTGGAGAAGGGGGTTATTTACGGCTGGAGTTTCCACTACATTCCCATTGGCCGGGAACCCAAACCCGAGCTCATGATCACTCCCGAACAGCGGGCCTACCTGGTGGAGCGCGTGGCCTATATCCGTAACCACAAGGGCCTGCAGCTGGCCGATTTCTGGAATGACGGCGAGCTGACCCTGGGCTGCATCGCTGGTGGCCGCCGCTACTTCCATATTACCGCCAGCGGGGCCGTCGAACCCTGCGCCTTTATCCACTTCTCCCTGGAAAATATCAAAGAGAAAAGTTTAATGGAGGTGCTCCAGTCGCCCCTCTTCCGGGCCTACCAGCAGCGCCAGCCCTTCAGCGATAATCTGCTGCGGCCCTGCCCCTTAATTGACGTTCCCGGAGCCTTAAGGGAGATCATTGCCGCAACAGGGGCCAGGCCTACCCACCCGGGGGCGGAAACGGCCTTAAGCGGATCCATTGGCGCCTACCTGGATACCAATGCCGCCCGCTGGGCCGAAGTTGCCGATAGAATCTGGCAGGAACGCCATCCGGTGGAAGCAGAAAAACAATTGACAGCCGGGAAATAAAAGGATATGCTGGGGGTAGCAAGTTATGGGAGAGGGACGCCTATGCTTACCAGACGCCGGTCCCAGTTCCTGGACAGGATCAGGGAAATCTACCAGGAAACCGGGGAGCCCGTCCATTATATTACCGTGGCTGAA
This sequence comes from Neomoorella stamsii, assembly GCF_002995805.1. GTDB lineage: Bacteria > Bacillota > DSM-521 > Neomoorellales > Neomoorellaceae > Neomoorella > Neomoorella stamsii. Next base: position 12,240 of record NZ_PVXL01000050.1, read on the forward strand.
GCCCTGAAGGTCAGCAAGTGGACGGCCTACGACGTCCTGCTGGAGCTGGAGAAGGAAGGTTTCCTGGAACGGCAGTATGTCGTCAACAGTAACGAAAAAACGCCGGGCCGCTCCATGATTATGTTTGTTCCCACCCCCCTGGCCGAAAGTCATTCTACCTTTGCCCTCGACTGGCAGGAGGCTCGATCCAGGTTGCTGGAAACCTTAAGCAATCTCTTACCCCGGGAGGCCGGCCGGGTGGCGCGGGAACTGTTAGAAGAGATGCCCGGTAAGGCCCACCCGGTAATTACCAGCGCCTACACCCTGACTATCCTGCTGGTGTATTTAAAATCCCTGGGGGAAAAGGCCCTGCAGCTGGTGCGCAGTGCCCTGAAGAAAGCGCCGCGGCCGGAGGCCGGGTTGCTCCTGGCGACGGGTACGGGCTGGGGCCTGGCCGCCAACATGCTGCCCCAGGGTAACCTGGCCGGACAGTTGGCTGCTTATTTGAGCCGCCTTCAGGAGCAGATCGAAAATTTAACCGGCGGCGAACACAAACTGCTACTGGATTTTCTTCATGAAGCCCTGGAACGGGCCAGTTAAAAGGCAAAAGCCCGGTGCTGTATCAGCCCGGGCTTTTTTAAACTAAATGGAGGCTTAAGTTTATGTCCCTGCGGCGCCGTTATATCCACCTGCACCGTTATCGCCAGATAGTGAATATCCTGGCCCGCTATGGTTTTGGCTATCTCCTTGACCAGCTGGGGCTGGGCGAGCTAATCTTAAGGCGACCGCGGCAGGAAGCCCACTTATCTGCGGGAGCGCGCCTGCGCCTGGCCCTGGCCGAACTGGGTCCTACCTTTATCAAGCTGGGGCAAATTTTGAGCACCCGCCCCGACCTTTTGCCACCGGATATCATTGCCGAGCTGGCCCGCCTCCAGGACCGGGTGCCGCCCTTTCCCTTCGCTGAAGTTAAACAGACGGTAGAAAAGGAGTTGGGCCAGCCCCTGGAACAGCTCTTTCGCGAATTTGATCCCGAGCCCCTGGCGGCCGCCTCCATTGGCCAGGTGCACCGGGCCACCCTGCCTGAGGGCGACCAGGTCATCGTCAAGGTCCAGCGGCCGGGCATAGCAGAACAGGTGCGGGTGGACCTGGAAATTCTCTTCGACCTGGCCCGCCTGGCCCAGCGCCATACGGCTTACGGCCAGATCTATGACTTCACCCGGATGGTAGAAGAATTTGCCCGGGCTATGGAGGGAGAACTGGATTATACCCGGGAAGGCCGCTATGCCGATCGCCTGCGGGAAAACCTGGCCGGCAACGCCCAGGTCTATATTCCGGCCGTTTACTGGGATTATACCACTGTGCGGGTGCTGACCCAGGAATATGTAGAGGCGGTAAAACTAAACGACCTGGAAGAAATAGACCGGCAGGGTTATGACCGCCGGCGGATAGCCATCAATCTTGCCCGGGCCATTTACCAGCAGGTCCTGGTGGATGGCTTTTTCCACGGCGATCCTCACCCGGGGAACCTGGCGGTACTGCCGGGGGAAGTGATTGTCTTTATGGATTTTGGCCTGGTGGGGGTTTTAAGTGAGGAGCGCCAGGAGCAGTTTATCAACCTGATGCTGGGCATCATCCGCCGGCGCAGCCAGGATGTCCTGCGGACCATTTTGGCCATGGGAGTGGTGCCGGACGGGGTGGATAGGAATGCCCTGAGGCATGACATAGAAACCATGCGCGATCGCTATTACCACCTCCCTTTAAGCCAGATCAGCCTGGGCCGGGCCGTTGAAGAGCTGCTGCAGCTGGCCTTCAAATATCGTTTACGCCTACCGCCGGAACTAACTATGCTGGCCAAGACCCTCATTACCCTGGAAGGCCTGACCCGGGAATTAGACCCCACCCTGGAGCTGGCTGAACTGGCCGAGCCCTATGGCCGGGAACTCTTACGCCGGCGCTTTAGTGCCGGGGCCCTCTGGCAGGCCCTGGCTGATAACCTGTCTTCCACGTGGGAGATGCTGCAGCACCTGCCCCGCCAGCTCCAGCATATAGTGGAAATGCTGGAAGGGGGAGAATTAACCCTTAAAATTGAATTCCTCAATTTACGCTCCCTGGTGCGGCAGATGGACCGGATTATTAATAAACTAACCATGAGCGTAGTCCTGCTGGCCTTTAGCATTATCATGGCCAGCCTGATTATCAGTACGGCCCTGGGAGCGCCAGGTACCAGCCTCTTTTTCCGCCTGCCCACCCTGGAGATCGGTTTTGGAGCTGCCGGTTTAATGCTTTTATGGCTGCTGGTGGCCATGTGGCAGGGTGGCCGTGATTGAATAATGTCTCCTGTTAAGGCGAACAATGGAGGTAAAAAGCGGGGGATTGCCATGCCTTACAAAATAACCAATGCCTGCATTGCCTGCGGCGATTGTACGGTGGTTTGTCCCCGGCAGGCCATCGTGGAGGACGGCAGGACCCATAGTGGTGGTAGCAATTCCTTAAATGGCGTCGTTCCTGAGGGGGATGGGGCCGGTTCCTCTGGCAGTCCGGCCGCTTTTTATCGGATAACGGCTGACTGTGATGCTTGCGGCTGCTGCCGGGAGGTTTGCCCGGCCCAGGCCATTATCTGGCAGGAGTGAGCAGGCGAGGGCATGAAAATGGCAAAACTACTGTGGCTAGGCAGGAAAATAGCTTTTTCTGGCGAAAAGGAATAACGTTCCAGGGGGGGTAGGTGATTTGCGGCGTAAAGAATGGTATGATTACATTGGTATTACAGCCGGCACCCTGATCACTGCCCTGGGACTGGTCCTTTTCCTGGTACCCAATAAAATTGCCGCCGGCGGCGTCAGCGGCCTGGCCACGGTTCTCCATTATGTCTTCGGCTGGCCGGTGGGCCTGACCATGCTGGTCCTCAATATCCCCCTTTTCCTGGCCGGTCTTAAGGTCCTGGGCTGGAACTTCGGCCTCAAGACTCTCTACGGTACCATTATGCTTTCCGTATTTACCGATACCCTCACCCTGTGGCTCCATGCGCCAACGACCAATGCCCTGCTGGCCTCTATTTACGGCGGCCTCATGAGCGGTGTGGGGCTGGGAGTTGTTTTCCGCTCCGGCGGGAGCACCGGTGGTACCGACCTGGCGGCCCTCCTATTTGGCCATTTTCTCCATATAAGCTCCGGGGTGGGCCTGCTCCTGGTTGACGCCATGGTAATCAGCCTGGCGGGTCTCACCTTTAATGTGGAACTGGCCCTGTATGCCCTCCTGGCCCTGATTTTAACCAGCCGGGCCATTGATGCCATCCAGGAGGGCGGCGGCTATGCCAAGGCAGCTATCATAATTTCCGACCATGCCGGAGCAATAGCCCGGCAGGTAATGGAGCAGCTGGATCGCGGCGTAACTGGCCTGGCCGGCCGCGGCCTTTATACGGGCAAGGAACGGGAAGTTTTACTGGTGGTGGTGCAGCGGTCCGAGGTCAGCCGCCTGAAAAGCCTGGTGGCGGCCATTGACCCGGGGGCCTTTGTTATTGTAAGCAATATCCATGAAGTTCTGGGCGAAGGTTTTCGCCAGTGGAGGAGATGATGGGTTTGACAGCAGATTTTCCAGAGTTAACGGCAACGGCGCGGCGGCTGCGGCAGCACATCATCAGGATGGTTGGTGCCGCCGGTTCCGGCCACCCCGGGGGGTCTTTATCGGCGGTAGAAATTATGACGGCCCTCTATTTTAAAGTCATGCGCCTGGACCCGGCCCGCCCGGACTGGCCGGAGCGGGACCGGTTCGTCCTTTCCAAGGGCCATGCCGCCCCGGTCCTTTACGCTGCCCTGGCGGAAAGGGGCTTTTTCCCGGTGGAAAAGATCACCACCCTGCGCCGGCTGGGGAGCCCCCTGCAGGGCCACCCGGACCGTAAGGCCCTGCCAGGGGTGGAGGTTTCTACCGGCTCCCTGGGCCACGGTCTGGCCGTAGCCAACGGCATGGCCCTGGCCGGCCGCCTGGACGGGCGGGATTACCACGTCTATGTCCTTCTGGGCGACGGCGAATTGGAAGAAGGCATGGTCTGGGAAGGGGCCATGGCCGCCGCCCACTATCGCCTGGACAACCTGACGGCCATTGTCGATCACAACCATCTCCAGATTGACGGCCGGGTAGAAGACGTCATGTCGCCGGAGCCGGTGGCCGATAAATTCCGTGCCTTCGGCTGGGAGACAAGGACCATTGACGGCCATGATTTCGGCCAGATCCTGGCCGCCCTGGCCTGGGCGCGGCAAGTAAAAGGCAAACCGGCGGTAATTATCGCCGAAACCATCAAGGGTAAAGGGGTCAGTTTCATGGAAAACGAGGCCGGCTGGCACGGCAAAGCCCCCAAGCCCGAAGAAGTCGAAAAAGCCCTGGCCGAGCTGGCATAACCGCTACCCCCATGGGCGGCTGACACCCGTCGCCGGCGAAGGCTGTTGACGACGGTATGTCCCGTAGCCGCGAAGGAACGAGCCAGATGAACAGGCAGCCCGTTCAGGGGGCATAATTTGAGCAGGAGACTATTTTCGGGGGAGATACATATGACCAAAATCGCGACTAGGGAAGCCTACGGTAAGGCGCTGGTGGAGCTGGGGCGGCAGAACAGCCAGGTAGTGGTCCTGGACGCCGACCTGTCTAAATCCACCATGACGGCTTATTTTGCTAAAGAATTTCCCGAGCGCTTTTTCAATATGGGCATTGCCGAACAGAGCCTCATGGCCACGGCTGCCGGCCTGGCCTTGAGCGGCAAGATCCCCTTTGCCAGCACTTTTGCCGTCTTTGCCACCGGCCGGGCCTACGACCAGGTGCGCAACGGCATAGCCTACCCCAGGGTAAATGTTAAGATTGCCGCCACCCACGCCGGACTCACCGTAGGCGAAGACGGGGCCTCCCACCAGGCCATCGAAGACATCGCCCTCATGCGGGCCGTACCCAACATGACGGTCATCGTTCCGGCCGACGGCGAAGAAACCAGGCAGGCCGTCTTCGCGGCCGCCGCCCACCAGGGACCGGTATATATCCGCCTGGGCCGCCCGGCTGTTCCGGTTATTTACAACGAGAATTATCAATTCCAGATTGGACGCGCCCACACCTTGCGGCAGGGGAAGGATGCGGCCATCATCGCCTGCGGCGTCATGGTCCATGAGGCCTTGAAGGCAGCGGAGGAACTGGCGGCGGCGGGCCTGGAAGTTATGGTCGTTAATATGAGCACCATCAAACCCCTGGACAGGGAGGCGGTCCTGGCGGCAGCAGCCACCAGGGCGGTGGTTACAGCCGAAGAACACACCGTCATCGGCGGCCTGGGGAGCGCCGTCGCCGAGGTCCTGGCCACGGAGAAACCGGTACCCCTGGCCATGGTCGGCATCCGCGACACCTTCGGCGAGTCCGGCAAGCCCGACGAGCTGATGGCCAAATACGGCCTGACGGCAGCAGACATAGTGGTGGCGGTGAAGGGGTTGAAGGGAAAAAAGGATTAAAATCAAAGTCGCCCTGGAAGCCGCCCTCCGCCGGCGTTCCGGATAAACTGACTACCACAGTTGACTTCTGCGATTTGAAGAAGCGCATCGACATTAAACCGCCCCTGAGGAGGCGGTTTTTACTTTTAGCGTGGGGGCAAAGCGCCCCCCTGGATACCAGGATCGGGTCAGCGGTTAGTCGGGGCGGCGTTTCGGAAATTGGTAGGAGTGCCGAAATAGTAATGATAATTTGGAAAATATCAGGTGTAGGGGCTGGCTGGAGCGGTGAATAATGTGACGAGGCCTGTTCTTCGTTTGATAGACATGCCGCGCTTCCGGGAGGGAACGCCGGCGAACCGGGGCCGGGGGAACGACTGTCAATGACTGGTTGGGAATAGAACGGGATGGCTTAAAGAGTTACGATTATACATCGTCCGGGATCTGGAGGGCGGCGATAAAGGCGGCGATGTTTTTGGCCGGGACACCGGTGCGCTCCGCTAAGAGCTTCACCAGCGGGTCGGCGGCCAGGGAACGATAGCTGGCCAGGGGTAACGGCGTGGCGGCTCTTTCGACGCCCACCAGTTCGTCCAGGGAAACACCAAAGAGTCGGCTCAGCCTGACCAGCGTCTCCAGGCCGGGCTGCTTCGTCCCGCGCTCCCAGTTGGCGACGGTGGGACGCTCGACGCCGACCATCCTGGCCACGTCTTCCTGCCGCAGGCCCTTCCGCTGGCGCAGCTCCTTTAGCGACTCGCCGAACTTCAGCACGATCAACACCTCCAAAGTTTCTAATAGAAACCTTATATGTTTGGAATCCTATTGATAAGTTTCCATTAGATTACATATAATGTTTCCAGACGGCACATCAGGGGATGAGCAGTACGAGAAGAAGGAGGCAGCCAATGCGCACTGCCTTGCGCAGGGTCCGGCTCCAGGCTGGCCTGACGCAATCCGAACTGGCCCGCATGGTGGGGTTGACCCGTGCTTCCTACACGAACAGCAGACAGTTATCAGATTACGGTCCGCGCCCCCTATCCCACCGATGCCGGGAGTTCGGCAAGTGTAACGATCACTCCAGCGGATCCTGTTAAGCTGGCGATCCAGGGTCTCACGGATGAAGACGGTAGTGCACCTGGCATCCAGATAACGGTCGGTAGCACCCAGAATTTGGTTATCACACTGGTCGACAGGTACGGCAACGTGGGCGCAGAGAACAGCTCCGGCAAGGACATCCACGTAAAGCTGATCGATACCGATACCCAGGCTAACTTTGGTAGCAACCAAGAAGTCGAGGTAACAATTGCGCAAGGAGCCACGCAAAATACTGCGGCGTGGACGCCCAAGACCGCTGGCACGGTGACCATCACCGCCACCGACGTGACGGAAAACCCGAACCCGCAGATGCAGGCGGCTTCGGTGGACGCGCAGGTGCGTGCTGCCGCTCCTGCTAGCATTCTGCTGGACGGACCCAGCTATCTCGATAAGGACGAAGAGGGTGCCTATAACGTCACTTTGAAGGATGCCTATGGGAACACGGCCCCAGCACCAGCAGGTGGCATCACCGTTACCCTGGCTGCCAGCCCCGGTGATGGCGTAACTTTCACACCCAGCAGCGTTGTGATCCAAGAAGGTCAAAGCTCAGGCACCTTCAAATTCAAGAGCAGCAAGGCCGAGATGTACAACATCACGGCGTCAGCTACCGGTCTGGTGCAGGCCGAAAAGAGGGTCGCCGTGGGCGTGACCGTCCTGAGTAAGCTTGCCGTCACCGCACCGGCTACGGGCGAGGTTGGTATTGCCAACGAAATAACCATCGAGTTAAGAGACCAGTTCGACAAATCGTTTGCCGCTCCGAACGACCTGACGGTCACCCTGAGCACCGACAAAACCGGTACCTTCTACGACAAGCCCTCGAACGGTACTAGCATCCTCAGTGTAACCGTTCCAAAGGGCCAGAGCAGCGTCAAGGTCTACTACGTGCCCGGCACCAACGCCGTTGGCGCTCACAAGCTGATCTTTTCGACTGTTCAGCTTTTGAGCGACGGGCGCTCTACAGGTACCACCGTCACGGCTGAGGCCACCATCAACGTGGGCACCGGCGCTGAGCTTAGCCTCGTGGTGAGCGGGCTCAACTTCACCGCCGGCCAGCGGGGCGAGGCCACCATCACGGTTAAAGACGGCCACTATAACGACGTTCCTGCAGGCCCGAACGGCCGTGTGGTCTATCTGGAAACCGAGAGCCCGACCGGCAAGTTCTACTCTGCTGCTGAGGGCGGCGACCCGATCACCCAGGTGACCATCCCGGCAGGGCAGGCAAGCGTGAAGGTCTACTACGTGGACACCGAGAGCTGGACCAAGAAGGCTATGGCCGACGGTAAGCTTTCATCCGCAGCTGTTTCGGATAGTGGGCTTTATAGCTACACTGTGGCCTTCCGCTCTGAGGGTGTGATTGGCTTCTCCGGAAAGGCTATCGTCACTCCGGACGAGGCCAAGGCCATCACCTTTGACATAGCGCAGCAGGATGTGAACGCGGTGCCCGATTCGATTTGGACCCAGATCGGTTCCAAGATCGGCGCCACCGACCTGATCGGTATTGCCAAGATGCGCGTCGGCGTGGTCGACCAGTACGGCAACCCTGTACCGCAGAACACGCTGCTTCGCATCTCGGTGAAGAACGACTCGCCGTCGGCGTTCCTCTGGGTTGACTACGCGGAACTCGAGAACGGCGAGTGGGCTGAGGAACACGATGCCTGGCTCATCGTCACCGCGCCTGGCACGTACAACGTGACCGCTTCTGCGGGCGGCTTCGAAGCCGTCTCGAAGCAGGTCGTCTTCGAAGAGCCGTCCCTAGAGATCGTAGCTCCGGCTACGGCCCTGCCCGACATCCGCGTGCCGGTGATGGTAAGGCTCACCAACCTATGGGCTTCCGGCCGTGACCTCGAGGTTGACCTTGCCACCAGCACGACGAACAGCGCCTTCTACGCTACTGATCAAACCGCGGAGCCCATCACCCAGGCAGTCATCCAGGCATATAACAGCGAAGTCACCGTATACCTCGAAAGCGACGAGCCGCTGGGCACCGCAGTTGAGCTCACCGCCTCCATCGCCGACCTTAACCTGACGGCAAAGGCAACTATCAACCTCGGCAGGAGTGCTGATGGTACTACGACGCTGAGCCGCGGCTGGAACATCGTCTCCACGCCGTGGACGCTGGCTGAGGGCAAGAACACTATCGATCAGGTTCTGTCCCATCCCGAGTACGTAGAGCAGGCCTACGGCTACGCCAACGGGCAATGGTATCAAGTGACCACCGCGGATCCAGCGACCATGGAACTCCGGCCGCTGGAGGCGCTGTACGTGAAGCTCAAGGGTGCCATCGACGCGGCCTTCTGGGCGAGGCGCGGCCTGGGCACGCCGCCGGTGCGGGATCTGGCGGCCGGCTGGAACCTGATCGGCAACCCGGCGAGTAGTGCAACGGGAGCGAACGAAGCTCTCTCCAGCATCACTGGCAGCTACGCGGTGGTGATCAACCCGGTTGGTTGCAACCAGGGTGACTGGGTCTATACCCCGCAGACGGCAACGGTACCTAACATGGAAGCTTTCCGCGGCTACTGGGTCTACATGACCAAGGCCGATAAGTTGGCTGGCCAGGCTATGCCGCCGCTGGAGTAGGGGGTAGGTAGGGAATGCGCAGGCAGCGCCACGTAAGGCTCTTGAGCATGTTGGTGGTCGCTGCCCTGCTCTTAGCGGTGATGGGCGGAGGGCTGGCCCTTGCGCAGGGCACGCCCTCCGCACCCGTCTTGCCGCAGAGCTTCTGGGGCAGCGTGAAGGATGCGAGCGGTAATCCCATTATCTCTGGGACCGTGGAGGCTTGGATGAGCGGCGTGAAGCAGGATAGTATCGCCATCGTCAACGGGCAGTACGGCGGTCCTGCTGGTTTTGATGAAAGGTTAGTCGTTCAAGGGACAAGCGAGGAAGTAGGTAAAACCATTGAATTTTATGTGAATGGTGTCAAAGCTAATGAAACGTACCAGTACGCGCCAGGAGAAAAAACGAACCTTAACTTGACCGTAGCTGGAGCACCCCAGCCCCCCCAAGATACTACCCCACCAGCGGTGGTCAGTACGGATCCGGCTGACGGTGCCACTGGAGTTTGGGGTTGATAAGACTATCACTGTAACTTTCAGTGAAAGCATTCAGGCAGGAGATGCAAAGGAAGGCGTTTTAGTTAAGGACTCCGTGGGCAACGCGGTGGCTGTGAACACAAGCATCGAGGGCAATATTCTCAATGTAAAGCCAAGCACAAACCTCGCATACAATACCAAGTACACCGTAGCCATCCCCGCCGGCGCGGTGAAAGACGCGGCGGGAAATAACCTAGCGCAGGCCTACGTGTTCAGCTTCACCACCTCCCAGGCAGTATCGAAAGTAGAAATAAGCGTGCCTTCTGATGGCAAGCTGGACAACTTCACCATGCCGCCTGGCGCTTCCAGCGTAGTTTTGAACCAAGGCGGCGCCCAGATGGAAATCCCGCAAGGCACTTTTAGCGGCGCAGCAGCAATCACTTTCAAGCCTGTGGATAATACTGGGCTTCCCGGCGCCAGCTCGATAGGCCAGGTCTTTGAAATAAAGATCGAGAAAGTGACCCTTTCCCAACCGGTGACCCTGCGACTGCCTGCACCGGCCGGCGATCGGGTACGGGTGTTTAAGCTGGTAGGCGACCGTTGGGTTAACCTTGGAGGCACCGTAAGCGGTGGATATGTAGAGGTAAGCCAGAACTTTTTTAGCCTCTTTGCTGCTGCCAATGCCCCGGCACCTCCTACAGCCAGCCCGGAACCCGGCAGTTACATTGGCAGCGTGCAGGTGACCCTTTCTGCGGAATCTGGCACCACTATCCTTTACGGGCTTAACGCTCCCCCGCAGAACACCTACACAGCGCCCATAATGCTGACCTCGAACGGTACCATCCGGTCGGTGGTAGTGAAGGACAACCTCACCAGCGATGAGGTGAACTTTGCCTACACCGTAACCACTTCCACCGATAGCGGCGGGGGCGGCGGTGGCGGTGGTGGGGGAGGCGGTGACGGCGGCTCGACCACCCCTTCCACCAACCGGGTAGAGCAGCCCATCCAGTCCAGTGCGGCGACGGTAGCTGAACTCTCCGGCGTCGCCCGCGTTGACGTGCCGGCCGGGGCGGTTGCCGGCACGGGCGTGACCATCGCCGCCGAGGTGAAAGACGACTCCCTGGCCGCCCAGGCCGGCATGCCCCTCATCAGCAAAGTCGTCGACGTGACCCTGAACAACGGTACCTTGAGCGGGCAGCTAACCATCACCATCTACTACGATAAAAGCAAGCTCGGCGCCGAGCAGCAGCCTGTGGCCTGCTATTACAACGCTAGCCAGAGGCAGTGGGTGCGCCTTGAGGGCAGCGTGGACGAAAACGCCGGCACGGTGTCAGTCACTGTAGACCACCTCACCACCTTCGCCGTGTTCGCCGCGGCCAAGGAAGTAATGCCGCCGGTGACCTTCAAGGACATGCAGGGCCACTGGGCCGCCGGGACGGTAAGCCACCTCGCGAGCATGGGCGTCATCTCCGGCTATCCCGACGGTACCTTTAAGCCTGACACTCAGATCACCCGGGCGGAAGCTACTGCCATCCTGGCGCGGGCACTGAAGCTGGCACCGGGCACCGAGCAGGACCTGAAGTTTAAAGATAACGCCGCCATTCCCGAATGGGCCCGGGGGGTCGTCGCCGCTGCAGCCAGGGAAGGGCTGATTAAAGGTTATCCGCAGCCTGACGGCAGCGTCACCTTCGAGCCCGGCCGATCCATCTCCCGTGCGGAGCTGGCCGCTATAGTGGTCCGCATCCTGGCCATGAAGTCGGGCGCTCCGGCGCCGTCCGAGCTGAAGTTTGCCGACACGGCCAGCATCCCCGGCTGGGTGCGTCAGAGCGTGGCCCAGGCCGTAGCTAGCGGGATCGTCGCCGGCTATCCCGACAACACCTTCCAGGCCGAGCGGCCCGTTACCCGGGCGGAAGCCGCGGCCATGATCCTGCGCCTTCTGGATAATATTGGAACCTAGGGAGGCCAGTAAAAGTTGCAAGAAGCAAACTAGAAATAACCGTTAAAGAAAAGGCAAAAGGCGGGGCAATTTAAAGCCTCGCCTTATTTTGTTGCGGATAGTAAAGTTTGGCTGACTGTCCGGGGCTCCTGCTCTTTGTTAGCAGCGCCCCGGTTTTATATACAGAGTAGACTGCCAGCGGCACCCTGACTTGACTGGAATTCCCAACCGGTAAAGGCAAAATTACCGGCGACCGGATGGCATGGATCTGGCAGATAAAAGCCGTCTGGTCGACAGGACCCGCCTCAAAATATCGGGCAAAATCACTGTTCTAGCTGTTTCTTCAACACGGCGATCTCGTCCGGAGTAAGCCCCGTAGCTTTAACAATGGTCTCTATATCGAAGTTGAGCAGCAGCAGGTTCCGGGCTACTTCTCGTTTGCCCTCTAATTTTCCTTCCAGTTTTCCTTCCAATTTACCTTCCAATTTACCTTCTAATTTACCTTTCTGTTCGCCTTCTTTTAAGCCTTTTAACAAAGCCTGCTGTTGCATCTCTTCCAGGGTTATTTCCAGGTTGTAAATCATCCGTTCCACCTCCCAGGGATTGCTTGCGTCCAGGATGCCGTCGATTTTTGCGCTAAAATCTCCGGGTATTCTGGGCTTGACGACGTTCTTCAGCCAGGTGGTGAAATGGCGGAACTCATCAGGCGTGAGCCGCCTTAAAATACCTGACAATTTCTGCAACCGTCCTGCCAGCTCTTCCGGGCGCATCTTCTGGTCCAAAAGAAAGACGCTGGTGATTAAATTGGCCGCCCTGATAAGCTCTTCTTCATTGTAACGGTTGACGTCAAATAGCAAGTAGCGGTAGTCCAGAAAATGCCCGCTGAAGTCTTGGTAACCGTCTAGCATTTCTTTGAAGGAGAGCGCCGCCGTCCAGGAGCTGGCCCCGTTGTAGAGCACCGCCGGGATGATGGGCGGCAGGCGGAAATGCTTGCTCTCCCGCTCGTGCTGCGGGGTGTTGTTGTAGATTTCCCGCCAGATTTCGACCATATAGAGCAACAGCCGGAAAGGTATCAGGTAGTCTACGGTTGACTGCAGCTCCAGCAGGACGTAAAAGATGACGTTTTTATCCCTGGTCTTAAGCCTGTAGACGATATCAGCTTCTTTCTCGCTGAAATCCTGGAGGACGTAGGACTTATTCATCAGGATGAGGTCATCGGCGTCAATGGTCTCCACCCATTTTTCCCGGACAAAGGTTTTTAAGAGTTCCATGAACACTCTTTTGTCGGCCAGGAGCTGCCGGTAACCTTTGTCGTAGGGGTGGTGGGGAAGCCGGGGCTGCCCTTCATTTTCCGGCAAGGGATCACCTTCTTCTGGATTTTATTATAGCAAATTTTTGTGGTATGACCGGAGGGGAGAGATATTCGCTGGCACAAAAACGCTAACTGGTGTCGCTATAGAATGCGTAAAGAAGGTTTATTAACCACCTCGCAGTTGAATGGATTTTATTTTGTAACGGAATACCCCCCCGGTGCATTTACTTCTACTTCATCACCGACTTTTTTTAATAATAATGATTTGCCTACCGGTGATATGAGATATCTTTTTCTCCTAAGCTATTATGAAAGGGATTCACTATGCAAAACTTAAAAACTTCCTGGGTATCCAAGTCTTGAAATTCAACTTCACTACCGACAGTGACAAAGGGGACTTGACCGCCCGCAGTTTGTGACTTATTTCCTCGACTTCTACCAAGTGTTTGACTAAATTTTCAAAGGTAGCTTTCGACAAGGTAACCTTAGCCAATTTAATTCCTCACAACATTTGCCCATTAAATGGAAAATCCCATATAAAGCGTAAGGGCGCTTCGCCATAGTATTTTCAAAAACAATCAATAACAGTAGGTAATGTACCATGACCAAAGTGGCGTACCCCAACCAAGGCGGGCTGCCCTGCGCTTTAACTCCCTAACGTTCTTTTCGGTAACTGGAGAACTCAAAGCCTTTGATGTTTCTAAAGAGCAGGGCCAGGCATGCCCCATCAGAGAACAGTGCTTTACCAGGAAAACCTCTAGCATTGCCCGGCCATAGAACGCAAGCAGGCAGAGATGGTACACCTTGGAGCCCGCAAGGCCCGTTAGTTCGGCCTTATCAAGGTGCGGCTGCAAATGCTTTTTATAGCGGCGACGGTGAACTACTGGCGTTTTCTTTCTCGACCTTTCACTTCCCTACAAAACGCCGGACTGCAGCACGGACCAAAGTGGAGTACCCCAGCCCCAGGCGGGCAGCCCTGCGCTTTAATTCCTCAACGTCTTCTTTCGGTAACCGGACGGTTACCGATACCAGAGAACGATGAGGCTTTTCCCTGACCTCCTCAAGGCCCTCGAGTTCACTTAAATCTGTCCGGTCGAAGAAGTTGGCCAGGGCCTGGAGATCGTCTGTATTGGGCGGGAATTTCTTCACTTCTTTTTCCTCCTTTCATAGCGACGGCGCTCTACAGGTACCATATCGCGGGCAGTAACAGGCATGGCGATGCCGTTACCTTCATCTAGTAATACCACTACCAGATACCTGCCGCCGGCGGTACGGCCCAGGGCATAATAAATATACTTGTCGGCGCGGCTCTCAGACCTGGGCCCACGCAGGAGCAGGCAGCGCGGGTCGTCAAAAACGGCCTCTTCTACTTCTTCGGTATTAATGCCATGCTTTTTCTCAATATGTGCTATTCGATCCGGGCGCCAATGGAGAGTATGAAACAAGACGTCCCCTCTCCTTTGTATTACATCGTAATACAAAAGGAAGGAAAAAACAAGTCCTTAGATCGATAGACAAATTATAACAATAACCACCAACCAAGAGGATTCTTGCCAGTTGTGTCGAAAACAACCCATGTGGTTGTTTTTTCTTTTTCCCCTGGAGGTGCTGGTTTGAGTTTAATCCAGTTTTATAATGTTACCAAGGTTTACCCGCCGCATATTACCGCCCTGGATGATATCAGCGTGAAGATAGATAAAGGCGAATTTGTCTTCCTGGTAGGACCCAGCGGGGCAGGTAAAACGACCTTTATCCGGCTCCTTTTCCGGGAAGAAGTGCCCACCAGGGGGCAGATTCTCATTGGCGGCCGGAGTATTGCCCGTCTGAAAAGGAGTGAAGTGCCCTTTTTGCGGCGCAATATCGGCATCGTTTTCCAGGATTTCCGTTTACTACCGGAATGGACTATTTTTGAAAATGTAGCCTTTGCCTTACGCGTGATAGAAGTTTCTCCCCGGGAAATTAAACCGCGGGTCGAAAAGGCCCTGGAACGTGTGGGCTTGAGTAACCGGGCGCGGATGTTTCCCCACCAGCTGTCCGGCGGTGAGCAGCAGCGGGCGGCCATCGCCCGGGCCATCGTCAATAATCCCCGCATCTTGGTGGCCGATGAACCTACCGGCAACCTTGACCCGGCAACGTCCAGGGAAATAATGAAACTCCTGGAAGAAATCAACCACCTGGGAACCACCGTGATCATGGCCACCCATGCCTGGGATATTGTCAACAGCATGCGCAAGCGGGTTATTGCCCTGCAACATGGCCGGCTGGTACGGGATGACCGGGAGGGGGCTTATGGTTATGAAGCTTAGAACGGCCGGCTATTTCTTCAAACAGGCCGGCATATCTTTGTGGCGCAATTTCTGGATGAGCCTGGCGGCGGTGGCCAGCGTGGCCATCTCCATGTTTCTCCTGGGAGCCTTTTTGCTCCTGGTCTTTAATGTCAACTATATTGCCGCTAACCTCCAGTCTAATGTCGAAATCGCCGTCTTTCTCCAGGTTGATACCCCGCGCCAGGCAGCTTACCAGGTCCGGGACCAGGTTAAGGCCATGCCCGGCGTGACGGAGGTTACCCTGGTACCTAAAGAAGAAGGTTTGAAGCAATTAAGCCAGCAATTTGGCGGCGAAGAGGAACTCTTAGGGGCTACCGGTGGCGTCAACCCCCTGCCCGACTATTTGCGGGTCCGGGTGGCCGACCCGGAAACCATTCACGAAGTGGCGCGGTCCATTGCGAACCTGCCGGGAGTGGAAAAGGTAAATTACGGCCAGGAGGTTGTCGATCGCCTATTTGCGGTGGTACGCTGGTTGCGCTGGCTGGGAGCAGGCATTGTCCTTGTCCTGGGGCTGGGGGCCCTCTTCCTGATAATCATCACCATCCGCCTGACGGTTTACTCCCGCCGGCGGGAAATCAACATCATGAAGTATGTAGGTGCTACCGACTGGTTTATTCGCTGGCCCTTTTTCCTGGAAGGCCTTTTCTTAGGGCTGGTGGGTTCAGGGTGTGCGGCCCTGGCCATTTATGCCGGTTACAGCATGATCTTAACCAGGGCGGGGTCGGCCCTGGTTTTCATACCCCTCCTCAATGACCGGGGACTGTTATTAAACAGCGTTTTGAGCCTGGTGGCCGGAGGTGCCCTGGTAGGAGCCCTGGGCAGCCTCCTCTCCATCAGGCGTTTCCTGAAGGTCTGATCTAGCGCAGAAGGGAGGTGAAGCCATGCGCGGTAAAGTTACGGTCTGGTTGATCCTGGCGGTTTTTGCCCTGGGTATCCTGCCGGCCTATGGTGCTACCCTGGAAGAACTGAAAAAGCAGCAACAGCAAATCCAGAAGAATATCGAGGACCAGCAAAGGCTCCTGGAGCAGAAGAATGATGAAGGCGAAGCCCTCCTCCGGCAACTGCAGCAATTGGAGCAGGAGATCAAGGAAAAGGAGGCCCAGATAGCCAGGCTGGACCAGGAATTGAACGCCGCCCAGGCACGCGTCCGGCAGGTAACCCTCGAGCTGCAGCAGGCCGAAGCGGCTCAGGAAAAACGCATGGATATACTGCGGACCAGGCTCAAGGATATCTACCAGGTGGGCCAGGTAAATTACCTGGAAGTCCTCCTCCAGTCCACCAGCCTGGAAGATTTCCTGGTGCGCATGGAACTCCTGGCCAAGATCGCCCAGGGTGATATGAAGCTCATTCAGGAAATCAAGGCTGAAAAGGAAAAGATTGCCGTCCAGAAGGCCCAACTGGAAGCCGAGCGGGATAAGATTGCCCAGCTCCGGCGCCAGGCCGACGGTGAGCGGGTGCAGCTGGCTTCCCGCCAGGAAAGTCGGCGGCAGCTCCTGGCCCAGGTCGAAGCGGAGAAAAAGCGGGTCGCCGCGGCTCTGGATGAAATGGAAGCCCTAGCCCGCCAGATTGCCGCCAAAATCCGGGCCGAACAGGCCAAAAGCAAGCGCCAGTTATCACCAGGGGGTACAAAGGGTATGCTCTGGCCGCTACCCGGTTATACGGATATTTCTTCTCCCTTTGGCTGGCGCATCCATCCTTTGCTGAAGACCAGGCGCTTCCATGACGGCGTTGACCTCCCGGCTCCAACAGGGACGGAGATCATTGCCCCGTTAGACGGCCAGGTCATATCTACCGGCTACCTGGGGGGGTACGGCAATCACATTGTCATCGATCATGGCGGGGGGTTGTCCACCATGTACGCCCACCTGTCGGCAATCCTGGTCCGGGAGGGCCAGGAGGTAAAGAAAGGCCAGGTAATTGGCCGGGTAGGTTCAACGGGTTGGAGTACAGGCCCCCATCTCCACTTTATGGTCCTGCTCCAGGGTGAGCCCACCAACCCCATGAATTATTACTAATCTCTATCCCTGCTACATAAATTAAAGTATGGGTTCAGGGAATGTTTTATAGCAGGCGGTGGTTGGCGTGGCAAAGATCTGGCGACAGGTTACCAACGGGCTACTGGTCCTTTGTGTTCTGGTCACCCTGGCCCTGGGAGTGGGGGTGGCAACCCACTTCCAGGAAGTAGAGCAGCTGGTTAAGACCTATACCCTGTTGCGCTTCCAGGCGCTGGAGCCTATCAATACGGACAAGCTCATGGAAGGGGCCATCAGGGGCATGGTGGATGCCCTTGATGACCCTTATTCTACTTATCTTGATGCTAAAACTTACCGGCACCTCCAGGAAAGCGTTGCCGGCAGTTACGGTGGCGTTGGCCTTTTGATTACCCTGGATGAGAAAGACAAGAGGCTGATGGTGGTTTCTCCCTTTAAGGGTACTCCGGCCCAGCGGGCGGGGATTAAAAGCAGGGATTATATCGTGGCCATCGACGGCCGCGATACCACCGGCATGGACCTGGAGACGGCCTCCAACCTGATGCAGGGGCAGCCAGGCACCAGGGTCGAACTCACTATCCTCTCCGCAGGCGAGAGTAATCCCCGCAAGGTAACCCTGACCCGGGAGATTATCAAGGTACCGACGGTGGATGGCAAAATACTTCCCGGCCATCCCGGCACCGGTTATATCAGCTTGACCATGTTCAATGAACAGACGGCCGGCGACCTGGGGCGGCAGCTGAACGAACTGCGCCAGCAGGGGATGCAGAAGTTGATCCTAGATTTGCGCAATAACCCCGGCGGTGCTCTGCCGGCGGCCGTCGATGTGGCCAGCTATTTTGTGGCTAAAGGGCCGGTGGTTTATATCGCTGACCAGAAAAATACCGAAGCCCTCATGGCCCGCGGGTATGCCCAGCCCTTGCCCCTGGTGGTTCTGGTGAATAAAGGCAGCGCCAGCGCGGCGGAGATTGTGGCCGGGGCCATCAAGGATAGCGGCAGCGGCATCCTGGTAGGCGAGACGACCTTCGGCAAGGGCATCGTCCAGACTATTTTTCCCTTACCCGGCGGCGCCGCGGTGAAGATTACCACCCACAAATACCTGACCCCGGGCAAGCATGATATAAATAAGAAGGGGATTACTCCTGATTACGTAGTCCCCATGGACCCCCAGCTGGAACAGCAGGTCCTGGCCCACGCCCCGGACCTGGAGCGGGATGTCCAGTTGCAGAAGGCGTTGGAGGTGCTGGGGAAATAGGGTATACTCCGGAAAGAATCTCGAGAACCCAGTGACCGGCGGCAGTGCAGATAATTATTCAGAAGAGAAAAAGGACTCCCCGGGGGCACATGTTATAATTTAGATAGTGCCCCCCTTTTTATAACCGGAACAGGGAGGAGGAAAACTGATATGCGCCGCATCCTTTTTGTCATCGACATGCAGAATGATTTTGTCGCCGAAGGTGGGGCTTTAAGTTTTCCCGCTGCCAGGGAAATAATACCTTTTATAACAAGTAAAGTGAAAGAAGCCCTGTCCCAGGGGCAGGAAGTGCTTTTTACCCTTGATACCCATGCCCCCGGTGATGCCGAATTTCAAAAATTCCCGCCCCATTGTTTAGAGGGGACTTCCGGCCAGGCCCTGATCCCTGAATTACAGGCGCTAATTGCCCCTTATGAGGAGACAGGGCAGATTAAATTTCTCAAGAAGAACCGCTATAGCGCTTTCTTTAACACCGATTTAGATGCCTGGCTGGGGCTGACGCCTGGCAGCCCTATGGAAAAGGTGAGCCAGGTCGACCTGGTGGGCGTATGTACTAACATTTGCTGCTTTTTTACGGCTGAAGAGCTGGCCAACCGTGATATTCCTGTCCGCGTCCTGGCAGAAGGTATGGCTTCTTTTGACCTCGAAGCTCACCGCTGGGCCCTGAACCAGATGCGGCAGGTTCTGGGGCTCCAGGTGGTTGAATAATGGCCTGCCAGAGTTAACCGGGAATGGGAGTGCCTTTTGCTCTTAACAGGAGGCCAGCTCTGGAGTAAGAGAGTTGTCTTTAGCCTGGTATATGCCGGCATACCTGGAAGCCGGCTGGCAAATTACTAGTGGGACTGAGACAGAGAGTTACCATCGGGTCCGGTACGGAACTGGAAACCCGACGAAAGAATAGCTGTTTTCTGGAGAGGAATCATATGCCGGAAAAGCTACAACTGGTGGCAAAAAACTGCTATATTTACCGGGCTGGAGACAGCCCGGTAGCGATTCATGTTTACCTGAGCCAAAAGCTCCGGGCTGATTTTACCGAGGCTGAGGCCCTGGAGCAGCTTTATAATGCCTCCCTTTTACCCGGGGTAGTCGGGCCGGTTATTGGCATGCCCGATATCCATACCGGCTACGGCCTGCCTATCGGCGGGGTGATGGCTGCCGACTACGAGCGAGGAGTCGTCTCCGCTGGGGCAGTGGGGATGGATATTAACTGCGGCGTGCGGTTATTGACTACCAGAATCCCGGCTGCGGAAATAGAACGGGCTATACTTACAAAGCTGCTGGCGGCCATTGCCCGGAGGGTGCCGGCAGGGGTGGGGCGGGTCAGCCAGGTCAAAGAGCTGCGTCGGGCTAGCCTGGAAGCCGTTGCCGCCGGCGGCGCCAGGTACTTCATCCAGGAGGGTTTTGGCCGCGGGGAGGACAGGGAGAGGATAGAAGATGGCGGCTGCCTTTCGGGAGCCGACGTAGCTGCCGTGAGCAAGGAGGCACGGGAGCGGGCCGACCAGCTGGCCACCATCGGCGGCGGCAATCACTTTGTGGAAATCGGCAAGGTGGCGGCCGTCCTGGAGGAGGGGCTGGCCGCCAGGTTCGGGCTCCATAAAGACCACCTTTACATTTTAATCCATACCGGCAGCCGGGGCTTAGGCCACCAGATTTGTACCGATTACAGCAACCTGATGTGGGCTAACGGGGAGCAAAACGGCACGCCGGCACCGGTCAAGGGTCTGGCCTGCGCCCCCATCGCTTCGCGCGACGGCCAGAATTACCTCAAGGGTATGGCCCTGGCTGCCAATTACGCTTTTGCTAACCGCCAGCTCATTACCCACTTTATCCGGGAAGCCTTTGTTGAAGTTTTGAAAAAGCCGGAGGAAGATCTGGGCCTGGACCTTCTCTATGACGTAGCCCATAACATTGCCAAAAAAGAAAAGCATGGCGCAAAGTGGCTTTTAGTCCACCGCAAGGGGGCTACCCGGGCCCTGCCCGCCGGGCATGGGGACAATCCCGGCTGCTACCTGGCAACGGGACACCCGGCCATTATCCCGGGGAGCATGGGGACAGCCTCCTATGTGGTGGTGGGGACGGGCGAGATAAATAAGACTTTCTGCTCGGTCAACCACGGTGCCGGCCGGGTTATGTCCCGGAAGAAGGCCCGGCAGGAATTTTCCCGCGAGGATTTATTGAACCAGCTCGGCGGTGTTGTGGTCGCTGCCCGGGATATTAAATTCTTAAAGGATGAAGCGCCCCTGGCTTATAAAGATATCGATGCGGTTGTCGCTACCCTGGCGGAGGCCGGCCTGACCCGGCCGGTAGTGAGGCTCCAGCCCCTGGGGGTGCTGAAGGGTGAAGGGGAGGAAGCTTAAGTAAAAAATTTTCAGGCTCAAATCTTTGGCAGGCAGGGTTCGCGGCGATTTTTGATGCGTCAGCCCTGGAGGGCCGACGGGACCCTGGTTGTAGAATTAAATCTGGCTTTATGATACATTTGTCCAGAAAGCGGAGGGAAAGCGGAGTGATCCCGGAGAGGGTCCCGGCCATGATGTTAAACTACACTTAACGGGTCGGCCGTCGTCTACCGGCGGGGGCAGAACAATGGTATTATAAAAGTCGTGCGAGCAGGTATGATTTAGATAAAAAAAGCAATGCGTTGAGGTATAATAGAAGCAGGGTAGGAGAAATTTGAGTTATCCTGGACAGACTCGCTGGTTGTTACGAAAAAGGCGTGCCGGGAGAGCTGCCGAGTTGGAGAAAGGGGGCTGGATGCGATGGCAACGGAATTTAGAGGTATAACTCCAGAATTATACCATGCTATTATAGCTATAGTTGATCAGCGCATGGCTGAGATCAAGGTTACCCGCGCAGATTTCGATGATCTCAAAGATGTAGTCAAAGAATTGGCCGAGGCGCAGAAGCGTACCGAGTATAAATTGGAGGAGCTGGCCGAGGCCCAGAAACGCACCGAGGCAAGATTGGAGGAACTGGCCGAGGCCCAGAAACGCACGGAAGCGGAATTGCAGCAGCTGGCGCGCCAGGTGGGTTCTCTTTCCGCTACAATGGGTTTTGGCCTGGAGATATAGCCAGGGTTGTCCTACCTGGTTATCTGGAACGCAATCTGGGTGTAAAGATAGATAAGCTTACCAGGAAATATATAGATGCCGGCGGCGAACCGGTGGAAATCGATCTTTTCGGCCCGGGGAGTAAAGATGGGCGGCCGGTGATGGTGTTGGGCGAGGTAAAGGTACGTATCTACAGCCGGGAGGTAAAAGCTTTTGCCCGTAAAGTGGCCAGGGTACGAGCATCACTCCAGGGCGAAATACTAAAGGTTATGTTCGGCTACCTGATTCACCCTTCGGCTTCGGAATTAGCGACCCGGGAGGGGATAATCCTGGTAGCCTCTTATGAACGCTAAAAATGATTGCTCAAGATACAGGAATTTGTTTTAAGGTTACAGGCGCGAAATATGAACCTGCCAGTGGTCGCCGTAGAGGAAAGGCCTGAAACGCGATGATTTAATGGGGAAATCAATGAATATCAAGGCTTGCAGCAGATTTTAAATGTGTCGAACCTGGTGAGGCCGGCCCGGGGTAGTGTACCCCGGGCCGCTATGATATAATAGCTCCCGGAAGGGGGAAGCGCCATGCCGCCCTTTGTTCTGAAGTCAGATTACCAGCCGCGAGGCGACCAGCCGCAGGCCATTGCCGCCCTGATGGAGGGGTTGCAGAAAGGCTACCGCCACCAGACCTTGCTGGGGGCGACGGGTACCGGCAAGACCTACACCATGGCCCAGGTCATCCAGGCCGTGCAGCGGCCCACACTGGTCCTGGCCCCCAACAAGACCCTGGCGGCCCAGCTCTGCGGCGAGTTCAAGGAGTTTTTTCCCGACAACGCCGTCGAGTATTTTGTCAGCTACTACGACTATTACCAGCCGGAGGCCTACGTGCCCCAGACGGATACCTATATCGAAAAGGACAGTTCCATCAACGACGAGATCGACAAGCTGCGCCACTCGGCTACCGCCGCCCTCTTTGAGCGGCGGGACGTCATTATTGTGGCCAGCGTTTCCTGCATTTACGGCCTGGGCTCGCCGGAGGACTACAGCACCCTGATGCTCTCCCTGCGGGAGGGCCAGGAATACGACCGGGATGCCATTTTACGGAAGCTGGTGGACATCCAGTACAGCCGCAATGACTACGACTTCAAGCGGGGTACCTTCCGCGTCCACGGCGACGTGATTGAAATTTTCCCGGCTTCCTACCATGAGAAGGCCGTGCGGGTGGAAATGTTTGGCGATGAAATCGAGCGCCTGCTGGAGATCGACACCCTGACCGGGGAGGTCCTGGCCCGGCGCCGGCATGTGGCCATCTTCCCGGCCAGCCACTATGTGGTGGAAGAAGGCAAGATGGAGCGGGCTTTAAAAAGCATTGAGGCCGAGCTGGAGGAACGCCTGCAGGAACTGCGGCAGCAGGGGAAACTCCTGGAGGCCCAGCGCCTGGAGCAGCGGACCCGGTTTGACCTGGAGATGATGCGGGAAGTCGGCTTTTGTAAAGGCATCGAAAACTATTCCCGCCACTTGACCGGCCGGGCGCCGGGGGAGCCGCCCTATACGCTACTGGATTACTTTCCCGATGATTTCCTGCTGATAATCGATGAGTCCCATATCACCGTGCCTCAGATCGGCGGCATGTATGAAGGCGACCGTTCCCGGAAAGCAACCCTGGTGGAGTATGGTTTCCGCCTGCCCTCGGCCCTGGACAACCGGCCCTTGACTTTTGAGGAGTTTTGCCGGCACATCAACCAGGTAATCTACGTCTCGGCGACACCGGGGCCCTATGAACTGGAACACTCCCAGCAGGTGGTGGAGCAGATCATCCGGCCTACCGGCCTGGTGGACCCCGAGGTTCTGGTGCGGCCTGTCAGGGGCCAGGTTGACGATCTGGTGGGCGAGATAAATAAGCGGGTGGCCAGGAATGAGCGGGTCCTGGTGACCACCCTGACCAAGCGCATGGCCGAGGATTTGACCGATTACCTGCGGGAAGTGGGCATCAAGGTGCGCTATATGCACTCCGATATCGGCGCCATTGAGCGCATGGAGATCATCCGCGACCTGCGCCTGGGGGTTTTTGATGTCCTGGTGGGGATTAATCTGCTGCGGGAAGGGCTGGACCTGCCGGAGGTTTCCCTGGTGGCCATCCTGGATGCCGATAAGGAAGGCTTCCTGCGTTCGGAGCGCTCCCTGATCCAGACCATCGGCCGGGCCGCCCGCAACGCCAACGGCCAGGTCATCATGTACGCCGACACCATTACCGCCTCCATGCGGCGGGCTATAGATGAAACCAACCGCCGCCGCCAGGTGCAAATAGAGTACAACCGCCGGCACGGCATTATCCCCCGGACCGTCAGCAAACCGGTGCGGGATATTATTGAAACCGCAGTGGCAGAGGAACCGGCCAGGTACCAGGCGAGCAAATCTCAGGCTAAGGAAACTAAGGAAAAGAAGAAGGGCCAGTTTACGAAACGGGAGCTGAAGTCTCTCATCAGCCAGCTCGAGAAAGAGATGCGGGCGGCAGCCAAAAGGCTGGAATTTGAACGGGCCGCCGAGCTGCGGGACGCTATCCTGGAGTTAAAGCTGCAGGCGGGTTAGCACTGAAAACCGCGCTTTTCCCATGTTTCGCGTTCCTTCATGACATAGACGTCTATCTCTTCTCTGGTTTGGCCGTAGAAACCCTTTAATGCTCCGGCCAGCAATGCAGTGTAACTTTTTTACAACTAACAAGTGGTTTTGACAAGAATGGGTGATTAATGTTGCCATTTATCGCCGATTTCCACATCCACTCCTGTTATTCCCGGGCCACGAGCAAAGATGCCAGCCCGGAAAACTTCTACCGCTGGGCCCTTTATAAAGGCGTGACCCTGGTGGGCAGCGGCGATTTTACCCACCCGGCCTGGCGGGAGGAACTGCGGGACAGGCTGGAGCCGGCGGAGGATGGCCTTTACCGCCTGAAGGAGGAATTCTGCCGGGCGGTAGAGGAAGATACCGCCGCCGGAATGCCGGAGGCCTGGTTTAAGGGTGGAGACCCGCTTCGAGGCATTTTTCGCGGCGGATCCAGTTACGTTCCCTCCGGCCTGGACGGGCGGCCCCTTGTGCGTTTCATCATAAGTGGAGAAATCAGCACCATTTATAAAAAAGACGGGCGCACCCGTAAAGTCCACCACCTCATCCTCCTGCCCGATCTTGAGGCAGCGGAAGCCCTCAGCCGCCGCCTGGAAGGGATCGGCAACCTTCATTCTGACGGCCGGCCTATCCTCGGCCTGGACAGCCGCCAGCTCCTGGAGATGACCCTCGAGGCCTGCCCGGAAGCCATCTTTATCCCGGCCCATATCTGGACCCCCCATTTCTCCCTCTTTGGCGCCAACTCGGGGTTTGACAGTATAGAAGAGTGTTTTGAGGACCTGGCTGATTACATCTACGCCGTGGAAACGGGCCTTTCCTCCGATCCGCCCATGAACTGGCGCCTTTCAGCCCTGGACCGCCTTACCCTTGTCTCCAATTCCGATGCCCATTCTCCCCGCCACCTGGCCAGGGAGGCCAACATCTTCAACACAGAGCTTTCCTACCCGGCCATCCGCCGGGCCCTGCAGGAACGGGAGGCGGCTGGTTTCCTGGGAACGCTGGAGTTCTTTCCCGAGGAAGGCAAGTATCACTACGACGGCCACCGGGCCTGTAATATTTGCTGGCCGCCGGCCCGGACGCGGGCGGCAGGTGGAGTGTGCCCCGTCTGCGGCCGCAAGGTGACCGTTGGCGTGCTGCACCGGGTGGAGATACTGGCCGACCGGGAAGAGGGGGTTCGCCCGGAGGGCGCCCGCCCTTACGAGAGCCTGGTTCCCCTGCCGGAGGTGCTGGCGTCAGCCCTGGGGACGGGTACCGCTTCTAAAAAGGTCGCCGCCCTTTACTTTGACCTGCTCCACCGCCTGGGCCCGGAACTGGTAGTGCTGCGGGAGGCCCCCCTGGAGGCCATCGCCCGGGTGGCCGGGTCGCCGGTGGCTGAAGCCGTCCGGCGCATGCGCGCCGGCGAGGTAGAGAGGCAGCCGGGCTTTGACGGCGAGTATGGCCGGATCCTGCTGCTCCGGCCGGAGGAGAGGGAGTATTTCGTAGGGCAGGCCAGCCTGTTTGGGGAAGCCGAGGAAATTGCTGCCGCAGCAGCTACAAGTACCTGCCAGGCAAGTACAGCCGGGAAAAAGACTAAACCCGGTAAGGCCGTAAAGGAGAACGCAACGGTAAAGGGTAGCGATGCGGCAGCGCAGGCGAGGTGGCCGGCAGACACGGAGGGGTTAGCCGTGCCGGCAGGGGGAGGGGTGACGCCATCTATAGCGGAGGACCCAAGCCAGCCCGCAGGCCCTGCCGGTGAGGAACCCGTTCTGGTTGAGACGGCAGCAGGCCCCGGTGTTCCCCTGGCCGGTCTCAATGAGGAGCAGCGGCTGGCAGTCACCGCCACAGAGGGGCCGGTTATTGTCCTGGCCGGGCCGGGCACGGGTAAGACCCTTTCCCTGGTCCACCGCCTGGCCTATTTAATAGGGATGCGAGGCATTGCCCCCAACCAGATTACGGCCGTCACCTTTACCAATAAAGCTGCCGCCGAAATCCGGCAGCGCGTGGTTGAACTGCTGGGGGAGGCCGGGGGTATTGAGGATTTAACCATCGGCACCTTTCACAGCATTTGCCTGGACCTGCTGCGGTGCTGGCCAGGCCAGAACAGGGCAATGGCCTTTACCTTTGCCGGCAGGGAGCAGCCCACCGTCCTTGATGAGAGCGACGCCAGGAGCATCCTGGCAGAAATCCTGCAAGAAAGCGGGAGGGGCGGCTCCCGCCAGGCCCCGAAGCTGCAGCGGCAGATTTCCCTTCTCAAAAGCCGTGGCCTGCTTCCCTCATCCCCCTGGGTTCCGGAGGACCTGCGGCCAGTTTACAGCGCCTACCAGGAGCGGCTGGCCGAATACGGTGTCATGGACTACGATGATCTCCTGCTCCTGGCAGTTGAGTTGCTGGACGGTTGGATGGCTGCCGGGGAGGACACCCCGGAGGTTAAAAGGCTGCTGGCCCGGTTTACCCACCTCCTCGTTGACGAATTCCAGGACGTTAATCCGGTCCAGTACCGGCTGATCAGGCTCTGGAGCGGCGACGGCGGCAATCTCTTCGTCATCGGCGACCCCGACCAGGCCATCTACGGCTTTCGCGGGGCCAGTAACCGTTTTTTCCGGCAGCTCCAGGAGGACTTCCCGGCTGCACGGGTTTTCCGGCTAACCCGCAACTATCGCTCCACGCCCACCATCCTCCGGGCGGCTGCGGCCGTAATCGCCCATAACCCGCATCCTGGCCTTAAACTTCCGGGCGACAAGGTTCTTGTCGCCGCAAAGGAGGAGGGGCCCCCGATCCTTCACCTGGAGGTCCCCGGTGAGATGGCTGAGGGCATCGCCATTGTCAGGGAGATCGGCCGCCTGGTAGGCGGCACGACCATGCTTCAGGCCCACGGCCAGGGAGGCACGGCACCCATGGAAGTCCCGAGGGGGATGGCAGGGGAAGCCCTCGGTTTTGCCGATATAGCCGTCCTGGTCCGGACGGGGCGCCAGTTAGAGACCCTGGAAGAATGTTTCCTGAAGGAGGGGATACCCTACCGGCTGGTAGGCCGCGAAAGCTTCCTGGAAGACCGGCCCGTCCGGGAGGCCCTGGCCTTTTGTTGGTGCCTGGTCAACCCGGAAGACGATTTTCATATTTATCGCTGCCTCGGTGCGGGCCCCTTTAGCCAGGATAAAAGAGATATTGCGCTGGTCCGGGAGATAGCCAGGCAGATGCATTGCCCGGCCTGGCAGGCCATAGAAAGGTTAACTGCAGGCGAGGTGTCGCCAGGGGCAGCAGTCAGGAAGGGTTTGCAGGCCTTCAGGAATGCCGTGGCGACCTGGAGGACCATAATGCGCCAGGAACCTCCTGAGCGCCTCCTGGCCCGCTGGATGGAGGAGTATAACCTCCAGGGAGTAGAAAACATGAACCGCTTGCTGCGGGTGGCGGCGCGTTTTAACGACCTCCATGCCTTCCTGCGCGGGGTCGTCCTGGCCGGGGAAGCTGACCATGAGCGCTGGGGCAGCAATGTTACTTCCCCCGAAGCAGTAAGCCTGATGACCCTCCATGCCGCCAAGGGGCTGGAGTTCCCCGTGGTCTTTATTGCCGGTGTAGAAGAGGGACTGCTTCCCCTGAAAGAGCGGGAAGCCTCAACCCTGGCTGATAGCGACCTGGCTGAAGAACGCCGCCTGTTTTACGTCGGCCTTACCCGGGCGCGGGATATATTGATCCTGGTATCATCCCGCAGTAGGACTATTGCTGGCAGAAAGGTACCTTTCCGGCCCTCTCCTTTCCTGCTGGAAATACCTCCGGAGTGCCTGGAGAAAAAATTTTGGCCCGGCAGGACAAAAGGCAGGCAGGGAACAGATGATGGGAAATATAAGCAACTGCGCCTGTTTTAAATATGGAGTTAGAAACAGGCGCTCTTCCGGAATCATTTGAGCAAAAATTGGCAATAATTTATGCAGGACTATGTCGTTAATTATCGAAATAAAAAATTAAAAAGGTCGGGGGGATCTGTTTTGGGCCTGTTATCCCTGCAACAGCTGGCAGACCCGGCCATTCTAAAGAGGCTGCTAAGCTCTTTTACCGAGGCCACCGGGATGCGGGCAGTAATTTTAGATACTACTATGGAACCCGTTATCGGCGTCGAAGATTATACCTATCACTGCCGGTTGTGCCAGCTGGTTAACTCGGTGACAGAAGGTGCCGAACGTTGCCGGGAAACCTACCGCCGTGCCTGCCGGGCGGTGGAACTCATTGATCCCTGTATCCTCTTTTGCCATGCCGGCCTGGTTCACTGGGCCGCACCAATCAAATTGCAAGATCAGGTCCTGGGAACAATTATTTGCGGCCAAGCAATTATGTGGGAACTGGATGAGCAGGCCATGCAGGAGATATTTAACCGGGTGGCGGACCTGTGCCTACCACCCCGGGAACTGAGGGCTGCCATCCAGAAATTACGGGTTGTCCCGGCGCGGCAAGTCCAGCAAGGAGCGGAACTGTTAAAGAAGCTGGCGGCCCGGGTGGCAGCCAGCAGCCTGAGCAGCCTGGGGGCTACCGGGCAACAGGAAAAAAGAGGACCTTTAAAAGGGCCGTCCCTCTGGGACTGGCTGGTGGAAAGGGCCCCGTGGGAGCAAGGTAACGGCTACCAGCTGGATCTGGAAAATGAGCTGGCGATCAGGGTGCGCCTGGGGGACCGGCTGGGGGCAGAGACTATCCTGGAAAATCTCCTGGGGAACATCCTTTTTACCAACATCGGCCGCGCCGAAATTATCAAATATCGCCTGCTGGAGTTGCTGGCCATCCTTTCCCGGGCGGCTGCTGCCGGCGGCGCCAGGCCGGAAGAGATTTTAAACTTAAGTGCAGCCAGTATGCAAAAAATTTCCACCCTGTCCCTTGAAGAGAGCTTCATCTGGTTGCTGCGCACCCTGGATGAATTTATGGACCGGATCTACCGCGCCAGGGAAAGCCGCCAGACACCGCCGGTGGAAAAGGCTGTGGCCTATATCAATACCAACTACAGGCAGAGTATAGGTTTAGAAGATATAGCTGTCTTTGTTGATTTAAGCCCGGCCCACTTGAGCCGCCTGTTTAAAAAGGAAATGGGCCGCACGGTAATTGAATACCTGACCCTGGTGCGTATAGAAGCTGCTAAACGTTTGCTGCGGGAAGGGAAAACTATCGAAGAAGTAGCCACAGCGACAGGCTTTAATGAAGTTACCTATTTCAGCCGTGTATTTAAACGGGAGGTTGGCGTAACGCCTGGAACTTACCGGAGTAGATATGCCTGAAAAGTGATACTGTGAAAACGATCCCAATGGTCAAAAATATGCAAAAAAGTATCCGGATAGTTCAAAGGGTAAAGATGGTCTGATGGCGAAACCAAATTTAAATTTTACGGAGGTGACCTGTATGACCATGACACCGCGGGAAAGGGTATTAACTGCCCTGGCCCGGGGGGTGCCCGATCAGGTGCCCTTTGTGGAAAATGATGTCGAGGAGCCCCTCCAGGTAGAGATCATGGGCCGGGATGACTTCACACCGACCGAGCTCTGTGAGGTACTGGGACTGGATGGTTTTGGCTATCATTATCCTACCGGGGGGGAAGCCGGTACCGGCCAGTCCATGCAGGGGGGCGATGCCTTCCACGAGAAGTACTACTTCCCCAACAAGGTAACCTTTGACTTCTTCCCACCCTGGATCGCCAAAATGGGCGTTGATGCCGGTGGGCGCAACTTCATAGAAAAGGGCCTGCTGGTGGATGAAGAATCCTTGAAGCTCTTTGATGAATACCTGCCCGACCCCGATCACCCGGCCCGGTACGAACGGGTGGCTGAATGGATTGCCAAATACAAAGGCAAATACGCCGTCTTTGCCCGCATCCGCTTGGGCGCGGCTTCGACCATTAACAGCATGGGACTGGACCACTTCTCCTTTGCCATTTTTGACAATCCAAAGCTGGTCCATGAAGTCCACCGGCGTTTCTCCGAATGGTCGGCCCGGGTCGTCGAGCATTTAAATGAAATGGATTTCGACTTCTTCTGGGCCAACGATGATATAGCCGACAACCGCGGTCCCTGGGTATCACCGCAGATGTTCCGGGAATTTTTCCTGCCCCACATGAAAGTGGTGGCCCAGGCCATCAAAAAGCCCTGGATCTTCCACAGTGACGGCAACCTTTTTCCAGTTATGGACGACCTGCTCACCCTGGGGATGAGCGCCATTCACCCCATCCAGCCGGCAGCCATGGATATTGGCAGGATGAAGCGGGAGTATGGCCACCGCGTCTGCCTGGTGGGCAACATTGACCTGGACTATACCCTAACCCTGGGTACACCGGAAGAAGTGGACGCCGAGGTTAAGGAACGCATCCGGGTAGCGGCGCCGGGGGGTGGCTATATATGCAGCAGTGCCAACAGCCTGCCCAGCTACGCCAAAAAGGAAAACGCCCTGGCCATGAGGGATGCTATTAAGAAGTATGGTAAGTATCCCATTCAATTGGATTAAATTGCCGGCATTAACATTGAGGTAATTAGCAAAGGAGGGGATGCAAAAGGGCCGATAGGACGACAATAAGGTCAAAAAATGCTGGGGTTTAGTATATTTAACCTGTTAAAGGAGGGATTTGGTTGAGAAGGATCCGTGTATTGTTAATAGTGGCACTGGCAATAATTGTGGCACTGGCAGCAACGGGCTGCGGCGGTAACCAGGCAACATCAGGACAGGGCTCCGCAACTTCAGGAAGTTCATCCTCGTCAGGAACAATGGCCAAACAACCGGAGTTTGTCTGGCGGATGCAAGTGATCCATAATACCGGGCAGAGCGACTTTGAACAAAATAAACAGACGGCGGAAAAGATTTATAAGGCTACCAACGGCCGCTTAAAAATCGAAGTGCACCCCAATGGTACCTTTGCCAGCAGTATGGAAGCCTTCCAGGCTGCCGGCGACGGCGTTTTTGAGATGCTATCCAGTTGGCCCATATATGCCAAAGGAATCGACTATGCGTTCGTCCCACTGGGGACCGGGAATCTCACCATGGACGCCCACGACAAATGGGTGTGGGTCTATGAGGCCGGCGGGTGGGACCTGTTACAAAAGGCCTTTGATAAAATAAATTTGAAGCTCCTGGCGGTTGAAATCTGGGGAACGGAGGTTTTAATGGCCAATCAACCTTTCAAGAGCATCGAAGAAATGAAAGGTAAGAAAATGAGGACCTCTGATCCGCGCCTGCTGGAGAAGAACGGCGTGGCGGCCATTACCATGCCGTTAGAAGAGGTTTTCACCGCCATGTCGACGGGGGCCGTTGATATGGCCGAATTTGGCAATCTTGATTGGAACAAAGGGATAGGTTTGACCGATGTTGCCAAATACGGCATCTGGCCCGATTTCTGGAATGTTCACTTTATCACCACGGTCGTTGTCAACAAAAATGCCTGGAATAAGCTGCCGCCGGACATCCAGCAAATTGTGGAAATGGCTTTCCAGTCAGATGAACTCAAGCACTGGACCCGGAGTCAGTACCGCAGCGCCATTACTATGAAAGAGCTTGAAAAGAGCGGTAAGATGCAATTTGTCAGGATGCCCGAAGAGCAATTCATCAAGCTGCGGGAGCAAATGTATGAAATTGAGCAAGAGGATATAAAGAAATATGGCGGGCTGACCGCTGAGGTCTACCAATCCCTGTACAAGTTTATGGAAGACTGGTATCCCTATAAAGATATAGCCAGGTGGTGGGGCTGGGGCCTGACGCCGGAGCAGCAATTGGGGTACCAACCTAAGAAGTAACTTGCTATCCTGTTCCTCCAGGGCTGCCATGACTGGAGATAATCATGGCAGCCTTATAATCGATTTTTTTTAAAGAGGTGCTATAAAAGCATGACTGGTAAGTTGGCTAAGGTCCTAAAAGCAATTGATTCCCTTAGCGAAAATACAGGGAAACTATTTAGTTTCCTTATTCTCATAATGGTGGGCCTGGAAACCATTGAGGTGATAAGAAGGTATATTTTGCATTCACCTACTACCTGGGCCTGGGAGGTCGTGGTGTTACTCTATGGAGCCCATTTTATTACCGGCGGGGCATGGGTGCTTAAAGAAGGGGGGCACGTTCGCACCGATATATTGTTCAGCCGCTTTTCGCCTAAGATGAAAGCTATTGTTGACTTGCTTCTGTTCGCAATTATTTTCTTCACCTTTGTTGGCGTAATGATCTGGAAGTATTCCATCCATGCAATTTATTCCTGGTCAATAAAAGAGACGACTTACACCATGTGGGCGCCTCCTTTTTACCCCTTGAAAACTGTGGTTGCCATAAGTTTCATCTTTTTGGGGTTGCAAGGTTTGGCCAAATGGATTCGCGATCTAATTTTTGTTATTAAAGGGGAAGAAATTTAAATGACACCGTTAGAAACAATTCTAGTTGTAGGGATTATTTTCTTAATTGTTCTTTTTATGGGTCACCCCCTGGCATTTACCCTGGGTGGTTTGGGGATAATTTTTGGAGCTACATTGTGGGGTAACCCGGGAGTACTCAATCTTTTTGTGCGCTCAACGAACAACTTGATAACCAGTATAGCTTATGCCAGTATTCCCTTGTTTATCTTTATGGGTGCCGTGCTCGAGCGTTCCGGGGCTGCCGATGACCTTTTTGAATCCATGTACGTGATTCTCGGCAGGTTGAGGGGCGGTCTGGCGATAACTACGGTGGTCATTTGTACCCTGTTGGCGGCCGCCTCCGGGATTATCGGTGCCTCCATCACCGTCATGGGCATGCTGGCCCTACCGTCCATGCTAAAGCACCGTTACAACCCCGAACTGGCAACCGGGACGATTATGGCGGCAGGGTGCCTGGGCACCCTCATTCCTCCCAGTATTATCTTGATAATTTACGGCGCCCAGGCCCAGATTTCCATCGGCAAACTTTTTGCAGGGGGTATTGGGGCCGGTTTAGTTCTTTCCGGCCTCTATATAGCATATATTTTCGTACTCTGCCTCCTGAAGCCAAAATCCGGACCGGCAATAGCGCCGGAAGAGGCAGGCAAATATACCAGTCAACAAAAAATAGTCCTGGCCATAAAATCCATCCTGCCGACCCTCGGGCTCATTCTAATGGTCCTGGGTTCTATCCTGTTTGGAGTGGCCACACCCACGGAAGCGGCCGCCCTGGGGGCGGTGGGCGCACTGCTCATAGCTGCCCTTCATCACCGGCTTAACTGGCAAATGGTAAAAGAAGCGTCTTTTGCTACTATGAAAACGACGGCGATGATTATGTATATTATATTAACGGCGTCTATGTTTACTTCGGTCTTTTTAGGCCTCGGAGGCGGCCAGGTGATATCCGGCATTGTTAACGGGCTCAATATGAATCGCTGGTTGATATTGTCCGTAATACTGTTTATCGTTTATATTATGGGTATGTTTATTGATTCTTACGGCGTTTTGCTTATAGGTGTTCCCATTTTTACGCCGGTAGTATATGCCCTGGGCTTTGATCCCATATGGTTTGCGATTATTTTTGCCGTAATGATCCAGATGTCTTACCTTTCACCGCCGTTCGCTTACGCCGTTTTCTATCTCCGGGGTATTGCCCCCAAAGAAATAAGTACGGCCCAGTTGTACCGGGCGTGTTTTCCCTTCATGGCCCTCCAGGTTATTAGTTTGATTATCCTGTCCCTCTTCCCGGCTATAATCACCTGGTTGCCCAGCAAAATAATGTAGAGTGTATTATAAATAAATGGGAGAGATACCAGAACAACATTATTCAAGGAGATGGCTATGAGCCCAGAAAATAAAGGAAGCTTTGACAGGCGCATTATCGCCTGCGAAGTTTTGCGCTACGAATTGGAAAGCCTGGGCGTGCAGCCGGACGAAGCCATATTTTTAAAGCAGGGCCTGCACCGGACCCCGGAAAAGCTGCGGGTTACCATCCAGGAAAATATTGATCAATTAGAAGCCGGGGGTTTCCGCGGCAGGATTATCCTGGGGTACGGGCTTTGTGGTAATGGCATCGCTGGTCTTAAAACCAGGTACTGCGACCTGGTATTTCCTGGAGCCAATGACTGCATTGACCTCCTCCTGGGTTCCTGTCAGGCCCGCCAGGAAGATACGCTGAAGGGCTACGCCTACTACTTCAGCCCCGGCTGGGTTGCTTTCAGTGAGAACTCTTATACTGAATACCAGCGCTGCCTATCCCTTTACGGGGAGGAAACGGCTCGCTGGGTTATAGGCGAGATGCTGAAGGCCTATACGCGGGTAACTTATATTGATACCGGACAACAGGCTGGGGAGGAAGATCGAGAGTTTGTCAGGTTATTTGCCACGACCTTTAATCTTATTCCGGATGAAATTAAAGGTAGCCTGGAGTGGCTGGCTCGCCTTTTACATGGCGAAGGTGACGATATAATTAAGATTGCTCCTGGAACGGCAATTGAGGCCGATAAACTGGGGCTGGCAGGGAATATTCTGAGCCAGTGACAGGGTGATAAGGCTAAGGCAGTAAGTAAACTGATTCCGCGACCGGGTAAATACCCGGTCTTAATTTTTGTACGCTCATCAAAATGCTATTAGAGGCGGAAGCTTACCGCCCTTCCATTCGATAGCAGCATCCTGATTATTCCCTCCAGGTATGCCCTTACTGGCGTTTATGGTATAATACTGGCGGAGAAGCAAGGTATTACCCTGGCCAGGTTTTACGCCTGGCGATAAGCCCAGGGAATTTCCCGAGGGGGTATATTATGGCCACTGATAAAATTGTCATCCAGGGGGCGCGGGCCCACAACCTGAAGAATATTAACGTCACTATCCCCCGGGATAAACTGGTAGTCATTACCGGCCTGTCGGGGTCGGGGAAGTCTTCCCTGGCCTTTGATACCATCTATGCCGAGGGACAGCGCCGTTATGTAGAGTCCCTTTCTTCCTATGCCCGGCAATTCTTAGGCCAGATGGACAAACCTGACGTCGACGTAATCGAGGGACTATCCCCGGCCATTTCCATTGACCAGAAGACGGCCAGCCATAACCCCCGCTCCACGGTAGGTACGGTGACGGAGATCTACGACTACCTGCGGCTGCTTTTTGCCCATATTGGCCGCGCTCATTGTCCCCAGTGCGGCCGGCCCATTACGCCCCAGACGGTTTCCCAGATGGTGGACCGCCTGCTGGCTTACCCGGAAGGAACCCGTTTCCAGGTTATGGCCCCCATTGTCCGGGGCCGCAAAGGGGAGTACCGCAACGTCCTGGAGGAGATCCGCAAAGAGGGTTATGTGCGCGTCCGGGTGGACGGGGAAATCCGGGAAACGAGCGAGAATATCAATCTGGCTAAAAATAAAAAGCATACTATAGAGGTAATCGTGGACCGCCTCCAGGTGCGGCCGGGCGTGGCCCCGCGCCTGGCCGAATCCCTGGAAACGGCCTTGAAGCTCACCGGCGGTATTGTCCTTATCGATATCGTCGGCCAGGAAGAGTTGCTTTTAAGCGAGAAATTCGCCTGCATTGAGTGCGGCGTCAGCCTGCCGGAAATCACGCCGCGGCTCTTTTCCTTTAATAATCCCTACGGCGCCTGCCCGGCGTGTACCGGCTTAGGCGTAACCATGAAGGTCGATCTAGACCTGGTCATTCCCGATCGCGACCTTACCTTAAGGGAAGGGGCCATAGCGCCCTGGAGCCGCAGCAATAACGGTTACCAGCAGATACTGGAGTGCCTGGCTGAACATTACGGTTTCAGCCTGGATGTGCCCGTGCGGGAGCTCAAGCCGGAGCACCTGCAGGTTATCCTTTACGGTTCCGGGCAGGAGCGGATTAAATTCCGCTACACCAACCGTTTTGGCGACCGGCGCACTTACGAAGCCCCCTTTGAGGGGGTCATCCCCAATCTCGAGCGGCGCTACCAGGAAACCCAGTCGGAGTGGGCGCGGGCGGAGATTGAAAACTATATGAGCCAGCAGCCCTGCCCGGCCTGCAAAGGGGCGCGGCTGAAACCGGAAGCCCTGGCCGTCCGGGTTGGCGGCCTTAATATCTGCGAAGTGGCGGCCCTTAATGTCCGGGCGGCGGCCGGGTTTTTGCGCAATTTAACTTTAAGCGAGCGCGAGGAGATAATCGCCCGCCAGATTTTAAAGGAAATCCAGGCCCGGTTGCAGTTTTTGCTGGATGTGGGCCTGGACTACCTGACCCTGGACCGGGCGGCGGCCACCCTCTCCGGGGGGGAAGCCCAGCGCATCCGCCTGGCCACCCAGATCGGATCGCAGCTCATGGGCGTCCTGTACATCCTGGACGAGCCCAGCATCGGCCTGCACCAGCGGGACAACGCCCGCCTGATTGCCACCTTGAAGCGCTTGCGGGATCTGGGCAACACGGTCATCGTCGTCGAGCATGACGAGGATACCATGCGGGCCGCCGACTATATCATCGACATTGGTCCCGGGGCCGGGGAGCAGGGCGGCCGGGTGGTGGCGGCCGGTACCCCGGCAGAAGTAATGGCCAATCCCCGCTCCCTCACCGGCCAGTATTTGAGCGGCCGGCGGCGTATCCCGGTGCCGGCAAGGCGGCGCCGGCCGGGCGACAAATGGTTGACCGTTAAAGGCGCCCGCGAGCACAACCTGAAAAATATCGATGTCAGCTTTCCCCTGGGCCTGTTTATCGGCGTTACCGGTGTTTCCGGCTCCGGCAAGAGCACCCTGGTCAATGAGATCCTCTACCGGGCCCTGGCCCAGCGCTTGAACGGTGCCCGGACCAACCCGGGGGCCTTTGAGGCCATTACCGGCACCGAGCACCTGGACAAGGTCATTGAGGTCGACCAGTCGCCCATCGGCCGGACGCCGCGGTCCAATCCGGCCACCTATACCGGTGTTTTTGACGACATCCGCGCCCTCTTTGCGGCCACCCCGGAGGCCCGCACCCGGGGTTACAAACCGGGGCGCTTTAGCTTTAATGTGAAGGGCGGTCGCTGCGAGGCCTGCGGCGGTGATGGTATCATTAAGATTGAGATGCATTTCTTGCCCGACGTTTATGTACCCTGTGAAGTCTGCCAGGGGAAGCGTTATAACCGGGAGACCCTGGCCATAAAATACAAGGGAAAATCCATTGCCGACGTCCTGGCCATGACCGTGGACGAGGCGGCGGAATTCTTTGCCGCCATTCCCCGCCTGCACCGGCGCCTTGCCACCCTCCAGGACGTGGGCCTGGGCTACATCACCCTGGGCCAGCCGGCCACCACCCTTTCCGGCGGGGAAGCCCAGCGGGTGAAGCTGGCCGCGGAACTGGCCCGGCGCAGCACCGGCCGGACCATGTATATCCTGGACGAGCCCACCACCGGCCTGCACATGGCCGACATCGAGCGGCTGTTGAACGTCCTGCAGCGCCTGGTGGATGCCGGCAATACGGTGGTGGTAATTGAGCACAACCTGGATGTCATCAAGTCGGTGGACTATATCATCGACCTGGGCCCCGAGGGCGGTGAAGGCGGCGGCCGGGTGGTGGCCACCGGCACGCCGGAAGAGGTCTGCCGGGTGGCGGAATCCTATACCGGCCAGTTCCTGGCCCCCGTCCTGGAGCGGCATAAAGAGAGGCAGGCGGGCCGGGACCTGGAAGGAAGCCCGGAGCACCGGCCTCCGGGCGGGCATCAGGACCTGCCCCGGGTAGTAGGGCAAGAGTAGATGAGGAAGGGATACCATGGACCTGGAGGAGAAACTGGCGCGCTTGCCGGATCACCCCGGCGTCTACCTCATGCGCGACGCCAAAGGCGAGATCATTTATGTCGGCAAGGCCGCTTCCCTGAAAAACCGGGTGCGCTCCTATTTCCGCGGCCAGCACCCGCCGCGGACGCAGGTCTTAGTCAGCCATATTGCCGACTTTGAGTATATCCTGACGGATAACGAAGTCGAGGCCCTGATTCTAGAGTGCAACCTGATTAAAGAACACCGGCCGCGGTACAACGTCAGTTTAAAGGACGACAAAAGCTACCCGTATATCAAAATAACCACCCAGGAACAATTTCCCCGGCTGCAGATCACGCGCTCCCTGGTCCGGGACGGTTCCCGCTACTTCGGCCCCTACACCAACGTGGGGGCTTTGCGGGAAACTTTAAAAATCCTGCGCGGCCTTTTCCCGGTGCGCACCTGCCGGGAGACGCCCCTGCAGCACCGCAGCCGGCCCTGCCTCAACGCCCATATTAACCGCTGCCTGGCACCCTGCAGCGGTAAGGTCAACCAGGAGGCCTACCGGGAAGCGGTAGACAATATTGTCCTGTTCCTGGAGGGGAAACATACCACCCTGGTCAAGGAATTAAAGGAACAGATGGAAGCCGCCGCCGGACGGCTGGAATTTGAAAAGGCAGCCAGGCTCAGGGACCAGCTGCGGGCGGTGCAGGAGGTCTGCGAACGCCAGAAACTTGCTGCCGCCAGCGGGGAGGATGCCGATGCCGTTGCTTTCGCCCGGGAAGGGGAAGCGGCCCTGGGCCTTATCTTCTTCAGCCGGGGTGGAAAGGTTATCGGCCGCGACCATTTTTTCCTTACGGGGACAGAGGGCTTATCCCGGGGCGAAATTATGGCAGCCCTGCTGAAAGAATATTACAGCCGGGGGGTAGAAATTCCCCCGCAAATCCTACTCCACGACGAGCCGGATGACGCCGCCACCATCGCCCGCTGGCTGGGCCGGCTGCGCGGCGGCCGGGTCGAGTTGAAGGTACCCAAACGGGGCAGCAAGTTAAAGCTGCTGCAGCTGGTCCATGAAAATGCCGTCAGCCTCCTCCAGGAGCACCTCCTGGCCCGCCGGCGCCAGGAGGAGGGTGGCAAGGCGGCCCTGATGGAATTGCAACAGGCCCTTGGCCTGCCGCGGTTGCCGCGGCGCATGGAAGCCTATGATATTTCCAACTTCCAGGGGAGCAGCCCGGTGGGGGCCATGGCTGTCTTTGTGGACGGCCGGCCGTTGACCTCGGCCTACCGCCGCTTCCAGATCAAGACGGTCAAAGGCCCCAATGACTTTGCCTCCCTCCAGGAGGTTTTAAGCCGGCGTTTCCGCCGCGCCGCCGGGCAGGACCCGCGTTTTGCCGAGTTACCGGATTTCGTTCTTATTGACGGGGGCATGGGCCAGCTTCATGCCGCCCGGGAGGTCATGGCGGCCATGGGTGTGGCGGCCATTCCTACCTTTGCCCTGGCCAAGGAGGAAGAGCTGTTGTTCCGGGAGGGCAGCCCCGAACCGGTACGCCTGCCCCGGGATAGCCGGGCCCTGCAGCTCCTGCAGTACCTGCGGGATGAGGTACACCGCTTTGCCATTACCTACCACCGCCAGAAACGGGAAAAGGGCGCCTACCGCTCGGTACTGGATGACATTCCCGGAGTAGGTCCCAAACGTAAAAAAGCCCTGCTGCGCCATTTTGGGTCTGTTGCTAAAATAAGGGAAGCTACTTTAGACGAATTAATGGCCGTAGAAGGGATGAACCGGGCGGTGGCGGTCCGCATCCTGGAAGGCCTGGGGAGGAAAAATAATGGGGAGAATCCGGCTGGTAGCCCTTGACCTGGACGGGACGCTGTTAACCGACGATTTAGTTATTGAGCCACGGGCTAAAGAAGCCATAAGGAGAGTCCGGGAAAGGGGCATAACCGTAACCCTGGCTACGGGGCGCATGTTCAGTTCGGCCAGGCCCTACGCCGTGGAGCTGGGGTTGGATTTACCGCTTATTGTTTACCACGGCGCCCAGGTGCGCCACTCAGGGACGGGGGCAATCCTTTTTGAGCGCACCATTCCTTTGGACCTGGCCCGGTGTTTAATCACGCACATTCGCCAGTTTGGTTATGCCTATAACGTTTACCTGGATGACCGGCTCTATGTAGAAAGCATCCAGGCGGAGAACGAAAAATATGCCTGGCGGGCCGGGGTGGATTTACACCGGGTGGAGGATATGCTAACTTTTCTCCAGGAGGAGAAAAGAGAGCCCCTGAAGATCGTCGCCCTCCGTGACGGCCCGGAACTGGATCCCCTGGAAGCGGCCATCCGCCGGGACGTGGGGGAAGGGGTTTACCTCACCCGGTCACTGCCCCATTACCTGGAAATGCTCAACCCAGAGGTTAACAAGGCCCGGGGGCTCCAGGCCCTGGCGGAACTGGAGGGCATCCGGCCGGAAGAAATTATGGTTTTTGGTGACAGTTATAACGACCTCCAGATGTTCCGCTATGCCGGCCTGGCGGTGGCCATGGCCAACGCCCCGGCGGAAGTCCGGGCGGCCGCCGATTATGTCACCGGCAGCAATAACGACGGCGGTGTGGCCCGGGCCCTGGAGAAATTTATCCTGGGAGGTTGACCTTTGCTCCAGTCCTTCCGGGCTGATTACCATGTACATACCCGGCGCAGCGACGGCCGGGCCAGTGCCAGGGATATGGTGGCGGCGGCCCGCCGGGCCGGGCTGGAAGAAGTGGCCCTGACTGACCACGGCCCGCGCAATATCGGTGTGGGTGTCAATGCCGCCGGCGTATTCTTACGCCTGAAAAGGAAAGTGGCAACCTGGGAGTCCCCGAGTATCCGGGTGCTGGTAGGTGCTGAGGCCAATATTGTGGGTTTAAACGGGGAAATCGACATCCCGGCCGCCGTTTACCGGCAGCTGGATCTCCTGCTGGTGGGGCTCCATCCTTATGTCCTGCCCCGGGATTGGCCGGCAGCCCGTGACCTGGTGCTGGCCAACCAGCTCCAGGGACGCAGCCGCCGCTGGCGGGAAAGGGCCGTGGAGGCCAATACGCAGACTTTAATGGCGGCCCTGGAAAAGCACCCTGTCTTTTGCCTCACCCACCCGGGCCTGGGGATGCCGGTGGATATTGAGCCCCTGGCCAGGGCCTGTGCCCGGGCCGGCACCCTGTGGGAGGTAAATACCGGCCACCTCTACCAGCGGCCGCAAGAGCTGGCCAGGGCCGCCCGCTGTGGAGTGAGGTTTGTCGTCAACAGCGACGCCCACCAGCCCGCCACTGTGGGCCGCCTGGAAAAGGGGTGGCAACTCCTGCGTGCCGCCGGGGTACCCCCGGAGCAGGTAATAAACTTGCGTCATTGATGCTTTTAAGGGAGGGGAGAGTAATGACGGCAAACAACTATCCACGTCTCGTCATTGTAACTGGCCTTTCTGGAGCCGGCAAGACCCAGGCTGTGCGCTGCTTGGAAGACCTGGGCTTTTTCTGCGTTGACAACCTGCCCCCCTCCCTGATACCAGGGCTGGTTGATCTCCTGGGGCAACCCGCCAAAGAAGGGGAAGGGATAAACAAGGTGGCCCTGGTTATGGACATCCGCGGCGGCCAGTTTTTTGACGGCCTGGAGGAAGCCCTGGCCTACCTGGACGGCCGGGATATCCCCTACGAGATCCTTTTCCTGGAGGCGGCCGATGAAATCCTGGTGCGGCGTTACAAAGAAACCAGGCGCCGCCACCCCCTCTCCAGCGGCGGCCAGATTCTGGAAGGCATTATCGCCGAACGGCGGCGCCTGGAAGAACTGCGGGGCCGGGCCAGCAAGATCATCGATACTTCCGAACTCACGCCGCGCCAGCTTAAAGAGCAGGTAAGCGAACTTTTTGGCGACAGCCGGCGGCAACTGGTGATTAACATTATTTCCTTTGGCTATAAATACGGCATTCCCCTGGATGCCGATCTGGTTATGGATGTGCGCTTTTTGCCCAATCCTTTTTATATCCCCGCCTTGCGCCCCTTTACCGGTCATGATCGCTGTGTGGCCGAGTTTGTCATGTCTGCCCCGGAGGCCCGGCAATTTATCGAACAGTTTGCCGCCCTCCTGCGCTTCCTGATCCCCCATTACCAGCAGGAGGGCAAGTCCCACCTGGTCATTGCCATTGGCTGTACCGGTGGCCAGCACCGCTCGGTGACCCTGGCCAATAGACTGGGAGAAATACTCCGGGGCGATAATTACGACGTAGTAGTCAAGCACCGGGATGTAGTGCGTTATCTGAGCAGCGACAGCAGGAGGTAGGCAGGCGGGTGGAGGGTTTAAAGTGGCTTTACCCGGGCTTAAAGATTAAACGCTGGCTGTTGCTGGCTGCCGTGGGCCTGTTTTTACTGGTTTCCGGATTAACAGTGATCCTGGGGGTTACTCTCTTAGCCTCGGCGGAAAGGGGCGTTACCTGGTTTATCCTCCATACCCTGGGAGCCCTGGGTTCGCCCCTGCTGGGCGGGGTGGCGGCTGCGGGCCTGGGGGTGGTCCTTATCATTCTGGGGCTCCAGCGCCTGGCCAGTTCGGTTTTTAAAGTCCTGTTCCCCGGCAATACCAGTAACCTCTGGCAACTTTTTTACCGGCGCCAGTACCTGGCGAAAGGTCCCCATATAGTAGCTATCGGCGGGGGCACGGGTCTGGCCGTCCTCCTGCGGGGGCTGAAAAAGTACACCCGGAATCTCACGGCCATTGTAACCGTAGCCGACGACGGCGGCAGCTCCGGCCGCCTGCGCCAGGAGTTAAAAATCCCGCCACCGGGGGATATTCGCAACTGCCTGGTGGCCCTGGCGGATACAGAAAGCCTTATGGAGGAACTGTTCAATTACCGCTTCCACCAGGGAGAGGGCCTGGCCGGCCACAGCCTGGGAAATCTGCTGCTGGCGGCTATGACGGATATGGCCGGTGATTTTGACCGGGCCATCCAGGAACTGGCCCGGGTGCTGGCGGTTGGCGGCCGGGTTATTCCTTCCACTACCAGCCATGTCGTCCTGGGAGCCGAACTAGCCGATGGTACTACCATCCTGGGGGAAAGCAATATCCCCCGGGCCGGCAAGCGGATTAAAAGGGTGTTTTTACAGCCGGCCACCTGCCGGCCGCCGGCAGCCGCCCTGGACGCCATAGCCAGGGCCGATGCCATCATTATCGGCCCGGGGAGCCTCTATACCAGCGTCCTGCCCAATTTACTTGTGCGCGGTTTGACTGAGGCTTTACGCCAGTCCCCGGCACCGGTGTTTTACGTCAGTAA
The DNA here is from genome assembly GCF_002995805.1 of Neomoorella stamsii. GTDB lineage: Bacteria > Bacillota > DSM-521 > Neomoorellales > Neomoorellaceae > Neomoorella > Neomoorella stamsii. The sequence goes on from NZ_PVXL01000050.1 coordinate 55,152, forward strand.
TATCATGACCCAGCCGGGGGAAACTGACGGTTATACGGTGGCCGATCACCTGCAGGCTATTATTGATCACTGCGGCCCGGGCCTGGTGGATGTAGTTATTGCCCATCGCGGCCCTATTTCCCGGGGTGCCCTGCGGCGTTACGGCGAAAAGGGGGCCCACCCGGTCCTGATCAATGGACCGGGGATAGCTAGAATGGGCGTTGAGTTGCGTACGGGCTGGCTGGTGGACGAGATCCATGTGGTCCGGCACCACCCTGAACGCCTGGCCAGCCTGATAATGGAAGAGTTTTACCGCCACCATTCCCGGCGCCGGCAGCGCCTTATATACCTGGTCCGGGAGAAGTTTCGTAACCTGGCCCATTAACCGGGGCAGGATGGATGAACCGTACAGTAATAAAATGTTCCGGAGTGGGGCTAATGGCGATATCCTTCTCCTTCGAAACCAAAGAAGAACTGGCCCGGGTAAAAAAACGGCGCCCCTGCTGCGCTGAGGCCGAACTGGTCGCCATTTTACGCCAGGGTAACCTGGCCGGTTTACCGGGGGAGGGGGTAATCCTGCTGGCAACCACCCACGCTGCCATAGCCAGGAGGGTTTACTCCCTGGCCAGGGCGGTGCTGGGCCTGCCGGTCAAAGTACAAACTGAGCGCCGGAGCGGTAAAGGCCGGCCGCTTTTTAAGGTTTTAACTCCGGCCGGGGTAGAAGCATTGCAGGCCTGGCTGGCCGCCAGGACCGGGGCGCCGGAGTACCAGTGCTGCCGGGCCGCCTACCTCCGGGGTACCTTCCTGGTAACCGGCTCCGTCAATAAACCGTCGGCAACCCATCACCTGGAATTTCTCCTCGAAGGGGACGAGGAAGCCGCCCGCCTCCAGGACATTATGCAGCAGCTGGAGCTCCAGCCCCGTCTCAGCCGGCGCCAGCGCGGGCTGGTTCTTTACCTGAAAGACAGCGAGCAAATTGTCCGGGCTTTAAGCCTCATGGGGGCCCATAGTGCCGTCCTGGCCTATGAGAACGCCCTCATCTTTAAAGAAATGCGTAACCGGGTCAACCGCCTGGTAAACTGCGAGACGGCCAACTTGAGCAAGACCGTAGAAACGGGTTTACGCCAGGCAGAAAATATCCGCTACCTGGTGGCCACCCTGGGCTGGGATGGATTACCTGCCGGCCTGCAGGAGATAGCTGCTTTACGTCTCCAGCACCCGGAAGCAAGTTTAAAGGAACTGGGGGAAATGCTGGTACCACCGGTAGGGAAGTCAGGGGTCAACCACCGTCTGCGTCGCCTGGAACACTTAACCAAGCAGGTGCGGGCCCGGAGGGGGGAAATAGATGCGGCGAACGACAACCTACCCTGTTAACGGTCATAACGCCATGGCCTCCTGGCGCCGGGTTGCTCCCTTCTGGCGGGTAGCCTGGAATTTTTTTTGGATTGAACTCAGCCGCTTTTTACCCTTTTTGCGCCTGAAAAGCTGGCTTTTACGCCACCTGGTGGGGATGGATGTAGCGCCGACGGCTTCCATAGGGGTTATGGCCATGCCGGATATCTTAAGGCCGGATCTCATTCATATTGGCCCCGAGAGTATTATTGGTTATAATGTTACTATTCTGACCCACGAGTTTTTACCCCGCGCCTACCGCCTGGGGGCAGTGGAAATTGGCGCTTGGGTTCTCATTGGAGCCAATGTCACCATTTTACCAGGAGTGCGCATTGGCGATGGAGCCATTGTTGGTGCCGGAGCGGTAGTTACCCGGGATGTCCCGGCAGGGACCATGGTCGGCGGCGTCCCGGCGCGGGTGATAGGCAGGGTGGATGGTGATACCCGGGCATCTCGCCCGGGGCCGCCTCTTTCTCTGGAATAAGACCCTCATGCCGCTAACGCGGCACCATCAGAAGGATGAAAATAACGGGCTGGCATTTGTTTGGAGCGAGCGACTTGGTCCGAGCGGTTGAGCAGCCTTGGCGAAGCCGAGGAGCGAGGGCGGGGCCGAGGACAGGATGTCCGAGGCCAGCCTCTGAGGCAAGGAGGCCGAATAGGCCGGGAACCCCGCCCGAGCCCGAGGCTGAGCCGTAGGCTGATCCGCGAGGACCAGGGAGCGAGCAAAAACAATGCCAGCCTAGAGCTAAGTTATTTTCAGGGTAGAAACTGCTCCCTGGAAGGAGATGACCGGTGGGGAGGAAGACAATAGGAAATAACTGGTTAAAACACCTTCTCTGGGAAGCGCCCTACCAGAACTGGTTCCTGGTTACCCTGGCGGTTATCAATCTCCTGGGGTCCATTTATGGTTACTACTGGTACCGGGAGCAACTGGCTAGTACACCTTTAATATGGTGGCCCTTTACCCCCGACAGCCCCCTGGCGACAACCCTTTTTGCCCTGGCCCTGATCCTGGCATTCTACCGCCGGGAAAGCGGCCTGCTGCGGCTGGTGGCAGCAACGGCAGTGATCAAATACGGGCTGTGGGCGATGGTGATCATAAGTGACTACTGGCTGGCAGGGGCCCGGGTGACGGTGGTAGAGGCCGGCCTGTGGCTATCCCACCTGGCGATGATGGTCGAAGGCTTCCTCTTCCTGCGGCACTGGCCGGTCGCTCCCTGGCAGCTAGCCCTGGTGGTCCTGTGGCTGGGGTTAAATGACTTCGTTGACTATGGCCTGGGGTTGCACCCTTACCTCTTCAGCCCCGGTCAGGAAAGCCTGGCCCTGGCAACGGCTGCGGGCTTAAGCCTGGCCTTAAGCTTTTACCTGGCCCGGGCAATAAATTGGTCCCAGGGGCAGGAAAAATAGTCAGGAAGGACGAATAGTATAAATTAGGGGGGGAGAGTCATGCGCGAACGTTTAGGCCTTAACCTGGAACAGGCGCAAAAGTTAATCATGACGCCGGAACTGCGCCAGGCCATTGTTGTCCTGCAGCTCTCCACCCTGGAGCTGGCTGAATACGTCCAGCAGGAACTCCAGGAAAACCCGTTACTGGAAGTAAGGGACGAGGAAGAAGTTGCCGCGGCCGATGATGAACTGGTAGATGATCATGAGCCTTTCGAAATTGACTGGCAAGAATATTTCCAGGACGGCAGCGATTTGGGTTATGTCAGCGTTCCCCGGGAGGAACGCCCGGAATGGAATCACCAAAACCTCCTGACCGGCACGCCTACGCTGCAGGATCATTTACTGCTCCAGTTAAAAATAGCGGCCTCGACAACCCGCGAGCTGGAGATTGGGACGTTCTTAATCGGCAATCTAGACGCCAACGGTTACCTGAAGATTAGCCTGAAGGAAGCAGCCGCCTGTTTAAAGGTTTCCCCTGCGGCCGTCTGGCGGGTACTGCAGTGAATCCAGCATTTTGATCCTCCCGGGGTGGGAGCCAGAAACCTTACGGAGTGTCTTCTCCTCCAGCTGCGCCAGCGGGAAGATGCTCCCCCGGTAACGGAAAGAATTATTCGCAACTTTTTAACCGATGTTGCTGAGGGGCGGCTGACCCGTATTGCCCGGCGGCTGAACATGAGTCTCCCGGCCGTCCAGGCGGTGGTTGATTATATCCGCACCCTGGACCCCAAGCCAGGCCGCTCCTTTGGCGGCGGCCAGGAGAACCGCTATATCGTACCCGATGTAATCATTGAGCGGGTGGGTAGGGATTACGTGGTCCTGGTCAATGACCTGGCCATGCCGCGGCTGGGTATTAACCCCCTTTACCAGGCCTTAATGCGCCAGGAGGGGAGTTGCGACGAGGCAACCCGGCGTTTCATAGAAAGCAAGCTCAATGCTGCGGCCTGGCTTATTCGTAGCCTGGAGCAGCGCCGGCTGACCCTTTACCGGGTGGTTAACTGCCTGGTGCAAGAGCAGCGGGAATTCCTGGATAAAGGTATAAAATACCTGAAACCCCTGACCATGCGCCAGGTGGCCGCATCCTTAGGCATCCATGAATCTACCGTCAGCCGGGCGACGGCCAATAAATATGTCCAGACGCCCCAGGGAGTCTTTGAATTAAAATTTTTCTTCGCCAGCGGTGTGGAAAAAAAAGGCGGCGCTGCTGCCGCCGAAAGTATCAAAAAAATGATTGCTGAAGCCATCAGCCGGGAAGATGCCACCAATCCTCTCACAGACCAGCAGCTGCAGGAACTCCTGCAGCAGCAGGGGATCAAGATTTCCCGGCGGACGGTGGCCAAGTACCGCGACGAGCAGGGCATTCCCGCCGCTGCAAAAAGAAAACGTTACTAGGCTTGCAGGGGGCCAGGCGCCCCCTGTAACGGTTAATTCTGTCTATTTCTAAAGGAGGATTTTGGCGATTTGTGTTGAACAGTGAATGATGGTACAAGCGAGATCATTATATTGCCTGTTACTTTATGGTATAATAAAATAAAGCATGGCAGGTGGGAAGAACCCGGGTCAACCTGCGCTAGACAAACAGGGTTACCTCTCACATCTTATAAAGGAGGAGTAATACATAATGGCAGTCAAAGTAGGTATTAATGGATTTGGGCGGATCGGCCGCCTGGTGTTCCGAGCTTCCCTGGAGAAACCGGAACTGGAAGTTGTAGCCATCAACGACATTACCGACGTCCAGACCAATGCCCACCTCTTGAAGTATGATTCAGTCCATGGTCGTCTCAATGCTTCTGTTGAGGCCAGGGAAGACAGTATCGTTGTCAATGGCCGCCCCATTAAGGTTATCGCTGAACGGGACCCGGCTAAACTCCCCTGGAAGGACCTGGGTGTAGATATTGTCATTGAATCTACCGGCGTTTTCACCGATGCCACCAAAGCGGCAGCCCACCGCCAGGCAGGGGCCAAAAAGGTCATAATTACCGCCCCGGCCAAAAACGAAGATATTACCATCGTTATGGGCGTCAATAATGACAAGTATGATCCCGCCCAACACCATATTGTTTCCAATGCCTCCTGCACCACCAACTGCCTGGCTCCCGTGGCCAAGGTACTCCATGAAAACTTTACTATTCTGCGGGGCCTGATGACTACAGCCCACTCCTATACCAACGACCAGCGCATCCTCGACCTGACCCATAAAGACCTGCGGCGGGCCCGGGCCGGTGCCCTTTCCATCATCCCTACCACCACCGGCGCTGCCAAGGCCATCGGCCTCGTCTTACCCGAACTGAAGGGTAAACTGAACGGCCTGGCCATGCGGGTGCCCACCCCCAACGTTTCCGTCGTTGACCTGGTAGTGGACCTGGAAAAACCGGCCACAGTAGAAAGCATCAATACCGCCCTGAAGGCCGCCGCCGAGGGTCCCATGCAGGGTATCCTGGGTTACTGCGAAGAACCCCTGGTTTCCCGCGATTTCAACGGCGACCCGCGTTCCTCCATTGTCGATGCCCTGTCCACCATGGTTATCGATGGCACCCTGGCCAAGGTGGTAGCCTGGTACGACAACGAGTGGGCCTACTCCAAACGGGTCGTCGACCTGGCGGCCTTTATGGCTGCTAAAGGGCTGTAAAGGGACGGTCGCCGCAAGGCGGCCGTTTCGCATGCCGGGGCAATTAGGGTAGTATAATGAGGAAGTAGTCAGGCACAATTGCTGCCCATCTCCCACTTCTATTTTTGAAGGAGGCATGACTGGTGGCCAAGCTAACTTTGAAAGACCTGGACCTCAATAATAAACGGGTACTGGTGCGGGTCGACTTCAACGTACCCCTGGAGGCAGGCCGGGTAACCGATAACACCCGCATCCGGGCGGCCCTGCCGACCATCCAATACCTCATTGACCACGGCGCCCGGGTAATCCTCATGTCCCACCTGGGGCGTCCCAAGGGCAAAGTCAAGGAAGAGCTGCGCCTGGACCCGGTGGCTAGAGAACTGGAAGGCCTCCTCGGCCGGCCGGTACATAAAGTCAACGATTGTATTGGCCCCGAAGTAGAAACGGCGGTAGCGGCCCTTAAACCCGGCGAGGTTCTTCTCCTGGAAAACCTGCGCTTTTATCCGGAAGAAGAGAAAAATGACCCTGAATTTGCCAAAAAGCTGGCCTCCCTGGCCGACCTTTACGTCAACGACGCCTTTGGCGCCGCCCACCGCGCCCATGCTTCCACGGAAGGCGTGGCCCACTACCTGCCGGCGGCGGCCGGGTTCCTGTTGCAGAAGGAAATCGAAACCCTGGGGAAGGCCCTGGCCGACCCGGAACGGCCCTTTGTGGCCATTATCGGCGGGGCCAAGGTATCCGACAAAATCAGCGTCATCCGCAACCTCCTTACCAAAGTGGATACCCTGATTATCGGCGGCGGCATGGCCAATACCTTTTTGCGGGCTAAAGGTTATGCCATGGGCAAGTCCCTGGTGGAAGAGGACCAGGTCTCCCTGGCCCGAGAGCTTATGGCAACGGCAGAGCAGCAGGGGGTAAAGATGCTGCTGCCCCGGGACCTGGTGGTGGCCCAGGAGTTCAAGGCTGATGCCCCCCACCAGGTAGTAGCTGCCAGCGCCGTCCCCGACGGCTGGATGGCCCTGGATATCGGCCCCGAAACGGCGCGGGAGTATGCCGGTGCTTTGACCGGTGCCCGGACCGTCGTCTGGAACGGGCCCATGGGCGTCTTTGAAATGGAACCCTTTGCCCGCGGCACCGAGGCTGTGGCCCGGGCTGTGGCGGCCGTGGACGGCATGACCATCGTCGGCGGCGGGGACTCGGTGGCGGCAGTAGAAAAGATGGGTGTGGCGGCAAAAATTGGGCATATCTCCACCGGCGGCGGCGCCTCCCTGGAGTTCCTGGAAGGCAAGGCCCTTCCCGGTGTAGTAGCCCTGACGGAGAAATAGGGCGAGGGGAGGGATTCGCTTGCGCCGACCGATTATTGCCGGCAACTGGAAGATGCATAATACTACCGATAAGGCCAGGGAGCTGGTTACCCTGCTGAAGCCCCTGGTAGGTACCACCGGCGTGGAAGTGGTTGTCTGCCCGCCTTTCACGGCCATAGCGGCAACGGTCAATGCTGCAGCCGGTTCCAATATCTCGGTAGGCGCCCAGGACCTTTTCTGGGAAGACTGGGGTGCCTATACCGGTGAAGTATCCGCCCCCATGCTGAAAGAACTCGGCTGCCGTTTTGTCATTATTGGTCATTCCGAGCGACGCCAGTACTTTGGCGAGACCGATGCCACAGTCAATAAAAAGCTCCATGCCGCCCTGCGCCACGGTCTGGTCCCCATCGTCTGCGTCGGCGAAACCCTGGCCGAAAGGGAAGCCGGTAAGACCCTGGACGTGGTCCGCCGCCAGGTCCGGGAGGGTTTAAAGGGGCTGGTACCAGGCCAGGTGGAAACCCTGGTGGTGGCCTATGAACCCGTCTGGGCCATCGGTACCGGCCGGACGGCTACGGCAGCCGACGCCCAGGAGGTCATCGCCTTTATCCGGGAAACCTTAAGGGCCATGTATGGCGAAGAGGCGCGGGCTACTCGCATCCAGTACGGCGGTAGCGTCAAGCCGGAAAATATTGCCGAGCTCATGGCCCAGCCCGATATAGACGGCGCCCTGGTAGGGGGAGCAAGCCTGGACGCCATTTCCTTTGCAGCCATTGTCAACTATCAGCAACACTAGCCTGAAAGAGGGGTGGGGTACCGGGTAGTGCTCTCCCACCGCTCACCCCGTAGCTCCCCAATAAAAGTAGGGAACAGGAGAAATCATCTTGGTAAATGTTAATCGACCTTTAATGTTAATCATCCTTGACGGTTTCGGCCTGGGGCAGCCGGGGGAAGGCAATGCCATCAGCCAGGGCCGTTTACCCAATTTCCGTCGGATGCTGGCTGAATACCCCCATACCCGCCTCCAGGCTTCCGGGGAAGCCGTGGGCTTGCCGGCAGGCCAGATGGGCAATTCCGAAGTCGGCCACCTGAATATCGGCGCCGGCCGCATTGTCTACCAGGAATTAACCCGCATAAGCCGGGCCATCCGCGACGGTTCCTTTTTTACCAATGAAGTGCTCCTCAAGGCCGTGCGGGCGGCAAAGGAACGGGGCGGCGCCCTGCACCTGATGGGCCTGGTCTCCGACGGCGGCGTCCACAGCCACCTGGAGCACCTGTATGCCCTCCTGGAACTGGCCCAAAGGGAGGGAATGGAGCAAGTCTACATCCACGCCTTCCTGGACGGCCGCGACGTCCCCCCGGCCAGTGCCGCCGGCTATCTGGAGCAGGTGGAGGCGGAGTGCCGGCAGCGGGGCACAGGGGCCATCGCCAGCATCATGGGCCGTTACTATGCCATGGACCGGGATCGGCGCTGGGACCGGACGGAGCGCGCCTACCGGGCCCTGGTAGGGGGAGAAGGGTACCAGTTCCCTTCTGCGGCGGCGGCCATCCAGGCTTCCTATGACCGGGACATTACCGATGAATTTGTCGAGCCTTCCATAATCACCTGCGCCGGCCGACCCGTGGCGCTGGTCCGGGCCAAAGACAGCGTGATTTTCTTTAACTTCCGCGCCGACCGGGCGCGGCAGCTGACCCGGGCCTTTGTGGACAGAGAGTTTGAACCCTTTGACCGCCCCGGCGGGCGCCTGGATATCCAGTTTGTCTGCCTGACCCAGTACGACGTCACCATCCCGGCGCCGGTAGCCTTCCCGCCCCAGGTTTTGACCAATGTCCTGGGCGAGGTCATAGCCAGCAACGGCCTGAAGCAGCTGCGTATTGCCGAGACGGAAAAGTACGCCCACGTCACCTTTTTCTTTAACGGCGGCGTGGAAGAACCTTTCCCCGGCGAAGACCGCTTGCTCATTCCTTCGCCCAAAGTGGCTACCTATGATCAAAAACCTTCCATGAGCGCCCGGGAAGTTACGGACGCCGTTCTGGAACGCCTGGATAAGTATGATTTTATCGTTTTAAACTTTGCCAATCCCGATATGGTTGGCCATACCGGCGACCTGGCAGCGGCCATTACGGCCGTGGAAACGGTGGACGAGTGTATCGGCCGCATTGCCGCGGCCATGGAGGAACGCCGGGCGCCCCTCCTGGTAACGGCCGATCATGGCAACGCCGAAGAAATGCGGGAACCCAACGGTGAGCCCCATACGGCCCACACCAGCAATCTCGTACCCTTTATTTTAGTCGACGACGGCTACCGGGGCGCTGCTTTAAGGGAAGGTGCCCTTGAGGACGTGGCCCCCACGGTACTGGACATCCTGGGGCTACCCAAGCCGGCGGAAATGACCGGGAAAAGCTTGATAGAAAAAGCAAATTAACACGGAGGTGTTCTTAGCCTATGACCATTATCAACGATATCTACGCCCGGGAGATCCTCGACTCCCGTGGCAACCCCACGGTGGAGGTGGAAGTATTCCTGGAAGGCGGCGGCTGGGGCCGGGCGGCCGTACCCTCGGGAGCTTCCACGGGAGCCTATGAAGCCGTTGAGCTCCGGGATAAAGACGAAAAGCGCTACGGCGGTAAAGGTGTCCTGGACGCCGTCAACAACGTCAATGTCATTATCGCCCCGGAACTGGTGGGCATGGATGCCCTGGATCAGCGGGAAGTAGACCGGCAGCTCATCGAATTGGACGGTACCCCGAACAAGAGCAAGTTGGGGGCCAACGCAATACTCGGGGTTTCCCTGGCCGTCGCAAAAGCGGCAGCCGATGCCCTGGGCCTGCCCCTGTACCGTTACCTGGGCGGGGTCAACGCCCATACCCTGCCGGTACCCATGATGAATATTTTAAACGGCGGCAAGCACGCCGATAACAACGTTGACATCCAGGAGTTCATGGTCATGCCCGCCGGCGCCAGCGACTTTGCCGGTGCCCTGCGCATGGGCGCCGAGGTCTTCCACAGCCTGAAGGCCGTATTGAAGGGTAAAGGCCTCGGTACAGCTGTCGGCGATGAAGGCGGCTTTGCCCCCAATTTACGTTCCAACGTGGAAGCTATAGAAGTGATTCTGGAAGCCATCACTAAAGCCGGCTATGAGCCGGGCAAGGATTGCTTTATTGCCCTGGACCCGGCCGCCACGGAGCTTTACCGGGACGGTAAATACGTCTTTGCCGGCGAAGGCGTCACCCGCACCAGCGCGGAGATGATCGACTTCTGGGCCGATCTGGTAGAGAAGTACCCCATTATCTCCATCGAAGACGGCCTGGCTGAGGACGACTGGGAGGGCTGGCAGAATCTTACCAAACGCCTGGGCCATAAAGTCCAGCTGGTGGGCGATGACCTCTTCGTTACCAATACGGAACGTTTGCGCCGCGGCATAGAGATGGGTGCGGCCAATGCGATCCTGATCAAGGTGAACCAGATCGGCACCCTGACGGAAACCCTGGAAGCCATCGAGATGGCCAAAAAGGCCGGCTACACGGCCGTTGTCTCCCACCGTTCCGGGGAAACGGAAGATACCACCATTGCCGATATCGTGGTGGCCGTCAACGCCGGCCAGATCAAGACCGGTGCTCCTTCCCGCACCGACCGGGTGGCCAAGTACAACCAGCTCTTGCGTATTGAAGAAGAGCTGGATGCCGCCGCCCTCTACCCGGGCCTGAAGGCCTTTTACAACTTGAAGAAATAGTACCTTATATAAATAAACCCCGGCAGGCAATCTGCCGGGGTTGATCATGTGCGCCCTTATCCCCAAATAGTTGGCCAGGCGGTCTCAAAACCAGCCTTTGCGCCGGAAGAAAAAGAGCATCACTGCGGCCAGCAGGGCCATGACCCCCAGGACGGTAAAATAGCCGTAGCGCCATTCCAGTTCCGGCATGTAGCGGAAATTCATGCCGTAGATACCGGCGATGAGGGTTAAAGGCATCATTATCGTAGTAATTACCGTCAAGACCTTCATGATTTCATTGAGGCGGTTGGAGGTCAGGGAAAGGTAGATTTCCAGGGTGGAACTGGCCAGGTCATGGAAGGTTTCCACCTGGTCGATCAGGCGCAGCATTTCGTTGTAGATATCCAGGAAAAAGACCCGGTTTTCCGGTTTTACCAGCTTGAACTCGGGATAGGCCAGGAGATTGATTATATCCCGCTGGGCGCCAAGAATTTTGCGCAGTTTAATGGCCTGGCGCCTTAAGGTAAAGACTTGATTGAGAATCTGCCGGGTGGGCCGGCGGAAGACTTCCTCTTCCAGGTATTCGATTTTGCTTTCGGTGCGGTCAAAAAAGGTAAAAAAGGTTTCCGTCAGGGGTTCGAGCAGGCTGTAAAGGATAAAGTCGACGCCCTTCTGGAAAAGCTGCGGGTCCTGACGGTGCTGGTTCCAGAGTTTGGTCACGAACTCCAGTTCTTCCTGGTGGACAGTAACGATAAATTTGGGACCCAGGAAGACATTGAGGGCTGTGGTCAGGGAATGCTGGTGGGCCTTCACACATCGCAGGGTGAGGAAGGCATATTCATCATACTGGGCCATCCCTGGCCGGTAGTGGGGGTGACGGCAGTCTTCTACGGCCAGGGGGTGAAAATGGAAGAGGTCCGTCAAGAGGTCCAGTTCCGCTGGGGCCGGCTGTACCAGGTCCAGCCAGGTAAACTCCTCACCCTGCCGGGGCTGGAAACCAGGGGGCAAATTTTCCTTGAGTCCCTGTTGCGGGTGAAAAATTAAGAGGCGCTGCATGCAAATCACCTGGAATCAGTTTTTCTTTAGTTTACCACAGGAGCGGCTATCAAGTACCGGGTTATGACAATATTGTTCCGGTGGGAGAAGGGTGTTAAAATGGCCGCCAACTTCCGGCCTCCGACTTCCGCAATATATATCGGCACTTCGGGCTACAGCTACCGCGACTGGCTGGGCTACTTTTACCCGCCGGGACTGGCGGCTAAAGATATGCTGTCCTATTACGCCCGGGAATTTAACTTTACCGAGGTTAATTCTTCCTATTATGCCCTGCCGCGGCCCCAGAACCTGGAGCAAATGGCCCGCAAGGTGCCGGCCGGGTTTATTTTTGCCGTGAAAGCCTATCGTACCCTGACCCATGAGCGGGGTGATACCACGGCCGGCGACAGCCGGAAGCTGCGCCAGGCTCTCCAGCCCCTGGTGGACCGGGGCCAGCTGGGGGCTGTCCTGCTCCAGTTCCCCTTTTCTTTCCGCAATAACCAGGCCAACCGCGAACATTTAATCAAGCTGAAGGATCTTTTGCCCGATGTACCCCTGGTAGTGGAATTTCGCCACAACAGCTGGGTTAATGACGCCATCTGGGATTTCTTACAGCGTTATAAATTGGCCTATACCTGTGTCGATGAGCCAGCCCTACCGGGACTGGTGGGGCCGGTGGTCCGCTGTACGGCGGCAGTGGCCTACGTCCGTTTTCACGGCCGTAACGCGGCAAAGTGGTGGCATCATGAGGAAGCTTATGAGCGCTATGACTACCTTTACACTCCTGCCGAACTAAAAGAATGGCTGCCGGGCATCGCTTACCTGGCTGGCCAGGCGCGGCAAGTCTTTGTGGCCTTTAACAACCATTACCACTCCCAGGCAGTAACCAACGCCCGGATGTTAAAGGATTTACTGGCCGGGCGGGTGTAGGTATCTCCCCCTTTATTTTGCCGGGCTTTGTTTTCCTAGCTCTGTCCTGTCTACAACCACCGTTCCAGCTTCACATTTAACCTTCCCTTACGGGTGGTACCCTCCAAGGCGGCGACTTTGGCCCGGCCGTAACCCCTTAAAGAGAGGACATCCCCCGCAGCCAGCTGGCAATCGGGATTGGTTTCTTCGCGCCAGTTTACCTTAACCTGACCGCCCTTAATTAAAGGGACGGCCTTGCTGCGGGAGAGGCCAAAGGCTGCGGCCAGCAGGGCATCCAGTCGGGGCGAAGCTACGGTGGCCGTGATAACCTTGGTTTTGGGGGTGGGGATTTCCAGGCCGGACAGGGGCTCCAGGGCAGTAGTAACCGGGGCCCGGCCGACGCTGGTGAGATTATTAGCCAGAAAAGGGCCGCTTTCCGCAAGGATTATTACCTGGCAACGACTGTTGCCGGTGATGATATCACCTATAACCTCCCGGCGCAGCCCTGTGGCCAGGATAGCTCCCAGAAAATCCCGGTGGTTTGGCTGGTGAAAACGCTCATTCCAGGTGATTACCAGGACAGCCAGAGGGGACTCAATAGTGGCGGGATCCTGGTAGTCAGGGCAGATTATAGCTATCCGGCGTTCGGCTTCCGGGTAACCGCCGTTAAAGATAAAATTAATATCCCTTTCCTGGCGGAAAAAAGCAGAAGCAATTGCCTGCTCGGCCGGGTCCAGGAAACCGGTAAAACGGAATGTGTGCCTCTGCCGTACTTGCCTGGCCAGGTCCGCCAGGTGGGCCAGGAAAAGCCCCTCCTTTTTTGCGGTCATAGCCATCCCCTTTTTACACAAGAGAACTTAGCCGGCAAAAAAATAGAGTTTACCGCTTTCCAGGGCGCAGGCAACCCGGCCCTGGTCCTTCAAATAGCTTAGAAAGGCCGATAGGCTGGCCAGGTTAAGGAAGTACTGGGGAATGTCCATAGGGAGATTCTCCTCGATGGCCAGCTCTGCCAGGAGGTCTTCCCGGGTCAGGGGCCGGGCCAGGAGTTCGGTAATCCTGTCCAGGCAGGCATTAATCTGCCGGCGGTTGCTGGCCAGGACGGGGGCCGGGTCAGCAATAACTTCCGGGCTGTGGGCCGGCAGTAAATACTTGATCTCCAGGCCGGCCAGAGCTTCCAGGGTTGTCAGTTGAGCCTGGATGTCCTGCAGGAAGGGTAAAGGGTATTTGGCCAGGATGGCCGGGTGAAAGACGGCATCGCCACTAAAAAGGACACCATCGGGGGTCAGAAAAGCCAGGTGCCCGGCGGCATGCCCCGGTGTGGCGATGGCCTGGATACGCAGGTCCAGGAGCTTCAAAGATCCAGGACTGATGGTACTGTCAACCTCTACCGGCCGGGCAAAAAGAAGGGGGATTTTAATTTCCGCAAAAGGCTGAGAGCCGTACAGGGTCTTTACCCCCAGCAGGTTATCTTCCATAAATATTTTTTCCCCGGGGGAAGCCAGGATCTCCAGGCCGGGGTAAAATTCCTTTAATAACCGGTGGGCACCGAAATGGTCGGCGTGGCCATGGGTGGTCAGGAGGTATTTGGGTTTGAGGCCGCTGGCGGCCAGGACGTTCTTAATCTTATGGGCGATGGTATTGTTGATTCCCGAATCGATCAGCAGGCAGTAACCGCTTTTAGTAGTATAGACGCCTGCATTGGTGGCGCCGGGAATATAGCAGGTATGGCCATGAATTTTTACCAGTCCCACCAGGTTATTTTTCCTTTCTAAATGGTAATAGCCATTTTATCTGATTTTATCATATTTACATTCAGGGGTACTACCCGGAGGGCATAAAAAAAGTGCCGCTCGGGCACTAATCGTTAATCGATACAAAGTCTTTACAATAGCCATCCCCGTTACGGGGCGGGTAAATACGGCCACAGTAGTGGTTGTTTAAGCAATATATGCATTCTGTCATTTCACAGGGCGTAAGATTAACGCTGGTTGCGGGGAGCGTGGCCATAACCTTTTGTCCCTCGGGGAACGCCTCTTTACCGGTATTACTATAAACCTCCTGGAGCATAACCCATCCTCCCCTCCTTGTTCTAAGGATATTGTATCATGTATACATTAAATCTGGAAGTGCTCTAGAGGCCTGTTTTACCATGATTTATCGGGTTTCCTTGCCCACAGGTTGATGTTTTGGTCGCGCAGGAAGATTTGCATTTTTTCTTGCTTAACCGGGTATTTATTTGTTAAAATTATGACGTCACGGCAGCACAGCAGGGAGGTGAAGTTGTTGCTGCATACCATTATCCTGGTGCTTGATATGCTGGTAGCCCTGGGACTGATAGCCACAGTCCTTTTACAGTCCGGCCGCAGTGCAGGTATGTCCGGTGCCATTGCCGGCGGCGCGGAAGCCATCTTTGGCAAGAAGAAGGGCCTTGATGAGTTTCTTAACAAGGTTTCAGCAGTCCTGGCCGGTTTGTTCCTGCTGCTGACTTTGTTCCTCTCGGTAATCTGAGCCGGCAAAGTTTTTACCATGTACATCACCTGGTGAAGACGATATTATTTGGGCGGTGGCGCCCAATTTTTTTCATGGAGGTTGATTTTGAATGACCCGGCAGGAAGCACTACAACTAATGGAGAAACACCTTAAGAATAAAAATTTGCGCAAGCACGCGCTCGCCGTGGAGGCAGTCATGCGGGCCCTGGCCCGGCACTTTAGCGAGGATGAGGAAAAATGGGGCCTGGCCGGTTTGCTCCATGATATCGACTATGAAAGCACCAAAGACGATCCTGACCGTCACAGTCTGGTTGGGGCTGAAATGCTGGCCCGGGAAGGTTTACCTGAAGAGGTGGTCTACGCCGTTAAGGCCCATAACGAGCGCCATGGCCTGCCCAGGCTGGACCTGATGAGCAAGGCCCTGTATGCTACTGACCCCCTGACGGGGTTGATTGTAGCTGCAGCCCTCATTCGCCCTGAAAAGAAACTGGCCATCGTCGACGTGCCCTTTTTACTTAACCGTTACCATGAGAAGTCCTTTGCCCGCGGGGCCAGCCGGGAGACGATAGCCGCTTGCAGTGAGCTGGGGCTCTCCCTGGAAGATTTTATGCATATTGGCCTGGAAGCCATGCAGGGGATTGCCGGCGAACTGGGCCTTTAGATAAGACACCCGGTTAGCAACCGGGTATCTTTTTACCAGGACAACAGGAAATAATATAGCGAGGAATATTTCATCTTGGACACATTGCGAAAGGAAACCTGTATGGACAAAAAAGAATTGTTGGCCCTTATGCGGACCCAGTCCTACCGGCCCCTAACGGCGGCAGAGTTAATGGAGGTCCTGGGCCAGGAGGATGAGGAAGCCTTCCGGGAATTTCTCCATTCCCTGGAACAGGAGGGCTATATTGTCCGCACCCGCAAGGATAAATACGGCCTGCCGGAAAAGATGGGCCTGGTCAGCGGCCGTCTCCAGGCTTCAACTAAAGGTTATGCCTTTGTCGTCCCCCGGGAAAAGGAGCAGGCCGATGTTTATATTAGCGCCCTCAACCTGAACGGGGCCATGCATGGAGACCTGGTCCTGGCCAGGATTTTACCAGGTACTACCGGCCGGCGGCAGGAGGGGGAAATTATCCGCGTCCTGCAGCGGGCCAACAGGCGGGTGGTGGGAACCTTTACTGCCACCCGGCATTTAAGCTTTGTGGTCCCCGATGATGCCCACCTGCACCAGGATATCCTTATTACCCCCGGCAATTCCCTGGGGGCCAGGGAAAAGGATAAGGTCGTGGTGGAGATTACCCGCTGGCCGGAGGCCAGGCGCAATCCCGAGGGCCGGGTGGTGGAGGTACTCGGCCAGGTGGGCCAGCCGGGAGTTGATGTTTTAAGCATCATCAAAAAGTATGACCTGGAGCCGGAATTTCCCCCCGAGGTTTTACGCGAGGCCGACGGCTTAAGCAAGGAGTTGGGCCCGCGGGAACTGGCCGGGCGCCGGGACCTGCGGGACTGGCGCCTGGTGACCATTGACGGCGCTGACGCCCGCGACCTGGATGATGCCGTGTCCCTAGAGCTTTTGCCCGGTGGTAATTACCTCCTGGGAGTACATATTGCCGACGTTAGTTTTTACGTCCGGGAAGGGAGCGCCCTGGACCGGGAGGCTTTCAACCGGGCGACGAGCGTCTATTTTGTAGACCGGGTCATTCCCATGCTGCCGCCCCGCTTATCCAATGATATCTGCTCGTTAAATGCCGGCGAGGACCGCCTGGCCATGACAGCCCTGATGACTATTACGCCGAGAGGTACGGTAAAGGATTACGAACTTTTTCCTTCGATTATCCGCGTCCGGGAGCGGATGACCTATGATGCCGTCCGGCGCATCCTGGTAGATGGCGACCCGGAACTAATGGAGCGCTACCGGGAACTGGTACCGGATTTCCAGCTCATGGCCAGGCTGGCAGCTATTTTAAAGCGGCGGCGGGAGAAACGGGGGGCCATTGATTTTGATTTCCCGGAGGCCAAAGTAGAACTTGACGACCAGGGCCTGCCGGTGGCCATTATCCCTCGACAGCGATCGGTAGCCGAGGGGATTATTGAAGAATTTATGATTGCCGCCAACGAAGTTGTGGCCCGACACCTCTACGAACTGGCCGTACCGGCTGTTTACCGGGTCCACGAGGAACCGGCACCTGATAAGATGGAAGAGCTCAATAACTTCCTGGCCTTCTTCGGGCTGCAGATCAGGCCCAACCGGGAGGGACGCTTCAACCCCCGGGCTTTCCAGGAGATCCTTACCGCCGTCAAAGGGCGGCCAGAGGAGCTGGTGATCAGCACCGTCATGCTGCGTTCCATGATGCATGCCCGTTACGCCGGCCAGTGCCTGGGACACTTTGGCCTGGCCTCCCCTTATTACTGCCACTTTACCTCTCCCATCCGCCGCTACCCGGACCTGGTTGTGCACCGCATTTTACGGGAAACCTGGTCCCCGGGAGGGTTAACACCGCAACGTATGGCGGAACTCGATGCCTTTGTGGCCCTGGCTGCGGCCCAGGCCTCGGAAAGAGAAAAAGTGGCCGAGGAAGCCGAGCGGGAAACCCTGGATATGAAGAAGGTCCAGTACATGGAACGCCATGTGGGAGCTACCTTCACCGGCGCTATCAGCGGGGTGGTACCCTATGGCTTCTTTGTAGAGCTGGAAAATACCGTCGAAGGCCTGGTCCATGTATCCACCCTTACGGACGACTACTACCATTACCAGGAAGACCAGCTGGCCCTGGTAGGCGAACACACCGGCAAAGCATTTCGTATCGGCCAGCCGGTGGAAGTGCTGGTGGCCAGGGTCAACGTTGAGGCCCGGCAGGTGGATTTTGAACTGGTTAAACCGGAGGCTACAGTGGACACCGGGCCGGTGTCCAGGGTTAGAGGCCAGCAGCAGGTAAAATCGCGAGAAAAGGACACTGGCTCGGCCGGGAGCAAAACCAGGCGTAAAATTCGCGGCCAGAGCCGGCGGCAACGGAATAAAGCTACCCGGGGCCGTTCATAATAGCCATAGATATTACCTCATTTAATTTAAAAAGGAGGCAGGGGTATGCCCCGGCGGGTAGCAGTGGAAAAGGATCTCAGCGCCATCGGCGATCACCTGGCGGAAAACGGCCTTGAGGTCGAGCGAGTTGATATGACCGACCTGACGCCATCCCGGTTACAGGGCTACGGGGCCGTTGTTATCAGCGGGCAGACAACCAACTTTATGGGCATGGAAGATATAAAAGCAAAAGTGCCGGTAATTGAAGCCGCAGGTAAGACGGCGGATGAAATTACGGCCATGGTGAAAGAGCGCCTGCAGCTGCAAGATTAGGTAGAATCTGGGCGGCCCCTTGACGTTACCCCTGTTCGGTGTGTTATAATAAATCAGGCGGGAAAGCAGGAGTGACAAAGATGGGCCGCCAGGTAAAAATTGTGACGGACAATCGTCGCGCCCGTCACGATTATTTTATCTTAGAGACTTATGAAGCCGGTATTGCCCTTACCGGTACGGAGGTTAAATCCCTGCGTAACGGTAAGGCCAATATCAAGGATAGCTACGCCCGGTTAGAAAATGGTGAACTGATTCTCCATGATATGCACATTAGCCCTTATGAGCAGGGAAACCGCTTTAACCACGAACCGCGCCGGCCGCGGCGCTTGCTAATGCACCGCTACGAGATCCAGCGCCTGTACGGCAAGATCAGGGAAAAGGGTTTGACCCTGATACCGTTAAAGGTGTATTTCAATGAACGCGGCCGGGCCAAGGTTGAACTGGCTCTGGCCAAAGGCAAGCGGCTCTACGACAAGCGGGAAGATATCGCCGCCCGTGACGCCCAGCGGGAAATCGCTAAAGCCTTTCGCGAACGGCAGAAGTTTTAACGAGGGGGCGTAATGGTTTCGACGGGGGTGGCATTGGCAGTAGTAGCCAGGCGAGATCCCACCGGCTCGTTAAACGGTGGAACGGCTATAAGTGCCGAAGATAATTTAGCTCTGGCTGCTTAATTTAAAGCAGCCCATCCGCCTGGTCCCGGCCTGCGGGGACCAGTGCCGGGTGTCAAAGTTAGCAGGCTACCGGCAAGGCCCCGGCCTGGGGGTCTGAAGGGAATCCCAATCAGGCTGGCCTGAGGGCATCCGGTTTCCGGGAGGCCCGATGGCGAGAAGCAAAACGGAAACTATCCTGGTAGAAGCTACTGTGGGTGCACCTTCGGACGGGGGTTCGACTCCCCCCGCCTCCACCAGTCTTATAGCATTACCTCAATCCGAACTTGATAAACCATAATTTTGTGGACCAGACGGTCGACTTGCCTATGGTACCGTCGTAGAGGTTGGCCGGGGTAACCTCCACCGTGGTGAGCCGCGGGGATTACCCATGGCTACGGGTGCTGCTAGGACGGTGAGACCGGGGGTCCGTCCCGTCATTCATGCGCCGCTTTTCTCCAGGAACAGGGTCTGGGTCGGATAGGCGAATTCGATACCCTCTTGGGCAAAGCGCCGGTAGATCTCCAGGTTGATGGCCTGCTGGACGTCCATGTAGACGTTGTAATCCGGGACTGTTACGTAGTACACCACCTCGAAATTCAAGGAGAAGTCCCCGAACTCCTTGAAGTGGGCCCGGTCAAAACGGGTATGGGGCTGGGATTCGATGATCCCCCGGATGATCCCCGGGATGGCCTGCAGCTTCTCGTAGGGAATTTGGTAGGTCACGCCAATGGTGAAGAGAATCCGGCGCTCCTGCATCCGCTTGTAGTTCCGTACCCGGCTTTGGAGCAGGTCGCCGTTGCCAAAGATGATCTGCTCGCCGCTCAGGCTGCGGATGCGGGTACTCTTGAGGCCTATATGCTCTACTGTGCCCATCAGATCATCGACAATAATGAAGTCGCCTATAACAAAGGGTTTGTCCAGGACGATAGAGAGGGATGCAATGAGGTCGCCAAGAATTTTCTGCACCGCCAGACCTACCGCGATGCCACCCACGCCAAGACCAGCAATGAGCGTGCCCAGATTCAGATCGGCGATGTTCTGCAGCGCCAAAAGGCCCACGATGGTCCAGAGCAGGACCCGGCCAATGACGCCGATGGCTGAGAGGGTGGTGGCGGCGACCGCATCTTGGTCCAGGAGCTTCCGGGCGTAGCTGTTAATCCAATTGGTGATGAGAGCGTTGCCCCACAGGGCTACCTGGAGGAAGAAGGCTCCGATCAGAACCTTCCGTAGGACAGCGTTGGTCTCACCCAGCTCCAAAACCTGCGACCCGGCCCAGATAGCGACGGTCAGGAGAAAAAAACCACTGGTCTTGTCTAATAGCTCTACTGCCATGTTGTCCAGCTCAGTGGTGGTCCGTTCGGCTACAGCCTTAAGCCGCCGGAGTGCAATCCGCAGCAGGACCCGCTGGCTCAGGAGCGTTGCTATGGTGATGCCCAAGGCCAGGCCCCACTCCATCCAGTAATTACCATAAATTAACCATTCCATACCGAACAAGTCGAACGCCTCCTTACCGGTTTCCAATCCCAATTATCCAGGTGCGGTAGAGTTATCATACCATATGGCTGTCTCCCGGGTATTCGGCTGCTGGCTGCTATCTTATTGATTCGCCATTAAAGATGGAATTCCTGTACCGGTCAATAAGAGCCTTGCACCCTTCTGGCTGCGAGGCTTTTTTGCGTCCTGCCTCAAGGTAAGCAATAATCATCTCTTTGATGAATGTGGGGAGCTATTTAGCCGCCTGACTATTCTATGTAGCCATCCAGGACCTGTCCCATACACCCGAGACTCATTTTTGATAAGCGGAGAAAACTAGCGCTCCCATGGATGCCTTAAAGTGCATACATCACTCCGCTGGTTACACTGCCGGCTGAAACAGCTTTGTATATTAATAGATTTTCCGGGGAAAATATCCTTGAGGTGATGGTAAATGGTTTTAGAAGGTCTGGCGGGACCAATTGTTTTCCTGGGCGGCTTGATTCTCATGTTCCTGGTTGTGCCCTGGGAGCGAGTTAAGGAACTGGCCCTCATTGGGCTGATAGGCGGATTAGTCCTGGCTTTCGTGGTAGTTTACCTGATGCAAAACTACTTTGGTTTCTGGGCCTTCCGCCGTGTCGACCTGGTTAGTATCAGCGGGATACCCCTTTTCCTGGCGGCAAGTTGGTTTCCGCTAATAATTGTCTTCAGCCATCTCCTGGCCCAGTACAGGAGCATCCTGCCGGTGGTACTTATCTTACTTGCTTTTCCTCTGGGTGCCACCTTGCTCCATTTACTCCTGCGGGCCAATGGCATGCTGTTTTATCGCAACTGGAACCTGCCCTTAACTTTCATTCTCTCTTTAGGCATCCACCTGGTGATCATGTTTTATCTTTATGCGACGGGCCGGCTGGAGAACTTGCGTGGACTCGCCCAAACTCAAACTTAAGGAGAGCGCGGTATTTTCACCATAACCGAACCCCCAGAAAAGCAGGGTATAATTTCCATCCTGCACTGGTAAATTAAAAGGTCAGCCCGGGTAGAAAGGCTGACCTTATTTTATCCTTTTCAGCTTAAGCAGCAAACCTGGGGATTACCAGGTATGGAGAAAGGATTCCATTATTGCCTTAAGGTTAGTTTGATTGCCTGCCCTGGCTACCCGGGAAGCTGGAAAGAGGATTCCCCTGTGCTGCAGCGAATATAAACTGAAGCAATACTTCCGCGATGGGCAGCAGGTTTCACTGGTAACCTGCTTCGCTCTTATTTTGCCTCAACCGGAGGAGAGATGCGGCAGGTGGACGTCTTAAAACACTGCAATCTCTGTCCCCGGGCCTGCGGGGTTAACCGCCTGGCCGGCGAACGCGGTTTTTGCCGGGCTGGAGCCCGGCCAAAGGTAGCCAGAGCAATCCTGCATCACTGGGAAGAGCCCTGCCTGAGCGGCAGCCGGGGATCCGGTACAGTCTTCTTTTCCCACTGCAACCTGCGCTGTATTTTCTGCCAGAACTACCGCATCAGCTGGCAGGGCAGGGGCCAGGAAATGGCGGTGGAAAGCTTGGCGGCCCTTTTTCTTGATCTCCAGGCTCAAGGGGCCCATAACATCAACCTGGTATCTCCGACACCCTACAGCCCCTTTTTAGTTCCCGCCCTCCGGGAGGCAAGGAAACAGGGACTACAGATCCCGGTAGTCTATAACTGCAATGCTTATGAAAGCATAGACTCCTTACGGTCCCTGGAAGGCCTGGTGGACATTTATTTGCCGGATCTTAAATATCCAGATCCGGAACCCGCCGGGCGTTACAGCCATGCGCCTGACTATTTTAATGTGGCCACGTCAGCCATCCTGGAGATGCAGCGCCAGGTAGGCACCCTGGTCCTCGATGATGACGGCCTGGCGCGGCGGGGTCTTTTAATTCGCCACCTGGTTTTACCCGGCCAGGCCAGGGCTGCCTGCCGGGTGCTGGACTGGATAAAGGCAACTTTACCCCGGGAGACGCATATCAGCCTGATGGCCCAGTATGTGCCCGTCTGGCAGGCCGGGCGCTGCCCCGAGATTAACCGCAAGCTTACGGCTGCCGAGTATGAAACTGTCCTCGATTACTTTGAAAACCTCGGTCTCGAAAATGGCTATTATCAGGAGCTAGAGGCAGCTACAACGGCCTATATCCCTGATTTTTAAGATTACAGGTTTAAATGGAGTTGCAAAATTTTAGGAGGTGCGCTATACTAAAAGAGCCTCTAAAGAACGTTGGCCTGGCCTACTACTAACTATCTCCCCTGGGATAGCCCTGGTAAGTATGGTACATGCCCCGTTGGCTTTAGGGAGACTATCTTGTGGGGAGAAGTAAGATGTTTTACCAGGACAAAACGTTAACGTGCAAAGAATGTGGCAGAGAGTTTATCTTTACGGCCGGCCAGCAGGAATTCTTCGCTGAAAAAGGTTTTACCAACGAACCATCCCGGTGTCCCGATTGCCGGGCCGCCCGGAAAGCTCGCCAGGGCGGTGGCCAGAGGCGCAGCGATTTCCGTTTTGGTCCCCGGCAGATGTATAAGGCTATCTGCAGCCAGTGCGGTTCCATGACGGAAGTACCCTTTGAGCCCCGGGGCGACCGGCCGGTATACTGTCGGGATTGCTACAGCAGCATGAGGGTCAGGAATTACCGTTAGCTTGGGAAGCCTCTTAAGGGGCTTTATCTGAAACCCGGCTTAGCACTTAAGCCGGGTTTCGTGCTGGTTGCTATCTTTCCAGGACCAGGACCATCTCTCCCGGTTCCAGGGATATATTTTTAAACTTTAAACCATAATCCGGCGGCGGTAAATTCAGGACCAGCTTGTCCCCCGGCAGGAGTTCAGTCCAGGTGGAGGGGTCAAGGGGCAGGCCGGCGAAGGCCACATTTTGCGGAATAAACAGGAGCTGGTGGGGGCCATAAACCTGGAGGGTACCCTGGACCTCAAAGTCAGGTCCCGGGATTTTTATAACTCCCCCTGGCAGGACCAGGCGGATGTCCCGCAGTTGTGCTTGCGAACTCAACAAGGTTGTATTGAGGTTTTGCTGGCTGAAGGCAGCTACTACCTCTCCCCGGATTAAATCAACCTGAATGGAATCCGGCCGTAACTTCTGCCAGGGCAGGGCCGGCAACTGCTGCAAGAGATACTGCAAAGCCGGCAGGGCGCCGGACCAGGCCTTTTCCAGGGCCAGCAGGTCCCGGGCCCAGGTGGTATTCTGCTGGCGCAACGCATTAAGCTTCTTTTGCTGTTCTTCCTTTAGCGCTGCCAGGATTTTCTGAGCCGCCAGGCAGGCTTCCCGGGCCTGCTCCAGTTCCTTTTCTTTGGCAGCCACCAGGTTGCTTTTTTCGCGGGCCAGCCTGGCCAGGGCCAGGTTATGACGGACGATACCGTAGAAATGACCGGCCAGGTGCTTTAGTAGCTCCCAGCGTATAAAGAAATCGGACCAGTTGGTACTAAACAAGGCGGCCGTTATAAAAGGGGAAGAGCCATAGGTGTAGAAAAAGCGTAAACTGCGGCCAAAATCTTTGCGCCCGGCAGCCAGATCAGCTTCCGCCCTGGCCTGTACCGCCCGGGCAGCCCGCAATTCTTCCTGGACAGTTTCCAGGCGTTTTACTAACTCCTGGTTCTCGGCAGTGGTTTTTTGTAACCTGGCATCCAGGCGCAGGATATCCTGTAGGATACGACTTTCCTGGTTCTGGCTGTCCTGGAGGCGCTGCCTCAAGGTATCTTTAATATCCACGGCCCTGGAGGTCGGGATATAAACGGCCATTAAAAAAAAGAAAATCGTAAGCCAAGCAATCTGGCGGCGCATTTTTTTCCCTCCCCGGGCATAATATTCGCCAGGGAAGGGTTAAATCCTGCTGGTGATGGTAAAAGATGTAAAATTTAGCCTCGATACAAGAGCCAGCTTCGGCTTGACAGGCTTATGCTAAAAGATTATAATAAAATCTGCATCAAGGGGAAGGGCGTGTAGCTCAGTTGGGAGAGCGCTAGAATCGCACTCTAGAGGCCAGGGGTTCGAATCCCCTCACGTCCACCAAAGAATTCTTACGGGCGCGTAGCTCAGTGGGAGAGCGCTTGACTCACATTCAAGAGGTCGCAGGTTCAATCCCTGCCGTGCCCACCAGGATACTTTAAGAGGTTTGAAGGGTTTTAAGTCCCGTGAACAGCTTCCTGTTAGGAGAAACAGGAAGCTGTTCACATTTTGTTCACCTGCAACCTCCAGGGCCGGTAGTCATGAATTATAGACACTAGAACAACCAACATTTGGTTATTAGAAACGACAAGAGGCTTTCATAATTATATAAACCCTTAACTCGGGGAATTTTTGAGTAATTTTCACCGGCAATTCTGTTGAGGCAAATTGGGACTTCGAGGGGTAAAGTTTAATTTGATAGCGTAAGCAGAAGTATCATGTTGTTAAATATGCTGAACAACAAAAAATATACTACCTGGCTTTATTGATAAAGACGCTCTCAATAATGTATAATACTAGAGGCGGTTCCCTTATTAAAGAGAACCGCCTCTATATAAGAAAAAGAAGAGCTTAGGGAGTTGTACCCCACATTAAGTCATGGGTATCAATCTTCAATAGGAATATGTTTGCCGCGTTTTAACCCTGCTTCTTTCTTTGGCAGTTTTACTGTTAACAGGCCGTTTTTGTAAGTAGCGGAAATTTTTTCTTCTTCCACGCCTTCCAGGAAAAACCTGCGCTCAATGCTGCCACTCCTCCGCTCTTTGCGAATGAAGTTTTCCCTTGTTTCATCGATAATTGTATCCTGTTTGACAGAAATATTGAGCGCACCATCGTCATAAGTAATTATAATATTTTCTTTTTCTATTCCCGGCAATTCAGCTTCCACAATATACTCATGTTCTGTTTCCTTGACGTCTGCCTTAAAGGGTTGGCCGAATATAGGGACCCAAAACAAGTCTTCGTTAAATACCCGTTCCATGAAATTCTCGACATCAGAGAATATTGGCCTCAAGCTTTTTCTCCTGCCATAAAAAGGTATCAGCCCAAACATTGTACCATACCCCCTTTAAGTTTTATTGTAGTTTCACTTTTATTTTAAGAAGATAGTCAGGTAAAGTCAAAGTCAAATTTGGTCAAAATAAGGTCAAATTTTGTCAAGAATTTAATGTTATAGCTTATTGGCGCCAAATTTAACAGTAATTAGCATGTTTTTACACGCCATTATTGCTTACGGTAAGTATTCCTAGTATCATATTTAAAGAAGAAAGGAGGCTTACTTATGGAAGAACAATTCATCAAACCTACTGAACGCAGCCAGGTAACTATACCCAAAGAAATGCGGGAAAAACTCCAGATCAACCAGAATACCAGACTGCGTATTTATGTCGATGGTAACAAAGTCGTCTTGGAACCGGTTTCCCCTTTAGACCTTATTTTTAAGGAGCTTGAGGTTGAGGCCCGGGAAAAAGGGTTTACCAGGGAGGAACTGGATGAATAAATAGCCACAATACGCGAGCGCCTTGTGAAAGAGCTTTATGGTGAAGGCCAATGAGGATAATGCTCGATACTAATATCCTTATATCCGGGATGGTCTTTGTAGATCGTAAAATAGAATTGACCCCCAATCGTCAAGTAAAACTGACCCACCTTATGATAAAATCTCCCTCGAGAGGGGGAGATAAAAGAGGTAGTCAGCATGTATAAATGGTAGCCCATCAAGGCACTGCATGCCCAGAGGGTAAGCATCAAGAAAATAGCCTGGACAGTGGGTGTATCCAGGAATACCGTCAGGAAGTATCTTAAAGAGACCAATCCACCACAGTTTAAAGCCAGGGAGTACGAAAAAATATAATGGACCCAGAAAGCTAGACACAAAAACAGGGGGTCCTAAGCGTCAAATGAGCGTACGGAAAAAATATCCAACTGATTTTAAAGCAAAAGTTGTGCTGGAAATTCTTAAAGAGGAGGAGTCTATTTCCCAGTTATCCTCTGAATACGGTATTCACCCATCCATCCTTAACCGCTGGAGAAATATGGTGGTAGAAAAGTTGTCATCCTTCAAAAAGGGCCTGACCGTTTTCATCAACAAAGTCTATGACTTGAAGGTGGCAACTGGACTTAATTACCTTCTGGAGAAACTCCTTTCTTTCTAATAACGGTTTAGAGGTGAGATTGGCTTTTACTGGCGTAATGCCATTAGTAACTCGGAGAATTGGCTACGGCTTTCCATGTGCCGCTTTTTGTGCGTCTCGTGTTGGCATACCTTTTCCCTCTTGCCTTCTTTCCTCCTGCCGTATTACCAGTATTCCCTAAGATTTATTCTCGAGTGCCTCTGGAATTTTTCTCCCAGGCCCACCTCCTTATTTACTACCATTTTTCTTTGCAGAACACCTATACCCTTATTCGTACATCTATCCGCAAGTTGCTGCACTCCCTGACCAGGAAAGCCGACTTTGATTCCCAGCTTCTTGCCGGGCTGAAACTGAATTACCAGGAGAGGAAGAAACCGGCCATTGACTGGAGTAATGCTGAGGCCCGGGAAGTGCTTCTCAACGATTTAGTTAACGATGCCCTGCGGGTGCTGGAGGTGACGGCCACCCTTCCCCTCACGGAAACCGAACCAAAGCTCCGGACTATCTTAGAAAAGGTCACCTTTCAGGATATCGACCCCAAGGCAGACGGTAAAGAATTTCAAATCAAAATGGGTGTAGCTGAAGATCGGCTCATCTCCACGGTCGATCACGATATGCGCCATGGTAGAAAATCAGCAGCCCGTACCTTCAACGGGTATAAGACTCATATTGCCATGGTTCAGGAGTTCGAGTTCATTGGCGCGGTGGAAGTAACCCCCGGTAACATCTACGACGGCCAGGTGGCCAAAGACCTCATTTGACCAGCAACCCGAGGACCGGCGGCCCCAGCGTATGATAGGGGACCATTGCTATGGCGCCGGCCCCATCTGTAAAGGCATGGAAGAACGCCACATCGAGGTGGTGGACCCAGTAACCGAAGCCAGGGACCCCCGGTGGTTCTCTTCAAGAAAATCGACTTTCAAATGGACCTTGAGGCCGAACCCTGCCGTCTCCTTATAACGTTCATCGCGCCTTCCTCAAGGCTTCGCGTAAGCATCCCACGCCTCGCGATTATTTAATCTTCTTTTACCTAAAATTAACCTTGGTTTCCTAATTTTTTAACATGGATATGCTATATTCTTTTATGAAAAAAATTTTTCATAAAGTATTTGGTCGTGAAATACAGGGAGGACAAGTTTAAGTATGGCTAAAGATCGGCTTTGCGTCCAGAAGCCCTGCTGCTTAAACCCTGGCGGGGCAACGGCGGACTTTAGGGCCGCGTGCTGCGCAGTTTTTACCGGGGCCGGGAGGTAGAATGTTTTGTAGCTGTAGGCAATCAAACCCTACGGGTGATGATGCTGGGGAAGACAGCCTGGGTCCCAGGGCAAGAGGTTGAAGTAGAGGTTAAAGAGGGATTGGTGTTGGTAGCTTAAAGAGAGGTGGAGAAGGTTGCAGATTGGTGTGGCTTCGGAATTATTACGTTCACTTAGTTTGCCGGCAGTTATTGACCTGGCAGCAGCTACGGGATTTCAAGCCATAGAGGTGTGGCTGGATCACTGGCAGCGCAACGGCTTGAAACCAGCACAGCTTTTGCGGTACTTGTGTTCTAGCGGCCTAATCTGGACCGTACATGCTGACATGCGCGATTTAAATCTTATCTCAACCAACACCGGCATCCGCCAGGAATCGCTTCGTCAGGTTAAAGAAGCTATCCACCTAGCAGCGGCCATTGAAGCCCAAGTACTAACCATCCATCCAGGACGATTGAGCTCTAGTAAGGACCGGCCGGAAGATTTCTGGCCGAAACAAGTTGAGGTTTTTCATCATTTAGCGGAAACGGCTGCCGTTGCCGGCGTACAATTAGGAGTTGAAAACATGGAGCCGCGCGCAGGTGAGTTTGTGGTTGGCCTGGACGATTTAGAGCGCCTGCTGGCGGCGGTGGACAGTCCTAACCTCGGAGTGACCCTGGATCTTGCCCATCTCTTCGGGCAGCCAGGGGCGAGAGAGTTCGTTGGCCGGGTACCGCACCTAGTTAATGTCCACTTGAGCGACGCCGCGCCAGGCCGTTGCCATCTTCCCCTGGGCCAAGGAGAGTTAGACTATGAGGGGCTTTTGGATACCCTACGCCAGCGCTACGATGGCCTGCTAATATTGGAGGGCTATACCCCTGGTCCCCTTGGCCGGGAACGGGAAATTCTCGCTTACCTGTATGGGAAATGGCAAGAATATATAGTTCAAAAGATGATACCTCAATAGCCATAGGAGAAGGTTTGGCTTTTTTAAATAAAACGATTTCCCCGCCTGCGTTTATAGGGTCCAGAATTTAGCAGGTGTTTACACAAACTTTAATCTTCTTTTAAACCTGGCTAACCTGCCCTTAACTGTATGGCAACATTTTTACCATAAAATAAACCAGTAAGCAAAGGCAGTAGAATAAAAAAGTGAGCAAGGAGAGAGAACATGATAAATTGCAAGGAACATTAAATCTGGCAAGGAAACTCGGACAGGTTGCGGCTCAGGCAACCTGGCGCAAGGAGCCGGTGGAGGAGCTCCGACGCAAAGTATCCACAAATGAATAATGGTACATCAACTCGAAAAACCTTGGCGGACGGCCGCCGGCCAAGTGGTTTAGTAGGAGGATGATCCATGGCTAATGTTTTTAAGTACGGCAAGAAAGCTATAATGGCAACTCTCTTATTAATCCTGATAGTTGTCACTTCAGCTTGTTCAAGTAAAGCTCCGGCCCAAGGAGAAAATAATAACCCTGGCATGGGGAATTCTAATTCTTTCGGCAAAATGGTTCTCTATACTTCACAGCCCCAGGATGATGTTACCAAGTTATTAGACGGTTTTAAGGCCAAATACCCGGGGGTCGACGTGCAGGTGTTTCGTTCCGGCACTGAAGAGGTGATCTCTCGCTTTACTATGGAAGCCCAGGGCGGCAAACCCCAGGCTGATGTCCTGTTCCTGGCCGATGCTCCCACTTTCCAGCGCTTAAAAGACCAGTGCTTCCTGGAAGCCTACACTTCCCCCGAACTGAACGAAATTAACCCGGACTTTGTGGATCCAGACCATATGTATGCCGGCACCAAGTTGATAGCTACGGGCATTGTTTATAATACTTCAGCTCCCAAACCTGAAGCCACCTGGCAGTTCCTGCTCTCGGAGCAGGCTAAAAACAAGGTAGTTATGCCCAGCCCCTTTTATTCTGGTGCGGCTGCCTTTAACCTGAGTGTTCTTACCCGGGAGGGTTTCGCCGGCTGGAATTTCTTTGAGAAGCTAAAGGCTAACGGGGTGCAGATTGTTAAAGGCAACGGGGATGTCAAAAAGATGGTAGCCAGCGGTGAAAAGCCTTACGGCATTCTCATTAACTTTGAAGCCCTCAAAGCTAAAAAACAGGGATCACCCGTAGATTTTATCTACCCCAGGGAGGGCCTGCCGGTTATTACCGAACCGGTTGCTATTGTCAAGGGGGCACCTCACCCGGAAATGGCCAGGAAGTTTGTTGATTTTGTACTTTCCAAGGAAGGGCAACAATTGGCAGCGAAGATAGGTTTTTACATGCCTGTTCGTAAAGATGTACCACCTCCGGAGGGTTACCCGCCACTGAGTGAAATTAAGTTTTTACAACGGGACCCTAAAGAACTAGCCCTGGTCCGGGAGGATGACAAAAAGAAATTCGCCGATCTCTTCAATCTACCCAAATAGGTGGGGGTAATAAATTGTGATGCGCCTTGCAACTAAAGAAAAGCCGGTTACCCTGGCTGTGGTGGGCGCTGTTCTGGCCCTCACCACAGCTTACCCTTTAATCCGTCTCCTTTTGGCCGGTTTTTTCACACCTATTGAGGGGTTTACCCTGGCACCCCTGCTTCAGGTAGTGTTTCAAAAAGCCACCTGGACGGTTCTCTATAACACGGTGGTGGTTTCCCTAGCAGCTACAGCTATTTCCTCGATCCTGGGGATAACCCTGGCCTGGCTTGTGGTTAAAAGTGACTTGCCGTGTAAAAGCGTGATTAATATTGCCACGCTGCTATTTCTATTTTTGCCGCCGTATGTTCATGGTTTAGCCTGGCTCCAGCTCTGGGGTCCCGTGGGCTGGTTTAACCAGTTAGCAAGTTTTATCGCAGGTAAAAAAATAGTACTCTGGAATGTCTATGGCTTGGACGGCACGATTCTTCTCTTGGGACTCCTGCATTATCCCTTTGTTTACATGACGACTGCCACCGCCCTGGGGAATATTCCCCCGGAAGAAGAAGAGGTGGCTTTCACATACGGGGTAAGCCGGAGTCGCGTTGTACGACGGGTTACATTACCCCTGGCCCTTCCCGGTATTGCCGCCGGGAGTATCCTGGCCTTTGTAAGCTCCGTGGGTAATTTCGGTATCCCTGCCCTGGTTGCCCTGCCTGCCGGCAAAATACTCCTTACCACTTATATTTTTCAGCAGGTAGTCGGTTTTAGCAGTATTTCCTTTGCCAGGGTGTCTCTATTGGCTACCCTGGGAGCCATGCTGGCGATAACCGGTATGATGGTGCAAAATTTGTTTTTAAAACACCAGCATTTTACAGTTTTGACCAAAAAGACAGCCCCTTTGTACTACTCCCTGGGGCGGGTCCGCATTCCCCTGGCGGTATTCCTTTATTCTTTTCTGGCCTGCGCCACAATAGCTCCTTTAATAGCCATGTTTTTAAACTCCCTTCTTCCTGCTTATGGCGTACCCCTCACCCTGGAGACAATCACTTTAAAAAATTACCGGTTTATTCTGGCCGACTTGAATGCTACCCGGCGGGCCATTGCCACCAGTTTTATCCTGGCAGGCGGAACTACCTTAATAACTATACCCCTGAGCTTTGTTGTAGCCCGGGGAATAGCGGAAAAGCGAAGTAAATTCTATCTCTGGGTGGACAGGTTGGGAACAATACCCTATACCCTACCTGGTACAGTACTCGCTTTGGCTGTAATACTGGCCTGGGTGGACCCCTGGATCCCCATTCCTATTTACGGCAGTATAGTAATGATTTTGCTGGCTTATATAGCCCGCTTTTTTACCCTCGCCGCGCGTAACCTGACCGCCGGTTTTGCTCAACTCAACCCTTCTTACACCGAGGTTGCCCGGGTCCTGGGTATCCGGCCCTGGCAGTGCTTGTGGAAAATTTCCCTGCCCCTCCTGCGACCCAATATCCAAAATGCCGCCCTGCTGGTTTTCATTACTGCCCTTACCGAACTGACGGTGTCAAGCCTGCTCTGGATATCAGGATCGGAGACTATTGGAGTTACGATCTACAACCTTGAAGCGGCAGGGTATACCACTTATAGTACCGCCTTTGCCACCCTGGTGGTCCTCTTTTTTGGCGTGTTCTTCCTGCTGTTAAAAAGAACCAGGCTGCAGACTTTTTTACCCGGGAGGTAACCCATGTCCAAACTTATAGTTGATGGTATTTCATAAAAACTTTGGTAGCGTGACGGCCTTGCAGAAGATTAGCCTGGAAGTGGCTGAAGGGGAGTTTATCTGCCTCCTTGGTCCCAGCGGTTCCGGGAAAACAACCCTTTTACGTATAATTGCCGGCCTGGAGCAGGCTACTAGCGGTAAGATTATCCTCGACGGTAAAACCATTACTCGGGGAGCGTGGCACCTGCCGGCAGAGCAACGCCAGGTAGGCCTGGTGTTTCAGAATTATGCCGTATGGCCTCATATGACGGTGGAGGAAAATGTGGCTTTCCCCCTGGCAAGTCTCCCTTTGAACCGGGGGGAGAAAGAAGAAAAGGTAAGGAGAGCTATCCGTGCAGTTGGTCTGGCCGGACTAGAAAAGCGCAGCCCCGCCCAGCTAAGTGGCGGGCAACTCCAACGGGTGGCCCTGGCCCGGGCTTTAGTTACCAATCCGCGTGTAATGCTCTTTGACGAACCCCTCTCTAACCTCGATGCCAGGCTGAGGGATGAGATGCGCTCCCAACTCCGCACCTGGCACCAGGAGTTAAAGTTGACTACTGTTTATGTAACCCATGACCAGGCTGAAGCTATGGCTATGGCCGACCGCGTGGCCGTTATGGCAGAAGGCAGGCTCCAGCAGATAGGCGGCCCGACCGAGATTTATCGCGAGCCGTGCAACCATTTTGTGGCCCGGTTTCTTGGTAAGGCTAATTTTAGTGCGGGAATGGTTCTCCGAAGTGTTGGCAGCGGCGAAAACCACAGTTACTTGATAAAGAGTTTAATGGGGGAGATAATTGCCCGGAGCAGAGAGCCCCTAACCCCTGGCACGCAGGTGGAGGTTGTAATCAGGCCTGAGGATGTGGAAATACTTCCTCCTTTGGACAGGCAAAAGGGCGGTAACTGGCGAGTAACGGAGGTTGAATTTGGAGGTCCAATGACTACTTATCGCGTAAACTTCGAGGAAGGCGGGGCAAGCTGGTATGTTATGGCCTTGGGACAGCCCCGGTATCCGGTTGGTAGTGAAGTTGAATTAAAGGTGCGGGATGCCTGGGTACTGCCCACGGCCGTTGAGCAGGGGCAAATCATGGAGGATAGAAGAAGCTCAGGCATTTCCCTCAGGCCTCAGCGGGTAGCTGTTGTTTCAGCGTAAATAATAACTGCGACTATATTAATCAAAGGCCGTGTGGAGAGCCCATGTTTATTTTTGTTCACAAAGCAACTCCCTCAAGAATAGTGTAATTGCAGCCCCTTGTATACGGGAAGAAAGTGAAAGAAATGGCCCTACGGCTACCGGGAATAGTCTGGATCTTCTTCGCCTTTGTGCCCTGGATCCTGTACTGGGCGCTGTCCGGCCTGGGGCTTTGGACGGCGGCCATTACGGCCGGCCTGGCGTCGGCTCTGGCCTTAAACGCCTTCCGCCTGGCGCGGCAGCAGGGGAAGACGATGGAACTGGTGACGCTTGGTTTCTTCGCCGCCCACTTCGCGGCGACCGTCGTCCTGGGGTCGCCCTTCTTCAAGGTCTACGACGCCGTGCTGGTCGGCGCCACCCTGGCGGCGATGGCCTGGGGGACGCTCTTGGCCGGCAGCCCCTTCACCCACCAGTACGCCCGCGAGGACTGGCCGCGCGAATACTGGCTCCATCCCCTCTTTTACCGCACCAACGCCCTGATTACGGCAGTCTGGGGTACGATTTTTACCTTCAACGCCGCGCTGGGTGTGCTGGCGCTTGCCTGGCCGGAGGCCCGCCTATGGCTCACCGTGGCCGTCCCCAACGCCGCCATCGGGGCCGGCATCGCTTTTTCCCTTTTCTTCCCCAGCTGGTACCCCAAACACTTCCTGGCGCGGGAAATAGCCGTCCGCGAGCCGTACCGGTGGCCGGACCCGGTCTTCGGCCCCGCGCGGCCGGCCGGTGAAGCCGAACACGACGTCATCGTCGTGGGCGCCGGCATCGGCGGCCTTACGGCGGCGGCCTTCCTGGCGCGGCGGGGCCTGAAAGTGCTGGTGGCGGAGCAGCACCACCGCCCGGGCGGCTTCTGCACCTCGTGGGAGCGGTACGTGCGGCGGGACGGCGAGTTGCGCTACGTTTTCGACGCGGGGGTGCACGACGTCAGCGGGCTGGGACCGCGCGGCCCGGTGACCAATCTTTTGCGTCGGCTGGAAATCGGCGACCGGCTGGAATGGCGGCGGGTGGGCCACGAATACGTGCTGCCCGGCTTCCGGCTCAAGGTGCCCGGCACGGCAGAGGAACTGGTCGAGGCCCTGCAGGCGCGCTTTCCCGCGGAGCGGGAGGCTATAGCTACCTTTTTCGCCGAGATGGAGGGCGTATACCGCGACCTCTACGCCGGCGTGGAGCGCACCGGCGGCGTGCCGTGCCCGCCGCGCACGCCGGGGGAGATGCTGGCCTACCCGCGCACCCACCCGTATGCCTTCCACTGGATGGACATCCCCTACACGGTCATGCTGGAGCGGTTTTTCCAGGATGCCTCTTTGAAACGGTTCCTGCTCCTCCTGACGGGCTACCTGAGCGACCGGCCGGAAGCGCTCACCGCCGCCCAGATGGCCCCCCTTTTCGGCTACTACTTCGACGGCGGCTGCTACCCTGTGGGCGGCTCCCAGGCCCTTGCCGACGTGCTGGCAGACGTGATCGAGGCGCACGGCGGCCGGGTACTCATGCGCGCACCCGTAGAGCGCATCCTCATCGAAGAAGGCCGGGCCGCGGGCGTAATCCTGGCCGGCAGACAAGTCCACCGTGCCGGGGCCGTCATCTCCAACGCCGACGTCCGCAAGACCTTCCTGGAACTGGTGGGGCGGGAACACCTGCCGCCCGACTTTGTGCGGCGCATTGAAGGCCTGGAATTTTCCACCTCGGCCTTCGCGGTCTTCCTGGGCGTCGACTTCGTACCGGACCTGGAGCCAGTTACGCTGGTTCACACCGAAGACGGTCGGGGGCTTGGCATAATGACTCCCTCCAGCGTCGATCCCGGCCTGGCGCCGCCCGGACACGCCGCCATCACCCTGCTGACCCTGGTCCCCCAGGCGGAGGCAACAACCTGGGACCGCCGGATGCCCGACTATGCCCGGCGCAAAAGAGAGTTCGGCGACGCGTTGATCACCCTGGCCGAACGGGTGCTCCCCGGCCTGCGGGAGCACATCGTCTTCCGGGAGGAGGCTAGCCCGGCTACGTTCGCCCGCTATGCCTGGACGACGGGCGGTGCCATCTACGGCCCCGCCGGTCAGTGGCGGCCCCCGGCCAAAAGCCCAGTGGAGCGGCTCTACCTGGCCGGCGCCGGCGTTTTCCCGGGGGCGGGCATCGAGGCGGTGGTCATCTCCGGCACCCTGGCTGCCGACGCCCTATATCCTGACGTCAAAACCAGAACTCCCGGTACAGGCACCTGAAAACGCGTGCACAAAAAGGAGGCTTACATGGTGACCCTTTTAAACAGAGAATGGTACCAGACCATTGCCAGGCGCCGGTCGCGCCGGCTCTACGAGGCGCGACCGGTGGCGCAGCTACCCTGGAGCAACTGGACAGACTATGCCGGGAATTCAAGCCCTTCCCCGAGGCGCGAGCGGTACTGGTGTCCGCCCCGGAGGAAGAGGTTTTCCGGGGCATTCTAAGGCATTACGGAAAGATTAAGGGCGCCCCCGCGTTCATCGCCTTTCTGGGTCGGCGGAAAGTCCTTACCAATACGAGCGGGTGGGGTACCTGGGCGAGGGCTTAATCCTGGAGGCAACCCGCCTCGGGTTGGGCACCTGCTGGGTAGGTGGCTTTTTCCGCCCGGAGGTGGCGGCTCGCTTGGTCGGAACGCGCCCCAGCGAAAAGGTGGTGGCCGTGACACCCGTAGGGTATGCCGCCGGCAGGTGGTCGGCGGAGGAAAAGCTCATGACCGGTTTCGGACGCAACCACCGGCGTAAGCCCCTGGCGGAACTGGCCACCGGGCTTGACCAATCTTACTGGCCGAACTGGGTCAAAGTAGCGCTGGAGGCGGCCCGCCTCGCCCCCTCAGCAATGAACCGGCAACCCTGGCGGTTCGAGGTGGGGAAAAACACTATTACGGTGGTCGTGGACAACCTGCACGAAACCTACAATATTCCCAAGCGCCTGGACTGCGGCATCGCCATGCTGCACCTGGAGCTGGGCGCCCTGGCCGCGGGCGTTACCGGAACCTGGGAGTTCCTGCCGCCGCTACGGGTAGCCATGTTCACCTTGTAATCGACATAAATGGGACGTGTGGGCCACCCGCTTTCTCTCCCGCGGGAGTGCCGCTTCGTTGTGGTATGGTGGCGCTTGGCGGTGGCGGTGGTGGCTGGCGGTCTCGCCCTTTTGCCGGCCGTGTGTCCCCGGACGGAGGGATCCGCACAACAGGCGTCAAGGCCGATTCGAAATCGCGTCTCAGGGCGCACCCGAAAAACTTCTTTAGGCACTCCCCTGTAAGTGGCAAGGGTAATGCGTTTAGTATGGTCTTAGACCAAGATCACGCGCGGGAGAACCAAGCGTGACGTGGACTTTAGCCCAGAGGGAAGGAGTGAGCCGTGAACGTGCTGACCTTGAACCGCACGACCCAAATCGTGCCACAAGCAGGGGAACTCGCCTTGGAAGTGGACGGGCTGGTGAAATCTTACGGAAAGGTTGTCGCGGTCTGCGGTATTAGCTTTCACGTACCAAAAGGCCAGGTTGTGGGGCTGTTAGGCCCTAATGGGGCCGGAAAAAGCACCACGATTAAGGTTTGCCTGGGGCTGACACGCCCCACCCAGGGCATTGTGCGGGTGTTCGGCAGTACGCCCGTCACCGTGGAGCCCGCCGGCGCATTCACCGCCTGGTTCCCCGACTGGTACCCGGCATATATCGCAGCTGGTGGGAACAAGCATAGATAAAAATCGTTGCATATTTCAGATCGGCTCCGAAGTATTATGTGCATGAAACCTGAAACAGCTTAAACTGGTCTCTTATTAATTTGTTGCTACCTAGGCTGAATG
The DNA here is from genome assembly GCF_002995805.1 of Neomoorella stamsii. Lineage (GTDB taxonomy): Bacteria > Bacillota > DSM-521 > Neomoorellales > Neomoorellaceae > Neomoorella > Neomoorella stamsii. The sequence goes on from NZ_PVXL01000050.1 coordinate 91,946, forward strand.
TCGCTTGTGAATCCGGGGGTTATGAGTATGTTTTGCGGAGCGCGCAAGACAATATGCTTGTAGATAGAGGGAGGAGAAAATGTTGGATACTAAACTAAAACATGCTTATATTCTGTCGATCTTTATCGCAGTCTTAACTTTGGTTGCATCCGCAGGGGGGCTTTTTATCAGCAATTTATACCGGGACAACTCCAACTTTATTCTGATAGGATGGTATGGAAATGACTTGGTCACACTCTATGTCGCTTTTCCGCTGTTGGTTATAACGTTGATTATGTCGATACGCGGTTCGCAGCGAGCACAACTGGTCTGGCTAGGGATGCTAGATTACACGCTTTACAATTACGCCTTTTACCTTTTCGGGGCTGCTTTAAACCGATTTTTATTGATTTATGTTGCATTGTTCACGTTGTCGATTTTTGCACTTATCTTTGGACTGGCGAACATCGATGTCAACTCAATCAGCCAGAAATTCCAGGCGAGGACGCCTGTCAAATGGGTTAGTAGTTATATGATGTTATGGGCTATTTTACTAGGGATAGCGTGGATCGGTCAATGGTTAAGTTTTGTTGTAACGGGACAGCTTCCGCAGAGTGGCTTAGACATGGATGGTTTCAAACTGGTGGCTACTCTGGATTTATCACTTGTAGTGTCCGGTCTTGTGTTGGGAGCTATCTGGCTGTGGAAGCGCCGCCATTGGGGATATGTACTGGCAGTGATGTTCAATGTCAAGGGTTTCACTTACACACTGGTTTTAACTGTCGGTTCTTTGTTGCAGGCTAATGCTGGTATGGAGGGAACCGCAGCACTGGTACCGTTATGGATTTTTCTTGGTATGGCCTGTCTGATTTCTTCCCTGATTTTATTAAGGAATATGAAAAGGGAGTAGCAAAGTGATTTTACTCGTGTGGAGGGTAAGGGTTTCATCCTGTGATACGATATATTAAGGAATGTTTAAGTTATCCTAGCCGTCTGTGCATTGGTAAGCCTGTTTGTTGCCGCACTTCGTATAACGCTGTATTCCCGCAAGGGCGCGGGAGAGAAGGGACCGGGGTGGGCCGCGCCACACTCACCCAGCCTAAGTCAGCATGACCGGGCTCGGTCAAACCTAAGATAAGAGTAATCTAAGGTTTGACCTTCACCTTAAGGCTGGGTGTCGACGGGAATCCTCAGGATGTTATACGCCATGCAATGCAGGACGCCCGCCATCCGTGGCGGGATTCCTTGGGTGCGCTTTTTGGAGTTTTTTTAGGGCGTATTTCCTTGTCAACCGCTATCTGATATATTAGCAAGCATTTGCACACCACGCTTTCGTAGGTAGTCACGTATGGTGTTGATGTCTTTTAGGTATGTTCCAATAAGGTCCAGGTACTCGTAGATTACAGATTCCCCCGGCTGAGGACAGTGGCTATTAGCTTGGGATTTAAGCCGTATAGATGTAGTACCAGTACGGAGTCGAACGCTGTAGACGTCCGCTGACCTTGGACTGTGATAAGTCTGCCGGGCGATTTCCAGAACAGAGAGGCCCCAACGTAAAATTTCCGGTGTACGCTGTATAACGCTGGTACGGCTTATTTGATTGGGGCAATGATATTCGCATTGGTCGATTGTTTTTCCGCCTACTTAAAAGATACGACACCCAACAAGAGAGATTCGAAGTTCTTAAGGAAGTTTTTACTTGCGAGCGGGCTATTTCGATGATTGTAAGTGAAATAGTAGTCTTGGAGGGGGCATCTCTACCAATGACACTGAAATTATTCAAAAACAACTGGCCGAGATGGGTTAGGTAAGGGGGTAGGCGTCCTGTCCTTACCCCCTTTTCATTATGTACGGGAATTGCGTTTCCAGCTCAAGCTTTCCGTTTTATTTAACTATAGGGGTATACTGTAGTATACTTAAATTAGTGGAATTGCGGGAAAGAGAATAGGGGAAGAGGCTGACAACGCTATTTTAGCAGGGGGGCTAAATATGGTACCCAAGCTAACGATCTGGCTGCGTATTACGCTAAAAAATACCCTTTGACTTTTACCGACGATTTTTCGCCAACTGACCCGTCCCTAACCGAGCTTTATAAGGAAGCCTGGCAAGTTGCTGCCAGAGCGGCGGCCAGCTTAAAGGGTAAGTACGGCGCCAAAAAAGTAGTGGCCAGCTAGAGGATGTTTAATCTCACTTTATGAGACAATAGTCCATAAAACGGAGAGAAAGCGGGTCGGGACCCTCACCCCGGAAGAAAGAAAAGAGATGCAGTGTCATAATGAAGTATGAGCCCGGATCCTGGAACCGGCTCGCTTCCCTGCAGCAGTACGGCCGGTCTTGCGTTAGAACCATTTTCTTAGGTATTTCTTAAGATGATCTCATATAGTTCTAATAAAAAGCGGTTATATTATAAGCTGAAAGGAGGAGATCAATATGGAAGATGTAGTTACATAAGCCTCGCCTTACCATACATCATAAAAATTAAAAGTGAGGAGATGTTAATATGAGCAAATTCAAAAAATACCTCAGCTTAACTCTAGCCGCCGCGCTGATAATGGGTTTAGGCGTGACAGGCATTGCCCTGGCCCAGGGAAACGCTTCTACCAAACCTAAGGCGAGTTTGCACCAGATTTACCTGGAAAAATTAGCCGGTGTATTGGGTATCAGCCAGGATCAGCTGGTGAGTGACTTAAAAACAGCAGGACAACAAACTGTTGATACCGCCGTTTCCGAAGGGTTAATTACCGCCGATCAGGCTCAAAAAATGAAACAGGCTATTGAACAGGGACAATTTCCCGGAATGTTTGGAGCAGGAATGTTTGGAGGAAAGGGTCATCGCCCTGGTGTTAGAGGTTTGAATAACCTGGATGCCGTTGCCTCAGCATTGGGAATAACTCCCCAGCAGCTTATGCAGGAATTTAAAAACGGCAAATCGTTACAACAGCTGGCCGCAGAAAAAGGCGTAAGTTTAGACCAGATTAAAGAAAGTATAATCAATGCCACGAAGACCAAACTGGACCAGGACGTAGCCCAGGGCAAGATAAGCCAGGAGAGGGCCAACCAGATTATAGAACGCTTACAACAGCTTGATTTGACTAAATTTCACAGCCGGGCAAAGTAAAATCTCCGGTTCTCACCTGTATAATTTTGGCAAGTAAAAGACGCCCGTACAGGGAAAGACCCGCCTCCTGTATTTAAAATAAAAGGGATAGACCTTGTAGTATTCTACGAATGGGTCTATCCCTTTTTTATAAAAACTATGGAATTACCTTTGAGTACGCGGCCCAGGTTTTAACAATCCCGGGCTCGAGGAGATGCTACTGCGCGGGCCGGGGCCTGTTAAAGGGGAAGTTGCTGCGGTGTTAGCCCTCCATAAATTGACTTCCAACGGGCGATGGTTTACTATAATAGGCGAACTACCAGGAACTTTTGGGAGGATTAAATAATGAAGGCCAGGCTCCAGCAAGACATGAAAGAAGCCTTAAAAAACCACGATAAAATCCGGTTGCAGACTATCCGTATGGTCTTAGCCAGTATCAAAAACGCCGAAATTGAAAAAATGCATCCCCTTTCGAACGAAGAAATGGCTGCCGTTATCCAGCGGGAAATAAAAATGAGAAAGGAAGCTTTAGAACAGTTCGCCCGCGGGGGACGGGAAGACCTGGTCCGGCAAACCGAAGCCGAGATCAAGGTCCTGGAAGAATACCTGCCCCAGCAGCTGAGCGATAGCGAACTAAAGGACATCATCCAGCAGACTATCAGCGAAGTAGGGGCGCAGTCGAGCAAGGAAATAGGGAAAGTAATGGCCGCCTTGATGCCCAAAATCCGCGGCCGGGCCGACGGCAAGAAAGCTAACGAAATGGTAAGGCAATTACTCGCTTAAAAGCCACCTGGCCATTACGCACCATTTAACTGCTTTGTTCAGGAACCCGTTTTTTAGCCTGCCGGTAAACGGTACCCCGGGCCAGGGCAATGTTTTCGCCGGTACTGGTAGTAACCGTCAACCGGTAGACCCCGGTGCGCCGGGTAAGGTGTTCTTCCTCGGCAGTAGCTACCAGCTTTGTTCCTACCCGGGCCGGGCTGAGGTAATTAATAGTTACCGACAGGGCTACGGCCGGGTCGCCGTGGGAGTTGCTGGCTAACCCCAAGGCCGTATCGGCCAGGGTAAAAATGGCGCCCCCGTGGCCGATGCCGTGGAAGTTGGCCATGTTTTCTGTGAGGGTCATGGCCACCCGGGCATAGCCGGGGGCCAGTTCCAGGAGTTCAATTCCCAGAGAGCGGGGAAAGGTATCAGCAGCATACCTTTCTTTGACTGCCTGGAGGGAATCCATCGAGTCGCCCTCCCCCGAAAATAGTGGTTTTTTCAAGTCGTTTCCTGGCGGCAGGCTATGATATGATAGGTCCTGCCGTCGCTGTCGCCGCGGCTCTGGTAGTCGAGGCCGTGGTCCTCTAAAAGCTTTAATAACAGGTCGGCCTGGTGGGCATCGGCGGCCTCCATGGTAATAGTCAGCTGGTCCCCCGGATTCAGGCGCGGCAGGACGTCCCGCACCCGGGCCAGGTCGTTGCTGGTAATGGCGGTACCCATCCTTAAGGCAATATCAGGCATCAAAGGGCCTCCTCCCTGATTTTTTCCTTAGTTTTGCCGGGGAGAGGGCCTTTTAATGCTTTTATTTATTCATCACAGTCAACAGCCGCACCAGGCGTTCGGCGGCGTCGGCCAGGAGGGAGGCGGCGTTTTCCAGGCAATAGGCCAAAGGCACCGGCCGGGGGACGATGCTCATAAAACCTTTAATGCCGTGGTCATAGACGGTGCTGGCGCCTTCGCCAATGGAGCCTACCAGGGCGACCACCGGGATGCCGTATTTCCCTGCTACCCGGGCGACGCCGGCGGGAACTTTACCATAGGCTGTCTGGCGGTTGATTTCTCCTTCGCCGGTGATGACCAGGTCGGCGCCTCTGGCCAGGATGCCGTCGAGGTCCACCGCTTCTATAACAAGTTCAATACCGCGGCGCAAATTAGCGTCCAGGAAGGCTGCCAGGCCGGCCCCCAGGCCGCCGGCAGCACCGGCGCCGGGTAGCTCCCGGACATCTTTCCCCAGGTCACGTTCAATGATACCCGCCAGCCTGGCCAGGGCGGCATCCAGGCGGGGGACCATCTCCGGCGTGGCGCCCTTCTGGGGACCGTAGACGGCCGACGCTCCCCGGGGACCGCACAGGGGGTTATCAACGTCGCAGGCTACCAGGATTTCCGCTTCCTTTACCCGTGGATCCAGGCCCTGGATATCAATGCGGTCCAGTTCCTCCAGCCCGGCGGCACCCGGCCCGATATCCTGCCCCTTAGCATCCAGGAGCTTCGCCCCCAGGGCCTGGGCCATGCCGGCACCGCCGTCGTTGGTGGCACTGCCGCCAATGCCCACAATCAACCGCCGGCAGCCGGCGTCCAGGGCCTGGCGGATGAGCTCACCGGTACCGTAGGTGGTGGTAAACAGGGGGTTACGCTTTTCCCGGGGTACCAGGGGCAGGCCCGAGGCCTGGGCCATTTCCACCACGGCGGTGGTACCATCCCCCAGGATACCCCAGGCGGCTCGGACCGGTTGCCCCAGGGGACCGGTGACGGTGGTGGTGATTTCCCGCCCGCCGGTGGCGGCTACCAGTGTGGTCGTTAAACCTTCACCGCCGTCGGCCATGGGCACGGTGACGGTTTCTACCTCCGGGAAAACCCGTTTGATACCTTCAGCTATAGCCGCCGCAACTGCGGGCGCGTCCAGGCTTTCTTTAAAGGAATCCGGGGCAATGACAATGCGCTTCATTTTTTTACCTCCAGTCGCTAGAACCTCCCTGTAAATATTCGCCGGGAAAATAAAAATACCTACCTTACTTCAACCTTGACACTTAAAAAAGCCCAATTTATAATGGAAGTAAATCCTTCGTTAGGTGAGGCTTCTGCATAGACAGACGCCACTGCCCGGAAACGTCGAAAGACGCCAATGGGTCAACAGGTATTACCGGCTTAAGGTTCTACCTAATGTGGCTGAGAGTTATCTCTAGCTATGCACGTGCCAAAGCTCAACGAGTGGGGGTATATAGGGCTATTTATGAACTCTATGTCTTCCCACTTGGGAAGACTATTTTATTGGTTGGGAGGTGAACCCCGTGGCGCGGGCAACGAACCTGGCCCTGACCATGATTATGGCCGCCCTTTTAATCGCCTTTGCCTACTTTGCCTACCAGGGCCACCGGGCTGTTACCCTGGCAGGAGGGACAACAGTTGTTACCAGTATCGGTATCCTTCCCTATTACGCCTTCCGGTCTTTTGTGCGGATGCTGGGCGCCTATATCCTGTCCTTTATCTTTACCCTTACTTATGGTTATAAAGCCGGGACAGACGAACGAGCCGAGCGCTGGCTCATTCCCATCCTGGATATCCTGCAGTCGGTGCCCATCCTGGGGTTCTTCCCTGCGGCCGTTTACTTTTTTGTCTCCCTTTTCCAGGGCCGCCTCCTGGGGGTTGAACTGGCATCCATCTTTCTTATCTTCACCAGCCAGGCCTGGAATATGACCTTCGGTTTCTATGAGTCCCTGACGACTGTACCCAGAGATCTCCGGGAAGCGGCTGATGCCTACCGGGTGAGGGGTTGGCGCCGTTTCCAGAAACTCTACTTACCCGCCGGTATACCCAAACTGGTATATAATAGCATCATGTCCTGGGCCGGTGGCTGGTACTTCCTTATTGCCGCAGAAATTATTGCTATCGGGCCGGTAGAGTATTCCCTGCCGGGCCTGGGGAGCTACCTCATCAGGACCACGGAGAAGGGCGAGCTGATGCATACAGTGGCCGGCCTTTTAACCCTGATCATGTTAATTACCTTTATGAATATTTTTATCTGGCGTCCCCTTTCCGCCTGGGCGGAAAACTTTAAATATGAATTTGGCAGCGGCGGTGGTAACCATATCCCGGGGGGCTGGGGCTACCGCCTCTGGTGGCAGGCGCCGGGCTTCCGGGAAATAAGGTTACTGGTGGTACAGGGAGGCGCGGCCTTGACCCTTGCTTTAGAAAGTTATGCTTCTAAACTTGAAAGGAAATTAGCAGGATGGGATTTCTGGGAGCGTTTGGTGGGGAACACCCGGCGCCTTATTTCCTGGGGCCTGGCCTTGTTGCTGGCTTACGCCCTGATGCGCGGCCTGGTGGCCCTGGGCACCCTTTTCCTGATGCCCTGGCAACCGGAGGTCTTCAGCATCCCCAGGGCTATCCTGTTTTCTTTCCTGCGTTTGCTGGCAGCATACCTGCTGTCCCTCGCCTGGACGGTACCGGTAGCCATCTGGATCGGGCACAATAAAAGGGCCTATGAAATCCTGACACCTGTGTTTGAAATACTGGCTTCAGTGCCGGCAACAGCTCTATTCCCCATTATTGTTTTTATCCTGGTAGGCCTGACGGGGGGCATGAACCTGGCGGCCGTACTGCTGGTGTTGACGGGTATGCAGTGGTACCTCCTTTTTAACCTCATCGCCGGGGTGAAAAGCATTCCCCGGGATTTAAAGGAGGCGGCGGCAGCCTTTGGCCTGAAAGGTTTCGGGTACTTGCGCCGGGTAGTCCTGCCGGCCATGGTGCCGTCCTTGATTACCGGTAGTATTACTGCCTGGGGTGGCGGCTGGAATGCCCTGATTGTTGCCGAATATGTGGTCTATGCCGGCCAGACCTATACGGCCTTTGGTATTGGCTCCTTGCTGGATACGGCTACTTATAGCAGCGGCAGCTTCCAGTTAATCTGGTCCAGTCTAATAGCCATGATGGTGACTATCGTCCTCATGAACCGTTTCTTCTGGCGGCGGCTCTATGAAGTGGCTGTCCAGCGGTTTAAAATAGAAGCCTGAAGGGGGTGGTGTCCCTGGCCTTACTGCTTGAAGTCAGTCATGTTTTTAAAACCTATACCGATGCCAACCGGTCCCTGACAGTCCTTAATGATATTTCCTTTACCATTAATAAGGGAGAATTTGTCTGCCTGGTAGGCCCGTCGGGTTCTGGTAAGAGCACCCTGCTGAGGATGGTTGTCGGCCTGGACCGGCCGTCCCGGGGGCAGATTTTTTACCGCGGCCAGGAAGTTAACGGCGTCATGGACAAAATGGCCATGGTCTTCCAGTCCTTTGCCCTGTTGCCCTGGCTGACGGTCATGGGCAACGTAGCCCTGGGCCTGGAAGCCAGAGGTATACCCCGGCCGGAAAGGGAGGCCATTGCCAATAAATATATTGATAAGGTGGGCCTGGATGGTTTTGAAGAGGCTTACCCGCGAGAGCTTTCCGGGGGCATGAAACAACGGGTAGGCATTGCCCGGGCCCTGACCATGGAACCGGAACTCCTCTGCATGGATGAACCCTTTTCCGCCCTTGACGCCTTTACGGCCCAGAACCTGCGGGAGGAACTACTGGACCTGTGGCTGGATGTAACGTTGCCCGTCAAGTCGGTCTTCATGGTGACCCACGGCATTGAGGAAGCCGTTTTTATGGCCGACCAGGTGATTGTGTTATCGAAAAGGCCGGCCCGGATACTGGCCGATGTCAGGGTAGACCTGCCCCGCCCACGCAATATGAAGGATGAAGCCTTCGCCCGGGTTACGGATAAGATATACTCCCTTTTGTTCTAAGACTTCTAAGACCGGGTACAGGCTTTGCTTTGGATGGCGCTATTGGAAAACGCTTGAATGGCATTCAAGAGGTCAAAAATTAAAAAAGGGGCCGGAACACCACCGTCCCCTTTTTAGTTTTTAGACGGATAAAAAGCCCCCTATCCACCTTAAAACCCTGATATTCTCCTTCTAGCAAAGGCAATTTACCTTTGCTCAAGGGGAATATACTTTCTTTTACCTATCACATTTTTATAGGCGGGCCTGATAATCCTGCCCCCGCTCACCAGCTCTTCCAGCAGGTGGGCACACCAGCCGGAGATTCTGGCTATGGCAAAAATTGGCGTATAAAGTTCGACGGGAATATTTAACATCTTATAAACAAAGCCAGAATAGAAGTCCACGTTGGGAGCGATAATCTTTTCGGTACCCTTTTTCGCAGCAAATAATTCCGGCGCCACCTTTTCAATGGTCAGGTAGAGGCCAAATTCTTCTTCCATGTTTTTCTCTCTGGCCAGTTCAGCAGCCTTGTTTTTCAATAAAACAGCCCGGGGATCAGACAGGGTATAAACAGCATGGCCAAGGCCATAGATCAATCCCTTTTTATCAAAGGCTTCCTTATTTAGAATTTTAGTCAGGTAATATTTAATTTCCTCCTCATCAGCCCAGTCCCTCACATTTGCCTTTATATCATCGATCATTTCCATTACCTTAATATTGGCGCCGCCGTGTTTTGGACCCTTTAAAGAACCCACCGCTGCCGCAATAACCGAATAGATATCGGTCCCCGTTGAAGAGACCACATGGACGGTAAAGGTCGAGTTGTTGCCGCCGCCGTGCTCGGCATGGAGCACCAGGGCCAGGTCCAGCAGTTCGGCTTCCAGGCGGGTGTAGTGGTTGTCAGGCCTGATCATGTACAGAAAGTTTTCGGCCGTGCTCAGGTCTTTTCGCGGCAGGTGAATATACAAACTTTGATTTTCATAAAAATGGACTTTAGCCTGGTAACCGTAGGCCACCATGATGGGGAAGCGGGCAATCAGCTCAATACTCTGCCTGACGACGTTTTTGATACTTAAATCATCCGGGTTTTTATCATAGGAATAAGAAGCTAAAACGCTCCTGGCTAATTTATTCATGATATCATTACTGGGAGCTTTTAAAATCATGTCTTCAACAAATCCATCAGGGAGGCACCGGTTTTCAGCAAGGAGATTTGTAAATTCCTCCAGCCATTGCCGGTCGGGTAATTCTCCAAAAAGCAATAGATAACAAACTTCCTCGAAACCATAGCGCCCTTCCTTCTGGAAACCTTTGACAATATCCCAGATGTCGATGCCCCGGTAGAGCAGCCGCCCCTGATCGGGGATTCTCTCGCCCTCATCGAGAATGTAGCCGTGGACTTCGCCGATCTCGGTCAGGCCCACCAGGACACCGGTACCGTCACTGTTACGCAGGCCCCGTTTGACATTATACTTCTCATATAAATCAGGCTCGATGTAGTTATTTTTTTCGGCTAACAGAGCAAGTCGATCCAGGTAGGTCAACCCATCTATTTGCATGTTAAAACATCCTTTCTACTAAACGGGTAAAGTTATTTATCCTCTTTATATTCTTCACCAAAGCTTGTTTTCCTTTTTTAGATGGAGAAAAATTAGTTGTGATGAATAAGGGATAAAAATGATGGAAGACCGCTGAGCTTGGAGGAAATTGGTAGTTTGTGTCGAATCTCTAGTTAACGTTATTAGCGGGACCGGAAACATAGCAATATGATAGCTTTTAAACACTGAAGTAGGGGCAAATATTTCTGTCCGGCCTTTGTCCCTGGTGATCCAGAGAGCAAGGAGGTAAAGAGCGGCTGCCAAAGGGCCGTCATTTAACACTCTCGCGGGACTGCCGGTCCGGCAAGCAGGCCTTTTCTGGCGAGCACTCCCAGCAGGAGGTATGTGGTTCCTTTCATGGAGAGAGGGAAATTAATACAGTACTACGAAGAACTGAAACACATCGGCTTACAAAGACTGCAAGAGAGCATGAGCCAGGCTCTGGGACTGGCAGCTCTGGTCACCTGCCCGGATGGGCAACCGCTCACCGAAATCTCCAACCTGTGCTCTTTCTGCGCCCTGCTTAATGCTAGTCCAGAAGGAAGAGCCAGGTGCGCGGCTACACGTGTTGTCTCTACCAGGGCTGCCTTGGAGGCAGGGAGAGCGGTTCGCGACACCTGCCATGCCGGGCTGGTGCACCTGGCGGTCCCTCTCCGGGTAGCGGGAGAAACGGTGGCGGTACTGGTGGGTGGCAGTGCAGCTCTGCAGCCGCTTACAGAAGAGGCAGTGGCGCAGCTGGCCCGGGAAACAGGCATTGACCGAGAGGAGCTTTTAGCGGCGGCCAGAACGGTACCCCTCTGGTCTGAAGAGCGGCTCTGGATTGCGGCGGAGATGATGGGGGCAGTAACGGAAACCGTGGCCCAGCTGCTGTACACCAGGCAGGAACTGCAGAAAAAGGCAGACGAAATCAGCGCTCTCTTTGAATTCAGCAAAACTGTTTCCGGCAGCCTGCAGGTGGCCGAAGCTGCCCGGCAGGGACTTCAAGCGGTGCTGGAATTGACTGGTGCCACCAGCGGGTCGGTGATAATGCTGGGCGAAGCGAGACCAGGGGCGGCGGATCTTGAGGTGGCGGCTACCCTGGAGCCGTACAACGAATTAAGGGTAATTCCTGCAGGGGAAATAATAGCCGCGGTTGAGCGGGAAGCTGTCGCCGCGCACTTTGACAGCCGCCCCGGAGAAAGCACGCCCGAAGAAAAGCGGCCGGCAGTTGCAGTACCTCTTACAGCTGGGGGCAAGGTAACGGGGGTACTCACCTTAGCAGGCAAGCCAGGGGGGCAGCGCTTCACTGGAGAGGAAGCCATCTTCTTGACCACCCTGGGCACCATTCTGGGGCTGGCGCTGGAAAATGCCCGGCTTTTCCGGAAGGTGCGGGAAAGGGCAGCGATGCTGGAACGGCTGATCGAAGTAGGGCAGGTGTTATCGAGCCACCTTGATGTGGACCTGGTGCTTGAATCGGCCCTGGCAAGTGTGAGGGACGTGCTGGGTGCACGGTGGTGTGCCCTGCGGGTACTTGACGAAAATACCGGCGAATTGGTGCTGAGGGCCAGCCTGGGTATGAACCAGAAGTTGCAGGCGAGGGTCGCCCGCGTCCGGCCGGAGGATAACTTGTTGGGTGAAGTGCTCCAAAAAGGGGAAGCCGTGGTAGTAGAGGACCTGGCTGCCAACGGGTCTGGTAGGCACCTGCCCTACTACGCGCTTGAGATGCGGACCATGGTTGTGGTGCCGGTGAAAGCAGGCGGAAAGATTCTGGGCACATTGAAGGTTTATTCTCCTGTACCGCGCCGCTGGTCGGAAGAGGAAGTTGAGTACCTGGGTACCGTTGCGGCTCAAGTCGGGCTGGCGCTGGAAAACGCCCGCCTTTACTCCTCCCTGCGGGAGTACTACCTGAGTACCGTACAAGCGCTGGCAGCGGCATTGGAGGCCAAGGACGTATACACGAGGGGGCATTCCATCCGGGTAGCCCAATGGGCACGCTCCTGCGCCCGTATGCTGGGACTTGGTGCAGAAGCGGAGGAACAGGTTTACATGGCCGGCCTATTACACGACCTGGGCAAAATTGGCATACAAGAGGACATTCTTCTTAAACCGGGCCCCCTCACCCCGGAAGAAAGAAAAGAGATGCAGGGTCATCCTGAAGTAGGAGCCAGGATCCTGGAACCGGCCCGGTTCCCTGCGGCGGTTATTGCAGCCGTACGGCACCATCACGAAGACTATGGGGGCGGGGGTTATCCGGCTGGCCTATCAAGAGAGGAGATCCCGCTTCTGGCGCGCATTATTCGTGTGGCGGATGCCTACGACGCCATGACCTCCGCCAGGCCTTACAGGCAGGCATTTACCCCGCAGGAGGCATATGAGGAATTGAAACGGTGTGCAGGTCGGCAGTTTGACCCCCGGGTGGTAGAGGCATTTTTACGGATTCCGCAAGAGAAAATGGAAGATATTGCTATACGGGGGGGGGGGGGCACCCTGATAGCTTTACTTGGCGAAATACTTTTTTTACTGAGGCGACCGCTTTGACCAGAGCCGGATCATATTATGGCGGGGAGGGCAACGACCGTTCGGGCTAAGCAGGCGGGATGGCTTATACTGACAGCGCCACGTGCAACCGAGGCGGTAACAAACAATAGCATACCCCCCAACGAGCTGAGTTCTTGGCGCGCTGCCAAATTGGTCAGCTATAAAAATGCGAGGTCATTTGGTAATGAGCATAGAGCAGGCTAAGGCCTTGTCTAAGTTCTGTAAAACCGTGATATATTTTCTATCAGCCCTGGGCATGGCGATTTGCCTTCATAAAGGGCGTAACCGGAAAGGATGCGGGCCCGAAAAATTTGCTGGCAAAGCTGCCTTGTACGGGGGGTATAAAGGTCGGCATTTCGGCCGGATTAGCCTACTTTCCCGAGGAAGGTGGGGACGCCCGCACTCTTCTTTCCGCTGCTGACACGCGCATGTACGCCGAGAAAGAAGCAAAGAAGGACCGTTTCTATGCGTTTGGGGGGTAGGTCCTCACATTCATCACAGAACCGGTCCATATTCGCAAATTGAACAATCTGCAGCCTTCCTGGCCCAGCAGAACATGCTGAGCAGCTTAACTACATTCGTCCTTCTGGCCTTATTATTCAAAGCTACCGGTGCAGCAGGGAGTAGTTGTCCCGAATATCACAGGCACATTCGCCACACCCATGACACCTATTCGTATGTCCTGCCTGATGCGCAGGAGGAAGCAGCTAGAGCGATAGTCAGGGCACTTAAGGGGGGCACAGGTTAGCAGCGGTTAGCAAAAACGAAATCTAAAACCTGAAAACCTTGATACCAGGACATTTTTAGCGGGTAATGAATTCTGTTCTAAGATCTGGTATAATATGATAAAATAGTGGTACCTGAAGATGGTATCCAATAGGGGGTCATAGCCACGGTGGACACTGGGCCTTTACCCCAGGTAGGTATAGGGATGGTCATTGGCCTGCTCGAAATGCTGGAGGATGTCCGGGGGAGGGAAGATATCTTTAAACTGGCCAGCAGTCTTTCGATGGAACTGGATGATATCGGACCGGTCATAGAGGCAGCTAAGGTGCTGGGCTTTATTGAAACTACCAATGGCGATATTACCCTGACCGGTTTGGGCACCCAGCTGCTCAATGCTGACATCAACGAACGGAAAGATATAATTGCCGGCCGGTTACGGCAGTTACCGGTTTTTAAAGAGGTCTTGCAGCTAATTAATTCCAGGCGTGGCCGGCAGGTGCGGCGGGCTCAAGTTATCAGCCGCTTTGCCCGCCGGATGTCTGATGAGGATGCCGAACTCCTGTTTAAAACCGTCGTCGACTGGGGCCGCTTTGCCGAGATTATCGGCTATGATACCAAGGGAGAAGTTTTATACCTGGATAAGGGAGAATAAAGATTATTCAGCTGGCCCTTGACAAACAGGTCAGGGGCCAGTATAATTAACAGTGCCGTGGGGCTATAGCTCAGTTGGGAGAGCGCTTGAATGGCATTCAAGAGGTCAGGGGTTCGACTCCCCTTAGCTCCACCAGAAAAGAAAAAGTGCCGCAGAGTGATGCGGCATTTTTTATTTTTGCCACCTGATTAACATTACCGGATTTGACGTTTTTGGGTGCGGTATGGTGGTAGTGAGCAAAGGGTAAGAGCTAGAGCAGTATAGCTTCCGGAGGGCAGGGATTTTTATGGTCAAGTTGCCTGAAAACATGAGTAAAGCCCGTTTCCTGGCCCGGCCCAACCGCTTTACCGTAATAGCGGAAAAGGCCGGGCAACAGGTAAAGGCCTTCCTGGCCGACCCAGGGCGGCTGGCAGAATTGCTGTTGCCCGGGGCCGAGCTTTACCTCGCCCCGGCGCAAGCCGGGGAAAAGCGGAAAACTCTCTACGACGTGGTCCTGTTGCGCCGGGACGGCATCTTTATTTCCCTGGACAGCCGCCTGCCCAACCGCCTTTTTGCCGCTGCCTTCCGCGCCGGAGAACTGGAGGCTTTTCAGGGCTACCGGCAGCTAACAGCGGAAGTCCGGGCCGGCTCCAGCCGCCTGGACTTTTTATTATCGGTGGGCGGGGAGGAGCAGGAAGCGAGACCACATGGTGAGGGGCTGCCACCCTGTTATGTTGAGGTCAAATCAGTAACTTTGGTGACCGGTGCAGGGGTGGCCCTGTTTCCCGATGCCCCCACCAGCCGCGGCAGCCGCCACCTGCAAGAGTTAATGGCTTTACGGGCCAGGGGTTACCGGGCAGCGGTGGTATTTATAATCCAGCGGGAAGATGCCTCGAGTTTTGCCCCCAACGAAGCCACCGATCCCCTTTTTGCCCGGGCTTTGCGGGAGGCGGCAAATGCCGGGGTCGAAGTTTACGCCCACCGCTGCCGCATCAGCCAGGCAGCGGCACGTCTCAGTGCTGCCGTACCTGTAAAGCTAACCTGAGCGACCTTTGCTGGAGCCTGCGCCTGGATTAATGCACAACAATGATAAATATTTACTGGTAAAAAATGTACCGTTAGTGGGCAGGAAATTTGCGGTATACGTCGAATAAATACCTCCAGGTGAAGAGAAAATGAAAATTCCTTTTATAGCCTGGCTGTTGCAGGGGATACCTGAGGCTATCGGCATTGCCGCCGTTATGTATGCAGCGGCAGGCTATGGTCTCCCTTGGCGCTCCATCTTACCTACTGGTCTAATTTTTGGGGTCTTTTTTTACCTGATACGCTGGCTGCCTATCGCTTTTGGTGTTAATACCATCTTAAATTTTTTATTTACCATCCTGGTTTTTAAAAAAGTTACCTCCTGCAATTTGGCCGTGGCCATAAGAAGTGGAATAACAGCATTAGTAACTGTTGTTGCAGGAGAGATTTTATTCATGCAGTTTGTTATTTTCGCTTCGGGTTTTAGACTTGAAGAGATTTATAGCCATATCTGGCTACGCGTACTGGCAGGCTGGCCGAATGTAGTACTACTTTTACTGGTGGCAATAGTTTCTAACAGGATTTTAAACAGGAGAACGGGTAAAGGGGCTGGGCGCGCAGGTGAATATTAATAAGGCGGCAGGTAGCCTGGCCCGGTATCTGGCTGTGGAACTGCAAGCTACCAGGGCGCAGGAAGAAGTGCTGGCTTACGGGTTGGAGTTGCTCTTTTTAGGTGCGATGGGCTTAATAGCTGTCGCCTTGGGGGGCTATTTGGTCGGGGCCCCTTCGGAAACCCTGTTTGCTTTATTGTGTGCCAGCCTGGTACGGCTCCCGGGTGGAGGAATGCATCTAAGCTCCCCGGGCAAATGTTTATCTTTTACAGCACTAATTTTTAGTATCATGGGCTTCCTGGCTCGCCGGTTGAGCGAATATTTATTTATGCAGCAGCACATAGCCTGGGTAGTTTCTGGCAGCGGCCTTTTAAGTTTAGCCATCAGCGCGTGGCTGACCCCGGTAACAAGCCCGGCCAAACCGATAAATTCCCCTGTATTACGGCGCAAGCTCCACAGATTAGCTGTTGGCATTTCGCTAATAGTGCCGGTAATCTTGCTTTTCATGCGCGGTCAGTGGCCCTCCCTGGCCCTGGCCGGGGCTGTAGGCCTGGCCTGGCAGGCTGCCATTATTTATCTTGCCAGCCTAAGCCAGAATAAGGAGGTGAAACCGGGATGAAGCGCGTGGCAGTGGTCTTCCTGGCGGCAGTTGCTTTTATGGCTACCTTTTTGGCCTATGTAAATGCTGCCTCAGCCTGTTATTTTGGTCTCTATGAGCCTGAAGTGCCTCAAAGTTTAAGAAAGTAAAATCGGGGATTTAGAACTTAGAGAGGTGGAGTTCACCTCTCTAATATTTATAGGGAAGGTTTAGCATGAAATGGAAGGAAGAACGAAGCCAGAAGATAGCTGAATATGTCTTATTCTTTTACCTGTGCGCCTTTACCGTTATGACTATAGCCTTATTGAGCGCCATGGGCCTTCCTTTTAGTCCCAAAGCGATGTATAACTATTATCAACTTGGTATTGCTTTGGGTGTGTTTGCTTTAGCAGGAATAATTTATCTCACAAAAGATTATGTAATAGTTCTTACCTCAAGCGAACCACCACGCCCCATAAGTTTACTAATTACCTTTCTTATCTGGGTCTTTACCATAGCTATCGTCTTTATTTCAGATTTCCATGGCAGTTCCTTTAAAGTCCTTTACTTTGTCCCGGTGATCTATGCAGCAATAAATCAGGGACAAAAATATGGCCTTATATTTTCTTTATTATGTGTCATACCTCTTATTATTCCTGACCTGCTGCATTACTCTCCTGACGGGGTCAATAAAGCCCTGGAAGCCGACCTGGTCCTCAGCTTAATTATTTTTATGGCCGCCTGGCTGATCGGGGGATTTCTAGATATAGAAAGGGAAACCATCAAAAAGCTGGCAGAACTGGCTAATAGAGACGACCTGACAGGCTTATGGAATAAACGTTATTTTTACCACACCTTTGAAGACCTGTTTACCCGGGCTAAAAAGGAAAATTTAAACCTCTCCCTAGTTCTTGCCGATGTTGATTACTTTAAAACGTACAACGACGCTTTGGGACACCTTGAGGGGGACAAGGTCCTAAAGAAAATTGGTGAGATTATTAGCCATACAGTTCCCTCAGAGGCTGTAGCTGCACGCTATGGCGGGGAAGAGTTTGCTATACTGTTACCCGGGTACTCCAGCCAGCAGGCACTTACTGTTGCTGAACAGATTCGTAAAGAAGTCGAGAATTACCCTTTCTTTGGCAAGGAGTATCAACCTGCCCAAAAGATCACCCTGTCTCTGGGCATTGCTACTTACCCTGTTCATGCTAATACATCCATAGAGCTTATTCGCCGGGCCGATGATGCCCTCTTCCGGGCCAAATCGGTTCGTAAGAACAGGACGGAGATCTACTTTTCTGTTTTAGACGAGCTTTGCACCTCATATAACAGTACGGGTGAGGACCTGCTCAATACGTTAAAGACCCTTCTCAGTGTCATCCAGGCCAAGGACCGCTACACACGAGGGCATTCCGAACGGGTTACAGAGTATGCAGTAGTTGTTGGCGAATATCTCAATTTACCCGCAGAAGAGTTAAATACCCTCAGGCTCAGCGCTTTTCTCCATGATATCGGTAAGATAGAGATAGAACGTGAACTTTTAAACAAACCTCTTCCTTTAAACGAGGAAGAGCGTTTGCTTTTTCAACAACACCCGGTCTGGGGGGGCGAAATAGTTCGTTCTGTACCCCTGCTGGCCAAATGCACCCCCATAATTCTTGCCCATCACGAGAATTTTGACGGCTCGGGTTACCCCTCTGGATTGAAAGGCGAGGCCATACCCCTTGGTGCCAGGATTTTACGAGTGGTGGATAGCTTTGATGCTATGGCAACCAATAGACCCTATCGCCGGGCTCTAACTGTCAGCCGTTGTCTGGAAGAACTCCAACGAGGGGCTGGAACCCTATATGATCCAGAAATTGTTACGGCCTTCCTCAATGTTTCGGAACGCATTTTTCGCTTGCTGGCAAGTTAGTGGAGAATTATTAGCGGCTGGCTGTGATGAGGAGTTTCTGGAGTTAAGTTCAAGGGACGGCAGGATTCAATGGCCCTGGGAGCGAAATCTAATAAAACGTTAATAAAAACATTATGGAAGCAGGAACTGGTATGGCTGTTTACCGGTTGGATACATGCGGGGAAATGTGCCCGATACCGATTGTGCGCACAAAGGTCAAGCTCAAACAACTGGCCCGGGGCGATGTTCTTATCGTTACCAGTGACCACAGTTGCACCAGCCAGTCCCTGGCCGAAACAGTGCAAAAAATGGGGTACCGCGTCGAGGTCAGAGGGGTGGCCAACGGCATCTGGGAAGTTGTAATTGAGAAGGGTTAACCTGACTGGCTAGGGTTTAAGGTAGGGAGAAGCAGAAGAGATACATGGGGGCTGGCTAAAGGTTTAACAGAAAGCCTTCTTATTAGTTAACAGGAAACGAAAGAACTTCTTTTGCAAACTTGTGGCCGGTTTGCCGGCCGGGTAAACAATATTAAAGGTGCTGCGAAAGGAAATGCCGTCCACCTGTAGGGCCTTTAAAGTGCCGGTTTGGATTTCCCGCCGGATGGCCAGGCGGGAGAGGAGGGAAACCCCGTGGCCGGCGGTAATGGCTGATTTAATGGCGTCGTTAGAATTTAACTCCAGGACAACATTCAGGTTGGCAATGGTTAGACCCTGCCCAGCCAGGGCGCGGGCAATCACCCCGCGGGTACCGGAGCCCTCTTCCCGCAGGATTAAGGGCAGGCGGCAGAGTTCTTCTAAAGTCACCCTTTCCTGGCCCTGCCAGCCGGCAGGTACAATTAAAAGGAGTTCATCTTCAGCTACACCCCGGGTGGCCAGGCCGGGCTGGTCGACAGGTCCTTCAATGAGGCCGATATCAATAGTTCTATCCAGCAACTTCTGGATGGTTTCTTCCCTGTTGCCGACCAGTAACTTGATATTGGCATCGGGTTATTTTTCTTTAAAGCTGTAAATGGTGCAGGGCAGGGCATAGCTGCCGATGCTGCTGCTGGCGCCGACAATGAGGCGTTCCTGGCCGCTCTTCCAGTTGTTGAGGTCGCGTTTTAGATTTTCTGCCAGCTGGAGAAAGGTCTGGCCGTATTCGTAAACGATTTCACCCAGGGCCGTTAACTCCACCCCTTTGGTAGTGCGGGTAAAGAGTTCGACTTCCAAGTCATTTTCTAATAGCTGGATTTGATAGCTCAGGGAAGACTGGGACATGTGCAGGATGCGGGCTGCTTCGGAAATGGATTTGACCTGAGCTACCGTGCAAAAGGCCTGCAGGTGGTTGAGGTTCACGGACCAGACCTCCCTGATGGATGGTTACGATTTTATTATAACATATCGCAACTATCTGGTGGATAAGGCGGTAAGTACCATGGCAAAGGAGCTGCAAATGGATAAACAGGTCAAGGTCAACCTCAGGTCCCAGGAACCTTACGCCCTTGGTTTAGCCCTGCTGGCGGCCGGCATCTACTGGTGGTTGCAGGGACACGGGCCGGGCCAGGGCGAAGCCTGGCTTTTTGGCCTGGCCTTTGGCTTTGTCCTCCAGCGCAGCCGGTTTTGTTTTGTGGCCGCCTTCCGCGATCCTTTCATTACCGGTAACACTTCTTTAAGCCGGGCCGTGGTCATCGCCCTGGCGGCAGCCACCCCGGGGATGGCCCTGGTGGCCTGGACGGGGGTTACCCTGGCGGATGTTCACCCGGTAGGCTGGCATACCCTGGCCGGCGGCCTCCTCTTCGGGGTGGGGATGGTCCTGGCCGGCGGTTGCGCCAGCGGCAATTTAATGCGGGTCGGCGAGGGGCACCTGCTGCAATGGCTGGTCCTGGGCGCCTTTATCGGCGGTTCCCTCTGGGGGGCCCGTGATTTCGGCTGGTGGCAGCAAGTAAGCATCAGCCGTTCTCCCACCCTGTTTCTCCCCAAAGTGCTGGGCTGGGGGCCGGCCCTTGTTATCCAGCTCCTGGTCCTGGGGCTAATCTACCTGGGTTTAAGGCACCTGGAAAACCGGTCCTTTCCTGATTTTACCCCCGCCAGGAGGCCGCGGCAGCCCTTTCACCTGCGTCGCCTGTGGACCCGTCCCTGGCCTTACTGGACTGGAGGACTGGCCCTGGCGGTCCTGGATGTGGCTTTAATTTGGCGCGGGGGCCAGCCCTGGGGTATTACCACCGCCTTTAGCTACTGGGGCGCCTGGCTCTGGGAGGCTTTTACCGGAGCGCCGCCGGACTGGTACTATTATTCTCTGCCGACCCACAGCCGGGCTTTGAGCCTGGGTTTCCTGGCCGAGCCCCGTACCCTCCTTGACCTGGGGCTCATCGGGGGGGCCTCTTTGGCGTCCCTGGCAGCTTCGGAATTTCGCTTCCACTGGCCGCGGCGCTGGCCCCTGGTGCCGGCCGCCTTAATGGGCGGGCTGTTGATGGGTTACGGGGCCAGGATTGCCATGGGGTGCAATATTGGAGCCCTTTTTAACGGCATCGCTTCCTTCTCCCTCCACGGCTGGCTCTTCGGTTTGGGCCTGGCCGGCGGCGCTTACCTGGGGAGCAAGCTCCTACTCCGTTTCCTGATATAAACCTGCAACCTATCGAAAGGTCTGGTGGCCGTCGAAGATACCGTTAGACAATTACTGAACCAAAGGGCTGTCAGGCCGCATGATTCCTGGCCAAGGGGAGCTTTTGCAGCTCCCCTTGGCCTTTACCGGGGCCATTCCAGGGAGGCAGGAGAAAAGGGGATTAACTAGTAAAATATATTGTGAAAGTAACATTGAGGGCAAATAGATGCCTGAATACATGTGTTAATAGCAACAGGTTACTTAATTGATAACGGAGGTGAGGGCATGTTAGAACAAAGAATAAGCCGGCGAACCTTCCTGAAAGGATCCCTGGTAGCCGGGGCTCTGGCCACCTTTGGCGGCAGGCTGGTGCCCCTGGGGCAGGCGGAGGCGGCAGAGGCAGCAGCCCCGGCAGCTTCCCAGGTCATCCCCACTATTTGTGAAATGTGCGGGGTTAAATGCGGTATTCTGGCCCATGTCCGGGAGGGCCGGGTATGGCGCCTTACCGGTAATCCCAAGGACTCCCAGAGCAATGGCCGTTTATGTGCCCGGGGCAATGCCGGAACTAAGACCCTCTATGACCCCGACCGCCTGAAGCAGCCCATGAAAAGGGTGGGCGAAGGGAAGTTCCAGCCCATTAGCTGGGAGCAGGCCTTTAAGGAAATTGGAGCAAAGCTCCAGGAATTGAAAGGCCGTTACGGCCCCCAGACCCTGGTCTGGCTGGCGCACCCGGAGCTTATTGCACCCCTGGAGAAGCATTTCATGGCCGCCTTCGGCTCTCCTAATTATACCGGCCATGGACCGACCTGCTACAGCAGCCGCAACGTGGCTTTTGAGCAAATGTACGGCGGTGTCCCCGGGGTGGACTACCGTAATGTGAAGTACTACATTGCCCTCGGTCGCAACCTCACGGGGGGCATTAAAAACCCTGATATTCAAAAGATAGTTGCCGCTAAGGCAGAAGGCGCCCACCTGGTGGCCGTAGACCCGCGCCTGAGTGATTTTGCTTTCTTTGCCGATGAGTGGCTGCCCATCAGGCCGGGTACCGACCTGGCCCTGGTTCTGGGCATGATTAACGTTATCATTAATGAAAACCTCTATGATGCCGCCTTTGTAGCGGAACGCACTGTGGGCTTTGAAGAATTGAAAGCCGGGGTGGCCACTTATACCCCTGAATGGGCGGCTAAAATCACGGGAATAGACGCGACGACCATCACCCGCATTGCCCGGGAACTGGCAGCGGCCAAACCGGCGGCAGCCATTGATCCCGGCTGGCATGCCGTTACCGGTTCCCAGTATTACAACAGCGTCCAGACGGCCCGGGCTGTAGCCGCCCTCAACGCCTTGCTGGGCAACCTGGGCGCCAAAGGCGGCCTGGCCTTCCCGCCTGGGATTAAATTTGGTGATCCCTCCGGTATCATGGGGCCCAAACCGCCGGCGGCAGCGGGGCCACGCTGGGATGGGGCCGGCAGCGAGAAATGGCCCCTCATTAAAGCCCACGGCATGATCCAGATTTTCCCTGAGAGGGTTAAAGAAGATAAACCCTACCCCATCAAAGCGGTAGTGATCCAGCACCTGAACCCGGTACGCTCCAGTACGGATTCCGGGGCCTTCATTGAGGCGTTGAAGCAGCTGGAGCTAGTGGTGGCCATCGATATCCAGATGAACGATACGGCCTACTATGCCCATTATGTGTTGCCGGAAGCCACCTACCTGGAAAGGTACGACCCTCTGATGACGGCGGGCAACAAAGTGGTGTTGCGCCAGCCCGCAGTAGAGCCCCTTTTTGATACCAGAGGCGCTGAAGAAATCATCACCGGCCTGGCTAAAGCCGCGGGCTTAAGCGAGTACTTTAACTTTACCCTGGAACAATATAACGACGCCCTGCTGGCTCCCCTGGGCCTGACCCAGGCGCAGCTGGCCCGGATAGGGGTCGCCGAAGTAGAAGCCAGGAAACCCGATTACACCAAACTCAAGACTCCTTCCGGCAAAATTGAGCTGGCCTGCCAGGCCTTTGTCAAGGCCGGCAGCACCCTGACCCCGGCCTGGGAGCCGCCCCTTGTGGAACCCAAGGGAGACGAGTTCCGTTTCATCCAGGGCCATGTACCCATGCACACCCATACCACTACTGACAACAACGCCTACCTGCACGCCATCATGCCGGAAAACGAGCTGTGGATCCATCCCGGCCGGGCCGGTAAGCTGGGTATCAAGACGGGGGATATGGTTGAAGTGGCTTCCAAGGTAAGCAAGGTCAAGGTGAAGGCCCGGGTGACGGAGGGCATCCATCCCGAGGCCGTTTTCCTGGCCCATGGCTTTGGCTGCGTTGTACCTTTAAGAAAGCTGGCCTATAACAAAGGAGCCAATGATAGCGCTTTGATACCGATTATTACGGCGCCTATCTCCGGGGCGGCGGCCCAGTGCGAAACTCTGGTGACGGTACGGAAGGCAGGGTGAGTTTAGATGGCTAAGTTTGGTATGCTCGTAGACCTGACGCGTTGTGTAGGCTGCCACGGCTGCACTGTGGCCTGCCAGGCCAGGTGGGACTTATTACCCCAGGTGCAGTTTACTAAAGTCCACCGTTATGAGGTGGGTACTTTTCCCAGGGTCAAAGGGGGTGTGGTTACCACCCAGTGCATGCACTGCGACGATCCGCCCTGTGCCCGTGTCTGTCCTACCGGAGCTACCCAGAAACGCGCCGATGGTATTGTTGTAGTTGATGAGCAGAAGTGTATCGGCTGCCGTTATTGCCAGTCGGCCTGCCCCTATGACGCCCGGAGCTTTAACCAGGAACGGAATATTGTCCAGAAGTGTTATTTTTGCTATGACTTTGTAGAGAACGGGCAAAAACCGGCCTGCGTGGACACCTGTATGGCCGGGGCCAGGATTTTTGGCGACCTGGAAGATAAGGGGAGCGAGTTATCCCGGGCCATAGCCGCCAGGAAAGCCGTCCAGATCAAAGGGACTTCCATCTTTTATGTACCGCCGCGGAACCTGGATCCTTCCTTCCTGCCCCCGGATCTCAAGGAATCCAGTGCCGTACGCATCTGGCAGGATATTGTCCACCCGGGCGGGAAGACCGTCATGGGCCTGGCTGCCGGCGCCGTAGTTGCCAGTTTAGTGATCAACACAGTTAAAAAGGAAAGAAATCACGGGGATTAATATTCTGGATTGCGAGCAGAGAGGCTTTTAATCCGGTAACTGGCGCAGCCAGTTGCCACCACGGATCCTACCTCTCACTTCCCACTTCCCATATCTCATATTCAAAGGAGGCGGCAATAATGCCTGAAGAAAGGGTGGAGCGCTTTAACCTGGCCGAGCGCCTGGGTCACTGGAGCCATGGCATCACTTTTATCGTCCTGTTGCTGACGGGTTCAGCCCTGGTCTTCCGCAGCTACGCCAGCCTGATAGGCCCCGAGGGGTTGCGTCTCTTTCGCAGCATTCATCACGTTATGGCCTATCCCTTTACTTTCCTGACGGTAATTATCCTGCTGCTAGGCACGCCACGTACGGTTGGGCAATGGCTCAAGGAGTGCCTTACCTGGGGCCGGGACGACTTCCGCTTTATCGCCGCCTTCCCCAGAGAATTTTTCGGGCTGAAGGTGCAGCTTCCAGAGCAGGGCAAGTTTAACGCCGGGGAAAAACTCAACTCCCTCCTGACCATTGTGGGCTCCATTTTAATGGCCGTTACCGGCTGGATCTTGCTCCTGCGGGATAGCGTTGCCCCTACCCTGGTGGCCTGGGCCCTGCCCCTGCACTCGGCCGGGGCCCTGGTCATGGGCGGCGTCATCCTGGGCCATATTTACCTGGCCCTGGGGCACCCCAATTCCCGGGAGTCCATCAACGGCATGCTTTCAGGTAAGGTATCCGCCAGGTTTGTCCGCGAACACCATGCCCGCTGGTACCGGGAACTAAAGGCCGGAGAATTTCAGGGGAAAAAACAACAAAAAATCGCTTAAAGATCCTGCCCGATGTTGCCCTGGAGCAATTCCAGGGCAATAATATTGTCAGGGGAAGGAAAAGTTTATTCTATGGCGAAATAACTAGCAACTATGATCTAGCCAGGCAAGGTACAGGGGAGAAAAATAGTGACAGGTGCAGGATTCTATTCAAGGGGCGTCAGTGCCATTATCCCGGCTTACAACGAGGCAGCTACGGTGGGTAAAGTAATTGATACTTTAAAAGAAGTGGCCAGCATCGTCGAAATCATCGTAGTCAGCGACGGTTCGCAAGATGCTACGGCCAGTGTTGCCCGCCGCCATGGTGCCCGGGTAATTGAGCTGGCTACCAATGGGGGTAAAGGGGCGGCCATGACTGTTGGTGCCCGTGCGGCCCGGGAGGATATCCTGCTTTTCCTGGATGCCGACCTGGAGGGGTTGACGGTAGCCCATGTCGAAGCCCTGGTTGCTCCTTTACTGGCCGGCAGCGCCGATATGACGATAGGTATTTTCAGCCGGGGACGATCGCTTACAGACCTGGCCCAGGTGGTTGCTCCCCACCTTTCCGGGCAGCGGGCCATCCGTAAAGAATTGTTCCTGGCGGTGGGAGCAGAAAAAAGCCGTTTTGAAGTCGAAGTATTGCTTACCAGTGAAGCCCGCGCCCGGGGCTGGCGGGTGCAGAAAATACCCCTGGCCAATATGACCCATATCATGAAGGAAGAAAAGCGGGGTTTGTACCGGGGCGTAGTCGCCCGTATGGGGATGTATAAAGACATCCTGGGCTACATCTTGCGTTTGACGCGGAAAAAGATAAAAACACGGCCGGTAGCACTGTTGCTTTTACTGCTCGTGCTGGCGGCAGCCTTGAATTATGATATCCTGATGCTGCAGGCGGCGGCAGCCGCCGCCGGGAGGATGCCTGATCTGGAACTCCCGGCCGGAGGCCACCGGATTTTGGTCATTTCGCCCCATCCCGACGACGAAACCCTCGGTGCCGGGGGCCTCATGGCTGAGGCTAGAGAACAGGGGGATACCGTTAAGGTAATTTTTATGACCAACGGCGATGGGTTCCGGCGGGGAGTGGAAAGGTTCAATGGTCATTTGCCGGCAGGGGCCAGCGACTTTTTGCAATACGGGCGGGTACGGCAGCAGGAAGCCATCACCGCCCTGGGGGTCGTGGGAGTTAAAGCCGGTGATATCATCTTTCTGGGTTATCCCGACGGCGGCCTGGCCCCCATGTGGCTGGGATACTGGCGCCAGGATAGACCCTATACCTCCGTTTATACCCGTCAGGCGGCGGTACCCTATAAACTGGCCTTTGCTCCGGGTGAACCCTATACAGCCCCGGCTTTATTACAGACGCTGGTAGAAATCCTCAAAGATTACCGGCCTACCGATATTTATGTAACTGATACCAATGATAGTCACCCTGATCACTGGGCCACGGGGGCTTTTACCCTGGCAGCCACAGGAAAAGTCAGGGGAGAAGACCCATCCTTCAGGCCACGCCTTTATACCTTTGTTATTCATACCGGTACCTGGCAAATGTTACCCGTCCTGGAGCGGGAAGCTAAACCCCTGTTGCCCCCCGGGTATTTCCTGGCCCAAGGCACACCCTGGTATAAACTGCCCCTGTCGCCGGCTGCCCTGGCCCGGAAGAAAAAGGCCCTGGCCGCCTACCGGACCCAGGAACTGGTCATGCCGACCTTCCTGGCCAATTTTGAGCGGCCCAATGAAGTTTTCTCCCGCCTTCCGGAGCAGCAGGTGGTCAGGGCTGAGGCCGGCCCGGGAGAGAACGGCGACTTTACTGGCTGGCCCGCCGCGGCGCGGGTAGCCTTTGATCCTGCCGGTGACCAGCTTACCAGGAAACTGGAACGGGGCGGTGATCTGAAAGCGGCTTACCTCCTGCAGGCCGGCAACACCACCTTTGTACGCCTGGATACCTGGGGCCGGCCGGGCTTTCCAGTAATATATACGGCCAGCATCTACCTGTTGCCCGGTAAATCTAACGACCAGGTGCGGCGCTTCACCTTTCAGGTTGCCGCCGGGGAAAAGCAAGTCAGGTGGCTGACCCGGCCGGACGATTATGACCCGGGTATCGTCCGGGCAACCTTCAGCGAGCACAGTGTTGAGATAGCTTTACCGGATCTGGTAGCACCGGGAGAGCATCACCTGATGTTTACCGCCACCACATCTATCGGTAAAATACCCCTGGACCGGATACCCTGGCGCCTTTTACAAGTAAATGGGGGCGATATATAAATGGCGCCCCTCCTCTTTGGCCTGGAAGAAGAAGTTTTCATTACCGAACCGGAGCGGCCCACACTCCAATCCCTGTACTACCTGGCCCGCCTTCTCTGGCGGGACCCGGCCGATTATTATACTCATACGGCCTGCAACTTTACCCGGGGCAAGGATTTGCGTTTTGGCCTGATGAGCGGCATTGAGATATCTACCGGGACCTTTGCGGAAATACCGGACCTGCTGGCCGATCTAGAACGCCGTCGCAGGGAGCTGGCGGCCGTCTGTTCCGGCCTGATCGTCCCGGTGGGACACCTCTTCGACCAGGAGGAGCCTACCAATATCTGCGGCATGCACGTTCATATCAGCGGTTTCCCGGATCGCGACCGGGCCTACCGCAACCTGGTCTACTTTTTACCCCTTCTGGCCTTACTGGTAATCAACTCTCCCGTTGCCGGCAACCGTTATTACGGCCAGTCCTACCGCTGGGCCGAGGCCTTTGCCATCGGGCCTTTAAGGGAGGACAGGCGTTACCGTTTCCAGGACCTTATTAAATCCAAACGCCTGGGTACCCTGGAGATCCGGGTTTTTGACCCGGTGTGGGACCTGGCACGCATCCGGATTCTCCTGGAGTGTATCCAGGCCATCCTCCTGGCTGATGTAGATTATCCCGGTGATATAAAGTTTTACAATAGCCTGCGCCTGAAGGTAGCTAGAGATGGTTACATTGAGGAGTTACGCTCGGTTTACCGTGACTTAACCCGGCTCCTGCCGGTACCGGAAGACCTGTTCCGCCGTACCCCTGCCGACACCATTAAGGAACTCTGGCTCCAGGAGGGAACCCTGGCCACCTATGCTGCCCTGGATAATGCCTACCGCAATGGGGTTTTAAAGCCCCGGCCCCTGCCACCGGGAAAGGTCAGCTGGCCCTTGATGCTGGCCGGCTTTTGCGGTTATTATTTACCCAGGATGCCCTATAATATCAAGAAAGTGTGGTCGGAATGGTGACCTTTTTTAAGATCCTGGCAGCCCTTGCCGTCATTAGCGGGGGCATCTTCTGGTACCTGCGGAAGGTATGGTTTTATCGCGACCCGGTGCGGGTAGCGCCGCAAGAGGAAGGGGCCATCCTGGCCCCGGCCGACGGCAAGGTGGTCTATATCAAGCCCTTTCGCAATGGCGAAGTGGTAGCGGAAAAACTGGGCCGCTCCATTCCCATTGAGGAAATAATGAAGGCCCCTGGCCTTGGCGAGAGGGGCTGGATCGTGGGTATCTACATGTCTCCCCTGGACGTCCATTTTAACTACGCTCCCATTGAGGCCCGGGTGGAGAATATGGTCCATACCCAAGCCAGGGTTAATTTACCCATGGTTGACCTGTGGGAATATATTCGCCTCACCTATCTCCGGCGGGCGGTAGATCTCTTCAGCCATCGCTACCGCCTGGTAAATGAACGGTTGACCATCTTCTTAAGGGGCCATGACATTCAGCTGGCCATGGTCGAGATTGCTGATAAGTTTGTCAATAAGATTAACTGTTTTATTTCTTCCGGCCAGGCCGTTACCCGGGGCCAGAAGGTTTCCTTTATCGAACGGGGTTCCCAGGTAGACCTGGTTATCTTCAGGGAGGATGTCGACTTTGCCGTCCGGGTAGGCCAGCAGGTTTACGGCGCCCGGACGGTGGTGGCCCGTTACCGGCCGGCAGGCGGGGTAGAGCAGTGACAGCCGTTCACGTCTATGTGGTCCTCTTTGGCCTGCTGGTCATCGAAGGCACAGGTGTGCCGGGTATCCCCTTTGAACCGGCCTTCCTGGCCGCCGGTTATTTAATTGAACGCGGGGAGATGAGCTTCTGGGGGGCAGTACTGGTTGGCACCGCCGGCAATCTCCTGGGCAACTTGCTGGGCTACTGGCTGGGGGCCAGGCCGGGACGCGGTCTAATCGAACGTTTTTTACACCGGGGCCTGGGGCAGGATGGCCTGGCCTCAGCCCGTTACTGGCTGGGCCGCTATGGAGCGGCAGTGATTATTTTCGCCCGCTGGTTCGGTCCCATCAGGACGCCCACCATCCTGGCGGCGGGAGTTCTGGGGATGGAGGCTGGCATTTATACCCTTTATTCAGCCCTGGGGGCCTTTACCTGGACCCTGGCCTGGCAGTATGCTAGCTGGAAGGGGGCCCATTATCTCCTGAGGTGGTGGCACTTTTACCGCCGGTATGCCACCTGGTGGATGGATATCCTGCTGATCCTAGTACTGCTGGCCATTACCGCCGGTTCTATCTATTATTGCTGGCGGCGCCGGCGTATGGGAAAAAATGGAAAAAAGTTAGGTTGACAAATCCCTGCGCCTCATGTTAGAATTATATAGAACAACTTAATAAAGCAAGCGCTGAATCCCTTTTAAGGGAACGGGGGAACCAACTTTTTGGGGTGAATCCCCGCACTCAGTAGTCTTTACGTCTTCCCTAAAATCCCATTATCCTAAAGGAAATTTTGGATAAAGCAAAGGAGCAAGGGAAAAAAACTGAGTGCGGGGTAGGGTTAGCTTTCGACCCGAACCCGGCAGCTAACTTCGTAAGCGTGGAAAGTGAAAGAGGGACCATACCCCTTTACTTTGGTGTGCAGAAAACCCCGGTTCAGGCCGGGGTTTTTATTTTACCTCAGGAAAGGAGGCGGCCTGTTGTGCATGTTTATCCAAACAAAGGGAGGCTGGTAAGCAGGGAAGCGAGGAGGGAAATGGCCCTACAAAGGGCAGCTGAGTTAAAGGCCAGAATTATTGATTACCTGGATGCCAGGGAGGCCATCCCCAGCGGTTTGGAAGCCGCAGCGGAGATTGAAGCCAACCGGCAGCGGATTATGGCCTATTTTGGTGCCGGTGAAGATGACTGGCAAGACTGGCGCTGGCAATTGCAGCACCGGATTACCTCGGTTGACGTCCTGGAGGAATTAGTTCCCTTAACTGAAGCGGAAAAGGAAGCCATTAAGAGAGTTGAGCGTACCTACCGCTGGGCCGTTTCGCCCTATTACCTTTCCCTCATGGGCAAGGATGCCGCCTGCCCCATCCGGCGGCAGGCCTTACCCAGTGCTGCCGAACTGGAGGATAATACCGGGGTACTTGACCCCATGGATGAAGAGTTAACGTCACCGGCACCGGCCATTACCCGCCGTTATCCCGACCGCTTGATTATTAACGTCACCAACCAGTGTGCCATGTATTGCCGGCACTGCCAGCGGCGCCGCAATATCGGTGAAGTTGACCGGGGCCGCAGCCGTCGGGAGTTAGAGCAGGCCCTGGAGTATATCCGCCGCAATGAAGAAATCCGTGATGTCCTGATCACCGGCGGCGATGCCTTAATGCTGAGTGATGCCATGATCGACTGGTTGTTAACGGAACTGGATAATATCCCCCATGTGGAAATCAAACGCCTGGGCACCCGGGTGCCGGTTACCTTACCGCAGCGTATTACGCCGGCATTGTGCCAGGTACTGGCCAAGCACCCGCAAATTTACCTCAATACCCAGTTTAACCACCCGCGGGAGGTTACGGCGGCGGCGAAAGCGGCCTGCGACCGCCTGGTGCAGGCCGGGGTGGTTCTGGGGAACCAGGCGGTTTTATTAAAGGGCATCAATAACCATCCCTTTATCATGAGGAAGCTCAACCAGGAACTGCTGAAAATCCGGGTACGGCCCTACTATATCTTCCACGCCAAGCCGGTAAAAGGGACGACCCACTTTATCACCTCCATTGAGGAAGGCGTGGAAATAATGGAGAAGCTGCGCGGCTATACCTCCGGGCTGGCCGTACCTACCTATATAATCAACGCTCCCCACGGCCTGGGCAAGACACCCATTTTACCTCAGTATGTGCTGGCCCGCAATGATAACCAGGTTGTCCTGCGCACATGGGAAAAACGGACCCTCTTTTACCCCAACCTTGGATGCCAGAAAGAGCAGGCTGAGGCTTAAAACAAAAGCGCCGGGCGTTTCCGGCGCTTTTTACATGCTCTTTCCCTGATGGGGCTTGGTGACACATTAAGATCCAAATAAACATAACACCTTTCCTGATACCGGACCATGATTTACCAGAATCTCTAGCAATATTCGACATGAAATAACAGAATCCTTGTCCATTGACCATTAATTTTTCCTGTGGTAGGATTAAGATTAGGTTAAATATTAACCAATGTAATTATCAGGAAGGAAGATAAAAAATGAATGATCTGTTAATCAGGCGTGCGCGGCTCATGGATGAGCCGGGGACTGTGGATGTAGCCATTAAGGACGGGTATATTGTTGCCGCCGGGGGAGGGGTGGCCGGTTCGGCCCGGCAAATGGTAGATGCGGCAGGGAGACTCCTGATACCGGCCTTTGTCGATGCCCACACCCACCTGGACAAGGCCCTGACGGCGCCCCAGGAAGGCGCGGGCTCCCTGGCAGAGGCCATCGAGGATTTCCAGCGGCGCAGCCGGAATATGGATAAAAACGATTTTGTGGATCGCGGCCGCCGGGTGCTTTTAATGGCCCTGCGCCACGGCACGACGGTCATGCGCACCCATATTACCGTTAACGAGAGCCTGGGACTGCGGGCTGTAGAAGCTGCTTTGACCCTTAAAGAAGAATTCGCGGGTAAAGTTGACCTCCAGGTATTTGCCATGGCCAGCGAACTAGAAGCGGCACCGGCACCCCCTTTGCAGGAACTTTTCGAAGAGGCCCTGCGCCTGGGGGTAGACGGCCTGGGCGGTGCCCCCCACCTGTCCGAAAGGATGCAGGAATGGGTAGATTATATCTTTGATCTGGCTGCGCGTTATAATGTCTTGATTGATTTCCACGTTGATGAAACTGATGCCCCTTCGGTTGCCTCCCTGGAGTATATAGCGGCTAAAACCATCCAGACCGGCTTCCAGGGCCGGGTGGTGGCCGGTCACTGCTGCGGCCTGGCGGCTGTGGATGAAGAGAAGGCCAGCCGGACCATTGCCGCCGTGAAAGAGGCAGGCATTAGCGTTATTACTTTACCGTCCTGCAATCTCTATCTCATGGGCCGCCGGGATAAGGGCCTGGTCCGGCGGGGGGTCACCAGGGTCAGGGAACTCCAGGCAGCGGGAGTAAATGTAGCCTATGCTTCCGACAACATCCGCGATGCCTTCCGCCCCTTTGGTAACGCCAATATGCTGGAGGAGGCCCTGATAACCGCCCAGGTACTGCAAATGGGAACGCCCATGGAGCTCAAGAACGTCATGAAAATGGGCACCTATAACGCCGCGGCCGCTATTGGCCTTAAAGCTTACGGTGTTAAAGCCGGTAACCGGGCCGACCTGGTTCTCCTGGATGCTACCAGCCCGGCTGAGGCTATCATCGGGCAGGCTGAAAAGGTCTGTGTCATTAAGGGCGGCCGGGTGGCAGTGCGCAACGACAAAAAAAGCGACATCATTATTTAGCGGTTGCGTAAGGGAAAAGCAGCGGTTATACTACAAGTAGCAAGCACCATTTTTTTACTGTGGAGGAATGAACTTGTTAGTAGATCTCAATCCAATTGCCTTTCACCTGGGACCTATAGCGGTGCGCTGGTACGGCATCTTTATGGCCCTCTCTTTCCTGGTGGGTTCCTGGTACCTGTACCGGGAGGGCCTGAGGCGGGGCCTGGAAGAAGACTTTCTCCTCAACCTGGCCATTATTGTCATTATTTCCGGCGTTATCGGGGCACGGTTGATGTTTGTCCTGGCCAATTACCCCACCTGGTTCCTGACGGACCGCATCCAGATACTTAAAATCTACGAAGGTGGCCTCTCCTGGCACGGCGGCCTCCTGGGAGGCTTCCTGGCCGGCTGGCTTTATGCCCGCTGGAAAAGGGTTGATGCCAACCAGCTGGCGGACCTGGTGGTGCCGGGCCTGGCCTTCGGCTATTTCCTGGTGCGTATCGCCAACATCTTTAATCAGGAAGTATTGGGCCGGCCCACGGATTTCTGGTTTGGCCGCTGGCCGGCCCAGGTTATCGGTTCGGCCATTGGCCTGCTTCTCCTGGCCCGTTATTTTTATGTCCAGAGCAAAAATCCACCCCACGGCTACCAGTTCTGGTCCTTCATTTTCTATCATCAGATACTGCGCGCCGTCATTGAAGAAACGGTGCGGGACAATCCCCTGGACGTTTGGGGGTATATCGTTCCCCACTGGGGCCTGGGCTTTTTTACCCTGACCCAGCTTACCACCCCTCCCATCCTGTTCCTGGCTTATTACTTCATGTGGCGCTCGCGCCGGGCCGCCAGGGGCGGCAAAAATTCCCATCGCTTTGATTTTACCTCCAGATAAATATTAATTGTGGAAGTCAAAAGGATACCAGGGCTGGGAAAAGGATGAGGAAAAAGAAACGGCTAAGCAGAAGCGCCTAGCCACAAAGGAAGATAAACGGCATCCCTTATCCGAATGTAGGTTAACTTTTGCGTTTAACCTTTTCTGTAAATGGTTTCGCCTACCCTGGGTCCGTTTTGAGGGAGTGCTGTATAAACTACAGGTTCATATTAGCCGGCAACATGAATGATTGTAACAAGCGAATTAGATGCAATCCAGACCTATTGGGTAACCGGGGGATACCATGGAAAGACAAGGCGCCGGGGCAAGCCCGCTTTTGGTTACTGCTTCACAATTACCATCTGGCTAGAGGGATCCCAGGTAACCCTGGCCTTAAGGCCTTCGCCGATGAATCTTAACGGGACCATTACCCGGCCATCTACTATGGAGGCCGGTACATCCAACGTTACAGGAGTGCCGTTTACCATTGCCTCAGGGCTGTCAACCGAAAGTTGAATCTGAATATCAGCTCGGACTACGGTAACCTGTCTCTTAGTTCCGTCCCAGGATACTTGAGCTCCCAGGCTTTCTGCCAGGGCTCGGAAGGGGACCAAAGTTCGTCCTTCTTTGATTTGTGGCTGTACATCGAAAGTCGGCTTTTTACCATTTACGAAGACTTTAACCCCTTCTTTGTTCAAATTCTGATAGGTTTTACTAATTTGGTCGAAGATATTGGGGTCATTGGGGTTGAGGGCGGCGGCCTTCTCGTAATTCTCCAGGGCTTCGTCCAGTTCGCCTTGCAGTTCCAGTAGCTCTCCTAACATTTCGTAAACGTCATCGTCGTCTGCTTCCCTTTCTGCCATGGCCTGAAGCAGTTGCAATGCTCCTTTTTCATCTCCTAGATTGTACATGCTGGTGGCTAACAGGACGCCAGCATTTTCATTTTCTGGTTCCAGGGCCAGCAACTGGCTGGCATATTCAGATACCTTGTCCCATTGCCCCAAAGTGGCGTATGCTTTTGCCAGGTCTTCGTAGGCATCGGTATTCTGGGGGTCTTGGGTTAGTTTCTCCATGGCCTTGGCCAGGTCTTCCTGGATTTCCGCCAGTTTTTCAGCAGTTTTTTCTGCTTCCTGGTTTTGTTCTTCGTTCAGGTCTACTTCCAGGTCTGTATCCTCGTTCTCATCTTTGTCGTCGATAAGTTTGTTATCTTCTTCCTCGTCCGTATTTTCATCTTCATTTTCATCTTCATCTTTGGGCCCTTTCTCGTCTTCGTCCTTATCTTCGTCCGCCTCTTCAATGTCCTGGTCGGCTTCAGTCCCACCGGTGTTGTTTACGACATTGGAACTGGTAGCGGTATCCCCTGAGGGTATGGTGGAAGAGCCGGGTTGACTGTCCGTACTGGCCGTGGCTCCGCCAACGGAGTATATGGCCACCAGAAAGACAGTTAAAACCATCACGACAAAAACTTTTTTCAACCGGTTGTTCAGCATACGCATTTCTCCTTTCCTCGCTTTTTTTATTGTCGAATTCTGAAACAGAAATTAAGAGGGCAGATGACTGCCCCAAGAAACCGGCAGCCTGGCGATCATAGTAGATCCTACTTTAGACCCATGGCTTTGCGTCACCACCTTTCGGTGATTTTGCCTTTGACGGTGAATATAAGGTTTTAGTTGGGTGCTTTTTCCACCCTCATCCTTTATTGCGTGCCAAGAAAAAAATTTGGGGTACCATCGCCAAAGATTTTTTATCCTGTTTTGAATTAGTTTTTGTCATCTGCACCGTCATCTAAATTTTCTCCATCAGGCTTACTTTCTCTTGCGGCAGGTTCCTGCCCGGGATTATTGTCGTTTTTGTCCTCGTTCCTATCCGTGATTTCATCTTTTTCCCGCTTCCCTCTGTTAGTATGGTATCGTATTGTTTCCGCTGGGGGTGGTAGTACTTTCAATTTCCTGCCCGGGCTCCTGTATTTCCTTTGATGGAGAACCACTATCCGGGATTACAGTCTCACTGTTTTCCTCTTCTTCGACTTCTTTCGCGCCCGGGCCAGCTGTATTGTCATACTCCTCTATCTTATCACTATCTCCTTCTTCGTCTTTATCACTATCTCCATCTTTGTCTTCGTCTTCCTCCCTTCTCGGGACTATCTCCGTCTCGTTTTCCATTTCGTCCTCCTCCGCCTCGTTCTGGAATTTATTGTCCGGTGTTGATCCCATATCAGTTTTTTGAGACGGGGTTAATGGTTTACTGTTCCGGCCGTTTTGCTCTGGTTCATACATGCCAGTTACCGGGCCCGGTACTTGGTTGGATACGTTTCCTTCAGAGGAACCGGGTTCACTACCGGTAGGGAACTGGTTCTCTGGTATTTTCTTTCCTGGCTTCGACTGTTTTACAGCCGTTGGGTCACCTTCAGAAACTGTCCCTGGCAGGTAGTCGGCAGGTGTTTCCTTGGGCCTGACGTTCGTACTATTATCATTGCTATCACCAGGATAGGTAACGCCTACGTCATCCACTAGTTGTTCTAAATTTACGCCTTCGGCGGCCAGTTTCTCAACAATATCCTCCACTCCGGGTGTACTCTGCGGAAGGAGGTTCAATGGGAGAGCCTTTAGGGAAGCTTTCTTGATAATCAGGTAGCTGTTGATTGATAATCCTTTTTGCCGGGCTTTTTCTCTTTCTTCCAATGACGCGGTTTGAATGCCTACCTTGCCTCTCATTCCGGCTTGGGCCATGGGGGATAGGACTACTTCTTTTATTCGCCCAGTATCCAGCAGGTTGTCTTTAGGCCGTGCGAAGACGACGGTCAAAAGGACCAGGTTCTCTTTTTCTGGTGAAATGTATCCTGCCTTTTCGGACTCCCGGATTATCATCCCCAGAGATTCATATATATCCTTACCTCTAACAGGAAGGTCCTCCAAAAGCAATTGAGCGTCTTGATTTAAAGGCAGAATGCCTGCTACCTTGCCGGAGGAATTGACGGCCAACTCCAGGCTGGGGTTGATGTCCAGGGCCAGGTATGCCACGGGATTCGCGTAAAGGATTCGGGCCAATGTTGCCCCGAAAAACAATACTATCAGTAGGCTGGCGACTAGCAACAGCCGGCGGTGGATTAAGCTTAAGGTAACGGCCCGGGAGGGGGTTACCCATATTTCCTGGCCAGGCTTAACCCCTTGGCGAGGTAGGGGAAAGCGCATGAACCGGCGGTCCTCGGTGGCTACCCACATCCAGCGTCCCTGGGTTTTGATTACTATTCCCCTTAATCTGGTCACCGCGGGTCACCTCCCTTTAAGCCGGTTGTCTGTTTCAAAACATCCTTTCCTGTCCCGGGTAGGGTTTCCAGCGATAAAGAAAAAAGCGAGCGCAGGTGAGAGAAATCATTCCTGGAAACGATCAAAAACACGGCCAAAATATACTGGCGGCCATGTTTTAGGACTTTTCTACTTACCCCAGTGGCCTGCGAGAGTTCCTTAAGGGGTAGTTGTTTGTAACGGTTGACGTAAGTTGCCAGGTCCTCCCGGCTAGCTAAAAAGCGGGCAACCCTTACCAGGGTGTCCCTGGTATCCCGGTGCTTGGGGCAGGATCGCTCCAGTTCTCCCAGGGAAAACCCGAAAAACTGCAGGACCTGTTCAAAACAGGCCATCTCTTCGGCTCGCTCCTGGGCTAGCTGGTCCTCCCGGTACTGCTCCCAGGCCATTTTAGCCTCCCATTGGGGGACCTCTTCACTGTCCTGGGAAGGCCCTTCCAAGGGGAGGTGGCGGTGGCGGGCTTCTTTACGAAAATAGTCGATTAAGCGGTTTTTAATAACCATCCGGGCATAGTTACGGAATTCTTTTCCGCAGGAGGGGTTATATGTGTCGATGGCTTCACTGAAAGCCAGCAGGCTGATACTCAATTCATCGTCGTTTTCCCATTCCAGTTGCCGTCCGCAGTATCCCGCTGCTACCTCGACTATGTAGGAACGGTAGGTGCGAATCAATTGTTCACGGGCCTGTTCATCGCCTGACCGAGCCAGACTGAGGAGGTTTTGCAGTTCAGGATCGTGCATCGAGGTTCACCTGTCTATGGAGAGATTCGTTCGCACGAAGGTTTTTGGGGACCTTTTAAGATTGTTAAAGAATGGTGATTAGCCATAAGATTAGTATATCAACCCTCGACCCTCAAGTCACTAGCCTAGTTCAACCTTTAAAGCCAGCGCCTCTAAACCGAACATACCTTTCAGGGCAGGGAAGAAAGTTAACTCCAGTCGGCAACACTGCAAGCTAAAAAACCCCGGTACTTAAACCGGGGGTTATCATTTAGTCTGCAATTAGATCAACGAATTTAAACTGCAGTGTGTCTACCAGGCCGCGGTTGGTCAGGCGCAATTCCGGCAGCACCGGCAGGGAGAGGAGGGCCATGGTCATAAAGGGCGACACCAGCCGGCAGCCCAGCTCCTGCCAGGCCCGCTGGACGGCAGCAACCTGCCCGGCGACTTCTTCCACCGGCCGGTCCGACATGAGGCCGGCTATGGGCAGGGGCAGGAGGGCCAGGACCTTGCCGTCCCGGGCGGCTACCATACCACCGCCGCATTGGGCCAGGGTATTGCCGGCCAGGGCCATGTCGGCGTCGTTCATGCCGACAATGAGGAGATTGTGACTGTCGTGGGCGACTGTCGAAGCGACGGCTCCGCCCTGAAAGCCGAAGCCCCGGACAAAGCCCAGGCCGATGCTGCCATTACCGCCGTGACGCTCAACGACGGCTACTTTAGCCAGGTCCCCGCCGGTGGTAGCCTGGAGCTGCCCGTCAACAACCGGCATGGTGGTGATGACGTGGCGGGTAATGACATTAGCCTCAATAATTTCCATCACCCGGACCTGGACCTGGCTCCTGCCTGCCGGGGCCGCCAGGCGGAAGTGGGCAGCCGTCAGGGGTTCCTTTAAGTGGACCGAATGACGCACCCGGTCGGGATAAGTGACGGCAGGGAGGTCAATTAACATCCGGCCGCCGGCAGCGACCACCCGGCCGTCGACCATGACCTTATCCACCTCCACACCGGCCAGGTCCTTCAGGAAGAGGATATCGGCAAAGCGGCCGGGAGCAATGGCCCCCAGGTCCCGGGCGACACCAAAGCATTCGGCGGTATTAATAGTTACTGCCTGGATGGCCCGGACGGGGTCCAGCCCTTCCTCTATGGCCCGTCGCACCACATGGTTTAAATGCCCGGCCGAAAGCAGGGTTTCCGGGTGGGTATCATCGCTGACCAGGACAGCGCGGCGGCTGTCGATCCTAGTTTCCGTCAGGCTTTTAATCGTAGCCTTAATATCATGCCAGGCCGAACCTTCCCGCATCATGGCGTACATGCCCAGGCGCAGCCGGTTCAGGGCGTCTTCCCTGCAGGTAGATTCGTGGCAGGAGGAGATGCCGGCGGCAGTGTAGGCGGCCAGGCCCTGGAAATCACCCGGCAGGGCGAAGTGGCCGGTAACGGGTTTGCCGGCCTTTAAGGTGGCCTCCAGCTCGCCGTGCACACCGGGATCGCCAGCCAGGACGCCGGGGAAGTTCATCATTTCCCCCAGGCCACAGATCCCGGGCCACCCCATGGCGCTGGCTACTTCCGCCGGGCCGAAGGCGGCACCGGCATCCTCGAAGCCCGGGGCAGCAGGGACACAGGAGGGCATGGTGGCGAAAACCTTTAGAGGGAGATCCCGGCCTTCGTCCACCATTAACTTTACCCCTTCCAGCCCCAGGACATTGGCGATCTCATGGGGGTCCATGAATATCGCCGTCGTGCCGCCGGGGAGGACGGCCCGGGCAAACTGGGTTACCGTCACCATGCTGCTTTCCACATGAACATGACCGTCCATAAAACCGGGGCAGAGGTAGTAACCGGAGGCATCGATTATTTCCGTTGCCGGGCCGATGCTCCGGCTGACCTCACCGACGCTGGCTATCCGGCCATCCTTAATGGCAATATCCCAGGGCAGGATCTCGCCCGTAAAGACATTGACTACTTTGCCGTTCTTAATGACGGTATCGGCCGGGATTTTTCCGGTAGCTGCAGCCACCAGTTCCCGGGTAACTTCAGCCAGGGGGCGCCTGGAAGGGAACACTGACAGCCATCTCCTTTATTCAGGATTTACTTCCAGTATAAAACTACACTGAAATAATAGCAATTTATATGACAACACTTTAAAAGGCTTATTTTTAATTGAGATATAATCTCAGCTTCATTTGTTCTTAACCTGGGGGCGTTACAATTACAATTGAAAAGGACACAACACTCCGGGGAGGTAGGAAAAATGTTGAGGCAAAAATTAATTGCCCTACTAAAAGAATGTTGCTGGCTCCTGGAAAAGACAGTGGAAGGGCCGCGGGAACTGCGGCAGATGCAGGAACAGGTGGCGCGCAAAATCGCTGAGCTTGAAGGCGGGAAGCAAGTTCAGGCTAATTTTGAGGTAAGCGAGGGCAAAAAAGTTGCTTAAAAAATATTAGCGGCGGGGTCCAGCTTCAGAGCCGGGACCCCGCCTTTAATTTTACGGCGGTATTACTTTTGGAACGGGCCTGCCAGCCCCGCACGGTATTTTCGCCGTAAAAGACGCCGGCATTATTTTTAACGCTGGTCAAATAAAACCTAAGCTGTATTTAACCCCGGCCTATCCTATATGAGGGTGTCAGTTTTAACCCACAAGCTGGCTGCCAGGCCGGTAATTAACAAATATTTTACCTTATTTTTAAAACGGGACAACCTGCCCGGGGTGATAGTTTATAGTGAGCCGAAGGGCGTTACCTATGTCCCCAGGGCGGCAACGGAACTGTTAAACTAGAATTTCCTGAGATAATACGGCCGGGGTTATATTCGCCCCGGCTTTTAATTTGAGATTCCAGCTGGTACCGTTCAGAAGGACTTTTAACAAAATTTTAAGTCAAAGCTAACGTTACTTTAACCCTGAGATTGTACACTTTTCTTAAAAGCACTGGTGGCGAGGGGATATTAATGACTAAAATTCTAGTGGTGGATGATGAAGTGGCGATTCAGGAACTGGTACGCTATAACCTGGAACGATCGGGGTTTGAAGTACTGACGGCCCCGGATGGGCCTACAGCCCTGGCGAAAGCTGAACAAACGCTACCGGATCTCATTATCCTGGACTTGATGCTACCGGGTATCGACGGCCTGGAAGTATGCCGCCGTCTTAAGGCCAGCAAGGCGACGGCAGCTATACCCATAATTATCTTGTCAGCTAAAAATGATGAATTGGACAAGGTTCTGGGACTGGAACTGGGGGCCGATGATTATGTTACTAAACCCTTTAGCCCCCGGGAGTTATTGGCCCGGGTTAAGGTATGCTTGCGGCGGTTGACTTTACCTGACGGCATTGACCAGCCCCGGCTGCAAGTAGGACCCTTCTTAATGGAGGTTCAGGAATATCGCTTTTATATGGACAATACGGCTATCAAATTAGCACCTAAGGAATTTGAACTGATGCATTACTTTCTCCTTAATGCAGGCAAAGTACTGCGCAGAGAGCTGTTACTGCAAAAAATTTGGGGTTACGATTACTGTGCAGATACCCGGACGGTAGATGTCCACGTCCACCACTTGCGGGAAAAAATAGAACCGGACCCAGCCAACCCCATCTATATAGAAACCATTCGCCGGGTAGGGTATCGTTTCCGGGAAATTGTTGATTAAAAGTTTACGATTATTTTATAAAACCTTAACTAGGGATTCATTAAGGGATAATTTAGCCATAACATCCACCTTTTATAATTATATTTGCCTGGTAGTTACCTGGTGGCCATCTTAATTCAAAGGAGGAGAATACTTAGTGCTAAGTAAAAAGAGCAAGTGGGTAGCCCTGCTGGTAATGGCCCTGGTAATGGTACTGGTAGTGGCTGGTTGTAACAGCGGTAAGGGCGATGCTGGTAAGACGCAGGAAAGTGCTGACAGCAAGCAGACCCAGGAAACTAAAACCATAACCTTGAATGGTGCCGGCGCGTCTTTCCCCTACCCCCTTTACAGCAAGTGGATTGCCGAGTACCGCAAGGTGGCTCCTCATGTAACCATTGACTACCAGTCCATCGGTAGCGGTGGTGGTATCAAGGGTATCACCGAGCAGACAGTTGATTTCGCCGGCAGTGATGCCCCTATGACGGATGAACAGCTGGCCAGGGCGCCGGGACAGATCTTCCACATTCCTACGGTTATGGGTGCCGTCGTAATTACCTACAACCTGGAAGGCGTCAAGACAGGCCTCAAGCTGACCCCGGAAGTCATCAGTGACATCTTTCTGGGTAAAATTAAGAAGTGGAACGACAAGGCCATCAGTTCTTTGAACCCGGATGTAAAGCTCCCTGATAAGGACATCACCGTTGTTCACCGTTCCGATGGCAGTGGCACTACCAACATTTTCACCGATTACCTGAGTAACGTCAGCAAGGAATGGCAAGAAAAAGTAGGGAAGGGTACTTCCGTCGAATGGCCTGTTGGCATTGGTGCCAAGGGTAATGAAGGCGTGGCCGGTACCGTTAAGCAGACGCCGGGCGGTATTGGCTATGTAGAACTCGCCTATGCAGTCCAGAACCAGTTGCCTTACGCTTTCATTAAAAATCAGGCCGGTAAATTTGTTGAGCCGACCCTTGACACTACCACTGCGGCTGCGGCTGGCTCCGCTGCCAATATGCCTGAGGATATGCGGGTATCCATTGTCAATGCCCCCGGTGAAAACGCTTATCCCATCGCCGCCTATACCTACCTGCTGGTGTATAAAGACCAGAAGGATAAGGACAAAGGTACGGAACTGGTTAAATTCCTGTGGTGGGCTATTCATGATGGGGAAAAGTTCGCCAAAGACCTGCTCTATGCGCCGCTGCCCGACAACGTCGTGAAGATGGCGGAAGCCAAGATCAAGCAGATTAACTACCAGGGCGAACCCCTTTATAAGTAAATCCTCAGGCAATATTGCCGGGGATGAATGGCAGTAATTACTGGCCGGGCTGGAAGCTGAAACTTGATCCATACCAGTTGGAAAAGCCGCGCGTGGCGCGGCTTTTATAATCCTTAACATGATATTAACCTGGAGCTAATTTAAATATAACACCAGTTTTTTATAATAGTCTGTGGACAGGCAGCAACCTGCTGGTGGTATATTAAAAAATAGACATAATGGAAGGGCCAGCCCCACAGTAGCGATACGTAGGTTATATTGGTACAATAGAGACCAATACAGAGCTACAAGCTAAGGAGGCTGGCAAGATGAATTATACCACATATGTAGGGCTGG
>NZ_PVXL01000052.1 GCF_002995805.1 Neomoorella stamsii
ATTTCTTTTGCACCTCATTCATTCGGTTTCTCGCCTCCTGGTTGGTTTGTTTGTTTTGGTCTATTATTTTTTTACCAGGAGGCTTTTTTATTGGCAACACCTACCTTACATCATTACAGGAATGCTCCATACCCACTACACGTCAAGGGGGAAATACTAAGGTAAGCTTGACTAACAAAACCTTCCCGGTTCTTATTAAGGAGCCGGGAAGGTTTTTTATGTAAGATACTTACAATCGCCTTGCTGGTCAGGAGAGGTAATGATAAAATATGTAGGTGTATCAAAATTCGTTTATTCAAAACGGATTCAGAAAATTGCTTTAGGTTCCCTTATTGTCTGTCGCTTTTTCGATAGAAAGTGAAGCAATGGATTATGGTTTTAGTATTGACGGCATCCTTGGAATGGACTTTTTAACAAGCATTAAAGCAATAGTAGATTTATATACCTTGGAGGTACGCAGCTCCAATGTGCAACCTGCCTGTTGATCTCGTAGGCATGGGCGACAGCCTGACCTGGGGATACCCCTTTGGCCCGGAGGCTTCCTGGCTGGAGCTGGCGGCCAGGGAAACCGGCCTGGTAGTGGTAAACCAGGGTATAAGCGGCGAAACGACGGGCGAAATGCTGGCCCGTTTCGACGATGATGTTATCCGGCTCCAGCCCCGGGTAGTAACTATTCTGGGAGGAACCAATGACGCCTGGGCGGGATTTACCGTTACGGAAGTAATCGACAATGTCCGGGCTATGGTGGATAAGGCCCTCCGGGCCGGCATCCAGCCGGTAATGGCCCTGCCGCCGCCCCTCTGTCAAACGGGTTCAGATATCCCTGTCCCCTTCCTGGAGAAGATGGCCGGTCTTCTTGAGGGTTACCGCGAGGCCTGCCGGGACCTGGCCCTGTCCCGGGGAATAAAGCTGCTGGACTTTTATACCCCCCTCCTGGACCCGGCAACAGGATGGGGTAAAAAGGAATATTTTGTTGACGACGCCCACCCCGGCCGCCAGGGTTACCAGATCATGGCCAGGGTAGCCATTGATTTGTTCCGGCAGTTAAAGCAGCAAGCGAACAGACCGGTGCTCCACCGAAAATAGTTATACCCTCCAGAGGCAGGTTTCTGGAGGGCGCACCACCAGCGGGGGTGTAACGTTAAGTATGCTCTTTATCATTATTTCTACCTGCCGGTAGGTCCGGGACACCGCACTGCCGCAGCCTTAGCCTTTCTTTTTCTATATCCTTCAAGGCCTGGTTCCAGTACCGGGCCAGTTTGGCTTTTTCCCGAGGTGTTAGTTCAGAGAGGCGTTTAAATAAATCTTCAAACAGGGGATCGGCAAGAAAAGTCCTGACATCTGGTTCCTGGAGAAGCAAGGTTGTTTTCCGCTGCTTTTCATCCTGGGGTTCA
This sequence comes from Neomoorella stamsii, assembly GCF_002995805.1. Lineage (GTDB taxonomy): Bacteria > Bacillota > DSM-521 > Neomoorellales > Neomoorellaceae > Neomoorella > Neomoorella stamsii. Next base: position 1,395 of record NZ_PVXL01000052.1, read on the forward strand.
TAGACCACTGGATGGGGAGTATCGGTCCGCCCCAGGAGAAAATCGACGGACACCTTAAAAAAATCCGCCAGCTTCTGCAGGGTTTCGGCATCGGGGGAACGCTTATTCCTTTCATACATGGCAATGGTACTCTGGCCCATATTTAGCCGGCGGGCCATTTCAGCCTGGGTTAAGGCTTTTTCTTTACGTAAAGCTGCTAATCTTTCGCCAAGGGATTTCATGATAGCCCCCCAGTTGACTTATATGCTATAAGATTTGACAGTAATAATATCGTTGCCGGAAGCCAGCTAACTACTGCCAATTTAACACTCTTTGTGATAACAAACAATATTTTATCACTAATTGTGATAACTTAATCCAGTAATCCCTTGACATAAATTGCAAAACGTGATTAAATTATTACTAACAGGAGTTTTTCCTAACCATATATGGTGATCTCTATGCGAAATGAAAAAATGTACCAGTTACGCCGGGAGCGCGGCCTCACCCAGAAAAAGGTGGCGATAGCTGTAGGGATAACCCAAAGCGCCTATGCCATGATTGAAAAGGGCCAGCGTTACCCCAGGAAGGACACCATGAAGAAACTGGCCGATTTTTTCGGCCTGACGGTAGATGAGTTGTTTTTTAGCAATAATAATCACGGATAGTGATAGCCCTGCCTGTTTAGTCAATGGCGTACACCTAGTGTACTTCCTTTTTTAAGGCTACCTTTTTTTAAGGTAGCTTTTCTTTTGCCATGGTATATAAAGGAAAACCGCCAGCGGATAAATATCACCGGGCGCTAATTCAAAAATCTGTCTCGCCATCCGGCGAGATGTATTGTATAATAGATAAGGAAAAATAGTGCGGTTAAGGGTGGTATGTCATGGAAATAGTGAAAACCATCACAGGTAAATGCCGGATGTGTTACGCCTGCATCCGTAACTGCCCGGTCAAAGCGATTAAAGTAGTTGAGGGCCAGGCCCGGGTGGTTCCTGAACTGTGTATAGCCTGCGGCCACTGTGTCCAGGTCTGTGCCCAGCAGGCCAAGCTGGTGGAACAGGAAATTGCCAAAGTGGAGCAATTTCTGGCCTCCGGCCGGACCATTGCCTGCCTGGCTCCTTCCTTTGTGGCCGAATTTCACCCGGCCTGGCCGGGCCAGGTGGTGGCAGCCTTAAAGCAGATGGGCTTTGCCGAAGTCCATGAAGTGGCCTTTGGCGCCCACCTGGTCACCCTGGAATACCGCCGCTACCTCCAGGAAGCCGGGGAACGCCAGGGCCTGATCAGTACCCCCTGCCCGGCAGTAGTAAACCTGGTAAGCAAGTATTATCCCCGCCTTTTACCCCAGCTGGTGCCGGTAGTATCACCCATGATCGCCCTGGGCCGTTATCTTAAGACAAAGCTGGGGCCCGACAACCGCCTGGTCTTCATCGGTCCCTGCGTGGCCAAAAAAGGCGAGGCCCGCGAAGAAGAGGTGGCCGGGGCCATCGACGCCGTCCTTACCTTTCCTGAACTCAAGGAAATGCTGGCTGCGCGGCAAATCGACGTCAGTGCCTGCGGCAACCTCGACTTTGACAATGAACCGGCCTACCTGGGCCGGTTGTATCCTGTAGGAGGCGGCCTGCTCAGGAGTGCCGGGATTGATGCCGATATCCTGGCCAACCAGGTCCTGGTGGTGGAAGGCCGGGAGGACTGCCTGGAATTTTTGAAGGCCGTTAACGAGGGTAAAATGGTCCCCCAGATGGTCGATATGCTCTTCTGCAAGGGCTGTATCAACGGCCCTATGCAGGAAAATAAATTTTCTTCCTTCCGCCGGCGCAAAATTGTAGCCGAATTTACCCGCCAGGGATTGGAACAGGCTAAACCCAAACCCATAAACCTGGAAGGTATAAACTTACGCCGGGAATTCCATGATAAAACCATCTTCTTCCCCCGCCCCAGCGAGGCCGACATCCGGGGTATTCTAGCCGAACTGGGCAAACTGACGCCGGAAGACGAGTTGAACTGCGGTGCCTGTGGCTATCCTTCCTGCCGGGAGAAGGCTATTGCCGTCTATCACGGCCTGGCCGAAAACCGCATGTGCCTGCCCTATCTTATTGCCCAGCTGGAAAAAAGCAACCTGCACCTGCGCCAGGAACTCAAGGTCTTCCAGGGCCAGTTTGGCCAGCTGGTGGGTAATAGCGCCGCCATGCAGGAAGTCTATCGCCTGATTGAAAAGGTGGCCAAAACTGACGCTACCGTCCTCATCCGCTGGGAAAGCGGTACCGGTAAGGAGCTGGTGGCCCGGGCCATCCACTACCACAGCCGCCGCAGTGAGGCGCCCTTCATCAGCATCAATTGTGCCGCCCTGCCGGAAACTTTGCTGGAAAGCGAGCTTTTCGGCCATGCCCGGGGCGCCTTTACCGGGGCGGTGACGGCCAAAAAGGGGCTCTTTGAAGAAGCCCATGAGGGAACCATTTTCCTGGATGAAATCGGCGATATCAGCCTGGGACTGCAGAGTAAACTTTTACGGGTCCTCCAGGAAGGAGAATTTTTGCGGGTAGGAGAAACGAGGCCCACCCGGGTCAATGTCCGGGTGCTCGCGGCTACCAACCGCGACCTGGAGAAGGCCGTCAGGGAAGGTTCCTTCCGGCCCGAACTCTTTTACCGCCTCAATGTCATCAGCATCTGGCTGCCGCCCCTGCGCGAACGGCGGGACGATATTCCCTTGCTTGCCCGTCATTTCCTGGAAAAGATCAGCCGGCGCCTGGGCAAAGAGGTTACCGGCTTTACCAGCGAGGCCATGGACGCCCTGGTCCGGGCCGAATGGCCGGGCAACGTGCGGGAACTGGAGAATGTCATCGAACGGGCGGTAATTTTAACAGAGGGGAAAAAAATCGAACTCGGCGACCTGCCGCGCCAGTTTCGCAATCTGGCAACAGGTACTTCGGGCTGGGCCTATACCAGGGGGATGAGCTTTAAAGAAGCGGTGACGGCCTATGAAACCAGCCTGATCGTGCAAGCCCTGGAAGAAAGCCAGTGGGTCCAGGCCCGGGCTGCAGAAATCCTGGGCTTGAAGCGCAGCACCCTCAATGAAATGATCAAACGCTATAACCTGCGGCCCGCGAATAAAAAAGTCAATACAAACAAATGAACATGATACAAAAATATGGATAGATATAAAGCCGTATTTTTGGGGCTATCAAGGTCAGGGAATCCAAATAACTGTATTATTACACCGGATTCCAGGTTTGTAAAAAAGACGACTTTCGCAAGGCCTCTCAAGGCGCGAAGGCCGTTTTTTTATGGCCTGGCACGGGATTTGCATCTTTGATAAGATAGTGAAGGGAAGTACAAAAAACCGTTCAGGGGGGATTTTCAACCACTGGGGAGGGGGAAACGACCTTGTAGGCGAAGAATGACGCAACTGTTAAAAAAGTATGGTAAAATAACTCTAGCAAAAGGAATTTTCCAAGGGAGGCGTTAAAAATGGCCCAGGTTTTAGCCCAGGTAGAATACACGCGTGGACTGCCCACCCTAACAGCTAACGAGTTAAATGCAGCTTATGCCCGCCTGGATGAACGTTATAACTGCCTGCGGTCCAACTGGGACTGGTTTGTGGGGGCTGATTATTCGCCCAATGATAAAGCCCTGTGCCGGGTGGACCAAAACTAAGATGTTAACTACAGACGACATTTTTACGCCGGGAGCGGTAAAATATTCGCTGCCGGCGTTTTTTATTGCCTTTCCTGGCGGTATAATATCCTTTGAGGTGGCACAATGGTAAAGGTGGAACTCATGGCCCCGGCCGGTAGCCCGGAGGCCTTAAAGGCAGCAGTAGGTAATGGCGCTGACGCTGTTTACCTGGGCGGGAAGCAATTCAATGCCCGGGAGGGAGCGGAAAATTTTTCCCAGGAAGAAATCCTGGCGGCCATTGACTACGCCCATGAGCGCGGCACCCGCGTTTACGTGACCGTCAATATTCTCCTGGCTGACAGGGAGCTGGCGGAAACCCTGGATTACCTCTATTTCCTGGGTAAAGCTAGGGTGGACGGCATCATTGTCCAGGACCTGGGACTGGCGGCCCTCGCCAGGAGACTCCTCCCTGAACTGCCCCTCATCGGCAGCACCCAGATGACGGTAACCAGCGCCGCCGGGGCTAAGTTTTTGCAGGAGCAGGGTTTCCGGCGCGTCGTCCTGGGCCGGGAGTTATCCCTGGCCGACATCAGGGCCATCAGCCGCCAGGTGGATATAGAACTGGAAGCCTTTGTCCACGGCGCCCTCTGCTTTTCTTATTCCGGCCAGTGTTTGCTTAGCAGCATGGTAGGAGGCCGCAGCGGCAACCGCGGCCGTTGCGCCCAGCCCTGCCGCCTGGCCTATACCCTGGTCGATGAGAGGGGAAGGCCGCTGGAGTTGAAACCGGAACACCTGTTAAGCACCCGTGACCTCTATACCCTGGATCGGGTACCGCAGTTAATAGCTGCGGGTGTTAAAGCTTTTAAGATTGAAGGGCGGATGCGGCGTCCCGAGTATGTGGCCGTAGTTACCAGGGCTTACCGCAAGATTATTGACCGTTACCTGGCTGACCCGGAAGGTTTCCAGGTATTGCCGGAAGAGGAGCGGGCGGTAGCCCAGATCTTCAACCGCGACTTTACCCCGGGCTACCTGGAAGGGGATCCGGGGGCTGAGCTGATGAGCTATGGCCGGCCCAGCAATCGCGGCCTTTACCTGGGCCGGGCCGGCCGGCGCCAGGGGGAGCGCTTTCTGGTCCACCTGGAAGCCCCCCTCCGCCAGGGGGACGGTCTGGAAGTCTGGGTCAGCCGGGGCGGCCATCAAGGACTGGTGGTGCACCATATCTGGCAGGGAGGCAGGGAGGTAACCTTCGCCCCGGCAGGGACTACGGTGGCCCTGGAACTGCCCCCGTCAACCAGGCCCGGGGACCGCATTTTTAAGACCAGCGATGTGGAACTCCTGGAGGAAGTCCGGCGCACCTATACCTCACCCCGGGAAGAGAGACGCCTGCCCCTGGCCATGAAGGTTGAGGCCCGGCCGGGAGAACCTTTAAAGCTGGAGGTTATTGATCCCCAGGGGCACCGGGTCCAGGCCCGGACTTCTGTAGCCGCCGTGGTGGCGGAACGGCACCCCCTGGATGAAGCTGTGCTGGCAGAGCAGCTAGGCCGCCTGGGCAATACCCCCTACCGGCTGGCAGAACTCATTATCAGCCTGGCAGGGCCGGTGATGGTGCCCTTAAGCGAGTTAAACCGCGCCCGCCGGGAAGCTATAGAAAAGTTACGTCAAGTACGCCTGGCAATCTTTCCGCAGCGGGTGCCGCCGGCAGCAGAATTTGAGGAAGGCCTGGAACAGCTCCTACCCCGGCAGGGGCGGGGGAGGCCAGGGGCCGGGTTAGAGACAGGCAAGGGGCGCGGCCCCTGGAACGAAGGTACAGCCGGTCCCGGCAGGCAGGACTTACGAGGGGTGCCGCGCCTGGCGGTGGCCGTGGGCGACCTGGAAGGAGCCCGGGCCGCCCTGGCGGCCGGGGCCGGGCGGGTTTATCTCGCCGGTGAAACCTGGCAGGACCGGGAACCCCCGGACCCTGCTGCCCTGCAGGAGCTAATGGCCGCAGCGGGAGAAAAGGAGGCGGCAGTCATCCCGGCCCTGCCGCGGATCTGGCATGAGACCGAAGCTGCAGCCGTGGCCCGGCAACTTGAGAGGCTGGCGGCTGCCGGAGCAAGCCTTTTCCTCATTGCCGGCCTTGGCGGCCTGCAAATTTTAAAGGAGTACGGCCTGGCCGGGTGGGGCGACTATCCCCTCAATGCCTTCAATACCTGGTCTCTCAAAGCCCTAGCCGGAGCAGGGCTTACGGGGGTAACCCTTTCCCCGGAAATGAACCTGGAACAACTGCGGGAACTGGACCCTCCTTTGCCGGTAGAAGCCATTGTCCACGGGGCTTTACCCCTTATGGTTTCGGCCCACTGCGTCCTGGGGGCGCGCCTGGGGGGCAAAAGGCCGGGCCGGGCCTGCACTGCTCCCTGCCGGCGGGGACGTTACGGTTTAAAAGACCGCCTGGGCCTGGTATTCCCTGTCACTACCGACCGGCAGTGCCGTTTTTATTTATATAATGCCAGGGAAATGAGCCTCATCGACCACCTGGAGGAAATTGCCGCCCTGGGCCTTGACTGGATACGGATTGAAGCCCGGGAAAAGCCTCCCAGCTATATCCGGCGGGTGACGGGCCTGTATCGCGAGGCCCTGGCCGCCCTGGAGAACGGGGACGCAGGGGAGATCCTGGCGGCACTGGCCGGAGAAGCGGAAGCCCTGGCTCCTGCCGGCATTACCCGCGGTCATTATTTCCGGGGAGTGGTTTAGATCTGGTATTACTTGCAAGTATGATTATTATGTAGTATTATAGGATGGGGAGGTGGGGGGCATGAAAACCGTTAAAATATCCATTACCATGCCGGAGGATCTAGTAAAAGAATTGAAACATTTGACTTCAAACCTCAGTGCTTATATTACTGCCGGGATGCAAGAGTATGTAGCGCGGGATCGCGCCCGTAGGGGCTTTAAGAAAAGTGTCGGGTCCTGGCGGCAAGAAGACCACCCGGAACTACAAACTATCACCGACATTACGAAATATGTGGAAGAGACCAGGGGTGGGTGGAAGAATATTGATTGAAGATCTATCCAAGGGCAAATTCGTCTGCTTGCTGGATACAGGGCCAATCATTGCCCATCTTCGTAATATAACAGGCATGATGGAACTTTTTAATTCTTTAGTTGATGAAGGCCAGATGGCTGTTGCGGCGGTGAGTGTTACCGAGATCTGGCAGGGAGCGAAGGAACGGGAAATAGAGCCAACACGCCAGTTTTTTACAGGCGTCAAGGTAATTCCTCTTGACGAGCAACTGGCCACCAGGGCCGGATTGCTGGCGCGGGGACTGCGGGCTCAGGGATTTACTGCCAGCCTGGCTGATGCGGTAATTGCCGTCACGGCCTTGCAACTCCAGGTACCGCTTTTAACAACCAACCCCAAACATTTTACAATTATCACCGGCCTGGAAGTTTGGGACCTGCAAGATAAACTAGCAGAGTTAGAAAGGGGCATTGGCGATAAAACAAGTTCCCGGTCTGGCAGTTAACCAGATCAGGGACTTTGTTTTTCCAGGGGATGGGCCGGAGTAAAATGGAGGCAATACATTGAACAAGATATATAGCAAATTAGAACTGGATATAATCCTGCAGCGGCTGGAGGAGAAATGCCTCTCACCCCTGGGAGCGGAGCTGGCCCGTTCCCTGCAGCCGGCCCGGGACCTGGAGGTGGCCCGCCGGCGCCTCCAGGCTACCAGCGAGGCGGAGCAGGTGCTGCGGCGTTACCCCGATATCCCTTTGAGCAATATCCATGATATCCGGGTGGAGGTAGCCCGGGCGGCCGTGGGCGGGCTCCTGGAGGGGCAGGAGTTACTGCGGGTGGCTGCCACCCTGGCCGGGGGTAGGAGATTGCGGCAGTTCCTGCTGGGCCTGGAAGGCAACTGGCCGGTGTTGCGGGAGATGGCCACCAGGATCGGCGATTTCCGCCACCTGGAAAAGGCCATCGGCCAGGCCATTGGTGCCGACGGTGAGGTTGTAGACCAGGCGACGCCGCGGCTTTTAGCTTTACGGCAGCAGGTACGCAAGACCCAGGAGAGGATAAAAGAACGCCTGGATGGCTACCTCCGTTCAGCGGAAATGCAGAAATACCTCCAGGATAACCTGTATACCATCCGCAATGATCGTTATGTCCTCCCGATCAAGCAGGAGTACCGCCACCAGGTACCGGGGTTGATTCACGACCAGTCGGCCAGCGGGGCGACGCTATTTATCGAGCCCATGGCCCTGGTAGAGCTAAATAATGAACTTCGCCGCCTTCAAGCTGCTGAAGCCAGGGAAATAGAGGCCATCCTGCGACATTTAAGCAATCTCATCGGCCGGGAGCAGGAGACGCTGGAAATTACCCTGGCTGCCCTGGGCGAACTGGATTTTACCCTGGCCAAGGGACGCTTGAGCCAGGAGATGGCGGCCGTGGAGCCGCGGTTGAATAATGAGGGACGCTGGCACATCTACCGTGGCCGGCATCCTTTGCTTAAAGGAAGGGTGGTGCCCGTCAGCCTCACCCTGGGAGAAGATTTTGATACCCTGGTCATTACCGGTCCCAATACCGGTGGCAAGACGGTAACGTTAAAGACCGTGGGCTTATTTACCCTCATGGCCCAGTGTGGCCTGCACCTGCCGGCAGCCGCAGGCACGGAGGTTGACCCTACGGCCGCCGTCTATGCCGATATCGGCGACGAGCAGAGCATTGAGCAATCATTAAGTACTTTTTCGGCCCACATGGCTCAGATTGTCGCTATTTTAAAAGAGGTAACACCGGGCAGCCTGGTCCTCCTGGATGAACTGGGGGCCGGTACTGACCCTACGGAAGGGGCGGCCCTGGCCATGGCCATCCTGGATTACCTCACCGGCGCTGGGGCCAGGACGGTGGCCACCACCCACTACAGTGAACTGAAGGCCTATGCCTATGCTACCCCGCGGGTGGAAAACGCAGCTGTGGAATTTGACAGCCGCACCCTCCAGCCCACCTACAATCTCATCATCGGTACCCCGGGTGAGAGCAATGCCTTTGTCATTGCCTCCCGTTTAGGGCTTTCACCCACCATTATTGACCGGGCCCGGAGCCTCCTCGGGGAAGAAAACCAGCGGGTCAGCCGCCTGATAGCCGGCCTGGCTGAAGACAAGCGGGTGAGTGCCCGGGAACGGGAGGAAGCCGAGATTTTGCGCCGGGAGGCGGAGGCGGCCAGGGCCGAGCTGGTGAGGGCTAAAGAGGCATGGCAGCAGCAGGCCGCCAGGGAAATGGAGAAGGTACGCGAGGAAGCCCGGGGGCTCTTACGCCGGGCCCGGGCCGAGATCAGGGAAATCATGGCCCGCCTGGAAAAGGCCATGGCTGAAGAAAGTTTACGCGGCCAGCAGCAGGCAGTAACCCGGGCGCGCCGGCAATTAAAGGAACTGGAAGATGCCGTGGATGCAGGGCTTGCTCAATACCGGCCGGCAGCCCCAAACCGGCCGCCGGAAAATCTCCAGGCCGGGGACAGGGTTTACCTTCTAGCCTGGGGACAGGCAGGGGAAGTCTTAAGCCCCCCCAATGACCAGGGGGAAGTCCTGGTCCAGGTCGGCGCCTTGAAGGTTACCGTTCCTTTAAAGGAACTGCGGCTGTTAGAAGACGTAGCCCGGGCCGGGTCTAAAAATGGTCCTAAAAAAGAAGACACTAAACCTGGCTGGCTGGTAAAAGCGGCTGGTAATGACGATATCAGGCCGGAGATCGACCTGCGGGGGCTGACGGTAGAAGAAGCCTGCCACCGGGTTGATGCCTACCTGGATGATGCCGTCCTGGCGGGATTAAACCAGGTGAGCTTAATCCACGGTAAGGGCACCGGTGCCTTAAGGGCAGCCTTGCAGGATTACCTGCGGCAGCACCCCCTGGTCAAGGGCTTTCGCCTGGGTGGGGCCGGCGAAGGCGGTAGCGGCGTTACAGTAGTGGATATTGGAAGATGAGGCATGAGGCAGGAAGCCAATAAAAAGCCCCGGGCTAAAAATTTCCCGGGGTTGCACTTATTTTTTAGGCACGGCAATGGTGACCTCGTTGGACGGCGTGCTCGCTTTATTTTTCTCATCCAGGGCGATGACCCGGTAGTAGTAGGTAACGCCGGGCTTCACGCTGGCATCAGTATACGCCGTTTCCTGCACTATGGCCAGGCTCCTGCTGCTCGAGCCGGGTCCGACACGTTCAATGGAAAAGAGGAACTCGCCCTCGCCGGGAACGTTCCATTCCAGGATCACCCGGGGCTGGCTGACATTGGGGCCGACTTCCAGCCGCCCTTTAAGGTTGGGTGCCGGCGGTCCTGCCCCCTGGTTACCAGGTCCCGAGGTATCTTTGGTGAGCTGGTGGTCGGGCAGGTCACAGTACCGGGTGGGCACTTTTTCCGGGGGTAACTGGACCTTCTTAACGTACTGGGGCGGGCAGCCACCACCCTGCCCGGGTCTCGGGATATTGGCCAGGAATAGTTCGGCACCGTGGCGGGGGTCGGTACAGATGCTTACCAGCCCTGGCCTGTCACCGCTTCCGCCGCCGTGGAGGGTACAGACTTCCGTGGGCGCCTCCAGGTAGGCGTCCTCCGGTTTCACCGGGCCGTTATAGCCGTCAGGCCGCTTTAAAAAGACCCCCGTCGTTACATCCGGGCAATTGGGCGAAGCCAGCTGGCCGGTGGTGGTGCAGACCTGGACCTGGACCCAGACATCAGACACTTTCTTGGGCAACATGCTTTGGGTAAAGATTTCCTTGACGATAAACTCCTTGGGCGTCAGGTCGCTGGGCAAGAGGCCCGACTTGGCATCAACATCGGCATAAATTATGCCGGCGGGGCGGGGGAAATCTTGGACGGGTTGATCCTTTAAAGCGGCGCCGATTACTTTTTTCCAGATTAAAGCCGGGTAGCCGCCACCGGCAACACTCTTCAAGTAGTGTTTGGCGTCGGTCTGGTCATAGCCCATCCAGACGGCTCCTACCAGCTCGGGCGTATAACCGACAAACCAGGCGTCCTTTTCCCCTTTAAGGCCCCTGTATTCCGGGGTATCAGGCAGGGAGGTGGTACCCGTTTTACCTGCTGCCGGCCGGCCTATCTGGGCATTTTTACCGGTACCGGCAGTAACGACTGTTTCCAGCATATCAGTCATGAGGTAGGCAACCTGCTCGCTCATGACATCCCGGCGCTGGGGCCTGTTGACAATTAAGTCCCGGCCATTACGATCGGTAATCTTGGTCACGAGGTGGGGGGTAATGTATACCCCCTGGTTGGCAAAGGCGCCGTAGGCGGCAGCCATTTGCAGGGGGGAGACGCCGGTAGTCAGGCCTCCCAGGGCCAGGGCCAGGTTGCGGTCCTCGGGCTTTAAGGGCAGGCCCAGCCGGCGACCGAATTCATAGCCCGTATCGATGCCGATAGTATTGAGCATTTTAACGGCGGGAATATTAACAGACCAGCGCACGGCCTCCCGCATGCTAATGAGCCCCCGGTAGCGGCCGTCGTAATTGCCCGGGGTAAAGGGCTTGGGCGTGCCGGGGAAGGTAACCGGTACATCATCGATGATAAAAGCAGGAGGGTAACCCTTCTCCAGGGCCGGGGCATAGACAACCAGGGGCTTGATGGTAGAACCGGGCTGGCGTTCGGCCTGGATGGCCCGGTTGAAGCCCCGCCTGGTGGTATAATCCCGGCCGCCTACCAGGCCCCGTACTTCACCGGTGCGGGGGTCCAGGACCACCATGGCGCTTTCAATCAGGCGGTCGGGACTGCTGGGAGGAAAATTAGACTTATCCTGGTAAACCTTTTCCATTTCGGTCTGGATTTTGGGGTCGAGGGTAGTATAAATTTTCAGGCCACCCCGGTAAAGCTCGGCGGATTCAATACCCTGGCTTTCCAGCAGGCGCCCGGCTTCATCAACAACGGCGTCGATAAAGTAAGGAAATTTTTCGGCCTTTGTTTTGGGGGCTTCACGGTATTCCAGTTTTTCCGCTTTGGCCTTTTCCGCCTGTTCAGGGGTAATATAGCCGTATTTGACCATGTTGTTCAGTACTTGCGCCTGGCGGTTTTTAGCAGCTTCCTCATTACTTTTAGAACGGGGGTCATAGTTGGCCGGGCTCTGAATCAAGCCGGCCAGCATGGCACACTCGGCAAGATCCAGGTCAGAGACAGATTTACCGAAGTATAACCGCGCCGCCGCTTCTACCCCGTAGGTACCGGGTCCAAGGTAAACAATGTTGAGGTAATTTTCCAGGATTTCTTCTTTGGTGTAGGTGCGTTCCAGTTCAATGGCCATTAAGGCTTCCTGAATTTTACGTTTCAAGGTACGTTCAGGATTCTCAATGAAGGCATTTCTAGCCAGCTGCTGGGTCAGGGTGCTGCCGCCCTCGCGGATGCCGCCGCTCCGCAAATTGATCCAGAAGGCCCGCAGGATGGCTTTTAGATCAACACCATGGTGTTGATAAAAACGGGCGTCCTCGGTAGCGATGACGGCATTCTGCAGGTCTTTAGGTATCTTTTCCAGGGGTACAACAATGCGGTTTTGTTCGCCATGCAGTTCTTCCACTAGCTGGCCGTCTTTATCATATATAAATGTAGTCATGGCCAGCTGGAGCTTGTCGGGCTGCCAGTCAGGCATAGTACGGATGACGCCAATAGCAAAACCGGCGCCGGCGCCCACCAGCACCACGGCCACGACCAGCAGGGCCAGTAACAGGGCACGGAAAACATTTAATCTGCGTTTACGTTTTTTAGGGGGTGCCATTTTTCCGGATGACCTCCTTTACGGCTTTTTTATTATAACATAGCTTTACCCCCAGGGGAATGATAAGAGCTTGAAGGTTAGTCACTGCTTATGCTAAACTTAAACAGGTTCGCTAATGGTATGCATTTGTTAAGCGGGCGACTTGGTCTGAGCGGCAAAGCGTCCAGCACTTAACCCGGCAAGATCTTGTTCGTGAAGAGCCACCTGTTCTAACGAGTTGAGTGCTGGGCGCTCCGCGAGGACCAGGGAGCGAGTGAAAACAATGCTGGCCACGAAAGAGCAATTTACGGAGGATGATTTTGTTGGAACGGGAAGTCGAGCGGCAGCTTAAAGTCTTACGCCGCGGTGTGGCCGAAATTATACCGGAGGAAGACTTAAAGGCCAAGCTAAAAAAGTCCCTTAGCACTGGGAAACCCCTGCGAGTTAAACTGGGCCTGGACCCAACGGCCCCGGACATCCACCTGGGCCATACGGTAGTGCTCCAGAAATTGCGTCAGTTCCAGGAACTGGGCCACCAGGTAATTATCATTATCGGCGACTTTACCGGGAGAATCGGTGACCCCACCGGTAAATCCGAAACCAGGCGGCAGCTCTCGGAAGCTGAAGTCCTGGCCAATGCCGAAACCTACAAGGAGCAAATCTTTAAAATCCTGGACCCGGCCCGGACCGAGGTTACCTTTAACAGCCGGTGGCTGGCGAGGCTCACTTTTGCCGATGTTATCCAGCTGGCTGCCAAGATTACCGTGGCCCGGATGCTGGAACGGGAAGATTTTGCCCGCCGTTACCAGGAGAACCGGCCCATTAGCGTCCACGAATTCTTTTACCCCCTGATGCAGGGCTACGATTCCGTAGCCCTGGCTGCAGATGTCGAACTTGGGGGAACGGACCAAAAGTTCAACCTCCTTATGGGTCGCCATTTACAGCGGGAGTACGGCCAGGAGCCCCAGGTAGCCATGATGATGCCCATCCTGCCCGGGCTGGACGGCGTGCAGAAGATGAGTAAAAGCCTGGGCAATTATATCGGCATCAACGAACCGGCCAGGGAGATGTACGGCAAGACCATGTCCTTGCCCGATGAACTTATGCTCACCTACTTCGAACTGGTCACGGCCGTGCCCCTGGAGGAACTGGAGGCCATAAGACAAGGCCTCGCCGATGGTAGCCTGCACCCCCGGGACGTAAAGATGCGCCTGGCCCGGGAGATTGCCGGCCTCTACCACGGGGAGGCTGCTGCCCGGGAGGCGGAAAAGGAATTCCGCCAGGTCTTCCAGCTGGGCGACCTGCCGGAGGAAATGCCGGAGGTAATTGTTAGCGAAGCCAGGATGTGGCTGCCGCGCCTGATGGTCCAGGCAGGCCTGGCCCCCAGTACCAGTGAAGCCCGGCGACTCATCCGCCAGGGAGCAGTAAAACTCGACGGCGCGCGCCTGGATGATCCCGATGCCGAGATTGATGTGCCAGACGGGGCGGTCCTCCAGGCCGGCAAACGCAAATTTGCCCGGCTGCGGGTTTCTGTTGCCCCTCACTAAAAGTTATTTCACATTTTAACCGCCCCCGGAGTATACTTCTATATGGGGGTGGTTTGCCTTGCGGCGGCGGTGGCGGCGACCGGGACGGCGGCCATGGGGAGCCCTGGCGCTGGTAATAGTAGCCGGCCTACTGGTGCTCTTCCTGTTAGAATGGCGCCTGCACCTGGCCCTGGAGACGGTAGCTGCGGCCCAGGCCCGCTGGGCAGCTACCGAGGCCATGCAGCAGGCAGTGCTGGATAAAGTAACCGGCCAGGTAAATTATAATAACCTGATTCAACCGGGCAGCAGCGATGGCCGGATAGTTTTCATGCAGGCCGACGCTTTGAGCATCAGCCGCCTCCAGGCCCAGGCCCAGCTGGCCATCCAGGAGCACCTGGCCCAGCTGAAAGGCAAAACCTATTACTTACCCCTGGGGCAAGTGCTGGGGCTAAAACTCCTGGCAGCCTACGGACCCCCGGTGCCTCTACGTTTTATTCCCCTGGGCACCGTTAACGTCAACGTAGGTGACACCTTTGAAGCCGCCGGTATCAACCAGACGCGCCACCGCATTTACCTCCAGGTAGAGAGCGAAGTCCAGGTAGTTGCCCCCTTCAGCAGGGAACAGGTAAAGGTTGCCTCTACCATCCCGGTGGCCGAGGCTATTATTGTCGGGCCAGTTCCCCAGACCTATATTTCTCTGGGGTCTGACTTTATAAAAGGTATTTTGCGGGCACCAGAATTTTAATTTTTCTTGTCCACCAGGCAGGAATCAGGCTTTTGAGGGCGAATATATCATCATAAAGCGGTGTGGAGACCGCGCTGGATGGAAGGCCACGAGGAGGTCGGAGTCGACACTGGAGTCGACAAGGTTCCCTGTGGCCCTTTTTGCATTTCATAACAAGGAGTGGGTTATACCTGCGGATAGCAGTAGTAGACGGGCAGGGGGGCGGCATCGGCAAGCATATTACCGCCAGGCTCAGGGAAGAATTGCCACCAGAGGTAGAAATTCTGGCCTTGGGGACTAACGCTGCCGCTACCGTAGCCATGCTCAAGGCCGGGGCCAATGAAGGGGCTACCGGGGAAAGGGCCATTATCTATAACGCTCCCCGGGTAGATGCCATTACCGGTTCCGTGGCCATCCTTATAGCCGACGCCATGCTGGGGGAACTGACGCCGGCCATGGCTGCGGCCATTGCCGCCAGCCCGGCCCGTAAATTTCTCCTGCCTCTAAATAAAGCCGGGGTGGAAATAATCGGTGTTGTAGCCGAACCCTTACCCCACCTGATTGATGCCCTGGCGCGGCGTCTCAAAACCTTTTACGAAGGAGGAACGCGAAAAGATGTGTGAAGCCAATGCTTATCTATTGAAAGAGGACGGGGAGGAGGAGCTGGTCTTTGAAAATGTGGACCGGGTCCTGCCCCGGGAAGATGGTATCCTCATGGAAGACATCTTTGGTAAAAAGAAAATCCTGCGCGCCCGCATCAAAGAAATGGCCCTGGTCGATCATAAAATTTTCCTCGAGGCCATATAAATCCGGGCATTTATGCCAGCCAAGCCACTGCATAATACTGAGGTGCAGTGGCTTTTCACTTGACACAGCCTGTACTGGAAGTTAAAATGTAATTAATTCCGATAAGCATACTATACATTAAGGAGGAAGTAACCATGCAGGTAGCCACCGACATAACCCAGCTAATCGGCCGGACTCCAGTGGTACGCTTAAACCGCCTGACGGAGAATGGGGCGGCAGTATATGTCAAGCTGGAATACTTTAATCCCGGGGCGAGCGTAAAAGACCGGATCGCCCTCAGCATGATTGAAGCTGCGGAAGCAGAGGGCAAACTTAAACCGGGTGCCACCATCGTAGAACCCACCAGCGGCAATACCGGTATTGGCCTGGCCATGGTAGCAGCGGTCCGCGGTTACCGCTTAATACTGGTCATGCCGGAAACCATGAGCATTGAACGCCGCAAACTCCTGGCGGCCTATGGCGCCGAATTTATCCTGACACCGGGCCACTTGGGTATGAAGGGGGCCGTAGACAAAGCCCTGGAATTAGTCCGGGAAAACCCTGATTATTTCATGCCCCAGCAGTTTGAAAACCCGGCCAACCCCGACGTGCACCGCCGTACCACGGCCCGGGAAATTTTAGAGCAAATGGACAAAGATCTGGATGCCTTTGTGGCCGGCGTAGGTACCGGCGGCACCATTACCGGCGTCGGCGAGGTCCTAAAGCAGGAAATTCCGGGGGTAAAAATAATTGCCGTGGAACCGGCGGCTTCCCCCGTCCTTTCCGGGGGCCAGCCGGGACCTCATAAGATCCAGGGGATCGGGGCCGGATTTGTCCCGCAGGTCCTCCGCCGCGAGGTAATCGATGAGATTATTACCGTCTCCAACGAAGACGCCCTCATCACCGCCCGGCGCCTGGCCCGGGAGGAAGGCCTGCTGGTGGGCATCTCTGCCGGCGCAGCCGTTTATGCCGCCCTGCAGGTGGCCCGGCGCCTGGGCAGCGGGAAAAAAGTCCTGGCCATTGCCCCGGATACGGGCGAGCGCTATCTCAGTACCGAACTTTTTAAAGTCGGGTAGTTTAATATCCAGATTAAATAGCCCCTTTTAACCCACCGGCCAGGTTAAAAGGGGCCATTCATACTTAATTGTGAAATCAGGCACAAAAGCGGAGAGAAAGCGTTCCTCTTTACATAACAAAAAGGCAAGGAGTTAATCCCTTGCCTTGCTTTTTCTCTACTTCCCGATGAATTCCTGCACCCAGTAGTTACCGTAGCTACCGCCTCGGGCATAGCCTACGCCAATAGTCGTAAAGCTGGCATTTAAAATATTGCTGCGGTGGCCGGGGCTACCCATCCAGGCAGCTACCACAGCTTCAGGAGTTCGATAACCGGCGGCAATGTTTTCCCCGGCGGTACGGTAAGTAATACCAAATTTTCGTAACATGGCAAAGAAGGAACCGTAGACAGGTGAATCGTGGCCAAAATAATTATTATCCCGCATGTCCTCTGCCTTGAGACGCGCTACTTTAGCCAGTTGCAGATCTACGGCTAACGGTTTCAGCCCGGCCTTAGCCCGCTCGGCGTTGACCAGGTCAACGACCTTCTGCTCAAACTGGCTTAGCTGGTAGCTGCCGCTTGCAGGCTGGGGTGCAGGTTGAGGTGCGGGCGCTGGTGCCGGTTGGGGTGCCGGCTGCGGTTCGGGAACTGGAGCCGGTGCCGGCTGGGGTTGGGGTGCCGGGGCC
Organism: Neomoorella stamsii; assembly: GCF_002995805.1. GTDB lineage: Bacteria > Bacillota > DSM-521 > Neomoorellales > Neomoorellaceae > Neomoorella > Neomoorella stamsii. Next base: position 18,477 of record NZ_PVXL01000052.1, read on the forward strand.
GGTTGGGGTTGAGATGCCGGTTGCGGGCGGTAATACCTGATGTATAAATAATTTTGCGGTGAGAAATGGAAAGCATAATAGTTACCATAGTAAGTTGCAGCTTGAACAGGTGTGACCGGTACGATAGCCAGGGTTGTGACAATTAATAATACAGCCAGGGATGCGGCCCGGGTTTTGAATTTAGACCGCAAAACTAACCCCTCCTTTACAAACCTAATTACTTTAACGCCCGGCGGACCAATAAAAAATCCACCCCCCTCCAACGCCTGTGAGGTTAGCTCGTAAAAGAAATTCGGCGTTTCTGGTGGCCATGACGTTAAAGTAACTGATGGTATTTTACCATATAGAAGCCAAAAAAGTTAACATAAAATTCTTCCAATCTTCGAGGTAAAATATTACAGTGATTTCCGGCAATGGATAATAAGGCTTATTGCTTAATTACCGTTTTGTATGCTAGAATTTTAACGGCAGTTAGAGGTGAGAGGGGGGTCAAAAAATGTCCGGACATTCCAAGTGGGCCAATATAAAACATCGTAAGGCCAAAGCCGATGAAAAGCGGGGCCGCCTCTTTACTAAAATAGGGCGGGAGATTATCATTGCCGCCCGGCAGGGAGGCGGTGACCCTGAAGGTAACCCGCGTTTGAAGGCAGCCATCGCCCGGGCCAAGGAAGTTAATATGCCCAATGAGAATATCCAGCGGGCCATTATGCGCGGTACCGGCGAGATTGAAGGCGCAGCCTATGAAGAAATGGTTTATGAAGGCTATGGCCCCGGCGGAGTAGCCATGCTGCTTAATATTGCCACTGACAACCGCAACCGCACGGCTTCAGAAATCCGGTATATCTTTTCGCGCAACGGCGGAAGTTTGGGGGAAAGCGGCTGTGTAGCCTGGATGTTTAACCCCAAGGGCGTCATTAGCGTAGAAGTCCCGGCGGGAGAAAAGCGGGAAGAATTAATCCTCCAGGCCATAGAGGCCGGGGCTGAAGATGTTGATGATAGTGATGCCGAAGCCCTGGAAATAAAGACGGCTCCCGAGGACCTGGAGAGGGTAAAGAAAGCCCTGCAGGAAGCCGGGGCGGCCATTACCAGCGCCGCAATAGAAATGGTACCCCAGACGACAGTAACCATTGATGACCCGGAAATGGCCGCGAAAGTCATGCGCCTGGTGGACCGCCTGGAGGATCACGATGACGTCCAGGCAGTCTATACCAACGCCGACATTCCTGCTGCCATTATGGAGCAAGTGGAGTTATAACCTGGTATAAAACTCCGTCGCGCCGGCAAAGCTAGAAGGTGTGGTAATTCCTGTTATGAGGAGGCGCCACCGTGGGCGACGTTAGCCGGCGCTTTATTTTTATTGGCCTCGTGATTTTTCTCCTCGGAGGGCTGGTAGCTTTCCAGGAGGCCAGGGTCAGTACCGGGCAAAGACCGGTTATCTTAAGGGTGCCGGGCCTTCTGGAGCCGCGGGTGCTGGAGGAGCCGCGCCTGGAGAGATATTACCGCGACTGCGGTCACAGGGAACCCATTCCTTTACCGGCAGGGATCAAGTGGAACTGGGCCGGTAATGAAGAATTGAGCATCCTTTTCCCGCCTCCCGAGGGATGGCGCATAACCCGGGAGGGGGAACGCCTGGTCATCACCCAGGAGGTAGATGGTCTTTGCCCTGCCGATGCTCCCAAACGCCACCTGGCCGTCAAGGATGGCCTGGTGGCCATTTACCAGGGCCCGGCCGGCAGCCTGGGGCCACTAATGCGGGTGACGAACCTGAAATTTACTTCCCTGCCGCCCAGCTGGCGGGAAAAAATAGAAAATGGCCAGGCAGAATTTAACTCCGAACAAGAAGTCCTGGAAGCCCTGGACAGCCTGGATGAATTCCGCCCCTAGAGGTCAGCGCTGGAAGAGCGCTGATTTTTATTTTGGTTCAAAAAAAGGAAGTACTATCTTTAACGTCGAATAATTGCCAGGGAGGAGTTAAAGGATGTTGATCCTGGGAATCGACCCTGGTACAGCTATTGTTGGCTATGGCCTGGTACAGGCGGCGACTGCGGGGCACCTGCAGGCTTTTGCCTATGGCTGCATCCGGACGCCGGCAGGGGAAAAAGCAAGCCTGCGCTTGGCCCTGATTTACGACCAACTGCAGGAGATAATAAAAAACTACCGGCCGGATATTATGGCCATTGAAGAACTCTTTTTTAATAAAAACAGCCGCACGGCCCTGGCGGTAGGCCAGGCCCGGGGGGTGGCGTTGCTCGCGGCGGCTCATGCGGGCCTTCCCGTTGCCGAGTACACGCCCCTGGAAGTTAAACAGGCGGTGGCCGGTTTCGGCCGGGCTCCCAAGGAACAGGTCCAGCGGATGGTTCAGGCCCTGCTGGGGCTTAAAAGCCGGCCGGACCCCGATGATGTGGCCGATGCCCTGGCCGTGGCCATTTGCCACGCCAGTTTGGCTCCCTGGCGCCAGCGGGAAGTCGGGGTGTTGCAGCAGTGATTGGTTACCTGCGAGGCCAGTTACGCCAGGTAATGCCGGAAGGTATTTTGGTGGAAACCGGGGGCATCGGCTGGTTCGTCCGTACACCGCCCGCGCAATCCTGGCCGCCTCCAGGGACAGAGGTTGCCGTCTATACTCACCTGGTAGTCAGGGAAGACGCCCTGGAGCTGTACGGCTTTACCCGGCCCGAGGGGCTAAGGTTTTTTACCCTTTTACTGGGGGTGGCCGGCATTGGACCCCGCGGTGCCCTCCAGGTCCTGGCGGCAGCGGCTCCGGAACAGCTGGCGCGGGCTATTGTTGCCGAAGATACTGCCTTTCTGACTGCCCTGCCCGGCATCGGGGCCAAGAAGGCCAGGCGCCTGCTCCTGGAATTAAAGGACGCCATTCTAAAATCCGGGCTGGCCGGTGAGGCCGGGGCAACGGCCAGGGTAGCAGGGGATGGCGGGGCCGGCGATAATGATGAAGCCCTGGCCGCCCTCCTGGCCCTGGGCTACAGCCGGGATGAGATAAGCCCGGTCCTAGCCAGGGTTAAGGCGGAACTGGGGCCGGAGGCTGATACGACGGCCGTCCTCCAGGGAGTGTTGAAAACTATAGGCCGGGGAGGTGGGGCTGATTGACGGCAGAGCGTTTGCTGGCCGGGAACCTGCACCGGGAAGACGAAGAACTGGAAGTGAGCTTGCGCCCGCGCCGCCTGGCCGAATATATCGGCCAGGAGCATGTCAAGGAAACATTGAGCATCTTTATCCAGGCGGCCCGGGAGCGGGGGGAAGCCCTGGATCACGTCCTGCTTTACGGCCCGCCCGGCCTGGGGAAGACCACCCTGGCCGGGATCATTGCCAACGAGCTGGGGGTAAGTTTAAGGGTTACCTCGGGGCCGGCCCTGGAACGAGCCGGGGACCTGGCCGCCATTCTTACCAATTTACAGCCCCGGGACGTCCTCTTTATTGATGAAGTCCACCGCCTGCCCCGCCAGGTGGAGGAGATCCTGTACCCGGCCATGGAAGATTTTGCCCTGGATATTATTCTGGGTAAAGGCCCCGGCGCCCGCTCCATCCGCCTGGATTTACCCCCTTTTACCCTGGTGGGGGCTACTACCAGGGCCGGGTTGTTGTCTTCGCCTTTAAGGGATCGCTTTGGCATTAATTCCCGGCTGGAGTTTTACCGGATAGAGGAGCTGGAGCAAATTATTCTCCGGGCGGCAGCCATCCTGCAGGTAGGTATTGAGCCTGAAGGGGCCAGGGAGATTGCCTGCCGCGCCCGGGGAACGCCCCGGGTGGCCAACCGCCTGCTGAAAAGGGTGCGGGATTACGCCGAAGTCCGTGCCGGGGGGATAATTACCAGGGAGGTAGCCAGGGAAGCCTTAGAACTCCTGCAAGTCGACTCCTTAGGCCTGGACAGCTCCGACCGCCGCCTGTTGTTAACCCTCATCAAGAAATTTAACGGTGGCCCGGTGGGGCTGGAAACCCTGGCGGCGGCCATCAGCGAAGAGCCGGATACCATAGAGGATGTCTATGAGCCATTTTTGCTCCAGCACGGCTTTATCCAGCGCAGCCCCCGGGGCCGCATGGCCACACCCAGGGCTTACGAGCACCTGGGGATAACGAGAATGGATAGCCTGTTTTGAAATATGAATGAAAATGCCTGGCTGGCATTTGTCGGAAGCGAGCGAGACAATGCCAGCCTACGATAGAGTTATTTTCGAAGGAGGACACCAATGGGCGACTGGAGTTTTTTCGGCAAAATGCTGCTGGGGATGGGGCTGCTAATTGCCCTGATGGGTTTAATCCTCCTTGGGATGGGTAAACTCTTTTCCTTCGGGCGCCTGCCGGGGGACATTTACATCCAGAAGGGCAACTTCACCTTCTATTTCCCCTTACTGAGTTCCCTCCTCTTAAGCCTCATCCTCACCATCGTCTTAAACTTAATCTTCCGCCGTTAGCCTCCAGTAGTCGGAAAACGTCAAGGCCTTACGAATACTATGAGAGGTGAGGCTAAAAGTGCCACCGGAAGCAGACCCCAACCAGTTACTGCTTCAGGCGAGGAACGGGGATGCCGGGGCCAGGGAGGAATTAATCCGCCGCTTTACACCCTTTATCCTGGCCGTCGTTTCCAGGGCAACAGGTCATTTTATCCGCCTGGGGGAAGATGACGAGGCTAGCGTCGGCCTGATGGCCTTTAACGAAGCCATCGATAGTTTCCGCCCGGGCGGTGGCTCCAACTTTTTAACCCTGGCCGAGACCATTATCCGCCGCCGTTTAGTTGACTATTTTCGCCGGGAAGGGCGGCACCGGCGGGTACTATCCTTACAGGCCCTGGAGAACGAAACGGCAGCCACCGTCGATCCCCTGGGCGGAGAAGAGATAAACCTGGTCAACGAACTAGCCGACCGGCGCCGGGAAATAGAGCGCTACCGGGAAGAACTGGCTGAGTTTGGCATAACCTTCAAGGACCTGGTCAAGGCCAGCCCCCAGCACCGGGACGCCCGTGACCGAGCCCTGGCAGCCGCCCGGGTAGTGGCAGCCAACCCCCTCTTCAGCCAGTACCTCCGGGAACGCAAAGCTTTGCCCCTGAAAGCCCTGGTAAAATCCATGGAAACCAGCCGCAAAACCCTGGAGCGCCACCGCAAATATATTATCGCCGCAGCACTCATGCTGATGGGCGATTATGAATACCTGGCAGACTACATAGGTCAAAGCAAAAGGGGTGGTCAGGATGCTTGACGCTGAGCGGGGGCTGGTGGTGGCCAGGCAGGGAAATGAGGTTATTGTTTTGACCCCTGAGGGGGAGTGGCGCACCCTCCACCTGACCGGCCTGCTGCCAGAAGTAGGGGAAGAGGTAATGTTGCCCCTGGTTAAAAAGAGGCCCCCCTGGCAGGCTATGATGGCAGCAGCGGCAGTAATCTTATTGCTTTTTCTGGCCCTCCCCCTGGCACGCCGGGCCATGGCGCCGCCAACCCCCGGTCAACTGGCCTTTTATATTAATATCGACATCAATCCTAGCATTGAACTGGCGGTGGATGACCGGGAAAGGGTGCTCAGTGCCCGGGGATTAAATAGCGATGGGGAAAAGTTGCTGGCTGGCGTTGCCCTTAAAGATGAAAAAGCAGCTATCGCTATCCAGGTCCTGACCAGGGAAGCCGTGCGCCAGGGTTACTATCTGCCCGACCGCCAGGGAGCCATGGTGGTAACAGTGATCCCTGCTGCCGGTGCCGGCCAGGAAAAACTGGCAGCCGGCGATGAACTGGGCCAGAAGTTAACCCGCGAGGCCCGGAATGTCCTGCAACAGGCCCGGGTCCAGGCGGTAGTGGAGGCGGCTACCGTCCAGCCGGAAATCCGCCAGCACGCTGAAGCCACCGGCCTGTCGGCGGGGAAATACAGCATCCTCCTGGAAGCCCTCGATGCTGGACTCCCGGTTACGGCGGCTGACCTGCAAAAAGATAGCCTGGCCAGGGTCCTGGCGAGGTTTGACACTAACTGGGAGCAGTTATTGCAAAAGCTGCAGCAGGATAAAGACCTTTTGCAGAAGGAGCAGCAGCTGGGCCCAACCCTCAAGAGAGCCCTGGGGCAACAGGTTGCAGGTGGTAATAGTTATGACAACCAGCGTGGCAACGACCGGGGCCCGCGTGAGAAGGCGGAAAATATTGCCGGTAATCAAGACCGGCCGGGGCAGTCATCTAACCGTAACGAACTTGAGGTTGCCCCGGGTAATAAAGGGACCAGAGTTGAGGTGTTCACTGAGAAGGGGAGGAGCGGTACCCCTGGAATTCCAGGGGAATCTTTACGGCCCGGCCATAACCAGGTAGATCGGGTAGATAGCGGTAAAGGGGAGAAGAAAAATTGGGAAATAAAATCTTCCCGCAAGGACTAGCGGTTGCTCTCCTGGCTGCTTTGCTCCTGGTTTTGGCAACGATACCGGCAGGTGCCGTCTCTAAAGGGGACATACCAGTAATCCGGGTCTTGCTCGATGGCGAACTGGAGCAGGTGGACTTCCAGGTTGAACAGGGGAGTTACCAGTTAATTGATGGCCATAGCGGTAAGGAAATCAGCCCGGTAAAGGCGGGAGAAAAGTGGACGGTGAAAAAAAACGGCGCTGATTGGCAATTAAGCCGGGAGAGTACGCCGCTGCCGGGTACCTTCGGCGGTCCTATCCAGCTTAAGGCCAGGGACGCTGGGACTTTAAATCTCTTCCGCTACCAGGGGCAGCGTTACCGGGGCAGCTTAAATATTCTCAAGGGGGACAATGGCCTGATGGCCATCAATACCCTGGACCTGGAGCAATACCTCTACGGCGTGGTGGGCAGGGAAATGCCGGCCAGTGCCGGCCTGGAGGCCCTCAAGGCCCAGGCTGTGATTGCCCGCTCCTACGCCGTCACCAGGTTGAAACCAGCCGCCCTATATGATGTCACCGATGATACCATGACGCAGGTCTATGGCGGTTATGAAGCCGAGGTCAACTATGGTCCTTATCGCGATAAAGTCATTCAAGCCGTTGATGCCACCCGCGGGCTAGTAATTTACTATGACGGCAAGGTTATCGAGGCCTACTTTCATGCTAATGCCGGCGGCTATACCGAGGACAGCGAGAATGTCTGGAGCAATCCCCTGCCCTACCTGCGCGGGGTACCTTCACCGGAGGATGAGTGGGCTTTAAGGTATCCCCACCAGGCGGCCAACGGCTGGCCGGCCAACAATTATTCCTGGACCATAACCCTGACCCGGCAGCAGGTCCAGGAAAAAGTTAATGCCTGGCTGGCCGAGCAGGGCCAGGGGGCAAGTGGGGATGTTGTTGACCTGGTTCTTTCCCGCCTGCGCAGGGACGAACAGGGGGAAACGGTGTCCGGCCGGGTCACCAGGATGGATATCCGCACGACCACAGGAACGGCATCTGCCTTCCGGGATGGGATACGGGCCGTTTTCGGCCGGGATGTTCTGAAGAGCACTTTATTTAACGTGCAGATGGATTCTACAGTCCACATCGTCGACGGCTCCGGCGGGCAGCGTGCCGTGAATTACGGTGCCGAACTGGTGGCCCTGGGAGCCGGCGGGGTGATGAATGCCCCCAACGGCGCCGCCGGGGAGTATATGGTAGCCGGCCGGGATGGTACTCGCAGCGTACCGAAGATGTTCCGCCAGGTAGTTTTCCAGGGTCAGGGCAACGGCCATGGCTTAGGCTTAAGCCAGTGGGGCGCCATGGGGATGGCGGAAAAAGGGTATACTTACCAGCAAATTATTGAACACTATTATAACCAGGACCGCTTTGACGGCCGCTTAAAGATTGCTCCGCTGTAAACATAGCAGTAGGTGAGAGATTGATTTGCGTCTTGAAGAATTCGACTATGATCTCCCTCCGGAATTGATAGCCCAGACACCGGCGGAGCCGCGGGATGCCTCGCGGCTCCTTGTCCTGCACCGGGACAGGGACTACCTGGAACACCGCCATTTTTACGACCTGCCGGCTTATCTCCACCCCGGGGATGTCCTGGTTTTAAATGAGACCAGGGTGATACCGGCCCGCCTCTGGGGACGCCGGGCCGGTACGGGGGCCAGGATCGAAGTGCTTTTGTTGACGCAACGCGACCGGGATACCTGGGAAGCCCTGGTGCGGCCGGGGCGGCGGGTGCCGGTGGGTACGGAGATAATCTTTGGCCAGGGAGAACTGAGGGCCCGGGCCATGGCAACGACTGGCACCGGGGGGCGGGTACTGCAGTTTTCTTACCGGGAAGGTCCCCTTGAAGCCCTCCTGGACCGCCTGGGGGAGATGCCCCTGCCGCCTTATATTAAAGAGAAGCCGGAGGACCCCGGGCGTTACCAGACGGTTTATGCCCGGGTGGAAGGCTCGGCAGCAGCGCCGACGGCCGGCCTGCACTTTACCCCCCGCCTCCTGGAGCAACTGCGGGAGCAGGGGGTGAAAATAGTCAACCTCCTTCTCCATGTCGGCTTGGGTACTTTCCGCCCCGTTAAGGTGGAAAACATCGAAGAACACCAGATGCATGCCGAGTACTACGAAGTGACCCCGGAGGCAGCGGCGGCCATTAATGTTGCCCGCGCCCGGGGAGGAAGGGTAGTGGCCGTGGGTACGACGGTAGTCCGCACCCTGGAGACGGTAGCTACTGATGATGGCCTTATCCAGCCAGGGAGCGGCTGGACGGATATCTTTATTTATCCCGGCTACCGCTTCAAGGCCATTGACTGCCTCATCACCAACTTCCACCTGCCCAAATCGACCCTCATCATGCTGGTGAGCGCTTTTGCCGGCCGGGAAAAAATCCTGGCCGCCTACAGGACTGCTGTGGCGGAGGGTTACCGCTTCTTCAGCTTCGGGGATGCGATGCTGATCTTGTAGCGAAAACAAAGCCAGCCCTACGAAAGAGTTATTTTCGGATTATTAGTTTAGGAGGAAATACTCATTTGCCCGCTGTAACCTTTACCGTACTCAAACGTGACCGGGCCACCGGCGCCCGCCTGGGGCGACTTAAAACTCCCCATGGCACCATCGAGACGCCGATCTTCATGCCCGTCGGCACCCAGGCCACCGTCAAAACTATGACGCCGGAAGAAGTGGCCGGAGTGGGAGCCCAAATTATCCTGGCCAATACTTATCACCTTTACCTCCGCCCTGGTGCCGACATCATCCGGGAAGCCGGGGGCCTGCACAACTTCATGCACTGGGAAAAACCCATTCTCACCGACAGCGGCGGTTTCCAGGTCTTTAGCCTGGCCGATTTGCGGGAAATCAGCGATGCAGGCGTGACTTTTCGCTCCCACCTGGACGGCTCGACCCACTTCATGGGACCGGCGGAATCCATGGCCGTCCAGGAAGCCCTGGGTTCCGATATTGCCATGGCCTTTGATGAGTGTGTCGCCTACCCGGCCAGCCGGGAAGAAGTAGAAGCGGGCGTGGAGCGCACCAGCCGCTGGGCGGAAATTTGCCTGCAGGTCCACCGCCGGGAGGACCAGGCGGTGTTTGGCATTATCCAGGGCGGGGTAATTCCCGAATTGCGCCGCCGCAGCGCCCGGGAGATTACGGCCCTGGATTTTCCCGGTTACGGCATAGGGGGCCTGAGCGTCGGCGAACCCAAGGAATTGATGTACAGCATCCTGGAGGACCTGCAGGGATATCTACCCGAAAACAAGCCCCGGTATCTCATGGGGGTCGGTTCTCCGGACTGCCTGATCGAAGGAGTAAAAAGGGGGGTAGATATGTTTGACTGCGTCCTGCCCACCCGCATTGCCCGCAACGGCACGGTAATGACCACTTACGGCAAGCTAGTGGTGCGTAACGCTGCCTATGCCCGGGATTTCCGCCCCCTGGACCCGGAGTGCGACTGCTATACCTGCCGCCACTACAGCCGGGCCTACATCCGGCACCTGCTCAAGGTAGATGAAATCCTGGGTCTCAGGCTGACAACCATTCACAATTTATATTTCCTGCTGAAGTTGATGCACCGTATTCGCCAGGCCATCGCCAGTAATGACCTGGAAGCTTTTGAAGCCGACTTTTATGCCAAATATAATTCGGGAAAAATCTAAAGGGGGGCAGGTATTATCCATACCTGCGTCGAATGTTAAGGAGTTAAAGACCAAATTAAAGCAAGGATGGTGGTTGTTTCATGCAGCAATGGGCGGGAACCATTTTTTACATGCTGATCTTCTTTGGGATCCTCTATTTCCTGATGATCCGGCCACAGCAAAAGCAACAAAAAAGGCGCCAGGAAATGCTGAACAGCTTGAAGGTGGACGACCGGGTGGTCCTGGCTGGCGGGTTGCATGGCCGGATAACAAAAATCAAAGATAGAACCTTGATGGTCCGCATTGCCGATAGGGTTGAGGTCGAGGTGGACAAGGGCGGGGTAGCCTATGTGCCGGGACAGGAGGAATAATCAGGCTTGGCGCCAGTGACCCTGGAAGATGTTAAAAAGGATCCCGAGGTAGAAGAGCTTATTGTTAAAGGTAATGAACACCTGGGAGCCATGGGTTTTACCGAACACAGCCACCGCCATTTGAGCCTGGTGGCCAAGATCAGCTATAACGTACTGGAACACCTGGGTTATGACCGGAGGGTAGCCGAACTGGCGGCCATAGCCGGGTACCTGCATGATATCGGTAACGTTATTAGCCGGCAAGATCACGGCCAGACAGGGGCCTTGCTGGCTTACCGCATTTTGACCCGCTTGGGTATGCCTACCGTTGAGGTAGCTACCATTATGGGCGCCATCGGTAACCATGAAGAAGAATATGGCCAGGCCGTCAATACCGTAGGTGCGGCCCTCATCCTGGCGGATAAATCCGATGTCCACCGCTCCCGGGTGCGCAATAGTGATATCAGCACCTTTGATATCCACGACCGGGTCAATTACGCCGTCCAGCACTCTTTTTTACGGGTAGATGCTTCCAGGCGTACCATTACCCTGGAACTGACCATTGACCTCTCCATCAGCACACCCATGGAGTATTTTGAAATCTTCCTGATGCGGATGATGATGTGCCGGCGGGCCGCTGATTTCCTCGACTGCCATTTTGGACTGGTGGTGAACGAGGCCCGGCTCCTGTGAATTAGAAAAAACTGGTGCGGGTGGTATTTGCAGCAATTGACGGGCAACTCCGGCTGGAGTTATAATAGGTTGTCTGCAGTTGCATTCTGTCAAGGGAGGCAGGAGAGTTTTGGCAGGGGGGAAAGGAGCAGGCGGCTTCTTTAAGCTCGCCATTGTTTTTATCGCCATCCTGGCGCTAGGCATAGGGGCCTTTCAGCCTTTAATACGGGCCATGAAACTGGGCCTGGACTTGCGCGGCGGTGTTTATATTCTCGTCCAGGCCCAGAGCACAGCGGAACACGCGGTGACCAATGAGGACATGGTCGCCCTGGAACGGGTTATGCGCGACCGGGTCGACCAGCTGGGGATAGCTGAACCGGTGATCCAGCGGGAAGGCAGTGACCGCCTGATTATCCAGCTGGCCGGGTATGATAACCCGGAAGAGGCCGTTAAAATGATCGGCAAGACGGCCCAACTGGAGTTCCGCACCAGTGACGGCCAGGTTGTGGTCACCGGAAAAGACTTGAAGGACGCTAAAGCTGTGATAGACCAGCAGAGCCGGGAACCGGAAATCACCCTGAAATTTAATGCCGAGGGCACCAAAAAGTTTGCCGAAATAACCCAGAAGCTGGTCAGCAGCTACAGCTCGGGTGACCCCAAGCGGCATATAGCCATTTATCTGGATGATGATTTACTCACCAACCCCCACGTAGATGAAGCCATTCCCAGCGGCGAGGCAGTCATCAGGGGCGGCTTTGCTTCCTTCCAGGAGGCAGCCGACCTGGCAGCCCTCTTACGCGGCGGCGCCCTGCCGGTACCGGTACAGATTATTGAGCGCCGGGCAGTAGGCCCGACCCTGGGAGCGGATTCCCTGGCCAGGAGCAAGACGGCCGTCATCGTTGGCCTGGCCTTAATCGCCTTGTTTATGCTCGTTGTTTACCGCCTGCCGGGATTGGTGGCCAATTTGTCCCTGATTGTTTACAGCCTTATAGTCCTGGGGGTCCTGTGGGCTTTAAAGGCTACCCTGACGCTACCGGGCATAGCCGGCCTCTTGCTGTCGGTGGGTATGGCCGTTGACGCCAATATCATTATCTACGAGCGCCTCAAAGAAGAATTGCGCAACGGAAAGACTTTGCGGGCAGCCATTGATGCCGGCTTTAAGCGGGCCTTTACCACCATCTTTGACGCCAACGCCACAACGGTACTGGCGGCACTGGTCCTTTACTTCCTGGGCAGCGGCACGGTACGCGGTTTTGCCGTCACCCTCTCTTTAGGTATTGTCGCCAGCATGTTCACGGCCATAACCCTGACGCGTTTCCTCTTACACCTGGTCATTGGCGTACCGGCCTTCCACAAACTGTGGCTCTATGGGGTTAAAGAAGGGCAAATTCCGGTAGCGGCGAGGGGTGAGATTTAATGAACTTCAATTTTAACTTTGTCGGCAGGCGCAAGTGGTGGTATGCCCTTTCGCTGCTTATAATCATCCCGGGTCTTATAGCCATGGTCCTGAACTGGCCATCCCCCCTAAATTTTGGTATTGATTTCACCGGTGGGAATATTATCCAGGTCCAGTTCCAGCAACCGGTTAATGCCAACCAGGTCCGGGAGGTTCTCGGCGGTCTCAACCTGGGTAACAGCTCCATCCAGGCAGCGGGCAATAATGAGTTTCTGATCCGGACAACAGAACTCAATGAAGAGCAAACCGACCAGGTTATTGGTGCCTTGCGCGATAAACTGGGGCAGCTGGATTTAAAGCGTAACGAAAAGGTCGGCGCTACCATCGGCCGGGAACTGACCATTAAAGGTATCGAAGCCATGGCCATTGCCTGGGTCTTGATGATTATCTATATTACAATCCGCTTTGAATTTTTATCTGGGCTCGCGGCAATCCTGGCCCTGATTCACGACGTGCTGGTGACCATCGGTTTTTTTGCCATTTTCCGCTGGGAAGTGGACAGCACCTTTGTGGCGGCCATCCTTACCATTATCGGTTATTCTATAAATGATACCATTGTTATTTTTGACCGCATCCGGGAAAACTTACGGCTGCGCAAAAAGGAATCTATGGAGGAACTGGTCAATCGCAGTATTAACCAGACCCTGACCCGGTCTATTAATACCGTCCTGACGGTCGTCATCGCCCTGCTGGCTTTGATGCTCCTGGGCGGTGAGACCACCAGGACCTTTGCCCTGGCCATGCTCATCGGTACCATCAGCGGTGCCTACTCATCAATCTTTACCGCCAGCCCCTTATGGATCGATTTTCGTAAACTTAGCCGGGAACGCCACCGGCAGGCGGCAGTAACCAAGGCAGCGACCAAAGCCAAGACGCGCAAGGCTACTTCCCATTAGAGTTAGGTTATAAGAGGGCGTACCAGGAGATAGCCTGCAGGAGGTTTGCAGGCTATCTTTTATTATGTGCGCCCGCCATGGCCAGTGATCGAATGTTATAGTGAGCCTGTCCGTACAGTCAAAAACCACCTTACTCTTTCATGAAGAATAAGGTGGCTTTTTTGCGTTTTCCAACCAAGTGAAGAAATAATATTCTTGTCCTCACATTATGATAGCGGCTTCAGAACTGTTTTCGTAACTAAAAATTGCAGAGTGGTACAGGTTGACAGGTGACAATCTAAGTTATAATATAGAGTTGGCGATAAGGAGAGACTAAAAATGCACCATACAAATAGCGAAGAACTGGCCCGTTATGAACAAATCGCGCTAATGATTGCCGGCGAGATTCTCCGTGGAACTTACAGCGAAGGTGAAAGAGTATCGGGACGCACTATTTTAGCCGGGCAGTATGGAGTTTCGCCAGAAACAGTAAGAAAGGCCCTGGCGCTTCTGCAGGCGCGACAGGTGGTTGAAGTAGTTCCAGGGAGTGGGGTAATTATCCTTTCCCGTCAGGCCGCCCGGGACTTTATCGAGGATTTTCACGAACACAACTCCCTTGAGGTCTTGGAGCGCCGGCTGGATACCCTTATCAAACAGCGTAACAAGTTAAATGCGGAAATCGATAAACTGGTTAAAGAAATTGTGCACTTTAAAACCGGCATGCTCAAAAACATGCAGAATGCTGAAGAGGTCCTGGTTTCACCGGATTCACCCCTTGTGGGAAAAAGTGTGCAAGAGGCCCAATTGAGGACAGTTACGGGTGTTACCGTTACTGCTGTACGGCGCCGGGGCCGCTGGTACGCCTCTCCGGGGACAGAGCTTCGATTAAACGCGGGGGACTTGCTCCTGGTGGTGGGAAACCAGAAGGCGGTGGACCGGTTGCGCCAGCTGGCTGAAGGTAAACAAGCGCTTACTGACGGTTAATACCAGGCGTTCTTTAGCCTGAAACAACCCTGTTGAAAGGAGGACGCCATGCTTACCTTCGAACACGTCTCAAAAGTATATGACGGTAATCGAATAGCCGTAGCCGATTTCAACCTGAAGGTCGAAGCAGGGGAATTTATTGTGTTAATTGGCCCCAGCGGTTGTGGCAAGACCACCACCTTAAAAATGGTTAACCGTCTCATCGAGCCCACCTCCGGGGCCATCTACCTAAACGGCAAGGATATCCGGGAACAAAATCCTGTGGCGTTACGGCGGCAGATCGGCTACGTTATCCAGCAGATCGCCCTGTTTCCTAACATGACTATTGCTCAGAACGTGGATGTGGTACCCCGCCTGCTGGGATGGCCGGCAGAACGCCGCCGGCGGCGCGTCCGCGAATTACTGGAACTGGTGGGGATGGACCCTGATGAATACGCTGACCGTTACCCTTCAGAGCTAAGCGGGGGGCAGCAACAGCGTATCGGGGTGTTGCGTGCCCTGGCGGCAGAACCACCGCTCATCCTTATGGATGAGCCCTTTGGTGCCCTTGACCCCATTACGCGGGAAAACCTGCAGGAGGAATTGAAGTCCTTGCAGGACAAGCTGCACAAGACCATTCTTTTTGTTACCCACGATATGGACGAGGCACTGAAGCTTGCCGATCGGATTGTGGTAATGAAAGACGGTCACATCATTCAAGTCGCTGCGCCCGAAGAACTGTTGCGGCACCCGGCCAACGAGTTCATAGCGTCGTTCATCGGCAAAGATCGGCTGGCCCCCGGACTGGAATTGCGCACCGTAGAACAGGTTATGATTGGCGAACCGGTGACGGTGAGGCCCCATACGGGTGTGGCCGAAGGAGTTGCCACCATGCGTCGTAAAAAGGTAGATACGCTGCTGGTTACCGATGAATCTGGCCGGCTGTTAGGCGCCGTAACTATCGAGGAATTGAATCGCAACTACCAGCGGGCTCACCAGGTGCAGGATTTGATGGCGCGCGATGTTCCTGCAGTGATCGAGGGAACCCCGGCCCGTGAAGCTTTTGAGCTGATTATCCAGAAGAAGTTGGAATATCTGCCGGTAATGGACAGAGAGGGCCGCTTGAAGGGACTGGTCACCAGGACCAGCATGGTCAATGCCCTTGCATCCGTGGTATGGGGAGATGAGGCAGGTGCTTAGCTGGACGGAGTTTCTGGCTGCCAGAGGTTCAAGTATCCTCTCTGCTACCGGGGAACATTTGCTGCTTTCGCTAGGTGCGGTGCTGATGGGAACCCTTATCGCGGTGCCGTTGGGTATTCTACTCGCCCGCCATCAGCGAGCGGCGTCGGTGGTGCTCGGTATTTCCAGTACTATTCAAACCATTCCCAGCCTGGCGTTTTTTGGATTTGTTTTGCCTTTTCTTGGTATTGGTGTAGTTCCGGCCATGACTGTATTGTTCCTTTACTCGATTCTGCCTATCCTGCGCAACACCTATACCGGCATTCGTGAAGTAAACCCTGCCTACCTGGAAGCCGGCGCAGGTATGGGAATGAACCGGCGGCAGCTTTTAACCTGGATACAGTTCCCCTTAGCCTTCCCGGTTATCATGTCCGGCATCCGCGTTTCAACTGTCTATATTATCAGCTGGGCTACCCTTTCGGCTTTAATCGGCGCCGGTGGATTGGGCGATCCAATTCTTGCCGGCATCCACACCTATGACGCCAGGCTCATCATGGCTGGTGCGTTACCAGCTGCCCTGCTGGCCCTACTGGCCAGCTGGTCACTGGGTCTTGTAGAGCGTGCGGTAACCCCGCGGGGGCTGCGGCAGCGATAACCCGCCCGTTCAAAACCAATGAGAGCATTCCTGTAATGATGTAAGGTAGGTGTTGCCAATAAAAAAGCCTCCTGGTAAAAAAATAATAGACCAAAACAAACAAACCAACCAGGAGGCGAGAAACCGAATGAATGAGGTGCAAAAG
>NZ_PVXL01000053.1 GCF_002995805.1 Neomoorella stamsii
GTAGCCATTGCCAAAGCAGGACGTGAAGAAGCAGAAAACCTGGGTAACATCCCCAATGAACCCGAAGCGATAGCCAAATTGGTGCGGCGCTTAAGGCAACCAGTAGAAAAGCTAATATTCTGTTACGAAGCCGGTCCCTGCGGTTACGGGATCTACCGACAGCTCAAAGCCATGGGAGTTGACTGCCTGGTAGTAGCCCCCTCCTTGATACCGCAACGACCAGGAGAACGAATAAAAACCGACCGGCGGGATGCCAGGAAACTAGCCCGCTTACTACGCAGCGGCGAATTAACGCCGGTATGGGTACCGGATGAAAAAGAAGAAGCCTTGCGTGACCTGACCCGCGCCTATGAAGACGCAAAGGAAGATATTCTACGCAAGAAAAACCAGATCGGCAAATTACTATTACGCTTAGGCTTAAGGCCGCCAGCAGGAGTAAAAGCCTGGACCATAAAATATCGCCAGTGGTTAAACAGTCTCCGGTTCAATCAACCCGGCCAGGCAATAGTACTGAAAGAATATATCCACGCCCTGGAAGCAGCCGAAGCCATGGCAGAACGTCTGGAAGCAGAGATAGCCGTACTGGCCGAGGAAAGTGACCAGGCGCCAGTTATCAAAGCCCTGCAGTGCTTACGAGGCGTAGCCCT
>NZ_PVXL01000054.1 GCF_002995805.1 Neomoorella stamsii
CTGTTGATTATCATCAGGTTCTTAATCAATGGAGCCAGAAAGCATTACGTAGTTGTTGCTAGTACCTTCCAAGTTCAGAAATGGAATAAATTCCTAATTTGGTAATCTTGCCTCGCGAAATGTAGGTATTACATTTAATCAACTACCATATATTGCCTTGCAATGGGTTAAAGATTTTTATGCAACGCTAGTGATGCCGGGTACGCCGGCCAACTCGATGGCGGCCTACCTTTTGGGTTCAAGCACTAGTTGAAGGTACCGGCCCGCCCTTTTTCGCATTAATTTCCTTTTCCAATGCTACCACTTTATCTTCGGTAAAGCTGTAGAAAAACATCACTATTGCCGCCAGCAAGGCAAAAAGAGCAGGGATGAGCGTACCTACACTGCTGATGCGCAGGCCCATTTCCAAACTGACCTGGGTGCCGCCGGTATATCCTATCATAGCCAGGACAAACCCGGTTAATGCTCCTGCAATGGCCTGACTTATGCGCAGAGTAAGAGGAAATACGGACATGACGATTGCATTGGCCCGTTTTCCGGTCTTCCATTCGCTATATACGGTGGTATCTGCATAAATAGCAAAGTTAACCGAATGGCTGATATATTCCCCGGCGAAGGCGAGGGAAACAAATAGGGTAAACAAAACCGCACTACTCGCGAATACCCGCGCTAACACCAGGGATAAAGCCATTACTATCATTCCAACGATATACACCGTCTTCTTGCTCATCTTCCGGGCCATGCCTTCCCCGATGGCTGCCCCGATCAGCTTGGCGACGGTAGTCCCGGTAAGGAATGCGGTCAGTAGGGCCATATTGTTGGCCACATACCGGAAGTAATATGGTCCGATAGCAAAAATGATCGGCCAGGTACAATTCTTGAAGAACTCGGTCAACCCGAACACCAGCAGGGGGGGATTAGACGAGACCTGTCTGATTATATCACCCAGGCCGACTATCCCTTCCCCACTTGTGATACGGCGGCCGGCTACAAAGGGTTTAGAAGTGCTTGCCATTAACTGGTAACCAAGGATCTGCAGCACTGCAAAAACGATGATGGCCGGCAGAAAACCCTGGGCCTCGCTGCCACCGCCCAGCCAGAGAACCAGGGGAACGGTAACCATACCGCCAATGAGCTGGCCGACCGCCAAAGTCTGGATACGCCGGGCGGACAGCCGCGCCCTATCATCCACATCGGTGGCCATAACGGGGATAAGGGCAGACTGTGAGGTGTACGGGATATTGAGGAAAACACTACTCAAAGTAAAGACAATGCCGAAGAAGAGGGCTTTTGCTGCCGTATCAAGGCCGGGATTGGAAAACATTAAAATGAAGCAGATTGCTGTAAAAAAGGGCCCCACGATAAGCCATGAGCGGTATTTACCCCAGCGCATCTCTACCTTTTCCACCAGGACTCCTACTACCGGGACGGATACCGCATCCACGATCCTGCCGACGAGCATGATCGTACCCACCAGAGCCGCACTGACCATAGCTACATCGGTAAGATAAAAGGTAAAGAAGTTGAGGCCCATACCGTTCATGAGTACCATGCCGATTTCGCCGATGCAAAACAGGGTGATAATACTTCCCTTCAGTTTCTCTGCCACTGTCGACACCTCCGGGCTTCTTTGAGGTTTTCCTGTAGCTATATGGAGCTATAGCGGGATGGCAAATACATTTGAAGGCTGAAACTGCCCCGGCGGCCCCCTTAGATGGCAACCCATTTATATCCCCCCAATTTAGTCGACTGACCTTACCAGCTATCGTTTAAGGAACGAAGAGCACCATTTTCCTCCCCTTGGCCGCCATCTTTGATGCCAGTTCCTCCACCGGACCATATTCCATGGCTTTCCCCAAACAGTGGTGGACGCAGGCCGGCTTTTCCCCCTTTGCCACCCTCTCACTGCACAGATTGCAGAACTCGGTCGGGATGGGAATATAATCGAGCTCCCATTTATCGGCGTTGATCTGCATGGGACCTATCTCGGTTAGCTTAATCCCCCATTTCCCCACCGGAAGATCAAGCTCCTTTTTACAGGCGACCTCGCAGCTATGGCAGCCAGTGCAAAACTCATAATCGATCAACAAACCGTTACGGGCCATATCGCTCCCTCCAATCGCTATTCTCTTTACCGGGGGATACAAATACTCTACCTGTCTAATCCTGGGCCTTGTAGACTTTACAGATCATGCATTTGAAGGGTGCACCGAAACCGAGCTTTCCAATGCACTCGTGAGGTACCAGGAGGTTGATATTCGCTTCCCACACTCCAAACAGGCTGGGCTCCTCGGCCGGCTTCTCAGGGAACCACCACCCGTGTTGGGCATGGACTACCTTGGGATGAATACCAGCTGTCAGCTTCGCCTTTTGCTTGCATCTGCCAAACATATTTTCGATGTACACCCAGTCGCCGTCATTGATACCCAGCTGTGCGGCAGTCTCCGGATGGATCTCTACGATAGGATCGCTGTGGATCTCGCGGATGGTCCGGATGTGCCTGTGTTCCGAATGGAACATACCCCACATCCTGGCTCCTGTTGTTAAGATGAGGGGATATTCCCTTGCCAGTTCCGGAGTACTATAAGGGCTGTACGGCGGCTCAGCATAGTAAGGCAGCGGGTCCTCGCCCCAACCTTCAAAGGCCGTGGAATACAGCTCGATCTTGCCGGTCAGCGTCAAGAAGCCAGGTTCTCCGTCCGGCCGCAGCTTGCCCGTTTCATACTTGCGGTACTCGTAGGGTACATGGACCCAGCCCTTCTCCCGCAATTCCTCAAAGGTTATACCCAGGGCCGGTTTCAACATCAATTCCTCAATCATGGTCTGGACGTTCAGCCACGGCCAGAGTTCCGGTTTGAGCTTCTTCCCCAACTCCAGCAGGATTTCCGAATCCGACTTGCACTCCCCGACCTGAAGAGCTTTATTAATGGCGCCCACCAGGATGCCGACTTCACCGAAAAGGACAGCCACGATACCGTCATGTTCTGCAAAAGTGGAAAGCGGCAAGAATATATCGGCAGCGGCCGAAATTGTGGGCGTCATTACCGTATCCGTGGCCACCACAAATTCCATTTGCTTTAGGGCACGGTACCACCTGTCCGGGGCGGCAGTTGGGCAGGCGATAACGTTGCTGCTCTTGATCCACGCCATCTTTATCGGGTAAGGCTTGCCCGTCTCCATGGCGTCCAGGGTGAGGTCAGGGTGGGAGACGGGAAGGGCACCGAAAAAGGCCGGGTATTCTTCCTTGCCGATGGTCTTCTGGCGAACTTCTTCCGGCAGCTTTTCCTCCAGGGCGGCCATGGCCAGGATCAGGGGGATAGACCCTATAATATTTCCGCCGGGCACGTCGATGTTGCCGGTTATGGCCATTAAGGCCAGGATGCCGTGGGCCATTTGCACACCGTTGGGCTTCTGGTCCGTGGCCAGGCCCCATTGTATGGACGACGGCTTGCTGGTGGCAAACTTCCTGGCAGCTTCAATGAGCCTTTCCTTGGGTACCAAGGTAATCTCGGCTACCTTCTCCGGCGGATACTCCTGGACGCGCTCCTTCAGCTTATCAAAACCGTAACACCACTTCTCTACAAATTCCTTATCATAAAGTTCTTCGTTAATGATCACATTAAGCATACCAAGCACTAAAGCCGTATCCGTCCCAGGCCTCACCTGGAGCCAGACGTCTGCCCTGGAGGCCAGCCATGTCAGCCGCGGGTCCACCACAATAAGCTTGGTACCCAGCTTCATCATGTCTACCACGGAATGCCCATAAAAACCGTCCGGGTTCGACTTAAGCGGATCCCTTCCCCAGATGATTAGATATTTGGGCGGCTGCCAGCCGGGATGGTTGTAGCGTTCGGGGAACTGCCCGGCATAGTCGACCTCTGGATAGCGGGCACCGAGAACGTAGGAGGTGACCGCCGTCCTTGGTCCCAAGCAGGAGAAGCCGCTATGAGCATAGCAGTTGTTCGGGGTACCTATTACGGCATGGGCCATGGGCCCGTCGTAGAAGGCCGTCTGCCTGCCGGTACCGGTAAACTGGACTATCGCTTCCGGCCCGTACTTTTCTTTTATTTCCTGAATCTTGTCTACTATGATGTCGTATGCTTCATCCCAGGAAATGCGCTTCCACTTGTTCTCGCCGCGCTCCCCTACCCTTTTCATGGGATAAATAATGCGCTGGGGATGATGCACATATTCCGGCAGGGTGAGGCATCTTATGCACAATCTCCCCTGGCTGATAGGGTGTTCGGGATCCCCTTCAACCTTTACCAGCCTACCATCCTTAACATATAATCGCAGTCCGCACCCCACCGGGTGGCACCCGGGCGGCGACCAGGCACAGGTTCGCACAACAGTGTACCCGTCTTTTTCATAGGTCCATGGCTTGGCTGTTGTCTGCATAATATCCCCCTTTTCCTAAAAATTGTAATAATATTATTGTTGAGGGGTTACTTTTTAATGTCTGCGCCCCCTACCGACCCTTACGGCAATACATTGGTAGTAACAACTACGCCTCTTCACCTCCTCTTTGGAGAATTCCTTAGATAGGGCTCTACTGATAATTTTCCATGCAAAAACTATACCAGGCTTCTATATCTGCCGGGCATCCGCCGGAGCGGGAAAATGTTGCCGTAAATCCTTGCTTTTAGGCATTCCCCAGAACTATCTCCTCTGCTAAATCCATTCGGCCCTTGTTGTTTTCCGTCTTAATTATGAGACTATAATCTTAATCGTGAGACGGGGCCTTTGCCCAGACATCCTCCAAAAAAGCTTAAACAGTAAAGGGACGCCTTCCAAAGTTTTTTGAAGACGTCCCTACTAAGAAGTTTTAAGGTGGACGGGATTTTAAGGAATAAACATGGTGACTTTCTTGCCTTTCTTTGTCATCTTGGAGGCCAATTCTTCCACCGGGCCAAATTCAATTACCCCGGCCTGGCAATGAAGGACACAGGAAGGTACTTCCCCCATCGCCAGCCTCTTTTCGCACAGGTTGCAGTAACTCGTGGGCACGGGAATATAATCCCATTCCCATTTCTTGGGTCCCAGCTCCCAGGGCCCCAATTGGAGCACCTTGATTCCCCATTTCCCCAAAGGCAGATCCAATTCATTTTTACAGGCTACTTCACAGCTCTGGCAGCCCGAACAGTATTCGTAATCGATCATCAACCCGTATTTTGCCATGTTCACTTCCTCCAATCGCCCGTTTAATCCGCCTTGTAAACCTTACAAGGAATGGATTTGTAGTAAGCGCCAAAGCCGAGCTTCCCTATTTCTTTATGGGGAATAAGGCAGTTGACGTTGGCCTCCCATACACCGAAGAGGCTGGGAGCGTCAGCCTCCTTCTCCGGGAACCACCAGCCATGGGCGGCAGCCACCACATTTGGCTTAACTATAGGCGTAACCTTGGCTTTTTGCTTGCATCTACCCCAGAGGTTTTCAATCCAAACCCAATCGCAGTCTTTTATGCCCAATTTTGCGGCAGTCTCGGGATGGATTTCCACCAGCGGATCGGGAACCAGCTCGCGCAGGCTCGGTATCTGCCTTTGCTCCGAATGGAAATAGGCGTAATTTCTGGCTCCCGTGGTGAGGATTAAGGGATATTCCCTGGCCAGATCCGGCCGGCTGACGGGGCTGAAGCGCGGTTCTTCATAATACGGCAGCGGGTCTTCCCCTAGGGCTTCTAACATCAGGCTGTACAGCTCTATTTTACCGGTGGTGGTGTTGAAACCCGGCTGGCCGTCAGGCCTTATAAGCCCCTTCTCATGTTTGTAATACTGTATATGTTGCTGGACGCATACTTTCTCCCGCAACTCATTAAAGGTCATTCCCAGATATTTCAGCTCGTTATCAAGGTATTTTTCCGTATTCTCCCATTTTTCACCAGCAAATGCTTCCAGATTTATCCGCTTGCCGAGCTCCATTACGATTTCCAGATCGGACTTGCATTCGCCTACCCTTATGGCTTTATTGATGGCCCCAATAATGCCCATGGTTCCGCCCTGATGGTTTAACACAATCCCATCGTGCTCCGCAAAGGTGGAAAGGGGCAGAACTAAATCGGCCAAAGCCATTATCGTGGGATTGAAAAAGGTGTCGGTAGCCACAATAAATTCCAGTTTCCTCAGGGCGTCGTACCATCTTTTCGGTTGGGCCGAATTAGTGGGCGCCAGGAGATTGGTGCTGCTGATCCAGGCCATCTTGAGCTCATAAGGCTTGCCGGTTTCCAAGGTATCCAGGGTAAGATCCGGGTGGGTGGTGTTCAACAATAGGGCTAACGCCGGGTATTCTTTCTGGCCGATAACCTTATCCATAAGCTCTTGGGGTAAGGGGGCATTGGAACCGAAATCCATCACCATGGGTCTGCCCACCACGGTGCCGCCGGGCACATCCAGATTGCCGGTAATCGCCGCCAGGGCAATTAACGCATGGGTAAGCTGGACACCGTTGGGATTCTGGTCACAGGCCAAACCCATGCAAAGGCCCCAAGGTTTAGCGGTACCCAGGATTCGCGCCACTTCGATTATTTGTTCTTCAGGTACTTCCGTGACCTCAGCCGCCCACGAAGGCGGGTACTGCTGGACCCGTTGCTTCAGCTCTTCAAAGCCGTGGGTCCACTTTTCTACAAATTCCCGATCGTAAAGTCCCTCGTTGATAATAACATGCAACAGAGCCAGTGCCAGGGCGGTGTCCGTACCCGGCCGTAAGCGCATAACATGTTCCGACCGTGTGGCCAGCCAGTTCATCCGCGGGTCTGCCATGATGACCTTGGTGCCCCTCTTCATCATTTCGATGAGGGCGTGCCCCCAAGTTCCATCCGCATTAGAGCGCAGGGGCTCCTTACCCCATAGCAATACATATTTGGGCAATACAAACTCGGGATCGTCGTATCGCCCGGGAAGACCGGCGGCATAATCGAATTCAGTGTAACCTGCGCCAAGGAGATAAAGGCAAGCCGTATCCCTTGGTCCCTTACACGACCATCCGCTCTGACTGTAGCATACGTTCGGGGTACCCAGGGCCATGGTGGCCAACGCATATTGGAATCTGACGGCCTGTCTACCGGTACCGCAGAATACTATAATAGATTCCTGTCCATACTTAGCCGCTATTTCCCTGGTCTTGGCGATGATTATATCGTACGCCTCATCCCAGCTTATTCTTTCCCATTTATTTTCTCCCCGCCTGCCGGTACGCTTCATCGGGTATTTAAGGCGGTCAGGGTGATAGATATATTCCTTCAAGGCCAGGCATCTTACACATAGTCTACCTTTGGTAATGGGGTGCTCCGGATCTCCCTCGACCTTTACCAAGTTCCCGTCTTTAACATACAATCTAAGCCCACAACCCACCCCGTGACAACCGGGGGGTGACCAGGCGCAGGTTCTAATTACCTCCGTGCCGTCCGCCAGGGTTTTCTTCCATTCTGATGCCTTATTATAATAAAGTGCCACACTTGCCACACCTCATTCCCTCCTTGTTGTGCAAATAGTTTCTATAAAAATAATTTCATTTTCTATGATGTATTTTATAAACTAATTTCTTTTATTTCTTCCTCCTTTCTTCATCTTTCCCCCTTGTATGATATGACCAACGGTTAAATTTCTAGTTGGTCATTTATTTTGTCATAAAAAGTGTTTGACCTTTGAGGTATCCTCTGGGACAATCACGGTAGAACCGATGGCGGGGCAGTTCAACACCTCCTGCACTTCCTAAAGTGCTTATTAAAACTGCTCCCCGGGCCTGGCGGCAACCGCTTACGCGCGGGTCGCACGCCCTTTAGAGGTTCTCCCTTCAGCAAGGAGCTGCGCACCAATCTCTTAAGGGTCGGTGCTCATCAGCAAGGTTGCTGTTACGCCGGGTTCCCAGGGATACCCCAATTTTTACTTCGCTATTTTCCCGGGAAAGGAGGTGTTTTCGCTATGGGTAAAACCCTTTTTGTCGGTATCGATATAGGGTCCGACACCAATGTGGTCCGCATCCTTGATGATACCGGTGAAGATGTCTGCGGTTTTAGCGTCTCCAACGACCTCCCCGGGGCTGAAAGGCTTGTGGAAAGGATTGTTGCTGAAGCTGAGTTACTTGATGCTGATAAGGTTAAGATTGGCATGGAGGCCACTAACCTCTATTGGTGGCACCTTTCCCAGGCCCTGCATGAGGCTCCTGAACTCTCGGCTTTTGATAGGGATGCTGTTGATGTTACCCTGGCCATGTCCCTGGAAACCATCCGCTTCTTTGAAACCCAGCAGAAGAAAATCGACCAGGTCATTGCTAAAGAACTAAAAGCCATTCCCCAAACGTTAGATACTGTTCCTGGTATCGGGCCAGTTTACTCTGCCGACATAATAGCCGAAATTGGTGACATCTCCAGGTTTAAGAACCACAAATGCCCTTACTAAATTCGCGGTCCTAACCTGGCGGCAACATCAGTCCAGCAAGTT
Source organism: Neomoorella stamsii (assembly GCF_002995805.1). Lineage (GTDB taxonomy): Bacteria > Bacillota > DSM-521 > Neomoorellales > Neomoorellaceae > Neomoorella > Neomoorella stamsii. Next base: position 8,436 of record NZ_PVXL01000054.1, read on the forward strand.
TTCTGCCGAGGATATCCCCCTCACCAGGTCCGGTAATTATTACTTACGGTACTACCTCATTGAGGCGGCTAATTCCGTCCGGGTGCGGGAGCCGGAATATGCCGCGTTCTACCGTAAGAAATTTACCGAAGCCAGGCATCATCACCATAAACGTGCCCTGGTCTTGACTGCCCGCAAGCTCGTGCGCATGGTCTTCACGCTGCTGAGTGAGGGCCAAATTTACCGGCAAAGGAGATTAGGTTAAATACTTCTTTTGCAACTTACTTTTACTGTTTGCGCTGGTAATTACTGTTTTGATTTACCGCTTGGTTTCTTATTACCTTATTACATTTTGAGACATTAAAATTTCCAATTCAGCGTCTTGACATTTTACCGCGGGTCTAGCCTTTTTTGGCACCCTCATCTACCTTTTTTTCTTCTAGAGGTGTCTGGCATTTACTGCATACCTTGGCTACCACGGGATTGATGGCGCCGCACTTGGGACATTTTATAGGCCTGGCTGCAATAGGGGGACGAAAACACATAATTGCTACCTCCATCCTTTTTGCTCAATAAATAGGCAAGGTATACTTTATTTACATTAATAACATGCAAAAATCATACCAGCCTTCCGCCTCTCCAGGGAACACCTTGGGTGAACGGAAAATTTGTGTGATATTCTAGGCCTTATTTAGGGTTCCAGGATCTTCGGGGGTCCTTTATCCAGGCATTAATTCATCGCTTTCTGTCTCAATTAAGAGACATTAGATCTTAATCATGGGACATGGCTTTAAATTATCGCAGCATAGATAAACCAAAAAGAAAAAGCCTTTAAAAAGGCCCTTTTATCTTACCGCAGCAAGAGATTGTATTCCTTTATCTTTCTATACAATGTTGATCTACTTAAGCCTAACATGGCTGCAGCTTTACAAACACTATAGTTTGTCTGGGCTAAAGCCTCGGCAATAATCTCTCTCTCCAGCTCTTTTTTCTTCTCTACGATAGTATTAATGGCTCCATCGTCCCGGCGGGTTTTCATCCCTTCAATATTTTTCCAGTAAGCAACAATTTTTTCTTTCCCTCCTTGAATTTCCAGGGGGAGATCCTCGACGTTAATCATGCCGTTCTGGCACATGGTAATCGCATAGAGCATGGCATTCTCCAGTTGCCTCACATTACCCGGCCAGTCATACTCCAGTAGCCTGGCCTCCGCAGCTTTGCTCAGCACCGGCACCGGAAGTCCTGCCTTCCGGGCAATCTCCTTTAGAAAATGATTTGCCAGTTCCAGTATGTCCGACCCGCGCTCCCTTAGGGGGGGTATGGGTATCTTAAATACCGCGATCCTATAGTATAAGTCCAAACGAAATTCTTTCTTTCCTGTCAGCTCCTGCAGATCTTTGTTGGTAGCCGCGATCAGGTGAAAGTTCACGGGGATATACCGGCTGCCGCCTACGCGCATCAATCTTTTTTCCTCCAAAACCCGCAGCAGCACCGGCTGGATCTCTAACGGCATATCGCCAATTTCGTCCAAAAACAAAGTGCCGCCGTGAGCCAGTTCGATCTTACCAGGTCGACCCCTCCGGTCTGCCCCGGTAAACGCCCCGCCTTCATATCCGAAAAGCTCGCTTTCAATAAGGCTTTTGGGCAGGGCGGCACAATTAACTGCGACAAAGGGTCCTGCGGGACAACTTAGATTATGAATGCACCTGGCAAAAACCTCTTTGCCTACCCCGCTCTCGCCTTCCAAAAGGATACCGTCGCCTCTGCAGGCTGCCCTCCGGGCTATATTTATAGCCTCTAACAACTTGGGAGATTTTCCAATAATCTTCTCGAATTCATAATCCCCGGCCATATATTCTGCCCCCGTAGCATCCTCCGGAAGATTTTTCAGGCTGGGGGCATACCTTTTTCTCTCGCCTTCCTTAAGGACAACTAAACAACCGGTTATATTCTCCAATTTATCTTTAAGCGGCCATACCGAGCAAATTATATAAGAGCGTTCTCTATCTCCAACTTTCAATTTTACGTCATCGAGTTTTTCTCCCTTTTGCAGTACAGCATCGAAAAGGGATCGTTTACTGAAAACTTCTCCCAGAGACAAACCCTCTAATTCTTTGGGTACTTTATTTAAGGTATTTTTTAATATGTTCCTTACTTGAATACCAGTACAAGTAATAATACCTTGCCTATTAATTATAATAGTTGCTTGACGCTGTTCCTCAGAAAGAGATGAAAAATAATCAATATATTCTTCCATGTTTTCTAACCTATTCTGAATGGCACAAGCGATGGACACTACCAGGCTCAGGCTTTCCGAATAGCGGCGCAAATAGGAATCCGTACTTAAGCTCAGGGTGGCAATCAAGTTGCCCGGGAAATCAAAAATACCCGCCGCCGAACAGGTAACAAGACCCCAATCGGGCTCAGTATAATGTTCCGGGCCCCACAACTGGATAGGCCTGTTCAGGATTATACACAATCCATTGGCGCAAGTTCCTCCTGTCATCTCTGTCCATACTGCACCGGGGATTAATTGATACTTTTCGTTGTATTTTCTCATTGCTCTATCTTTACTGGAAACTACCCGGAGGATCACGCCGTTTTCATCGGAAAGAAATATACACCAGCGATTCTCTCCCAGCAGGCTGATTACCCGCTCTAAATAGGCGTCCGTAACCTGCAGGAGGGGCTTTTTCCTGGCTAAAACATTTTGCCACGATAAACCAGCTAAAACAGGACGGGGTTTGAACTGGAAGGGATCGAGGCCGTAAGTTCGGGATCGCTTCCAAGAATCGATAATTTCCGGCGACACCAGGGAGATCAGACTCGGCTCAACACGGTTATAGATTACTTCCAGCTTCAGCCTGCGAATTTTTTCTGCAGCAGCCTTCTCCTGCCGGACCAACTCCTTGATTACGGAAATGGGAAGCTTGGGCACGAAGACTTCCTTCTTCCAAACACTACTCCGCACACTCTCCAAAGGCATCATAGGATGGTCCTCTCTCCCTCAGTGAATTATAAAGGCTAAGAGGGCAAAATCAAATTTACAGGATCTTATAACCCCCCCTTACACCATCACCTCCTCAGGATTTGCAGGAAATAGTGAATGTAGATGCTTTTATAAATTTATTATATCACAAGGGACAAGATAAAACTATTAGATTTTAACCAACTCCCGGCCCATCCATCTAAACCTATGCCTCGCGCCCCTTCAATTACAGCTATATACCCCATATTTTTGTGCCGCTTCTACCATGGCCTTAACGTTCTCTATTTTAGCGTTAATGGGCACCCCGCATCCCTGCGCCAAGATAAATCCCCCTTCCCTGCCTACCTCTGCGATCAATCGCCGGCAATAAGTATCTACCTTTTCGGGGGTACCTATGGTCAGCAGGCTGGGCGGGACATCCCCCTTTAACGCCATATGGCCTCCCAGTACCTCCTTTGCCTTAAAAATGTCAGTGGAACCATCCATATGCAGGATACACTTGCCCGCCGGAAAATCCCTTAAATAGCCCAAATTTTTGGTCCAATCGGAATCAAAATGTAACAAGACTTCACAACCGGCCTTAACACAAGCGTTAATTATGCGCAGGAAAATGGGATGGAAAAACCGCTCATACATCGCCAGCGATACGAAACCCCCGCATTCCCTTGTGGCGCCAAAGATCAGGCGGTCAATACCGCTGGACCTGGCAGCCGCTAGACCGGTTTCTACAACATCAGGTAGAGCTGCCTCCATAGCATCTATTACCTTTTGTGGGTACCTCCGCAGATCCTTGAAAAACTCCCCTATAGTTCTGGCAGCGGAAAAAAGCTGGCTTGGGGGGACTATCCCACCGCCTGTAATAACAGGTATTCCCGCCTTTTTAAAACAATCGTTCACCGTAACCGCCAGTTCCCCCAGCGCCTCTAATTGCGCAAGGGCTTCTTTTAGCGGCATAAAATCTATACAACGCTCTAGCAGTTTGGGAAAAAAGGCTTTCCACCCGTGTTTTATTATGAAGTCATAATCTTCTACTTCCATTAAAGGCTCTGCTTCGTTAAACTGCAGGAGTTCATCCTCGCCGAGATCCCTGCCGGGCAGTTTAATCCTCGTGGGAAAAACAGCCGCAACCGCTGCCACGGGAGATACTGGCATGGCAGAGAGAAGGCCGTCTACCCCTAGCTCGAGGGCGGTTTCCAGGATCAACGCCGCACCTTTTTTCGTGTTCCATATAAATTCCGCCATCTTCATTCCCTTATAGCGGGCGGCAAAATATTCAATGCCTAATACAACCGGCACCCTGTCGGGCTTCCCCAAATGGGCAGCCGTTTCAATCCTTTTAAGCCTTTCCTCATAAAGCTCAAGTGCCATGCTCCGTCCTCCTTCAGGAAGTATATATTGCTCAGCTAAAGGCCCATCGGTTCTTCTCAAACAGCACCTATATCCCCAACACTTCCTTCGCGATCCTCACCCCTGCGGGAGCATCGGGACAGTAGCGATCAGCCCCCACATATTGGCATGTCTCTTCCGTTACCGAACCGCCGCCGATAAGTATCTTCACATCTTGCCTGAGGCCGGCTCTCTCTAAAACTTCTACCGTGGCCTTCATAGCGTCGAACGCCACCGTTAGAAGGCAGGAAAGCCCGACTAGCTGCGGCCTGTACTCCTTTACCGCTGCCACAAAGCGTTCCGGCGGGACGTCTACCCCTATGTCTATAACCTCAAACCCGTTGCTGGAAAATATAAGCGAGACTATGTTTTTGCCGATATCGTGGATATCTCCTGCCACCGTACCCAAAACCATCCTGGCCAGTTTCGGCCCGCTCTCAACCTTTACTTTCTCCTGGATCAGCCCGGAGGCCGTTTTAAAAATATCTGCGGCCATGAGCATCTCCGGTAAAAAATATTCTCCGCCCTGGTATCGTTCTCCTACCTCGGTCATACCCTTCTGCAATTCGGCAAAAATTTCTTGGGGATTTAAACCCTCGCTCAGCATTTGCCGGACTCCCTCGATTACTTCTTCTTCCATGAGATCTGCTAAAAGTACATTCAGGGGCGTGGCCATTTGTGCTTCCTCCTTTAAATCTTAGGGAACTTTATAAGAATTATGTGGTAAGATTATCTATATAAATTATATAAGACTAGTCTATCTGAATCAATAGGAGAATGGTTTTTTATATAGATTCTCCATGCCCGCAAGGAACGTTGACGTGATTGTACTAGTCTTATATAATTTATATATATTATTACGCCACTGTTAGGGTTGGAGGTATGGGCTTTTGGAAGGACGCAACGAATATCTACCTGCTTACTACCGCCTGGCCGAGGATATAAGGGAAAAAATCGAAAGCGGTGAGCTAAAACCGGGCGACGCCATTCCCCCGGCTAACAGGTTGGCGGAGGTTTATGGAGTTAGCCTCATGACCGTACGCCAGGGCCTGACAATACTGGTACGCATGGGCTATTTGAAGAGCGTCCAAGGCAAGGGCACCTTTGTTACCGCCCCCTCAGCCGGTACCCTAATACTCCCTTTTTCCGACAAGCATCTGCTGGGTCAAGATAAAGAGGTTAAAGTAAAACTTCTTAATCTGGAGATACCGGCTGCGGACGAAATAGTGGCGGATAGGCTGGCGATAAAGAAAGGAACGAAGGTAATAAAAGTAAAAAGGTTGCTTTATGCAGATGAGGGACCTGTAGCGGTAGATTTTCGCTTTTTACCTTATATAAAGGGCATGCCGCTCCTGGAAAAAGAGATTGCTTATGCGGCTTTCCCCGAGGTAATAGCTCAGTACAGGGAGATCTTTCTCGTGCAGAGCAGCCTGGAGATTTACGCCTGTACCATCCGGTGTGAAGAGGCAGAACTTCTGGAGGTGGAGGAGGGCCATCCCGCCCTTTGCCTGGAACAGCTTATTCGCTTGAAGGATGGCCGGCCTGTAGGCTGGTCAAGGATGATGGCCAGGGGGGATAGGTTGACTCTTAAGGCTACTTCCCGGACCGGGTAATCTTAGATAAAATAATTGACAGGATAGCAAAATGTGGGGAGAAGGGATAGATTGCATAAGCTCCTCGTCTCGGCTGTGGTAAAAATTGATGAAGATAAGGCGTTGGCCCTGGTACGCCATGCCCTGGAGCGAGGACTGGACCCTTTTTCCGTACTGGAAGATGTAAGAAAGGGCCTGGAGATGGTGGTAGAACTATACAGTTCAGGCAAATATTTTCTGGCCGATCTGGTAATGGCGGCAGAGATCTATAAAGAAGCCCAGCGCATCGTCCTTGGGAGAAGGAACGACGAAGTTTTCCAGGGTCCACCGGAGGTGGTCTTTGGGACGGTGAAAAAGGACATCCATGATATAGGCAAGAACATTACTATTGTGACTATGCGCCAGTTCGGCATAAGGGTGCTGGATCTTGGCGTGGACGTTCCCCCAGAACACTTTGTAGATGTCCTCAAAGAGACCCACGCCCCTATTCTTTGTTTGTCCGGCCTTATTTCTGATGCTTACGATTCTATGAAAAATACCGTAGAACTTATGGAGAAGCGTTTGTTGCCGCAGAAACCGGTGGTCGTCATAGGAGGGCTGGTCAATGAAGAGGTTTGCAGTTACACGCGGGCCGATTACTGGGTAAAAACCTGTATCGAAGGGGCCAGGCTCTGTCAAGAGCTTCTAATAGGGAATATGCATAACAGCTGGAGATGGAATAAGAATGGGCATGGATAAGGCAGGAGTGAAAAGAAATTGGCTAAAGTTATCGTTGCTTGCCAGACTATCAGCGACGAGGTAAATAAGCTCCTTGAGGAAATGCAGGTGGAGTATCCGATTATTTGGATAGAATCCGGCCTGCATAATTATCCTGAGAGGTTGAAGAAAAGGCTGACGGATGAGATAACCCACCTTGATAATGTGGATACCGTGATTCTGGCTTTTGGCTATTGCGGCAACGCTCTTTTGGGGCTTTCTTCGCCGAAGGCCCATATTGTTGTACCACGGGTTGATGACTGCATATCTCTGCTTCTGGGTTCGGTAAAGAGAAGGCTGGAGTTTACGCGAAGAACGGCGTGCTATTTTCTCACCCGGGGGTGGATGGTGTATGAAAACAACATAATGCGGGAGTACGAGCGCTGTGTAGCCCGGTACGGGGAGAAACGGGCTTCCCGCATAATGCACACCATCATGGGCCATTACCGCCGGCTTGTGCTTATTGACACGGGGGCGTTCCCTCTAGAGCAATGCGTAAAGGAGTCTTTAGCTTTCGCCCAGAAGATGGGATTGGAGCATGAAGTGGTTCCAGGTTCCCTGGATTATCTGAAAAAACTTCTATGGGGTCCCTGGGACGACGATTTTATTGTGTTACCTCCGGGCAAACCCCTGACTTTAAAGGATTTCCGGCTGGATTGGAAGGAAGTTTCCGGAGCTGAAGAGGTGGTACGCTACTAAGAGGCAGCCCGTTGCCAGACTGCCTCTACGCTTTTCAGGAAAGGTATAATTAATCGACTTCTATAAAGGGCACCTGCGGCGGAATGTGGAGCCTGGCGCCGGTACGCTACTGCACTTCCTCGACGGTGGTATGGGGGGCGATCTCCTTGAGGAGGAGGCCCTGGGGGATGACTTCTATGACCGCCAGTTCGGTGATAATGAGGTTTACTTCACTGGCGGCTGTAAGGGGCAGGGTGCAGCGTTCTACTATTTTCGGTTTGCCGTCTTTAAGATTATGTTCGGTGGCTATGATCACCCGCTTGGCTCCCACCGTCAAATCCATGGCGCCGCCCATGCCGGGTACCAGCTTGCCCGGGATCATCCAGTTGGCCAGGTTGCCTTTCTCATCTACCTCCAGGGCGCCCAGTACGGTGACATCTACGTGCCCACCGCGGATCATGCCGAAGGATAAGGAGCTGTCAAAACAGGCCGCCCCGGGAAGAAGGGTTACGGGCCGTCCCCCGGCATCCACTATGTCCCCATCTTCCTGCCCGGCTTCCGGTACCGGTCCCATGCTGTAGGTCCTCACATTAATTCATCCCAAAATAATTCCATGGTTGCAAATTGAACAATCTGCATCTGAAGTTAATACCAGGAGAGTATGAGAATCCCATCTCACTTTACGCCGGTATTTAAATTATAGATGGGTTAGTCCGTCTTCTGGAAGGCGTGCTGCTTGAGGGCGAATTGAGGCGAATTGAGTAGAATATTGGCTAGGAGGGTAGCCCCTACGATTATAAGCGCCGTTACTACCGCCGCGCCTACAACCCAGGTCAGGTCTTTTAAAGTGCCGGTTTCATCGCTGTACTTATTTTTCAAGTTGTGCTGATTTAAGGTATAGCAGGGTCTTATGTCAAATGACAAAATTAGGAAGTGATGAGCTATGTGTTTCACGTGGAGTAACGCTTCCTACTTCAAGAAAACAGGCATAAAATTGAGTAACGTTGATATTCCAGAAAGTACTTTATTCTGCCACCTTTTAAACTCATTTTCGACTAACTGGGTTATCCCAATACCGGCAATAAAAAAGGCAGCAGCTATCAGTAAAGCTAACATGCCAAGAAATTTAAAAAAAAGAAAACCTCCAACCAGAGCCAGTCCTGAGCCAACTATTAGGATGACTTTTATAACATCTGGACTGCGGCCCATAGCTGAAAGCCTTTCGCTTTTATCGCCTTCAGTCAATTTTTCCTCTATACGTCTGTTGAGACTCTCTAAAACAACATTAAAGGTGAGGTTACATATTCACCTGTAGGTACTATCAGCAGGAATGCAAGGATAAAAACCGAAATAAACAGGCCAGCAGTCAACAGCATAACCCTCATTCTTTCTAAATCATTTGAGTGAATAGTTTTAACCGCCAGCAGCGCCATGCCTGTTAAAAGAGCCGAACTCAATGCCAGGACAATTTTACCAGCGCCTTCAAAATAACTGCGCCATATCGTTATATCAAGGGGCGGCAAATCCAAAATACAGTGACATATACGTTTAAGGATATTAAATCTAAAATCATAGGCGTAGTAGTTCAAGTTATTAAACAGCCCGATCAGTATAAAGAGCTTCCCTTGACAGACGCGAGCTGATGGAGTTTACTTTTGAAGACATAAAAAAATGACCCTGCCATTCGCAAGACGTTAATGATTGTCGGCAGTATACGCTTAAAAAACACGCTTAAAAAACATTTTAATTCCGAATGTCTACAGGCAACTATCACTCAATCTTCTCCTTCTGAATTACATTGAGGTTATTGATATAAGAGAAACTGTTCCGGTTAAATGCCCCGAGTGTAGCAACAGCCTTTACCCTACCGCTGATACATACAGCTTGGTATGCGCATGCGGTCTGGAGCTGCAGTTCGTTGACGGGAATTTTATCGATGAGCCATTCGGGCTTTGAGAGCGGCTGGTACCGGCAAAATCCCCCTGGCTTTAGCCGGGGAGAGTTTGGGATATATTTGTGCTCAACATGCCAATATCGCACCAGTAGCCGGACAGGGTTATCCCATAGAGGGGTTTTTTATCTTTCAGTAAGCGGGGGAAGAGGTCCTTGCTGAAGTCAAAGGACTCCCCCTCCGGCACCAGTTCCAGGACCTCGG
>NZ_PVXL01000055.1 GCF_002995805.1 Neomoorella stamsii
AAGAGTATTTAGCTTCTTAACGTACTTATCAACCCCCATACCTTCGGTTAATTGCCAAAAATAGTCGTTAGAAACCGGAGAGAATAGTTGATGAAATGTGGATAATGTGGTATCCTTGCCTTGCATTTTGGCCTCCTTATGTTAGAGGTTAGGGCAAGGACTACCCTTAATCTCTAGTATAAGGAGTTTTTTCTTGCAAGGCCAGGTTATTTCAGGAATTTGGCTGATTTTGGGGCGCAATTGCTCTTGACATGTTTATAATTTTTTTATGCAACGCTAGTGATCTTAGGCAAAAATTGAATGTAAATACTACTGTAACAAACATTCCGACCATCTTTATTTTAACGTCAGCAGGATTTTCGCCGGAACAGGGCGAATTATAAATAGCAAAACGTAATAAGTATTAAATACCCTGCTTCGTATATCCTCAGCAATACGGCCTGAGGGTCTCTACCAGGCAACCGCAAATTGCCCGGCTACGAAGTTATTCCTTCGTTGCTGCGCTACGGTTGCCTGGTTTTTTATAACTACCGGAAGGAGGTTTAACATGCCGATTATCGGTACTTCCCCGGCCAGGATGGAAGCCCGGGCCAAAGTCACCGGCCAGGCCATCTACCCGGCGGATATTAATTTCCCGGGGATGATTTACGGCCAGGCTATTCGCAGCCCCCATGCCCATGCCCGGATTGTCAATATTGAAACCTCGGACGCCCTGCAGGTTCCGGGGGTCCTCTGCGTCCTTACGGCCCGTGATATTCCCGGCCATAATAGCCACGGTGTCGTCTACCAGGACATGCCCGTCCTGGCCCGGGACGAAGTACGCTCTGTGAATGACGTCGTCGCCCTGGTAGGTGCCACCACCCCGGCCGCCGCCAGGGCCGGGGCAGCTAAAATAAAGGTGACCTATAAAGAACTGCCGGCCCTTTTAGATCCCGTAGCTGCCATGCAGCCATGGGCTCCCAGGGTCCATCCCGACCGGGACAACGTTATTTACCACCTGCCCATCCGCAAAGGTAATGTCGAAGCGGGATTCGCCGCGGCCGACGTGATTGTGGAAAATACCTACCGCACCCAGCTCCTGGACCATGCCTTTCTCCAGCCGGAGGCCGCCGTGGCCCGGTTGGACGAGCGCGGCCACCTGGTAATTTACGTGGCCACCCAGTATGTTCACTGGGACCGGACAGAAGTAGCCCGGGTGCTGGGCTGGAACCAGGACCGCATCCGCATCGTGGCCCCGGCCGTGGGCGGTGCCTTCGGCGGCCGGGAAGATATGACCCTGCAGACCCTAGTAGCCCTCCTGGCCGTGCATACCCGGCGCCCGGCCAAAATGGTTCTCAGCCGGGAGGAATCCTTCCTGGCCCACAGCAAGCGCCACCCTATGATCATGCGCTATAAGACCGGGGCCACCAGGGAAGGAAAGTTAACGGCCCTGGAGGCCGAAATCATCGGCGACAGCGGCGCCTATTCTTCCTGGGCCCCCAACGTTTTGCGCAAGGCGGCCATCCATGCCACCGGTCCCTATGTCATCCCCAACGTCAAGATTGATGCCTATGCGGTTTATACCAATAATCCCTTTACCGGGGCCATGCGCGGCTTTGGCGCCACCCAGCCACCCCTGGCTTACGAAAGCCAGATGGACGAACTGGCCAGCCGCCTGGGCCTCCACCCCTTTACCATCCGCTGGCTCAATGCCTTCCGCCAGGGGGATATAACTGCCACCGGCCAGGTCCTGGAAAGTAGTGTCGGCCTTATAGACACCATGCTCCAGGCGGCCCGGGCCGCCGGCTGGTCACCGGAAGATTTAATGCCGGGAGGGAAGGAGAATGAGTAAAAAACGCGGTATAGGCATAGCCTGCTTTTTGTATGGCACTGGTTATGGTAATGGCTTTCCCGATGTCTCGACGGCGACCGTAGAGATCCATGATGACGGGACGGCTACCGTCCGCAGCGGGGCAGTAGACTGCGGCCAGGGGTCCAGTACCGTCCTGGCCCAAATAGCTGCCGAGGAGCTGGGGGTGCCCTATGAATGGGTAACAGTAATCACCGCTGACACCGATACCACCCCCGATGCCGGCACGACGGCAGCCACCCGCCAGACGTATGCTTCTGGCAATGCCGTGCAAATGGCCTGCCGCCAGGCCAGGGAAGTTCTTTTTGAGTACACCCGCACCCTCTTGGGGGTCAATACCATCGCCGGCCTGGTAGCCCGCGAAGGAATAATTTACGTCAAGGGTTACCCCAAGAAACAAATAACTTATCCCGAGGCTGCCGCCCGGGCCCGCCTGGCCGGCTGCCGCCTGGTAGGGCAGGGAACCTTCGTCACCCATACCACAGCCGTTGACCGGGAGACCGGCCAGGGAGCGCCCTACTGGCCCTATGCCTTTGGTACCCAGATTGCGGAAGTGGAAGTGGATACGGAAACGGGCCAGGTTCGGGTCTTAAAATTCATCGCTGCCCATGATGTCGGCCGGGCCGTTAACAGGAAAGGGGTAGAGGGACAGATTGAAGGCGGTATCGCCCAGGGCCTCGGCATGGCCCTGCTGGAAAAGGTCCACCTGCAGCAGGGCCGGATCGTTAATAATTCCTTTTCCACCTACTTGATACCTACCACCCTGGATATGCCCGAGGTTCAACCCCTGATTGTGGAAACTTATGAGCCCACCGGTCCCTATGGCGCCAAAGGAGTGGGTGAACCCGCTACCATCCCCACAGTACCGGCCATTATCAATGCCATTTATAACGCTGTAGGAGTTCGCATTACGGAGTTACCGGTTACACCGGAAAAAATTCTGGCCGCCCTGCGGGAAAAAGAAGGAGAGAAGAAATGAGTATTTTAATCAAAAACGGTACCCTGGTCACCATGAACCCCCAGAGGGAAGTATTCCAGGGCAACATCTACATCGAAAACGACCGTATCGCCGCCATTGGCCGGACGCCGGCTACCGCCGACCAGGTCATCGATGCCAGCGGCCAACTCGTCATCCCCGGCCTCATCCAGCCCCATATCCACCTCTGCCAGGCCCTCTTCCGCGGCCGCGCCGACGACCTGGAACTCCTGGACTGGTTGCGCCTGCGTATCTGGCCCCTGGAAGGAGCCCACGATCCCGAGTCCCTTTATTATTCCGCCCTGCTGGGCATCAGTGAGCTCTTCTTAAGCGGTACGACCACCATCGTAGACATGGAAAGTGTCCACCATACGGAGGCGGCCATTGAGGCCATCGCCCAAAGCGGCATCCGGGCCATTACCGGCAAGGTGATGATGGACTTTGGCGATGATGTCCCGGCCAGCCTGAAGGAAAGTACCGACGCCTCCCTGAAAGAGAGCGTCGACCTACTGGAGAAATGGCACGGTTACGACAATGGCCGCATCCAGTACGCCTTTGAGCCCCGTTTTGTGGTTTCCTGTACCGAGGAATTATTATTAGAAGTCCGGGATCTCGCCCGCCATTACGGCGTTAAAATCCATACCCATGCTTCGGAAAACCGGGGTGAATGCGCCCTTGTGGAAAAACTCCACGACCGGCGCAATGTCCTCTACCTGGACGATATCGGCCTCACTGGCCCCGACCTCATCCTGGTCCACTGTATCTGGCTCAGCGAAGAGGAGAAGGATATCCTGGCCCGCACCGGTACTAAAGTGGTCCACTGCCCATCATCCAACTTAAAAATGGCTTCCGGCATATGCCCGGTACCGGATCTTTTGAGCCGGGGGACGGTAGTCTCCCTGGCCGCTGACGGCGCGCCCAATAATAACAACCTGGATGCCTTTATGGAAATGCGGCTGGCGGCGCTGATCCAGAAGCCTATCCATGGTCCCACCTCCATGCCGGCACCCCTGGTCTTTGAGATGGCCACCCTGGGCGGGGCCCGGGCCATGGGAATGGAAAAGGAAATCGGTAGCCTGGAAGTAGGGAAAAAGGCCGACCTGGCCATAGTTTCCCTGGCGGGCCTCCATACCCAGCCTGCGGCTGGCGTCAACGTCTACACCCAACTGGTCTACCAGGCCCGGGGTTCTGATGTTACCATGACCATGGTGGACGGCAAAATCGTCATGGAGAGGGGCGAACTGAAAACTATAGATGCCGGTGAGGTCCGGAAAAAGGCTAATGAGGCAGTCTTGCGCGTTGCCCAAAGGGCCGGACTGGCATAACTTCTATCAGGCAAAAAATCATCAGGAATCTAAGAACACGGTTTAAACCCCCTGGACATCCTATCCAGGTTATGATAGAATAACCTTAAAGTGAATATGTTCCAGGCAAATACGGGAAGTCAGTGCAATTCTGACACGGTCCCGCCACTGTGAGGGGGAGCAAGCACCATAAAGCCACTGGGTAATACCTGGGAAGGCGGTGCTGGAGTTATGATCCCGAGTCAGGATACCGGTTGTCTGGGAACCTTTACCCCTACGCCGGATAGGGGGTGGTTGGCCAGAGTATGGCAAGCAAACCCTCTGCTTTTGTAGGAGCAGGGGGTTTTATCATGTTGCTCCTCAGTTGTTATGTTATCTAAAACTTATCCTTCAATGGCTTTTTAAAATGCATACAGAATGGGTGCGCGGTCTCGAGAAGACCGGGCTTAAATTCAGCCGCCGGCAGGGGAGAGGTTGCGCAAAACGCCGCCTGGAAGCGGGAACTTGCAGCCACCGATGATGCCCGGCCAACAGGCCAGCCTATCCTGATGCCACCAGGGCCTTAACCCGGGGAGGTGGTGTATTTAGGTATGCCTGTTTAGCGGCACCACTGGTTCCCCCGGCAAAGTAGCCGGGGTTTTTAGTTTCTACAGGGAGGACAGCGCGTTTTGATTTTAGTGGTAGGGAGTACCGGCGAGGGACGGCAGTTAATCCGCAGCCTCGGGCAGGCAGGCTATCAAATTGTTACCTGGACCGACAGTGCCTATGGCGAACAACTGGCCCGGCAGGATGGTGCAACGTTAATATTAACATGTCCCTTAACGGAAGGTAATTTAGCTACCCTGGGGGGTAGCAGGCAACTGGAAGCAGTCATTGACGCCACCCTTCCTTATCCCAACCAGCTATCCCGGACCCTGGAAGCCTGGTGCCAACAACAACAGCTATATTACCTGCGGTTCTTACGGCCTGAAACCCTGTTGCCAGATGATAGCCTAATATACCAGGTAGCAACCTGGGAAGAAGCCGCCCGGACTGCCGCCAGGCTGGGGGAGACTATCTTTTTAACTACCGGTACCAATAACCTGGAAGTGTTCGTCAAAAACCCTTTACTTAAAGACAAACGAATTGTTGTCAGGGTTTTACCTGAACACCAGGTAATTAAAAAATGCCAGGACCTGGGTTTAACGCCCCGTGACATTATAGCCATGCAGGGACCCTTTTCTAAAGAAATGAACAAAGCCATGTTTAAAGCATATAAGGCCGGCGTTATCATCACCCGGGATGCCGGCCCGGCCGGCGGTACCGAGGCGAAAATTGCCGCCGCCCTGGCTCTAAAAATACCGGTGGTCATAATTAAAAGGCCGGCAATCCAGTATCGTTATCCGGTCTATTCAGTGGCGGAAGTTATTGATATATTAAAAAAGATAGCACCGGTAAAAAGCGAAGAACAAAGATAGGTATTACTTCCAAAATTTAAGGAGGGTACATACAATGTTCCGCCGTACAACTTGGCTAACCCTATATCTCCTGCTGGCTATGGCCTTACTGGCCGGGCCGGCCTTTGCCATGCATATCGCAGAAGGCTTCCTCCCGTTTAACTGGGCCGCCTTCTGGTTTGTCGTTGTCCTGCCCTTCTGGTTCTGGGGCCTGCGGTCCATCCAGCAAACTGTAAAAAGCAATCCCGGCCTGAAAATGCTTTTAGGCCTGGCCGGCGCCTATGCCTTTGTCCTGTCGGCCCTGAAAATCCCTTCAGTAACCGGTAGCTGTTCCCATCCCACCGGGGTAGGTCTGGGGGCCATCCTCTTTGGCCCGGCAGCCATGAGTATCCTGGGTGGTATCGTCCTCCTCTTCCAGGCCCTTTTGCTGGCCCACGGCGGCTTAAGCACCCTGGGTGCCAATACCTTTTCCATGGCCGTCGTCGGACCCTTTGTGGCCTACGGCCTTTACCGCCTGGTACGGAGGCTCAATGGCTCAATGCCCGTAGCCGTCTTCCTGGCCGCTACCCTGGGGGACCTGATGACCTACGTCACCACTTCCCTGCAGCTGGCCCTGGCTTTCCCGGCCCAACCCGGAGGGGTGCTCGCGTCCATGCTAAAATTCATGGGTATCTTTGCCGTCACCCAGTTACCCCTGGCCATTAGCGAAGGTATCTTAACCGTCATCGTCTTTAACTTGCTAGTCACTTATAATAAAAACGAATTGCAGGAGCTATCTATTTTAGATGAAAAGGCCCTGGTGGTGGGAGGCCGCAACCAGTTCATGGAGGTGCACAAGAAATGAGTACCGCCCAGAAAAATATCTTCTTACTCTTGATCGTTATTCTCCTGGCAGTGGCACCCTTTTTCCTTCACCGCAGCGCTGAATTTGCTGGTGCTGACGACCAGGCGGAAGAGACTATTACCCAGATCCGGCCTGATTATGAACCCTGGTTTAAACCTGTCTGGGAACCCCCCAGCGGGGAAGTGGAATCCTTCCTCTTTGCCGCCCAGGCAGCCATCGGTAGCGGTATTGTTTGCTACTTCCTGGGCTACAGCAAAGGCAAGAAACAGCGGGAGCAAAAGTAAATGTTCAGCATTGACCAGTATGCCTATAGCAACCGGTTGAAAAACATCCACCCGGGCGAAAAAGTAGCCTTTGCCCTGGTAACCCTCCTGATCGCCCTGGTGGCGCCCCGGCCTTTAATCCCGGCCATCATCATTGCCCTGATGGCCGGGGCTACCATTGGGGTCGCCGGCATCCCGGCCCGTTTTTACCTGCAACTTTTCCTGGTACCCTTTTCTTTTTTAGTAGCGGGGGTGGCCATGATCGCCCTCACCATTACCAGCCAGCCACAGGCCAGTCTTAAGGGCGTGACCCTCCTGGGCTGGACTTTGGGCTTCACCCCAGCCGGTATGCACCTGGCCGGAAAAATTTTTCTCAAGTCCCTGGGGGCCGTTGCCTGTCTTTATTTTCTTTCCCTAACGACCCCCATAGTGGATATCCTTACCGTCATCAGACAGCTCCGCGTCCCCGCCCTGCTGGTGGATTTAATCAGCCTGACCTACCGCTTTATCTTTGTCCTACTGGCAACCGTAAACGACATTTATACCGCCCAGACCTCCCGCCTGGGCTATGCCTCCCTGCGCACGTCTTATCATTCCCTGGGCCAGCTGGCGGCCAACCTTTTTATTAAGACTTACCGGCGTTCCCAGGAATTATTTACCGCCCTGACAGCCCGGGGCTACCATGAAGAGCTACAAGTACTGGAGGTTGCTTATCCTTTCTCCTGGCCCTTTTTATGCCTGGCCGCCAGCTTTGACCTGGTTTTAGTTATTTTAATGCTGCTTACATAAACCGGCCGTCTTCAGACCGGCTCCTCCTCGTGTCTTTTTGACACCAACCTCAATGCCGACTACCGGAGGTGGACCTTTTGGCCGCCCTTTTAGAAGCAGAAAGGGTTTCCTTTACTTACCCTGACGGTACCCGGGCCCTGCAGCATGTTACCTTAAGCATCCCTGAAGGTAAGAAAATTGCCGTCCTGGGTCCCAATGGCGCCGGCAAATCAACCCTTTTCCTTCATTTTAACGGCATCTTAAGGCCCCAGGAGGGGTGTATCTACTTTGCCGGGGCCAGGATTAATTACAGCCATAAAGCATTAACAGATTTACGCCAGCAGGTGGGTATCGTCTTTCAAGACCCCGACAGCATGCTCTTTTCAGCCAGCGTCCGACAGGAAATTTCTTTTGGACCATTAAACCTGGGCCTGAGCAGGGAAGAGGTGGGGCAAAGGGTTGAAGCCGCCATGGCGGCAACGGGTATAGCCGACCTCCAGGATAAGCCAACTCATTTCTTAAGCTATGGCCAGAAAAAGCGGGTGGCCATTGCCAGCGTCCTGGCCATGGAACCCCGGCTTATCATCTTTGATGAGCCGACGGCCTACCTGGACCCGCGCTCAACCCGGGATGTGATGGCCTTGCTGGAAGATATCAGCCGCCAGGGTAAGGCGATTATTTTATCCACCCACGACGTGGACATAGCCTATACCTGGGCCGACTATATTTACGTCCTGGCTGGTGGCCAGGTAATTGGCGCCGGGACGCCGGCCGAAATCTTTAGCGATGCCACCCTCCTGGAGGCTGCCGGCCTGGCCCGGCCCTGGCTGCTGGATGTCTACGAAGACCTGAAAAATAAAGGCTGGCTGCCGGCAGCGGCGCCAGCCCCGAAAAATAAAGATGATCTGCTAGGCCTCATTCCTTATCGTTCCAGGTCTAAACTGGCCATTTAAGTTATTTCACGCCCGTGTCGTAAAACAGTCCCCCCTTCATTTTTCTTGCCTGTGTGTTTCGACTTTCTTAACCGGCAGAAGCTGCAAGGTGGCCATCTGGTTACGTAGGCGAATGTTTTCCTTGAATTCAATCAGGATCGACAGGATTTCATGGAGGAAGGGACTGCCAAAGGTAGACATCAGGCCCACGGCAACCATATTAATCAATGAATAAAGGCCAGGATAAGCAGCCTTCAGGCCGGCAAAGGCATTCAGTCCCATCAGGGCAAAGACATCAATCGAGGCCATACCGGCCAGGAGGGCGGCGATAACGGCGTTAAATAAAATCACCCATAGCTCCCGCTGTTTTTCCTCCCGGGGATCATCCCTTGGTTCCCCCAGCCAGGGCCAGCGGGCCTTGAGCTGGTCAGTAATGCCTTTGGCCGCCGCAAAGACCGCTCCGATAACGGTAAAGAAGCGACTGAGATCTTCCAACTGTATCCCCCCCCTTCAGCACGGCCGTTCCATACATATCCTATGCTTGGTGTTGGTCGGATGCTAAAAGGGGATGAGTTTATTTTAAAAATAACCAGCGATTGCCATTTTTAGCCTCTGCTGATGCTCCTTACAACACGAGCATCCACCCCGTTGAAAAGTGAATTTATTATCACGGCTATAAAAACGGTTAAACTGGTCCGGTTAAATTTGACTTAAATAACTAACCCGGATCATCTCCACACCATCTCCGCTCCATCTCCGTTTTTAGAACTATAGTTAAATAAAGTGTAATTTAATTGAGGGGGAGGGAGTTTTGTTGCTCTGGTCGCTGGCTCTGGCAGGCACCTTGCTGGCCTACCTGGCCGGTTCCCTGGCCGGGGGGCATATTGCCGGCCGCCTCTGGCACCGGGTGGATGTGCGCCGGGTGGGCAGCGGTAATGCCGGTACCATGAACGTCCTCCGCAATCTGGGGGTGATGGCAGGTATTGCCACCTTCCTCTGGGATACGGCGAAAGGTTACCTGCTTGCGACCCTGGGATGGAAGTGGGGTGGAATAGAGCTGGCCGTCGCCATGGCCCTGGCAGCCGTGGCCGGGCATAACTGGCCCCTCTACTGGCAATTTAAAGGCGGGAAGGGCCTGGCCACCAGCCTGGGTGCAGCCCTGGCCATTTATGCGCCGGTAGTCCCGCCGGCGGCCATTGCCCTTGGCCTGCTGGTATTCCTCTCCCGCAACAGCGACCTGGCAACCATGGTCATATTCAGCTACCTGCCATTTTATTTCTGGTGGCGCCTGGGACCCGGCTGGTATTTTGTCTTCGGCCTGGGCCTGGCGGTGATTATGCTCCTACGGCATGGACCCCTGGTAATTGGTAAGCTTGATTAACTGCACCCAACTTCTTGCCCCCTTGCCTGGAGGCTGCTACTTCCAGGCTTTACTGAAATAGGGGTCCAATCACTATGGCTCAATTCAAATGGAACTTCTAATTCTAAAGGTTGTTTCGCCCTTTGGCTCTTCATACTGGATCCTCACTTCCTGGACTTCGGCCAGGGCGGGCCCCCGCCGGCAATGGTCCAGGAACTCTTTCACCCTTTCAGTCGGTCCTTCAACTACCCCTTCAACGCTGCCGTTATAGCGGTTCCGCACCCATCCGTTTAACTGCAGAGCCGCCGCCTGCCGCAGGACAAAATAACGAAAACCCACTCCCTGGACCAGTCCCTTCACCCAGAAGTGCGCCCGCACAATGGACAAAGGAAAGCCCTCCCTGGCAAAAATCTTAGTAAAAATATAGCATAAACCCAGGGAAAGGACAACTGATAGTTGGGCAGGAAGAGCCCCCAGGTAGATGTGCGGCGGCAAAATGGCTAAAAGTTTAGGATATTTTTATGGGGTGTCAATAAAAACCATTTCAGGTTGGGCAAGGACCTTTAAATCCTCCAGGGGGTTACCCCGAACGGCAATCAGGCAGGGCCGGTAGCCGGGTTTTACCTGCCCCAGTTCCCCGTCCAGCCCCAGGGCGGCTGCAGCTGTAACCGTAGCCGCCCGGAGGACAGCCGCCGCCGGGACGCCGGCCCGGTGCCAGTACAGCAGTTCGTCCAGATAAGATTCCCCGTGGTAGACACCGGGGGCACCGGCATCGGTGCCTACTACCAGCTTCACCCCCAGACGGTAGGCCCGGGCAATCATCTGCTGCTGGGATTCCTGGGTCCGCTGAATAATTTCCTTTTCCCTTTCCGGGTAGAACTGTTTCACGGTGGCTGAAAGCCGGTTGGCTATAGCGGCGACAGTCGGTACCCAGTATGTACCCCTGGCAGCCATGGTTTCCAGCTGGGCCGTGGTGAGAAAATAGCCGTGTTCAATACTATCCACCCCGGCGGCCATGGCCAGGTTCACGCCAGCGGCCGAGTTGACATGAGCCATCACCGGCCGCCCGGACGCATGGGCCGCCTTTACGGCGGTAGCCAGTTCGGCAGCGTCAAATTCCAGGCTTCCCACCTCGCCGTAGCGGTGGAAAGTAACTAAGCCGGAAACCACTATTTTAACCTGATCTACGCCCCGGTTTACCAGGCCGGCAATCAACTCCCTGATGGAAGCCGGGTCGGTGGTGCCGGGACCAAGAAAAGAACCGTATTTTCCTTTTTTCGTTACGGCCATCCCGGTGGCCACCACCTGGGGACCCGGGTATTTGCCAGTCCGGACCCATTCCCGCGCCTGGAGGTTGAGACCCTCCCGGTCGCCGCCGTCTCTTATAGCTACCAGGCCATACTCCAGGGATGCCCGCAGGGCCCGGGCCAGGGCCGCTTCCCTGGCCGGCTGGTCCTGCCAGCGGGCCAGGGAGGCCTGAAAATCGATGCCGTCCAGGGCCAGGTGGACGTGAGCGTCGATTAAGCCGGGTAAGACCGTCAATCCAGCAAGGTTGATCTGCCGGGCATTTTTTTCTGTAACGGCCGTTTCCTGTGGCCGTACAGCGGCGATGCGGCCCTGGCGGATGCTGATAACTACTTGCTGCCGGCAATCCTCGCCCCGGCCGTCCCACAGGCTGCCGGCCAGGAGGTCCAGGTTTGTCTCCGGGTTAATATAGACGAGCTTCATAGCTACACCCCCAAACAATAACTATCCTACACCTTTAAAGGGGCGGGAGGCAAGGCAGTCCCGGAGAATCCGGAGTAGGCAGGTTGCTTCCAGGGTCTTAATAAAAATGCACTGCGCCAGAGCCGGCGCTTACCTGCTGGCAGGATTCCCGGTTTCAACGGCGAATAAATCTTCGTTATAGAAAATTCCCGGGTTTTCCTGGAGCTCAAGACCCGCATCCTGGAGCAGATCCAGGAAGAGAGCCTGAAGGCGGCCGCCATGATGCCGGCCGGTTGCGGTTAAGAAGTCCCGTTCTGGGAGTTACCCTCGTGCGCCTCCCAGGCGGCTAGCCTAGAAATAAAGGATAGATGTCAGCCATGGCTAACAGGCGCCTGCCCCCGCATAGTTCTGCCCGGCTGGTCTGGGAGACAAAACCGGCGGGGGAACCACGGGCGGGTGAATTTATTTTCCGGGCGCAAGAGCTGGTCATCCCCCAAGCAGGCCACAACGACATGCCTCAACAAGAAATCGCCGCGGGAAATCCAGATCTCAACCGTCTTATTTACGGTGACAACCTCCAAGCCATACTCGCCCTCCTGGCCGAAGGGTATGAAGGTAAAATTAACTTTGATATATATCGATCCGCCTTTTTTCAGCCAGGCCAATTACAGTTACCGGGTTCCCATTACCGGCTCCCGGTCAGGAAGTCCCGGTAATCGAACGCCCGGCCTACCAGGATACCTGGGCCGGGGGCATGGAGGCCTAACTGGATATGCTCTACCCCCGCCTCCAGCTCATGAAAAAGCTGCTGGCGCCGGACGGCAGCATCTATGTCCAGGGAAAAGACCGGCTTTGCCACCCAGAAAAATAAAAGCCTCCTGCGGCGCATCATCAAAGCTTCCTCCAACCTCGGAGACCTGGTGGCTGATTTCTTTTGTGGTTCCGGCACTACCCTAGTAGTGGCCGCAGAACTGGGAAGGCGCTGGCTGGGATGTGAAATGGGTAGGTCTGGACTGCAGGCGGCCCGAATACGCCTGGTGGCGGCAAGGGCTGGGCCCTTTATCATTGAGGTGGTGCAGCCGGCAGGCCTGCCCGGCGACAATTATTCCGCTTATTCGCCCGACCTTCCCGGCTGCGTTGCGACCGGCAATACGCCGCAAGAGGCCAGGCAGAACATGGCAGAAGCCATAAAGATGCACCTCCAGGGACTAAAAGAGGTAGCCTGCCAATTCCCAGCCCCACAGCCAGGGCCGATTACGTCAGCGTAAACCTGCAAGCGCTTAAACGCTCCGCTTCACCCTTTAAAAAAGTAAACGCCAGCGGCCCACTCCTAGAAGCCGTTGGCGTTTCTAGTTTTCCCTGGAGCCAACGAGGGGATTCGAACCCCTGACCTACTGATTACAAGTCAGTTGCTCTACCGGCTGAGCTACGTTGGCACAAAAACGCTGGTCGGGATGACAGGATTTGAACCTGCGACCCCCTGCTCCCAAAGCAGGTGCTCTAGCCAAACTGAGCTACATCCCGGCAGCATTCATATTTTAACATGCCTGCGTCCGGCAGGCAATACCTTACTGCCCGCTTGAGGGTAAATTATCGCTCCTTACCAGGGAGGCCAGGGCACCAGCAGCAGCCAGGCAAGTACCAACCAGGAAGGCGGCCTTCAACCCGGCCATAAAAGCCATGGTTGTACCGGCAGGTCCCAGGACAGCCAGTTTGGCCTCCCGTTGCCAGGTAAAGACGCCGCTGCTAACGGCTATCCCCAGCACCATACCCACATTGCGGACCGTAGCCAGGACGCCGGAGCCAATACCCAGCCGGTGGCGGGGGATACTACCCATCACAGCGCTATTATTGGGGGACTGGAAGATACCGGTGCCAAAACCAAAGAGGCATAAGCGCCAGATAATATCCAGGACCTGGGAAGTAACTTTTAGACCGGCCATCAGGAAAAGGGTTATACTGACGATAGCCTGCCCCGTAAAGGCCAGCCAGCGCGTTCCCAGGCGGTCCGATAGGGCCCCGCTAACAGGGGCGATTAAAAGAGTCAACAGGGGAGAGGCCGTTAAAATTAAACCGGCCTGCCCGGGAGTGTGGTTCAATATTTGCTGCAGGTAAAAAGGGATCAAAAAAATCATGGCATACTGGGACATAAAGTTCATCAGGGCCGCAAAGTTGGCCGCAGTAAACACCTTATTATGGAACAGGGTTAAATCCAGCATGGGTTGTTCAACCCGGCGCTCCCAGCGGATAAAGGTCCAGGTACCAACTAAAAACATCAAACCCAGCATTAAGGTGACCGGTGAAGTCCAGCCCCATTCTTCGCCATAACTGCCGGCCAGCAGGAAAGCGCTCAAAGAGAAAAAAACCAGGGCCGCACCAGTTAAATCAAACCGCTGCGGTTGCAAATCTTTCGTCGCTGGTACTACCTGCCGGCACAAGATATAACTAAGGATACCAATGGGAATATTAATGGTAAAGATGGCCTGCCACCCGGCTACCGTGACTAGCAAACCGCCCAGGGTCGGTCCCAGGGCCAGGCCGGTGGCAATAATCATACCGTTGGTACCCAGGGCGCGCCCGCGTTCGTAAGGTGGGAAAACTGAGGTTATAATGGCCGGGCCCATGGCCATAAACATCCCGGCACCAATGGCCTGGATGGCGCGAAAGGCAATCAAGATCCATATATTGGGGGCCAAGGCGCAAATTCCAGAAGCTACAGTAAAAATGGCAATTCCCATTAAAAGCACCCGGCGAAAACCGTACATATCCCCCAGGCGACCGTAGATTAAAATTAAGCTCCCTAAAACTAAAAGATAGGCCATGGCCACCCAGCCTACCGTATTTAAATCGGCATTAAAAACCCTGCTAATAGTTGGCAGGGCCACATTTACCACGCTGCCATCAATAGGCCCCATTATGCCGGCGGTCATGACGGCAAAAAGGATGAGCCACCGCCGGGGGTGGGGAGCGGGAAGGATATTACTTTGGGGGAGCAAGGCAAGAGCCTCCTTGACTGTAGATATTTATATTTTTTCACACCTGGTGTACCAAGTCAAGGTAATTTAAACCTTGACAGGAAGACCCGGGGCAGTTTATAATCATATCAGTAACTATTATTAGAAAGGCAGGTACAGGCCATGGCAGTCTGGCAATGCACCCAGTGCGGTTATGAAAAAGATGCCCGTTGCAAACCCCGCAAGTGCCCTGAATGTGGCGCCAAAGATTCCTTTACCAAAAAAGATGCTTCTACCCCTTAAGCTCCTTTAAGGAGCTTTTTTATTAAACCCGAAACATAACCCGGCCGGAATATGGTATAATAATCCAGGAAAGTTATTCGAAACAGGGAGGTAGTCAAGGATTATGCTGGATCTCATGCGCAAAGTTTTCCTCGCCGGCCTGGGAGCCATGTTCCTGACCAAGGAAAAAGCAGAAGAAGTAGCCGAAGAGCTGGTCCACCAGGGGGAACTCCGCCGGGAAGAAGTAAAAAATTTTGTTGAGCAACTTTTAAACAAAGGTAAAGAACAGCAAGCCCTTCTCCAGGAAACCGTTAGTAGGGAAATTAATCGCTTACGCAATGAATGGGGCCTGGTAACTAAGGCCGAAATGGCAGCCCTGGAAAAAAGGGTGGCTGAATTAGAAGCGAAACTAGCCAGTAAGGGAGAACAGTAAAATTAGATAATAAGCTTATTAAGCAAAGTTATTGTATTAAACTATTGACACAAATAAGGCCTGCCGTTAAGATAATACTCAATATGTAACGGCAGGCTTTCTTTTGTGAGCGCTTTCTTAATTAACAAAAATTATTCCATTTTTGTATCAAATGGTTTATAATATTGGCTGACTGGATGAAATAGAGGGTTGAAAGGTGCAGGAGCAATAAAATTAAATTGAATGATTTGTTGCCCGGGATGAGAAGAGAGCAAAAATTAACAAGCAGTTCAGGGAAAGGGTAGCAGGAAAAACGGACTTTGTGTAGAAGTTCACTAATATAACCGGAAAAATGTATGTCCATTTTTTTGAACAAAGGAGGTGTTCGAGTGAAGCTGGCCATTTCCGGGAAAGGTGGCGTCGGCAAAACCACCATTGCTGCCGGTTTAATTAAATGTTTTGCCCGGCATGGTTACCAGGTATATGCCGTCGATGCTGATCCCGATACCAGCCTGGGGATGGTCCTGGGGCTCCCTGAGGAAAGGCTGGGTACCCTTAAACCCATTGTGGATATGCGACAGTTAATTGCCGAACGCACAGGCGGTAGCGGCGCCTTCTTTTCTTTAAACCCAGGAGTAGATAGCCTGCTGCAAGATTATACCATAAGGAACGGGAATATCCTTTTTTTGAAAATGGGGGCCATCAAACCCGGGGGATCTACCTGCTATTGCCGGGAAAATGCCGTCTTGAATGCCATGGTCAATTCCCTCATCCTGAAACGCCAGGAAATGGTGGTCCTGGATATGGGTGCAGGCATTGAGCACCTGACCCGGGGTACGGCCCGCGGGGTAGATCTCATGTTGATTGTTACCGAACCCACCCTGGTCAGTGTCCAGACTGCCCGTGTCGTCCAAAAACTAGCCGCAGAACTTGGTATTGAGCAAATAAAATTTGTGGGCAATAAATTGCGTCAATCCAAGGATGAAGAATTTATCCTCAACCACCTGCCGCCAGGCGATGTCATTGGCCTGATTCCCTTCCAAACAGAAATCTTAGACCAGGCTGCCGGTTTTACCCGTGAGCAGTCTTTTACCGCAGCAGGTATTGCCGAGCTGGCTACCAGGTTGCTAAGCTAACTGGATGTTGCCTGGGCATATGCAGGAGAACCGGAGTTCTCCGTAGAGATAGCCATTGTATTAAAAGGAGTAAAAAGACCAAGGAGGTAAGTAATATGCCCAGGTTCCGCGATCTTACCCACACTTGCAGGCCCTCAGAGGCCCCGCGGGTCATGGAACCCAAAAACAGGGACCGTACCGTCGACCCGGCAGCCCTGAAAATGCTGGCTAAAAGCAGAGACGACAAGGTAATAACCGCCTTTGATCGCTTTGTCGCCCAGCAGCCCCAGTGTAAAATCGG
Source organism: Neomoorella stamsii (assembly GCF_002995805.1). GTDB lineage: Bacteria > Bacillota > DSM-521 > Neomoorellales > Neomoorellaceae > Neomoorella > Neomoorella stamsii. The sequence goes on from NZ_PVXL01000055.1 coordinate 16,504, forward strand.
GTATGAAGGTATTTGCTGCCGTTTTTGCATGGCCGGCCCCTGCCGCATCAAGGCCGCCGATGGTCCTGGCAGTCGCGGTATTTGCGGCGCTTCAGCCTGGACCATCGTTGCCCGTAACGTTGGTTTAATGCTCCTCACGGGAGCTGCGGCCCACAGTGAGCACGGCAATCATATTGCCCATGCCCTGGTAGAAATGGCTAATGGGAAAGCGCCGGACTATACTGTCAAGGATGAAGCCAAGTTAAAGGAAGTCTGCCGGCGTGTAGGTATTGAGGTAGAAGGCAAAAGCGTTATGGAACTGGCCCAGGAAGTAGGGGAGAAAGCCCTGGAAGACTTCCGCCGCCTGAAGGGTGAGGGTGAGGCCACCTGGCTGATGACAACTATAACTGAAGGCCGCCGGGAAAAATTCCGTACCCACAATGTTGTCCCCTACGGGATCCATGCCTCTATTTCCGAACTGGTCAACCAGGCTCATATGGGTATGGATAACGACCCCGTTAACCTGGTCTTCAGTGCTATCCGCGTAGCCCTGGCTGACTATGCCGGTGAACATATTGCCACTGATTTTTCCGACATCCTCTTTGGTACCCCCCAGCCGGTGGTCAGTGAAGCCAACATGGGCGTCCTGGACCCGGATGAGGTTAACTTTGTCCTCCACGGTCATAACCCCTTGCTAAGTGAAATTATCGTCCAGGCGGCCCGGGAAATGGAAGGGGAAGCCAGGGCTGCCGGTGCCAAGGGTATAAACCTGGTGGGCATTTGCTGCACCGGCAATGAAGTCCTAATGCGCCAGGGTATACCTTTGGTCACCTCCTTTGCCTCCCAGGAACTGGCCATCTGCACCGGTGCCATTGACGCCATGTGCGTCGACGTCCAGTGCATAATGCCCTCAATCAGTGCCGTGGCCGAGTGTTATCACACCCGGATTATTACCACTGCCGACAACGCCAAGATCCCCGGCGCCTATCACCTCGACTACCAGACGGCTACCGCCCTGGATAATGCCAAAACTGCTATCCGCATGGCCATTGAGGCGTTCAAAGAGCGTAAAGAAAGCAACCGGCCGGTTTTTATCCCTCAAATCAAAAACAGGGTGGTCGCCGGCTGGAGCCTGGAGGCCTTGCAACAGCTCCTGGCTACCCAGGACCCTGAAAATCCCATCCGGGTGCTCAATAAAGCCATCCTTGACGGCGAACTAGCCGGGGTGGCGCTTATCTGCGGTTGTAATAACCTGAAAGGGTTCCAGGATAATTCGCACCTGGTTGTTATGAAAGAGTTGCTGAAAAATAACGTCTTTGTCATCGCTACCGGATGTTCGGCCCAGGGAGCGGCAAAAGCTGGCTTAATGGACCCGGCCAATGTAGAAACCTACTGTGGCGATGGCCTTAAAGCTTTCCTGAACCGCCTCAGCCAGGGAGCTAATATTGAGATGGGCTTGCCACCTGTTTTCCACATGGGTTCATGCGTGGATAACTCCCGGGCCGCCGACCTGCTCATGGCCATGGCCAACGACCTGGGCGTTGATACCCCCAAGGTGCCCTTCGTTGCCTCAGCCCCGGAAGCCATGAGCGGTAAAGCGGTAGCCATCGGCACCTGGTGGGTATCCCTGGGTGTACCGACCCACGTCGGTACCATGCCTCCTGTCGAAGGAAGTGACCTGATCTACAGTATCCTTACCCAGATTGCCAGCGACGTTTATGGCGGTTACTTTATGTTTGAAATGGATCCCCATGTAGCTGCCCGGAAGATCCTCGACGCCCTGGAATATCGCACCTGGAAGCTGGGCGTACACAAAAATGTTGCTGAGCGTTATGAAACCAAAATCTGCCAGGGTTACTAAAGGAGGTTCCAGGCAATGACTGATTTTGATAAAATCTACGAAGGTGCTATTCCAGATGGTAAAGAACCTGTATCCCTGTTCCGGGAAGTTTACCATGGCGCCATTACGGCCACCAGCTATGCGGAGATCCTTTTAAACCAGGCTATCCGGACTTATGGTCCCGACCATCCCGTCGGTTATCCCGATACCGCCTATTATTTACCGGTTATTCGTTGCTACAGTGGGGAAGAGGTAAAGAAACTCGGCGACTTACCGCCCATCCTCAACCGCAAGCGGGCGCAAATAAGCCCGGTGCTTAATTTTGAAAATGCCCGCCTGGCAGGAGAAGCCACCTGGTACGCGGCCGAAATTATCGAGGCCCTCCGTTACCTGAAATATAAGCCAGAAGAACCCCTCTTACCCGAGCCCTGGACGGGCTTTATCGGCGACCCGGTCGTCCGCCGTTTTGGTATCAAAATGGTAGACTGGACCATCCCCGGGGAAGCCATTATCCTGGGCCGGGCCAGGGATTCCAAGGCCCTGGCGAAGATAGTCAAGGACCTCATGGGTATGGGCTTTATGCTCTTCATCTGCGATGAGGCGGTAGAACAACTGCTGGAGGAAAACGTCAAACTGGGCATTGACTACATCGCTTACCCCCTTGGTAATTTCACCCAGATCGTCCACGCCGCCAACTACGCCCTGCGGGCCGGGATGATGTTTGGCGGCGTAACACCGGGCCTGCGCGAAGAGCAGCGCGACTACCAGCGGCGCCGCATCCGCGCCTTCGTCCTTTACCTGGGTGAGCACGATATGGTCAAGACAGCCGCCGCCTTCGGCGCCATCTTTACCGGTTTCCCGGTAATTACCGACCAACCTTTGCCGGAAGACAAGCAAATCCCCGACTGGTTCTTCAGCGTCCAAGACTATGACAAAATAGTTCAGATAGCTATGGAGACCCGGGGCATCAAGCTTACCAAGATTAAGCTCGACCTGCCCATTAACTTCGGTCCGGCCTTTGAAGGGGAGAGTATCCGCAAGGGCGATATGTATGTAGAAATGGGTGGTAACCGGAGCCCGGCCTTTGAACTGGTACGTACTGTTTCCGAGGCGGAGATTACCGATGGCAAGATCGAGCTTATCGGCCCGGATATTGACCAGGTACCAGAAGGCAGCACTTTACCCCTGGGTATCCTGGTGGATATCTATGGCCGTAAAATGCAGGCCGACTTTGAAGGGGTCCTGGAACGGCGCATCCACGACTTCATTAACTACGGTGAAGGTCTCTGGCATACCGGCCAGCGCTCCATTAACTGGCTCCGGGTTAGCAAAGAAGCCGTGGCCAAAGGTTTTCGTTTCAAGCATTATGGTGAAATCCTGGTAGCCAAGATGAAGGAAGAATTCCCGGCCATTGTCGACCGCGTCCAGGTAACCATCTTTACCGACGAAGCGAAAGTTAAAGAGTACCTGGCAATCGCCCGGGAGAAATACAAAGAGCGTGACGACCGCATGCGCGGCTTAACCGACGAGTCGGTGGATACTTTCTATTCCTGCGTCCTGTGCCAGTCCTTTGCCCCTAACCATGTCTGTATCGTCACCCCCGAGCGGGTAGGCCTGTGCGGCGCCGTCAGCTGGCTGGACGCCAAGGCTTCTTATGAAATCAACCATGCCGGGCCCAACCAGCCGATAGCTAAAGAAGGGGAGATTGATCCCGTTAAAGGTATCTGGAAGAGCGTCAACGACTACCTCTATACTGCCTCCAATCGTAACCTGGAGCAGGTATGCCTGTATACCCTTATGGAGAACCCCATGACTTCCTGCGGTTGCTTTGAAGCCATCATGGCCATCCTGCCGGAGTGTAACGGCATCATGATTACTACCCGCGACCATGCCGGGATGACCCCTTCCGGGATGACCTTCTCCACCCTGGCCGGCATGATTGGCGGCGGCGTCCAGACTCCTGGCTTCATGGGCATCGGCCGCACCTATATTGTCAGTAAAAAATTCATTAAAGCCGACGGCGGCATCGCCCGCATTGTCTGGATGCCTAAAGCGTTGAAGGACTTCCTCCATGATGACCTGGTCCAGCGCAGCATAGAAGAAGGTCTTGGCGAGAACTTTATCGATAAAATTGCCGATGAAACCATAGGCACCACCGTTGATGAAATCTTGCCCTACCTGGAAGAAGTGGGCCACCCGGCCCTAACCATGGATCCCATTATGTAAGCTCTACTCCTGCAGCTAGCAAGGCCGGGTATATGCCTCTCCCGCATACACCCGGCCCGGTATATTTGACCTTAAAGGAAAGGAGTTAAAAGTTATGGCTTTAACGGGACTGGAAATTTATAAACAGCTGCCTAAAAAGAACTGTGGCGAATGTGGTACGCCCACCTGCCTGGCTTTTGCCATGAACCTGGCGGCCGGTAAAGCCAGTCTGGACTCTTGCCCCTACGTTTCCGATGCCGCCCGGGAGGCCCTTAATGCTGCCGCGGCCCCGCCCATTGCCAAGGTAGTCCTGGGTACAGGTACGGCAGCAGTGGAGATGGGGGATGAGACCGAACTCTTCCGCCACGACAAGCGCTTCTACCATGAAACAGCCATTGCCATCCAGGTAAGCGATAACCTCAGTAACGAAGAGTTAATGGCTAAAGTTGCTGCCATCAACGAACTGCAATTTGACCGGGTGGGACAGCATTATACCATCCAGGCCATTGCCATCCGCCACGACGCCGATGACCCCAATGCCTTCCAGGCAGCTGTAGCTGCGGTTGCTGCCGCTACCCGGCTAAACCTTATCCTCATGGCTAACGATGCCGCCGTGTTAAAAACTGCCGTGGCGGGAGTAGCCGACCGCAAGCCCCTATTATATGCGGCCACTGCTGCCAATTACGAGGCCATGACTACCCTGGCTAAAGAGTTTAATTGTCCCCTGGCGGTATATGGTAACGGCCTGGAAGAACTGGCCGGCCTGGTGGACAAAATTGTCGCCCTGGGCTGCAAGCAGTTGGTCCTTGACCCCGGAGCCCGGGAAACTTCCCGTGCCGTTGCCGACTTTACCCAGATCCGCCGCCTGGCCATTAAAAAACGCTTCCGTTCCTTCGGCTATCCCATTATTGCCCTGACGACGGCCGGCGATCCCCTGGCGGAAATTCTCCAGGCAACGAACTATATCAGCAAGTACGCCAGCCTGGTAGTTTTGCGTACCGCCGCCAAAGAACACCTGTTACCCCTGCTGTCCTGGCGCCAGAATCTCTATACCGACCCACAGGTACCCATCCGGGTAGAAGAGAAACTCAATGAAATAGGAGCCGTTAATGAGAATTCACCGGTTTATGTGACCACCAACTTCTCCCTGACCTATTACTCGGTAGAAGGAGAAATTGAAAGCACCAAGATCCCCAGCTACCTGCTTTCCGTCGATACCGATGGCCTGTCCGTGCTAACGGCCTATGCCGATGGCAAGTTTGAGGCTGAAAAGATTGCCGGCGTCATGAAAAAAGTGGGTCTCGAAAATAAGGTCAAGCACCGCCGGATTATTATCCCCGGAGCAGTGGCCGTCCTGAAGGGCAAGCTGGAAGACCTGACAGGCTGGGAGGTACTGGTAGGACCCCGGGAAGCCAGCGGTATCGTGGCCTTTGCCCGGGCCAACCTGGCGTCATGAAGCACTTTACTGTCACCTTCATGTCTGATAATATCCAGGTCCAGGTAACGGCAGGTACCACCGTCCTGGAGGCGGCCCAAAAGGCCGGCCTGCCCCTGAAAAGTACCTGCGGTGGTGCCGGTACCTGCGGCCGCTGTATCATTAAAGTTCGCCGGGGAGAGGTTCAGGTTAAAGGAGGACACCTGCCGGCCAAATTGAAGGAAGAGGGTTATACCCTGGCCTGCCAGACCATCATCCAGGGTGATGTAGCCATCGAGATTCCGGCAGAATCCCTCCTCAGCAAACACCAGGTGCTCCTCCAGGACAAGGGACGGCTGCAGGACGGCCTGACTGATTTACTGGGTTCCTATCCCCTGGAGGCTGCCTGTGAAGTAGTAACCTTGCATCTCGCCGAGCCTACCCTGACGGAAAACACCAGTGACACTAGCCGCCTGCTGACGGCACTGCGCAAAGAAAAAGGGGTGGAGGGGCAGGTGAGCTTAGCTCTTCTCCAGGATTTGCCGGAGAGCTTGCGCCAGGCCGGCTGGCAGGTTGATGTCACCCTGGCCAGGGCTGATAACCGCCTCTTACGGGTTACCCCTGCCGGGTCAGGCAGGAGCTTTGGCCTGGCCATAGACCTGGGTACCACGACGGTAGTAGTCTCCCTCCTGGATCTGCGTAACGGCCGGAGGATTGGCCAGGGCGGTAGTTATAACCGCCAGGCGGTATACGGGGATGATGTCATTTCCCGCATCATCCACGCCACCAGTAACCATGGGGGCCTGGAGGAACTGCGCCAGGCGGCCCTGGCCACCATTAATGAGATAAGTAATTCTTTACTGGCCAACCACGGGATTAACCAGGCGGAGGTGACGGCTGCAGTCATTGCCGGCAACACTACCATGAGCCACCTGCTGCTGGGCGTAAATCCCAAGTATATCCGCCTGCAACCCTATATCCCTGCTGCTACCGAGTGGCCGGCCCTCACTGCCGGGGAAATCGGGCTGGCCATTAATCCCCTGGCTACCGTCCAGGTCTTCCCAAGCGTAGCCAGCTATGTGGGCGGCGATATTGTCTCGGGTGCCCTCTTTACCCGCATTGCCAGTGGAGAAGAACTAACCCTCTTCATTGACATTGGCACCAACGGGGAAATGGTTCTGGGGAATAAGGACTGGCTCATATCCTGCGCCTGTTCGGCGGGGCCGGCCTTTGAAGGCAGCGGCATCACTTGCGGTATGCGGGCCATGGAGGGAGCAGTTGAAGGAGTAACCATCGACCCGGAAACCTATGAAGTCGAGCTGGAAGTAATAGGCGACGGCCGTCCGGCCGGTCTATGTGGCAGCGGTTTAATTGACTGCCTGGCGAAGCTCAGGCGGGCCGGCATCATCGACCGGACCGGTAACTTCCAGGAAGTAGCCACACCCCGGCTAAGGCTTACTGATGAAGGATACGAGTTTGTCCTGGCCTGGGCGGCAGAAAGCAGCCACGGCAAGGATATCGTCATTACCGCCGCCGACATCAAAAATCTCATCCGCTCCAAGGGAGCCGTCTTTGCCGGCATCCAGAGCCTGTTAAAGACCGTCTCCCTGGAACTGGAAGCAGTCGACAGGATTATCATTGCCGGCGGTTTCGGCAATTACCTGCACGTTCCCAATGCCGTTGAAATCGGCCTCTTACCCGATTTACCGGCGGAAAAATACGTCTTTGCCGGCAACACTTCCCTCAAAGGTGCCGAACTGGCCCTCCTTTCCCGGCCGGCCTGGCAGGAAGCCCTGGAACTGGGCCACAAGATGACCTACCTGGAGCTTTCCGCCGGCAACCTCTTTATGGAGGAATTTGTCTCGGCCCTGTTCCTGCCCCACACCCAGCTGGAACTCTTCCCCTCCGTAACCGGTGGGACCAGCCCGCAAAGGAGGGAAGGCTAGTGGCCCGCCATATTGCCGTTGCCGGTAAAGGGGGTACAGGAAAGACCACCTTTGCCGCCTTGTTGATACGCTATCTAGTTGAGAAGAAAAAGGGGAGCATCCTGGCCGTGGATGCCGACCCCAACGCCAATTTAAACGAAGCCCTGGGCGTTAAAGTCGATACCGTTATTGCTGATATCCTTGATGCCACCAAAAATCCGCGGGCCATCCCCGCGGGCATGAGTAAGGATATGTTCATCCAGTACCAGCTGGCCCAGGCCCTGGTGGAAACGAGGGACTTTGATCTATTAACCATGGGCCGGCCCCAGGGACCGGGCTGTTACTGTTATCCCAATGACCTCTTGCGCAAGCACCTGGAAACCTTAAGCGCCAGCTACGACTATATGGTCATTGACAGTGAAGCCGGTCTGGAGCATATCAGCCGGCGGGTTATCCAGAATGTGAAGGACCTCTTCGTCATCAGCGACGCCTCCGTGCGGGGGATTCGTTCCGCCGGTAGGGTACAGGAACTGGTCCAGGAACTGCAGCTTGCTATTCCCAATATGTACCTGATAGTAACCAAAACCACCGGGGACCAGGGGCCCCTCCAGGAAGAGATCGAGCGGACGGGATTGCCCCTGGGCGGGACTATTCCCTATGATGAACAGGTCGTCGCTTTTGACACTTACGGCAAACCCCTTTTTGAGCTACCGGCAGAAGCCCCGGCCGTCCTGGCAGTCAGTGACATCCTGAGCAGGTGCCCTATTTAACAATTTATGGAAGGAGTGTTTTTCATGGCCGTCCAGATTTTACGTGATCGCAGCCGCGCAACGGTACAAAAAGTTGTCCTGGGTGCCACCAAAGAGCAGGGTGGTACCCGCAGCCATACCATTGTTGTCGGCGGCGATGCTGCCCTTCCCTTCCACCATTTTGAAGGAGAGATTAGCCGTCCCGTTATTGCCATGGAAGTCCAGGATATCGTTCCCGACTGGCCGGAAGTGTTGAAGGATCCCTTTAATGATGTAATTAATGAGCCCGGCCGCTGGGCGCAAAAATGCGTGGCCGAATACGGTGCCGACCTTATTTACCTGAAACTAGACGGTGCCGATCCCGAAGGGGCCAACCGCTCGGTAGACCAGTGTGTGGCTACCGTCAAGGAAGTCCTGCAGGCTGTTGGTGTTCCCCTGATTGTCGTCGGCTGCGACGACGTGGAGAAGGATCACGACGTCCTGGAGGCAGTAGCCGAAGCGGCAGCAGGGGAAAACCTGCTCCTGGGTAACGCCGAGCAGGACAACTACAAATCCCTGACGGCGGCCTGCATGGTGCACAAGCACAACATTATTGCCCGCTCGCCCCTGGATATCAATATCTGCAAGCAGCTCAACATCCTCATCAACGAAATGAACCTGGGCCTGGACCACATTGTTATTGACCCTTCCATCGGCGGCCTGGGCTACGGGATAGAATACGCCTACTCGATTATGGAGCGCATCCGCCTGGGGGCCCTCCAGGGCGATAAAATGCTCTCCATGCCGGTGATCTGTACGGTAGGTTATGAGGCCTGGCGGGCCAAGGAAGCTGTAGCTCCGGTTAGCGAATACCCCGGCTGGGGTAAAGAGGTTGAGCGGGGTATCCTCTGGGAAGCCGTTACCGCCACCGCCCTCCTCCAGGCCGGCGCCCACATTCTCCTCATGCGCCACCCGGAAGCTGTGGCCAAAGTCAAGGAAAATATCGACCAGCTTATGGCCAGCAACGCTTATTAAGAAGGAGGTCAAAAGCATGCTTATCATTGGTGAAAGGATTAACGGCATGTTCAATGACATTAAACGGGCCATCCAGGAACGGGACCCGGCCCCCGTACAGGAATGGGCCCGCCGCCAGGAAGAAGGCGGCGCCCGCGCCCTGGATCTAAATGTCGGGCCGGCCGTCCAGGATAAGGTCAGTGCCATGGAATGGCTGGTAGAGGTCACCCAGGAAGCCAGCAGTCTAACCCTGTGCCTGGATTCCACCAATATCGCGGCCATCGAAGCGGGACTGAAAAAAGCCAAAAACAGGGTTATTATCAACTCCACCAATGCCGAACGGGAAAAAATAGAAAAATTGTTCCCCCTGGCCGTGGAGCACGGCGCAGCCCTCATTGGCCTCACTATGAATAAAACCGGCATCCCTAAGGATAGCGACACCCGCCTGGCCTTTGCCATGGAACTGGTAGCTGCGGCTGATGAATTCGGCCTGCCCATGGATGACCTGTATATTGACCCCTTAATTCTCCCGGCCAATGTCGCCCAGGATCACGCCCCGGAGGTTTTAAAAACCCTGCAACAGATTAAAATGCTGGCCGACCCGGCCCCCCGGACCGTACTGGGCTTGAGCAACGTCTCCCAGAACTGCCAGAACCGGCCCCTCATCAACCGGACTTTCCTGGCCATGGCCATGGCCTGCGGCCTGGATGCCGCCATTGCCGATGCCTGCGACGAAGCCCTCATGGAAACGGCGGCAGCAGCAGAAATTTTGCTCAACCAGACGGTTTACTGTGATTCTTTTGTCAAGATGTTTAAAACCAGGTAGGATTTTTATCAACAACGTCGAAGCTTATTACGGAGTAGCTAAAATAATGAAATTGTTACAATAGCGAACAGCGTTACAGGAATACGTTGATACCTGGGGGAAAATTACTGCAGTAAAGTGGAGAGAGGTACCGGCGTATGGTTTAACGCTGGTCCTCTCTTTTTAGGGCAGGAAGGAGGAAGGGGATTGGCTGAGCAACAAATTATGCCTTCCCACCAGCTTGTTGCTCCGGTGGCCAGGCAATCGGGTCAACCTGTCAGCCGTTGTTACCAGTGCCATAAATGTACTGCCGGCTGTCCGGTCACGATGGCCATGGACCTGATGCCCCACCAGGTAGTACGCTTTGTGCAGCTTGGTCTGGAAGAAGAACTCTTAAAAAGCAAAACCATCTGGCAATGTGCTGCCTGCCGGACCTGTGTTTCCCGTTGTCCCAACGGCATCGACATTGCCGCTATTAACGACGCTTTGAAGCAGCGGGCCCTGGCTAAAGGAGTCCAGCCGGCCCTGCCGGAAGTGGCTGCCTTCCACCAGGCCTTCCTGGCTTCGGTTAAAAGCAAAGGCCGGGTCCATGAACTGGGGATGATGATCGCCTTTAAGATGAAAACAGGCACCTATTTCCAGGATGTCCCCCTGGGGCTGAAAATGTTCCGCCGCGGTAAACTACGGCTTTTACCCGAAGGGCTTAAAAATAAAGCTCGCTTCCGGGCCTTGTGGCAAGGGGAAAAGGGGGGACAGGCATGAAATTAAGTTATTACCCGGGCTGTTCCCTGCACTCGACGGCGGCTGAATTTTCCGCCTCCACCGAAGCCGTGTTTAAAGCCCTGGGAGTGGAGTTACAGGAACTGGGCGACTGGTGCTGTTGCGGCGCCACCTCCGGCCATTCCCTTAACAGTTACCTGAGCCATGCCTTACCCCTGCATAACCTGGTCCTGGCTGAGGCTGCCGGTAACGATTTGCTGGTACCCTGTGCCGCCTGTTATAACTCCTTAAAAGCGGCCCAGGCCTTTATGGCCGGCGGCAGCCAGGAAGCCCGGGAACTCAACCGGCAGGCAGGTCAAATCCTGGGGCGGGAATACCGGGGAGAGGTGCGGGTGCGCCATGTCGTAGACATGCTGGCCGATCCCCGCCTCCAGGCTCTGCTGGATGGGAAAGCAAAAAAAAGCCTGGCCGGCCTCCCCCTGGCTGCCTACTACGGTTGCCTGCTGACCCGGCCACCCAAAGTAGCCAGTTTTGAAGCTAATCCTGAACAGCCCCGGCTGATGGACCGGCTCCTGGCCCGGTGCGGTGCCACTCCGGTAGGCTGGACCCATAAAAACGAGTGTTGCGGGGCCAGTCTCGCCATTCCCCAGCCGCAACTTGTGGAGCAACTGGTGGGAAAAATTGTAGCTGCTGCTCGCTATGCCGGAGCTGCAGCCATAGTGACGGCCTGTCCCCTGTGCCAGACTAACCTGGACAGCCGCCAGCCGGCCGGCGCAGAACCTCTACCCGTCTTTTTCATTACCGAAATCATCGGCCTGGCCCTGGGGCTGGATGCCGCTCCCTGGTTAAAGAAACATTTAGTAGATCCCCTGCCCCTTTTACGGCAGCAGGGGTTGCTGGTAGCCTCCTAGCAGAAAGGTTGTGAGACGCCATGAATGAAAAGCAGGAAAATGTCCCGGCCGTAGGTTCGGTCCTGGTCCTCGGCGGCGGTATTGCCGGTATGCAGTCGGCCCTTGACCTGGCTAATGCAGGCTACCTGGTTCACCTGGTGACAGAAAGTTCTTCCATAGGCGGTCGTATGGCCCAGCTGGACAAAACCTTCCCCACCAATGAATGTGCCATGTGCCTGCTGGGGCCCCGGATGACGGATACCTTAAACCATCCCAATATCCGCCTGCATACATGCGCCTCCCTGGAGAAAGTAGAAGGGGAAAAGGGTAATTTTACCGTCCAGATCCGGGAAAAACCCCGCTACGTTAATATTGAGGAATGTACCGCCTGCGGCGACTGCGAGCAGGTCTGCCCGGTGTCTGTTCCCAATGAGTATAATCAGAATATGGGCAGCAGGAAGGCCATTCACAAGATGTTTCCCCAGGCGGTACCCAATAAATACCTGATTACCAAAAGGGGTACGCCTCCCTGCCGCAGCGCCTGCCCGGCCGGTACCAATGCCCAGGGTTATGTGGCCCTGATCTCCCAGGGTAAATTTGCCGAGGCCCTGGAAGTTGTCCACCGCCGGATGCCCTTTGCCGGCATCTGCGGCCGCATCTGCCACCACCCCTGCGAAACCGAATGCAACCGGGGACAGTTTGACGATCCCATTGCCATTGCCACTTTGAAAAGGGCGGCCTATGACTATGGCTGGGAAGCTGAAGCAGCCCGGGAAAAGGAACAGAGGCCGGAGCTTCCCGCCAGGCAAGAAAAAGTCGCCATCATCGGCGCGGGCCCGGCTGGCCTGACAGCCGCCCAGGACCTGGCCCTGGCAGGCTTCCAGGTTACCGTTTACGACGCCTTGAGCCAGCCCGGCGGCATGCTGCGAGGCGGCATTCCCCGCTATCGCCTTCCCCTGGAGGTAGTCGACCGGGAAACCGGGCGCATTCTCGCTTTAGGCATTAAGTTTGTGCCCAATACCGTTGTCGGCAAAGATATTACCCTGGCGGAACTGCAAAAGCAGTACAACGCCGTCATTATCGCCATCGGCCTGCAACAGAGCCGGATGTTAAAGCTGGAAGGTGCCGATTTAAAGGGTATTCTACCTGGAGTAGCTATCCTGCGGGAAACCGCCCTGGGCGGCCGGCCCGACGTAGGAGCAAGGGTTGTTGTCATCGGCGGCGGTAACGTAGCCATTGACGTAGCCCGGACGGCCCGACGCCTGGGGGCCAGGGAAGTCCACCTGGCCTGCCTGGAATCCCGGCAGGAAATGCCGGCCCACCCCTGGGAGATTGAAGAAGCCCTGGAAGAAGGCATCATCATCCATCCTTCCTGGGGTCCCAAACGTTTCCTTGGCGAAGGGGGCCGGGTCACCGGTATTGAACTAATGCAGTGTACCCGGGTTTTCGATGCAGAACGCCGTTTTAATCCCCAGTATAACCCGGAAGTTACCCAAACCCTGGCTGCCGACACCATTATCCTGGCCATCGGCCAGGCTGCCGATCTTTCTTTCTTAAGCGAAGACGGTAACATAGCCACCAGCCGCGGCCTGATTGCTGCCGATCCCCTGACCCTGGCTACCAGCGTCCCCGGCATCTTTGCCTGCGGCGACATCGTCCGCGGGCCCGCCTCGGTAGTGGAAGCCGTAGCCAGCGGCCACGAAGCAGCAGAATCCGTCAAGCGGTACCTCCAGGGCGAAGACCTGGCTGCCGGCCGTTCCCTGGAAAAAGAACCCAAGCTGGACCCGCCGCCCAATGTTATACCCTTCCCCGGCCGGCGCAAAGTCCAGGCCATGGCCCCGGTAGCAGAGCGCATCCAGGATTTCCGGGAAGTCTACCAGGGCTTTACCCCGGAAGAAGCCATAGAAGAGGCCAAACGCTGCCTGAACTGCGGCATCTGCTCGGAATGTCTCCAGTGTGAAGCCGTCTGCAAGAAAAAGGCCGTCGAGCACTGGCAGCAGGAAAAGGTAGTAGAACTCAAGGTTGGCTCCCTGGTCCTGGCCCCCGGCTATGAACTCTTTGATGCCACCCTGGCCGGCGAATACGGTTACGGTTATTATGCCAATGTGGTGACCAGCCTAGAGTTTGAGCGGCTGCTCAGCGCCACCGGCCCCACGGAAAGCCACGTGGTACGGCCTTCCGATCACCGGCCGCCCAAAAAGGTGGCCTTCATCCAGTGCGTCGGTTCCCGGGATTGCGAGGGGGAAGGCAGCCCTTACTGCTCGGCCATCTGCTGCATGTATTCCACCAAAGAAGCCATTATTGCCCGGGAACATGACGCCAATATTGAGCCGACCATTTTTTACCTGGATATCCGCGCCTACGGTAAAAACTTCGACCGCTACGTCGAAGCGGCTAAAGCCGCCGGCGTGCGTTATGTGCGGGCTATGATTTCCCGGGTGGAAGAAGACCCGCAGACCAAAAACCTTATTATCCAGTACTATACCGACGGCAGGATAATCCGGGAAGAGTTTGACATGGTTGTTTTAGCGGTAGGCGTCAGGCCACCGGCCGGCGCGGAAAAACTGGCGGCCGTTGCCAGTATTGAGCTTAATCCTTATGGCTTTGCTAAGACCTTACCCTTCCAGCCGGTAGCCACTACCCGGCCAGGCGTTTATGTGGCCGGCGTCTTCCAGGGTCCCCGGGACATCCCGGAAACGGTAGTCAATGCCAGCGCTGCCGCATCTTTAGCCGGTGCCGCCATAGCCTCGGGCCGCAATACCCTGGTCACGCCCAAGGAATACCCGCCGGAGAGGGACGTGAGCCAGGAAGAACCGCGGGTTGGTGTCTTTATCTGCCACTGCGGCATTAATATCGCCGGCGTAGTCGACGTCAAGGCGGTAGTTGAGGCTGCCGCCAAACTCCCAGGAGTGGTCCATGCCGAGGATAACCTCTACACCTGTTCCCAGGACACCCTGAAGAAGATTAAAGACGCCATCCAGGAATACAACCTGAACCGGGTGGTAGTGGCCTCCTGCACCATACGCACCCACCAGCCCCTTTTCCGGGAAGCCTTAAGGGAGGCCGGCTTAAACCAGTTCTACTTTGAAATGGCCAATATCCGCGACCAGTGTTCCTGGGTACACCGCAACGAACCGGCCAGCGCCACTTTAAAGGCTATTGACCTGGTACGGATGGCGGTAGCCAAGGTTAAACGTCATGAAGCCTTACACCTGCAGCCGGTACCGGTAATCCAGAGAGCCCTGATCATCGGCGGCGGCATAGCTGGCTTGACAGCAGCGTTAAATATCGCCGAACAGGGGTTTGACGCCATTATCGTCGAACGGGAAGCTGAACTGGGTGGACAGGTCCGGCATTTACGGACCACCCTAGAAGGGGAAGACCTCCAGGCCCTGTTAAAAGACCTGATCGCCAGGGTCCGGGCCAACCCCCGTATCCAGGTGTACACCAGTGCCCGCCTGGAAGACTTTGGCGGCCACCAGGGACACTTTACCACCACCATTTCCCTTGTTGGTGAACCTGGTAAAGAACACCTGCGCCGTACATGTAAGCTGGAACACGGCGTGGTGATCGTCGCTACCGGCAGCCAGGAGTTAAAAACCGACGCTTATCTCTATGGCCAGGACGAGCGGGTGGTAACCAATACCCAGCTGGAGCAGGCCCTGGCCGACGGCCACTGGGATGCCGGCAAGAACAAACAGGTAGTCTTTATCCAGTGCGTTGGTTCCCGGGATGGCGAGCACCCCTACTGCAGCCGCACCTGCTGCGCCCAGACCATTAAAAACGCCCTGGCCATAAAAACGCGCAATCCTGAAGCTTTAGTTTACGTCCTTTACCGGGACATCCGCACCTATGCCTTCATGGAGGATTATTACCGCCAGGCCCGGGAGCAGGGCATCCTCTTTATCCACTATGAGCCGGAAAGACCACCTGAGGTGCGCCGGCGGGACATCGGCCTGCTGGAGGTTTTAGTTAAGGATTCCGATTCCGGCAAAGACCTGGTGCTCTGGCCCGACCAGCTGGTGCTGGCCACGGGTGCCGTGGCCCCGGACGGGGTGGAAAAACTGGCTACCATGCTGAAACTACCTTTAAATGAAGATAAATTCTATGTCGAGACCCATGCCAAGCTGGCGCCCATTGACTTCCCCTCGGCCGGGATTTTCCTCTGCGGTGCCGGTCATGCGCCTAAATTCGCCAGTGAAGCCATTGCCCAGGCCCAAGGTGCCGTGGCCCGGGCCTGTACCATTTTGAGCCGGGAAAACCTGATGGTAGGCGGCGTGGTAGCCGTGGTCGATGAAAACAAGTGCGCTGCCTGCCTGACCTGCGTCCGGGTCTGCCCCTACAGCGTCCCGCGCATTAATGAGCGTAACGTGGCCGAAATCAATGCCGTCCAGTGTATGGGCTGCGGTACCTGTGCCGGTGAATGCCCGGCCAAGGCCATCCAGCTCCAGTTCTATAAAGATGACCAGCTGCTGGCCAAGGTAGCCGGCCTCTTCGGGGAGGTGTAGTCAATTGCAGGAGTTTGAACCAAAAATTATAGCCTTCTGTTGCTACTACTGTGCCTATTCAGCCGCCGACCTGGCCGGATCCTTGCGCCTGCAGTACCCGGCCAACATCCGGGTAATTGAGATGCCCTGTTCCGGGAAGACCGACGTCCGGGTCCTGCTGGAAGCCTTCGAAGACGGTGCCGACGGTGTCTATGTCCTGGGCTGCATGGAAGGCGATTGCCACTTCTTGAAGGGGAATTTCCGGGCCAAACGCCGGGTCCAGCAGGCGAAAAAAATCCTGGACGAGATCGGCATCGGCGGTGAGCGCCTGGAGATGTACAACCTCTCGGCGGCCATGGGACCGCGTTTTGCGGAAATTGCCCGGGAGTTTACCGAGCGTATCCGTAAATTAGGTCCCAGCCCGTTAAATAAAAAATATGCATCTGCAAATTCGATGAAAGCAGGTGAGCAGGAATGATTATCGCTGAGGGTAAACCCCTGGCCGAGGTTGCCGGGTTGATTCAAGAGGCCAGAAAGGTGCTGGTAGTCGGTTGCGGCGGCTGCGTGACCGTTTGCCTGGCCGGCGGGGAAAAGGAAACCGGGATCCTGGCCGCCGCTTTGCGGCTGCTGAGGCAAAAGGAAGGCAACCCTCTGGAAACAGTGGAGGTTACCCTGACCCGCCAGTGTGACCCTGAATACGTGGATATGCTGGAAAAATACGTTACCGACGATGTCGATGCCATCGTTTCCCTGGCCTGCGGTGTCGGCGTCCAGTTCCTGGCCGAACGCTATAATAAATGGGTGGTACCGGCCTTAAACACCAAGTTCGCCGGCGGCACCGTTGAGCACGGCGTCTGGGAAGAGCGCTGCGGGCTATGCGGCGAGTGTATCCTCTATAAAACCGGGGGTATTTGCCCCATTATCCGTTGCTCCAAGAGCATTTTAAACGGGCCCTGCGGCGGTTCCCAGAATGGAAAGTGTGAGGTTAACCCGGAAACCCCCTGTGCCTGGCAGCTCATCTACGACCGGATGCAGGCCCTGGGTAAACTGGATCTCCTCATGGAAATCCAGCCACCCAAGGACTGGTCCAAGTCCCGGGACGGCGGTCCCCGGAAAGTGGTACGAGAGGATGTGAGGCTGGCATGAAAACAGAAAGCAAACTGGAAAAACTCCTTTCCCAGGGTCATTTTGTGGTCAGCGGTGAGATCGGCCCGCCCAAACACGCCAACCCCGAGGGCATCAAAAAACATACCGCCCAGTTAAAAGACTATGTGGATGCCATGAACCTGACGGACAACCAGACGGCCATTGTCCGCCTCTCGAGTATTGCTGCCGGTGTCCACGTCCTCCAGGCAGGGGGCGAGCCTATTATCCAGATGACGGTCCGGGACCGCAACCGCATCGCCCTGCAGAGCGACCTCCTGGGGGCCTATAGCCTGGGAATGCGCAACGTCCTCTGCCTGTCGGGGGATCACCAGTCCTTTGGCAACCACCCGACGGCCAAAAACGTCCATGATGTGGACTCCCTGCAGCTCATTAAAATCGTCAAGGACCTCCGGGACGAGAAAAAATTTGCCTGCGGGGAAGAACTGAAGGGCAATGAACCAAGGTTCTTCATCGGCGCCGCTGCCAATCCTTTCGCCGATCCCTTTGAGTTCCGGGTCTTGCGGCTGGAAAAGAAAATCAACGCCGGCGCCGACTTCATCCAGACCCAGTGCATCTTTGATATGGAGCGTTTCGAGCGTTTCATGGCCATGGTCAGGGAAAGGGGCCTGCATAAAAAAGCCCATATCATTGCCGGCGTCATGCCCCTGAAGTCTGCCAAAGCCGCTAAATATATGCAGCAGTCGGTAGCCGGGATGATCGTTCCCGATGAAATTGTTAACCGGATGGAAAAAGCTGCCGACCCCAAGGCCGAAGGGGTGGCCATATGTGTCGAACAGATTAAACACCTCAAGACCATTGAAGGGGTAGCCGGCGTACACATTATGGCCGTGATGTGGGAAGAAATCATCCCCACCATCGTCCAGGAAGCCGGCCTTTACCCCCGGCCCAAGGCGGAATAAATTTTGACCCCGGGTTTGCACCCCGGGTTTTTTTACTGGCCTGCAGTTCTTGCCGGTAACCTGGCCGCATATATTGATGGGAGGAAGAGCTGCCAGGAGGTGGGGAGATTGCGCAATAACCGGCTGGAAAATGAAATCCTGCAGCGTGTCGATGAACTGGTTCAATGTGCCATATCCATAAGCCTTAAAGATGAATCTGCCCGCGTAGAACAACTGGCCCGCGGTATCGCCATGGTTCAGGAAATGGGTGACTTGCTCCTGGAAGTCCTCGAAGGACGGGAACAGCATCTCCAGGCTTTACTTGAGCAACTGGTTGCCCAGCGTCTACCAGACCGTCGTATCCTGCAGAGCTTTGGCAACTTTCCCCGGGATATACAGTATATAATTAGCGAAGGAACAGCCCGTTACTTTAAGGCCCGGGAGGAAAAGGGAAAGGAACATGCTCCCAGTGAGGAAAGTAAACCTGCTGCCCCGGGTGAAACAGTTGATGCGGCAAATTCGGCATCCCCGGCCGCGCAAGCAGTGGAAGTAGCTGCAGACCAGCCTCCGCTAGAAGCAACACCTAGCGATACATCCGGAGAACCGGTAAATGAACCGCTTCCCGGACCCGTAAGTACCGGAGAAGATAACTTCCTGCCGGTCGGCCGGCAAGACGACATGACCTCCCCGGAGAGTGAAACAGCGTCCTCAGCCGCCCCGGCCGGCGCCGCTTCCGGCAATCAGGCCCTGGAAGCCCTGCGCCTGGCCCTCCTCCAGGCGTACCCGGACGAAGAAGTAATTACCAACTATGAGACCCGGGGAGGAAAAATTCCCTTTTTCCTGCCCCGCCTGCAGCTAGGCTTTGAGCCGGACGGTATGCGCTATGACTGGCGCCATGAATTTTACTGTCGCCAACAGGGGATCAGCATTCGCAAAGTGGCCGCCGATGAACTGGCCAATCCGGCCTATTTGGCCCGCCGCCTGCGACGGGAAGCCAGCTGGCGCCAGCTTACTTAATTTATTATTGACACAGCAGCCAGGCCAGTGCTACAATAGCATTAAAATTTACAGCAAGGTTAAAGGCAGTGAAGGGAAGAGTAGGCAGGCCCCCTGCTCACCAGCGAACCGGGGAGGGTGCAAGCCCGGTAGCAGACCTGTCGAAAGCCACCCCGGAGCCGCCGCCTGAAGGATTTATCCCCCAAGGGTAGGACGCTGGCCCCGTTAACGGCCAAAGCGCATTAACAAAGGCGCTACAGAGCTGGGTCGTACGAGACCAATGAGGGTGGTACCGCGGGAATAAAACCTCCCGTCCCTTTGCGGGGCGGGAGGTTTTCATATATCATACGGAGGTTTATCCATGCGTAAAAAAATACTCGAATTACTGGAAAATAACGGTAAATTGACCGCTAAAGAAATAGCCATTATGTTAGCCCTGCCGGTAGACCAGGTAGCTAAAGAAATAGCCGCCATGGAGCAGGAAAAAATTATTTTACGCTACCATACCCTGATTAACTGGGAAAAGGCCGGCGCAGAAGAGGTGGCGGCCTTAATCGACGTTAAGGTAACGCCCCAGCAGGATGTGGGCTTTGACGAGATTGCCGGCCGTATCTACCGTTACCCGGAAGTAAAATCCGTTTTCCTAATGTCCGGCAGCTATGACCTTTCCGTCCTGGTCCAGGGAAAGAGTCTCAAGGAAGTGGCCACCTTTGTCTCCCAGAAGCTGGCTACCCTGGAACACGTCCAGAGTACAGTTACCCATTTTATCCTGAAAAGATATAAACAGGATGGGGTTATTTTTGAGGATCAAGAAGCAGACCGGAGGCAGGTGTTGCAACCATGACCATTACTTACGGTTTTGAGGCCCAGCGCTTTATCAATCCTACTGTCAAAAATATACCACCTTCCGGCATCCGTCGCTTTTTTGACCTGGTAGCCAGCACCCGCGGGGTTATTTCCCTGGGCGTGGGGGAACCGGATTTTGTCACGCCCTGGCACATCCGGGAAGCCTGCGTCCAATCCCTGGAGCGGGGTTATACCATGTATACCTCCAACTACGGCCTGCCCGAATTACGCCAGGCCATAGCCGACTACCTGGCGGAACGTTTTGGCTTAAGTTACGATCCCCAGAAGCAAGTCATGGTCACCATTGGTGCCAGCGAAGCTGTTGACCTGGCCTTGCGGACGGTCATCAATCCTGGCGACGAAGTCCTGATCCCCGAGCCCTGTTATGTTTCCTACCGGCCCATCACCCAGCTGGCCGGTGGCGTTCCCGTCACGGTGCCAACTACCATGGCTGATGAATTTGCCTTGACGGCGGCGCAGCTGGAAAAATATGTCACACCCCGTACCAAGGTCCTCATCCTGTGTTTTCCTAACAACCCCACCG
Source organism: Neomoorella stamsii (assembly GCF_002995805.1). Taxonomy (GTDB): domain Bacteria; phylum Bacillota; class DSM-521; order Neomoorellales; family Neomoorellaceae; genus Neomoorella; species Neomoorella stamsii. The sequence goes on from NZ_PVXL01000055.1 coordinate 36,942, forward strand.
GTGCCGTCCTTGATGAGGCCGAAATGCAGGCTATCGCCTCCCTGGTAAAGAAGTATAACCTGCTGGTGATCAGCGACGAAATCTATGCCGAGTTGCGCTATGACGGCCCGCCCCGGTCCTTTGCCGCCCTCCCCGGCATGCAGGAACGGACCATCCTGGTCAGCGGCTTTTCCAAGGCCTTTGCCATGACCGGCTGGCGGGTGGGTTATGTGGCCGCCCACCCCGACTTCCTGGCCGCCATGGTCAAGATTCACCAGTATACCATCCTCTGTGCGCCGGTGATGGGACAGATGGCCGCCCTGGAGGCCCTGCGCCACGGGCGCCAGGATGTGGAGCGGATGGTGGCCGAGTATGACCGGCGCCGCCGCCTGGTCGTCAGTCGCCTGCGGGAAATGGGCCTGGAGTGTTTTGAACCCCGGGGCGCGTTTTACGTTTTCCCATCTATTAAAGTTACGGGTTTAACGTCCACCCAATTTGCCGAAGAACTCCTGAAAGAAGAAAAGGTAGCCGTCGTCCCCGGCCCGGCCTTTGGCAGCAGCGGGGAAGGCTTTATCCGCTGTTCCTACGCTACTTCCCTGGCCGAGCTGACGGAAGCCATGAACCGGATGGAACACTTTGTCGCACGGCGCCTGGCCTTCAAGCATCGGGCCGTGGCCCACGCGTAACAGACCTTGGAGGCGAAACTCAGAGGTCGGCAAAAAATTAGAACAGGGAGAGGAAAGATGATCAATTTACATTTCTACGGTGCTGCCGGGACGGTAACAGGCTCCTGCTACCTTCTCGATAACGGGCGGCACCGCCTCCTTATTGACTGCGGGCTTTTCCAGGGTTCCAAAGCCATTAAAGAACGCAACTATGGACCTTTTCCCTTTAATCCGGCCAGTATCGATGCCCTGGTCCTCACCCATGCCCACATCGACCACTGCGGCCTGATCCCAAAGCTTTACCTGCAGGGCTTCCAGGGGCCGGTATTCACCACGCCGGCCAGCGCCGAGCTGGCCGGCGTCCTGCTACCGGACAGCGGTCATATCCAGGAAATGGAGGTTGAGCGCAAAAACCGGAAAAACAGCCGTGCCGGCCTGCCCCTTTTAACCCCCATCTATACCGCCGCCCAGGCGGCTGCCTGCCTGGAGCATTTTCAGGCCCTGGATTATAAAGAAGAAAAGGAGATTTTACCGGGCTTTCGCCTGCGCCTCCAGGACGCCGGTCATATCCTGGGGTCAGCGATAGCGGAAATCTGGGTGCGCGATGGGGACCAAGAAGTAAAGGTTACCTTTTCCGGCGATTTAGGTAACCCGGGACAACCCATTGTCAATGACCCGGCGCCCATTGAGTCCACCGATTACCTGGTCATGGAGTCTACCTACGGCAACCGCCACCATAACGTCCAGGGGGACAAAATTGAGCGCCTGAAAGAAGTAATCATCAAAACCATGAAAAAGGGAGGTAACCTGGTTATCCCCGCCTTTGCCGTGGAGCGTACCCAGGACCTCCTCTATGCTCTTAATGTCCTCCTGCGCCAGGAAGCCATTAAGGTAGACAAAATTTATCTCGATAGCCCCCTGGCAGTGGCTGCCACCGAGATCTTCTGCCGCCACCAGGATTATTTTGATGCTGAAACCAAAGAGTTAAGTAATGACGGCGCCACCTGTCCCTTCTACCTGCCGGGGCTGCACTTAAGCCGCACCGCCGAGGAATCCATGGCTATCAATAAAATCCAGGGAGGAGCCATCATCATTGCGGCCAGCGGCATGTGCGACGCCGGCCGCATCAAGCACCACCTGAAACACAACCTCTGGCGCCCGGAAAGTACAGTCCTCCTGGTAGGCTACCAGGCAGCCGGTACCCTGGGGCGGCGCCTGCTCGACGGGGAGAAGCGGGTACGCATCCACGGCGAAGAAATTGCCGTACGGGCTGAAATTGTCAGTCTTGACGGCTTTTCCGCCCATGCCGACCAGGCGGGTTTATTAAAATGGCTTAAATCCTTTGCCCGGCCCCCCCGCAAAGTTTTTATAACCCACGGGGAAGAAGAAGCAGCCAGGGATTTCGCCAGCCTGGTAACTGCTGAGCTGGGCCTGGCTACAGAAGTCCCGCAATGGCTGGCTGCCGCTCAACTCCTGCCGCTAGCGGAAAGCCTGCCGGCAGCCTCGCCGGCTACCCTGACGGCCCGCGCCGCAGCCGCCGAAGCCGAAGCCATCTACCAGCGCATCCTGGTGCAGCTCAAGGCCCTGGTAGAAGCAGGTTTTGCCCGGCAGGATTATGCCGGCGTCAATCATAAACTGCAGCAAATAGCGGCTCTTTTAAACCAGAACCTGGACGAAAAAGCCAGCTAGAGCCGGTCATCGGCAAATTTAATCCCGCGAACCGTAATATTGACAGCCTCAATTTCCAGGGCTGTCATATTTGTAATCATTGCTTTTACCCGTTTTTGCGCAGCCCTCAGAAGGGGAGGCCAGTAAACACCGTAAGGAGCGGCAACCTCCAGGTTTACCACCAGATTGCCATTCCTGTTTTCCACCTGGACGCGAGGATTAGCCAGGCCGGCAGCGGTTACCAGGTAAACAGCCAGCTGCGCCACTGCATTATGGGCAATATAGAAATGGCCCAGGGAGTTAAAGGTCGGCCGGACGGTGGTCTGTTCCACCCACAGGTTTTTCTTTTTTCCCGGCGGTGCCTGGCGCCGGCGCAAAAAAGTTTTTAACGGTTCGATAAAAGGCCCGTTAAAGCGCGGCTTGACTTCCACGGTGGGTGCCGGGATGACGTGTTTCCCAAGCTGGCTACGAATCTGCCGGGCGCGGGCAATCTCTTTCGGCGTAGCCACTTCGGTGATATCCACCCAGATGGAGGGCGGCGGCAGCTGCAGGCGGCTGGTTATGCGCTCTGCCATTTCCCGAGAGGTGCTGATCACCAGGAGGCGCCGGGGAGCAATGGCCGCCAGTCTCTCCTGGACTTCCCGGGCGTGGTCAGGGTCGCTGAAAAGGGCCGTTCTGATGGCCCCTACCCGCGTCGGCTGTTCCTTGGCCGAAACTCCCGCCAGAATACGACTCCCCTGGATAAGCAAACCGTCGTCAATTATGGCTTCGGCGGCATAATCCCGGGCAACTGCCAGGGCGCGGTGACTTTTGCCGCTGCCGCTAGGACCAATGAGGGCAACCACTTCCATGGGATTTTACCTCCATTTAACTAAGATAATTATAATCTATAATTAGCTATGAGCAATGCCCCTAACAATCCTTGATTAAATTTGGCCGGGAGTATTATCGATGGTATAATAGAAGTACTGCTAGGAGTTACCAGGGGGAGGGGCAGGTATGGCCAGCAATGATGGTTACCAGGCGCTGGCAACAGCCATGTTAGAAGCAGGCAGTCTGGTTATCCCTGACCTGCTCGTCAAGTTTTACGCCCGGTTGGGCCTGACAGAAACGGAAATGATGGTTTTAATCCACCTCTTGCACTGGCGCCAGGTGGAGCAGGAACGTTTTCCCACCCCGGAAAAGATCAGCCAGTACATGAGCCTGGACAGCGAAGAAGTTAAGAATCTAATTGCTTCTATTATTGAAAAAAAACTCCTGGCGGTCGAACCCTATTACCATCCTTCCCTGGGCCGCTGGCAAAATACCTTTTCCTTTACACCCCTCTGGACTAAATTAATTCAACTAGCTCTAGGGGATTACCATACAGTTACTGAGGTAAAAAAGGAAACGGCTGCCACTGCAGCCCGGCAGGGAGAGTTGTACCGGACTTTTGAAAAGGAGTTTGGCCGTCCCCTGTCCCCCCTGGAAAGCGAGCAGCTGAAAGCCTGGTGCCAGGATGACCAGATGCCGGTCGAATTATTACAGGAAGCCTTGCGCCGGGCCGTATTAAGGGGCATCGTCAACTTCCGTTATATCGACTCCATTTTAAGGGACTGGCAGCGCCATAATATCCGTACCGTTGCCGAAGCTATGGCCTATGATGAAAAGGTAAAAACAAAGAAAACCCGTTCTACTCGCCCTGCCAGTTCTTCTACCAGAAAGGATAAATACCGCGATCTCTACCGGCTTAACCCGGAAGGTTAAGGAGGGTTACAGGCCTGCCCATGGAAAGGATACATATTCCAGCTCAATTAATTATGAAAAATAAAGGCCAGGAAGAGCCGCTGGAGTTGCCGGCTTACCAGTGCTCCCTGTGCCAGGACCGGGGCCTCATCATCCGCGACGGCCGGGCTTACCGCTGCCGTTGCATGCAGCAAAAGGCCTGGCAAAACCGCCTGCGGGCAGCCAACCTGGCACCCCAGTTGAGCAGGTACACCTTCCAGAACTTTGACCTGAAGTATTACTCCCGTACCTTAAACGATGAACTTACGGGTACTACTTATTACGAAAGCGCGCGCCGCTGCTTGGAAGCAGCCCGGCGTTTCGTTGCCACCTACCGCCAGGAAACCCGTGGCCGCGGCCTCTTTATCTTCGGGCCAGTGGGTAGCGGCAAGACCTTCCTGGCCGCTGCCATTGCCAATGCCTTAACGGCCGCCGGGCGAGAAGTTCTTTTTACCGTTGTTCCTGATTTGCTGGATGCCATCCGGGCCACCTATGACCGCCGGCCCCAGGACGGCAGTCAAACGGAACTAGAACTCATCGATACGGCCCGTAAAGTAGCTGTCCTGATCCTTGATGACCTGGGTGCCCACAATTATACCGACTGGACCTGTAATAAAATTTATTCCTTGATAAACTATCGTTTAATCAACGAACTGCCGACGGTGGTAACCAGTAACCTGGACTTAAAGGCCCTGGAAGATTACCTGGGCGAGCGGACAACTTCCCGCCTGGTCCAGCTCTGCCAGTCCTATCACTTACCCGTGGCTGAAGACATCCGCTGCGTTATCAGCCGCGAAGGCGTCACCAAAAAGTAAGCCTTTTTTCTTTGCCACCCCATTGACATTGATTCTCATTTGCCGTAAGATATTTATAGAAGCTCATTGATAATCTTTATCATTTACTTGAGAAGCATCAAGCAAAGATTCTCGCATAAGAATTTATGATAGCAGGGAGGGAAAGATCATGACCCTGGATGAAGCCAGAGAAGGACAACGTTGTCGCATCCTCGCCCTGCCAGGACGGGGCATTCGCGCCCAGGCCATCCGCTTCGGCATCAGTGAAGGAGAACTCATCACCTGTACCAGCGTCATTCCCGGCGGCCCTATTATTGTCGCCAAAAACCGCCAGGAAATAGCCATCGGCAGGGGCCTGGCGCAAAAAATCACCGTTGAACCTGTCCCCGCCCCGCATCCGGTTAAATCCCCGGCAAGGAGGCGTGCCTATGGCCTGCCACGATCTTAACCGTGAGTTAAATATACCTGCGGGCGTCCGCAAGATAGTCCTGGCCGGTAATCCCAATGTCGGTAAATCGGTCTTTTTCAACGCCTTCACCGGCCTGTACGTGGATGTTTCCAACTTTCCCGGCACCACCCTGGAAATCAGCCATGCCCGGGTAGGAAATGACTTTATTTTGGACACGCCCGGTGTCTATGGCGTTTCTTCCTTTAACGAAGAAGAAAAAGTAGCCCGGGACGTCATCCTGGCAGCTGATATCGTCATTAACGTCGTTGATGCCGTCCACCTGGACCGGGACCTTTTCCTCACCCAGCAGATCATTGATATGGGTATTCCCATGGTAGTCGCCCTTAACATGATCGATGAAGCGGCCCGCCAGGGGATCAAGATCAATGTTGAGAAACTGGAGGAGTTGCTGGGGGTACCGGTTATCCCTACGGTAGCGATAAAAAAGCAGGGGTTTGAGGAGATCAAACAGGCCGTTGCCCGCGCCCGCAAAGGCCATAGCCTGCCCGAGCTGGAGGAAATGTTGCCCCTGCTGGAAAAAAAGACCCGCAACCGGGCGGAAGCTTTACTTATCCTTGAAGGTGACCCTTTTGTCGCCGCCCGCCACCGGGTAAAACCCATGGACAGGCAGGAAGAGATCTACCTGGCCCGGCGGCGCCGGGTTGATGCCATAGTAGCGGCAGTGGTCCAGGAAACTAATACCGGGGCTTCCTGGAGCACCCGCCTCAGCCGCTGGATGATGCTACCCCTGACGGGTATTCCCCTGCTGGCTTTAACACTATGGACACTCTATGAATTTATTGGCGTCTTTGTGGCCCAGACAGTGGTGGGCATCACAGAAGAAGGCATCATGCAAGGCTATTATGAACCATTTATCCGTAACCTTATCGGTTCCTGGCTACCACCATCTTCCATCCCAGGTGCCCTTTTAATAGGTGAATTTGGCATCCTTACCATGACGGCAACTTACATCCTAGGCCTGTTGCTGCCCCTGGTCCTGGGATTTTACCTGGGCCTGTCGGCCCTCGAGGATTCCGGTTACCTGCCCCGGATAGCCGTCCTGGTGGACCGGGTCCTCATGCGCCTGGGGTTAAATGGCCGCGGTATTATCCCCATTATCCTGGGGTTTGGATGTGTCACCGCGGCTACCATTACCACTCGTTTGCTGGCAAGTCAAAGGGAACGCCGTATTGCCACTTTCTTGCTGGCCATGGCCATACCCTGTTCAGCCCAGCTGGCGGTAATTACCAGCATGCTAGGACGCCTGGGACCCGGTTATACCTTCCTGTATGTCATTCTGGTGGCCAGTATCCTGGTTCTTGCCGGGACGACCTTAAACTGGCTTTTACCCGGTAAACCCAGCGATCTTTTAATTGACGTGCCACCCCTAAGGTTACCCCAGCCGGTTAATGTCCTGAAAAAGACGGCTACCAGGACGAGGAACTTTATCCAGGAAGCTACCCCTTTATTTGCCGGCGGTGCCCTCCTCATCGGTATTTTGCAGGTTACCGGCCTTTTAGACACTTTGCAAAATTGGCTTTCGCCCCTTACCGTCAACTGGCTGCAGCTTCCTAAAGAAACGGCCACCGCCTTTATCATGGGGTTTGTCCGCCGGGATTTCGGGGCTGCCGGTCTTTATAGCCTCCCCCTGACACCGGCCCAGTCCCTGGTAGCCCTGGTGACCATTACCATCTTTGTCCCCTGTATTGCCTCGGCCCTGGTTATCTTTAAAGAGCGCGGCTGGCGGGAAGGGATCATCATCTGGCCGACAATCCTCTTCCTGGCCTTCCTGATTGGTGGGATAATATCCCGGATTTTGATTTAAGCCAGCCGGTAAGGAGGAAAGAAATATGGTAACAAGTTGCTCCCAGAAATGCCCTCGCTGCGGCTACCCTGTTAGTGACCCCCGGCAGGTGCGTTGCCCCCGCTGCCGGACCCTGCTCGCCGGCAGCTGTCAGGGTCACTGCCAGGGTTGTTTCTTTAAGGGCCAGCAAGTCAAAAAGAAGTCCACATAAATTTAAGATTGCGAATATATACCATCCCCCTTGCGTTTTCCGCCGAATGGTTCTATAATGAGGTTGAACGGTTGAAATCCGGTCCCGAATGGTTATTATGGACAGCCGGGATGTATAAGGGGGAGGAGTTAAAATGCAAGAATTTCTGCTTGAAGCGCCGGTAGGCGTATCCGGGCGGCATGTGCATCTCACCAAAGAACATCTCCAGGCTCTCTTTGGACCAGGCTATGAACTAACGAAAGTAAGGGATCTGGGCCAACCGGGTGAATTTGCTGCCAAAGAAACAGTTACCGTAGTAGGGCCCAAGGGTGTCCTGGAAAAGGTCCGGATCATCGGTCCCCTCCGTTCTTACAGCCAGGTAGAATTATCCCGGACCGATTGTTTTAAACTTGGCGTTAACCCTCCCGTTCGCGACTCAGGAGATCATGAAGATTCTCCCGGATGTGTCCTCGTCGGGCCAGCAGGGGTAGTTACCCTTAACCGGGGCGTCATCATTGCCCTGCGCCACATTCATATACACACTAACGATGCCAGGCGTTACGGCCTGAAGGATAAGGATATGGTCAATGTCCAGGTAGGTGGCGAACGCGGCCTGATTTTCCAGAACGTCCTGGTACGGGTCCATCCCAATTACCGCTTGGAGTTCCATGTCGATACCGACGAAGCCAACGCTTGCCTGTTAAATAATGACGATATCGTCCAGGTTTTAGCCCCCGCGGCAGAAAAAGTCCTGACCATGGCCGGTTAATAGCAGCTTGGCGGTAAAAGTCGCGTTAAATCAAGGTTCGCAAAGCTCCTCTAAAGGGGCTTTTATTTTTTATGGGACTGGCAGGCAACCGGCAGGATCTTTACCGCACAAAAGCGAAATAATAATGTAAAAGGAGGTGCGGTCAGTTATGAAGATACCAGTTTGTGACCGCTGCAAAGCCAGGAACGTCGAGGGCATTATCTGTCACCATTGCGATACTGCCTATTGTTACGACTGCCTGGAAACAAATCCCCCTGACATGCGCATCTGTCCCACCTGCGGCCAGTTCCTGTGCAACGAATGTTATGAGGGCATGATTGAATGTGACCTTACCACCCGCAAATAACCCGCTGGAAGCGGGTTTTTTATTTCTTTCCCTTGACATCGCTCCCTAAAGCAAACTAAAATTAAAACATAGTGAAAACCCTTTTCATCATTTAAAAATAAATGCTAGATATCCTAATGGTGACCGGCAGTATATCTAGTTGCAAAGGAGACCATTCATATGGCCAGAGAAAAAGTCAATGGTGAAGAGAGCAAGACCGTCCAGGCAGTTGAAAGGGCTTTAGCCATTATGGATGCCCTGGCCGAAGCCGGTGTACCCATGGCCATCAGTGACCTGGCCGATAAGGTCCAGTTAAATATAAGTACCGTCCACCGCATCCTCAGCACCCTCATTGTCAAAGGTTACATCGAGCAGGAACCGGATACAAGCCGTTACAAACTGGGCTTAAAACTCTTTGCCATGGGGAAAACTGCCCTTTATGCCCAGGACCTGCAAACCATCGGCCGGCCCTTCCTGGAAGAGCTGGTACGGCGCTGCAATGAAACCGCCAACCTGGCCATCCTCGACGGCCGGGACGTGGTTTACATCGATCAAGTGGAATCCAACAATATCGTCATTGTCCGCATGTTTGCCAGGGTGGGCAGCCGTGGCCCGGCCCACGCTACCGGTTCCGGTAAAATGCTCCTCAGCTCATTAAGTGATGACGAGCTGGATAAACTCTTTGCCGGCGTCCAGCTGGAGCAGTATACGAGTGAAACAATCACCGATGTAGCCATCCTGAAAAAGGAACTACAGCGCATCCGGCGCCAGGGTTATGCTATTGACCTGGGGGAAAGGGATGAAAATGTCCGTTGCGTGGCTGCGCCTATCCGTAACCATGAAGGTAAGGTGGTGGCCGCCATCAGCGTCTCCGGGCCTGATACCAGGATTACCAATTATTATTTAAATAATGAGCTGGTGGATATCGTCCTTAGCGTAGCCCGGGAGATGTCTAAACGTTTAGGATACGCAGGTGAAGATTAAAATGAAATTTGCTTTCATAAATTAAACATGGTTTAACTCGGTTTCTCCCATGTATACAAGATTCCAGATGTTTTATTTTTTTCACATAGTGAAAAATCCTTTCGTTGACAAGCATAATCCCCCTAACTAAAATTAAATCCAGGGACTGCGAAAATGGCTTTCACCATATGATAATGGACTATCGCTACGGTGGAAGCAAAAATTTATTAGAAGCGGGGGATTAAAAGAGATGATCCAGTGGCCAAAACAAAATGATGTCCTGGGAACCGTTAATCGCGGTAATCCGGCAGAATCAGGTTTATGTACATTGTGCCGGGCAGACTGCCAGGGGAAATGTGAGACCTGGATGTCCAGCATGGTGGGGCGCAAGCTCCTCTATCCCCGGGATTTCGGTACTGTTACCGCGGGAAGCTCAAACACAACCCATGTAGGAATTTCTTATAACTCCTTGAGGATCCAGGGATACAACTATGGCGCTTACGGCCTGACAAACGGCCTGTCCAATAGTGCTGATGACTGTATTTTCCCCAATGTAAATGTCGAAACTGAATTTGGTAGTCAGGTAAAAACCAAAGTCAAAGTCCCGATCATGACGGGAGCATTAGGATCTACCTTTATTGCCGCCAAGTACTGGGATTCCTTTTCTATCGGTGCTGCCCTGGTTGGAATCCCGATCGTTATTGGGGAAAATGTCGTAGGAATCGATAAGGAAGCCGTTATTGAAAATGGTAGAATTGTTAAAGCCCCGGAATTGGATCGGCGCATTCAGACCTACTTGAAATACTATGATGGATATGGCGCTATTATCGTCCAGATGAACGTAGAAGACACCCGCAACGGTGTTGCCGAATACGTCATTGAGAAGTACGGCGATCAGGTTATTTTAGAGCTGAAGTGGGGCCAGGGCGCCAAGGACATCGGCGGAGAAATTCAGGTTACCGATCTCGACTATGCTATCTTCTTGAAGAACAGGGGCTATGTGGTCGATCCGGATCCGACCATTCCGGAAGTTCAAGAAGCCTTTAAGAACGGGGCCATCAAATCATTCGCCCGCCACAGCCGCTTAGGCTACACGGATCTCACCAGCTATGACCAGGTGAGAGAAAACTTTATGAGTGCCATTAAATACCTCCGTGGACTGGGCTACAAGCGGATTACCTTGAAGACCGGTTCCTATGGAATGGAAGCTCTGGCTATGGCCATCAAACTCGCAACAGATGCGAAACTTGATTTGCTTACCGTGGACGGCTCAGGCGGCGGTACCGGCATGAGCCCGTGGAACATGATGGAGACCTGGGGCGTCCCCTCTATTCTGCTTCATGCTAAAGCCTATGAATATGCCAGCCTGTTAGCTGCCAGGGGTAAGAAAGTTGTCGATATGGCCTTCGCCGGCGGATTGGCCAGGGAAGACCATATCTTCAAAGCTTTAGCTTTGGGTGCGCCCTACGTTAAACTGATATGTATGGGTCGAGCCTTAATGATACCGGGCTTTGTCGGGTCCAACATTGAAGGTGTGCTCCATCCTGAAAGACGCGCAAAAGTAAACGGTAACTGGGATAGTCTACCCAAGACTGTGGCCGAATTAGGTACGAAAGCTGAGGAGATTTTTGCCGGCTACTATGATGTTCAAAAGAAAGTCGGCGTTGAAGAGATGAAGAATATTCCTTACGGTGCCATTGCCTTCTGGACACTAGCCGACAAGCTAACGGCAGGATTACAGCAATTAATGGCTGGAGCCCGCAAATTCTCCTTGGATCAGATCAGCAGGAATGATATCGCTTCCGCGAACCGGGAAACTGAAGCCGAAACCGGCATTCCCTTTATCACCGATGTTCAGGACGAATTTGCCAAGAAGATCCTGCTAAGTTAATTTAAAAAAGGTGCCGGGGAAGTCGAACGTATCTTAGAAGGTTAATCTTCAACAAGGGGGAGTCGAGTATGCCGGTAACCAGGGTTAATAAAACAAGGGGCGTCCAGGCCGTTGACCGGGCCCTGGCCATCTTGGAAACCCTGGCCAGGGAAGGCTCCCCCATGATGCTCTCGGCTATCAGTGCAGAACTCCGGCTGAATATAAGCACTGTCCACAGGTTGTTAAATGCCCTGGCGGCCCATGGTCTGGTTGAGCAAGAACCTTACCAGGGCCGTTACCGTTTGGGGATCAAGGCCTTTGAGATTGGCAACCGCGCCCTCTACAGCCTGGACATCCGGGCCATAGCCCGGCCGGCATTACACCAGCTGGTAGACGATTTTAATGAAACGGCCAACCTGGCGATCCTGGATAAATACGAAGTCGTTTATATTGACCAGGTCGAGTCCAGTAACATCATAAAGATGCTGGCGCGACCGGGTACCCGCGCCCCGGCTTACTGTACCGGCGCAGGGAAAGTCCTCCTGGCCTACTTAAGTGAAAACCAGTTAAACATGTTCCTCCAGGAAGTTCCTCTCTTCCCCTATACGGCCACCACAATCATCGATCCTCTCCATCTGCGGGAAGAATTGCAAAAAATCCGCCGGCAGGGCTTTGCCCTGGATCACGGGGAGAGGGAGGAAGGGGTTCGTTGCGTTGCTGCCCCAGTATTTAACCACGAAAATAAAGTTATAGCCGCCGTTAGTGTTGCCGGTCCAGCCAACCGGATGCCGCCAGACTTGATGGCCGGTAAACTGGCCACCGCTGTTGTTCAGGTTGCCCATCGAATTGGCCGGCATTTAGGTTATCAATGCCGTTAAATTTTAACTTATGTTCATCGCCAGAGGTATTTTATGGGGTTAATTGGGTAATACTAACATCAAACCTGAAATTATCCAGAGGAGGGTTTGATGTTAGTGGAAATTTATCGTGCCCGCCGGTTTAACCGTAACGCCAGAGGTGAGTTAAGCGTATCCAGTAATGGTATCCGGCTCCGCGGCGCTGCTTTCCAGCATTTACGTGGCAGTCAATACATTATGATTGGCGTTGACGGTAAAAAGTTAATCTTAAAGAAGAGCGAGGACCCGGCCAATTTAAAATTAAGGCTCGCAGCCCAGGGTAAAATCGGGGAAATAGGAGGCAAACACCTCACCCAGTGGCTGCTGGAACGGGGCTTTCACAAAGGCCAGTATCAAGTCCAGCTGGATGCAGACCAGGTTGTTGTCAATCAGGAGTTAGCTTAAAGTTAGCTTGTAAAAGGACCCGCAAGGGTCCTTTTCTTATGTTCAGGTAAACAAAGATTAAGTACAAAAAGGAAAACGGCCATTAACGGCGAATATGGTATACCATAAATAAGTTGGGAAAGGGGAGCCGGGAGATGGCTGAAATTTTTGATCATAAAGCCAGCGATTATGACGACTGGTACAAGCGCCCCCTGGGGGCCCTGGTCGACCGCGTAGAAAAAGAACCCGTTTATGCTTATTTAGAGCCCCGGGCCGGGGAACATATCCTGGATGTCGGCTGTGGTACGGGGAATTTTTCCTTAGAACTGGCTCGTCTAGGGGTCAAGGTGACCGGCATAGACATTTCCGAGCCCATGCTGGTCACCGCCCGGTGCAAGGCGGCTGCAGCCGGACTGGAGATTGAATTTCTCCACGCCGACGCCATGAATCTACCCTTTGCCGATAATACCTTTGATAAGATAGTTTCAGTTACGGCCCTGGAATTCGCGCCTGATTTAAAGGCCGTCCTCGCTGAGAGTTACCGGGTTTTAAAACCCGGCGGCCGCATGGTCATCGGCCTCATCGGCGGCAACAGCCTGTGGAGCCGCCACTACGAGGCCAGGGCCGCCCGGGAACCGGACTGCCTCTTCCGGTACGCTAAATTTTATACCCTGCCTGAACTCCTGGCCGCCATGCCCGGAAAAGACGTTAAAGGTAAAGCCGTCCTCTTCTTCGGCCCCGACTTTGATGGCACGAAAGTAGAAGAGGCCCTGGCCATCGAAGCTGCCGCCGCGCGGGAAGGCCGCACCGATGGCGGGTTTATTGTGGCGGTGAGTTATAAAGAAAGCTAGTTGATCACCAGCTCCCTCTGGGGGACAACACCTTTGCCATCCACAGCTGGCACTACGTCCAGGGCTGCCAGACCGGCATCGGGATAGGCACTTTCGCCGTGCTGGGAGAAATCCAGGCCGGCCTCCTCGTCTTCGGCCGTTACCCTTAAGGGTGTCAGCAGGCTGACCACCTTCAGGATGCCGTAGGTTACCACAGCCACAAAGGCCCAGGCAACAACTACGTCCAGGAGCTGGATCCCCAGCAAGCGGGCGTTGCCGTACAACAGGCCGTCGGCGCCTGCCGGGTTAACGGCCCTGGTGGCAAAAATCCCGGTAGCTATGGCCCCCCAGGTACCGCCCACACCGTGGCAACCAAAGGCGTCCAGGGAATCGTCGTAACCCAGTTTAACCTTGACCACAGCTACCGACAGGCAGCAAATGGCCCCGCCAAAACCACCGATCACCAGGGCTGCCAGGGGCGTGACAAAACCTGCCGCCGGGGTAATGGCCACCAGGCCGGCTACCGCGCCGCTGGCCGCCCCCAGGGCCGTAGGCTTGCCGTGGAGCAGCCATTCCACCGCCAACCAGCCCAGGGTAGCAGCCCCGGCCGCCGTATTGGTAGTAACGAAGGCATTGCCAGCCAGGCCATTGGCCGCCAGGGCACTGCCGGCGTTAAAACCAAACCAGCCGAACCATAGCAATGCCGTCCCCAGGACGGTCATGGGGAGGTTATGGGGTAACAGGGGCAAGCGTCCATAATCCCGCCGTCGTCCCAGGACCAGGGCGCAAACCAACCCGGCCACACCGGCGCTGATATGCACTACCGTCCCGCCGGCAAAATCAAGGGCGCCCAGTTCCCGGAGCCAGCCACCCATTCCCCAGACCCAGTGGGCCAGGGGATCATAGACCACGGTGGCCCAGAGAATAGTAAACAACAAAAAGGCCGGGAAGCGCATCCGCTCGGCAAAGGAACCTGTAATGAGGGCCGGAGTAATAATGGCAAACATGAGCTGGAACATGGCAAAGACCTGGTGAGGAATGGTGGCGGCGTAATCGGCATTGGGTTCCAGGCCTACACCCCGGAAACCCAGCCAGCTGAGACTCCCTATCAGGTGGCCGCGGTCGGGACCAAAGGCCAGGGAGTAGCCCCACAGGACCCATTGAACTGAAATCAGGGCCACAATGGCTAAACACTGCATGAGGATACTCAATACATTCTTCTGGCGGACCATGCCGCCGTAAAAGAGGGCCAGGCCAGGGGTCATCAACATTACCAGGGCGCTGGCCACCAGCAAGAAGGCCGTATCGCCAGTATCGATTGTACCCCCGGTAGCCGCCAGTGCCGGCCGGGCCAGGATAGCCCCTGCCAGCCAGAACGCCACTGCCAGTAACCCTAATTGCTTTAATTTCATTGCCATTGCCTCCTTTGGACAGAAATAAAAAAGGCACCGGGAGAGATAGATCTCCAGTGCCTTCTTTGGCGATCCACGGGTTACAGCCTCGCAACCCCGGATCAAGCTCACTGTTGTGACTATTCTACCGTAGGAACCATCTAACCGTCAAGCATCTCTAATAAAAAACTTTTGACTGCCATTCCTGGCTAAAGTAAAATAATTCTATAAAGCTGAAGCCATGGGGGAGATTACAATTGCATAAAATAGAGGCCATTATCCGGCCGGAGAAATTTGAAGGCGTCAAGGAAGCCCTGGGCCGGTTTGGTATCCATGGCATGACCGTTACCCACGTTGTCGGTTGCGGCCAGCAGCAGGGTAAAACTGAAGTTTACCGGGGCACCACTTATACCATTGACCTGCTGCCCAAGGTGAAGGTGGAAATTGTCCTCGAGGATAAGTATGTTGACGAAGTAGTCGCCATTATCATCCGCCAGGCCCGTACCGGTAACATCGGCGATGGCAAGATTTTTATCTACCCAATCGAGGATGCCTTCAGGATCCGGACCGGTGAACGGGGACCAGATGCCATTTAATTTCTTCTTGACACCTGAACCCCGGCATGATATTAATTTATTAGCAAAATTGCATAACGCCTCACGGCTTATCGAGAGCAGGTGGAGGGAAGGCCCCGATGAAACCCGGCAACCCCGGTATTTTGCCGGAAGGTGCTAAATGCCGCAGGAAGACCCTGAGAGATAAGTTGATGGCTATTCAACCTCTTCTTATACTTTCGGGAAGGGGTTTTTTATTTTTTAGAGTAGCGTTTTAGAGAAACCGGCATAGTTCTGGGAGGGAACAGCAGTGGCAGTGGAAAAGTCCCTGGCTGAAATCAACGCCAGGATAAAAAGCGGCAAGGTTGTAGTCCTGACAGCCGAAGAGGTCATTCCCCTGGTCCGGGAAAATGGCGTCCGGCAGGCGGCAGCTGAAGTTGACGTCGTGACTACCGGCACCTTTGGTACCATGTGCTCATCGGGCGCCTATTTCAATTTCGGCCATACCAAACCCAGGATGAAAATGAGCAAGGTATGGTTAAATAATGTCCAGGCCTACGCCGGCCTGGCCGCCGTTGATGCCTTTTTGGGAGCCACCGAAGTCCCGGATAATGATCCTTTGAACAGCATCCACCCCGGGGAATTTCGCTACGGCGGCGGTCATGTCATCCATGACCTGGTAGCCCGGAAACCGGTAAGCTTAAGGGCCATTGCCTACGGTACCGATTGTTACCCCCGCCGGGAAATCAATACCGTCATTACCATTGATGACCTGAACCAGGCCGTCCTTTTTAACCCCCGTAACGCTTACCAGAATTATAATGTTGCCGTCAATCTATCCGACCGGACGATATATACTTATATGGGTGTTTTAAAACCTCATATGGGGAATGCCAATTATTCAACCTCCGGGCAGCTAAGCCCGCTCCTGAAAGATCCTTACTTTCGGACCATCGGCATCGGTACCAGGATATTCCTGGGCGGCGGTACTGGCTATGTGGTCTGGCAGGGTACGCAGCATTGCCCCGGCCTGACGCCCCTGGCTGAAGGTGGCCAGCTTGTATCCGGCGGTACCCTGGCGGTGATCGGTGACCTCAAACAGATGCGCCCGGAGTGGCTGGTCGGCGTTTCCTTCCTGGGCTACGGCGCTTCCCTTACGGTAGGCCTGGGTATACCCATCCCCATTCTCAACGAAGAAATCATGTACTGGGCCTCCCGTAGCGATGAAGAAATCTACGCCCCGGTAGTTGATTATGGTCTGGACTATCCGGCAGGTAATCCTCAACCCCTGGGTTATGTAACTTACGCCCAGCTAAAGTCAGGGACCATTAACTTGCAGGGACGGGAGGTACCCACGGCGCCCCTATCAAGCTATCCCCGGGCACGGCAGATCGCTGCTATCTTGAAAGATTGGATTCGCGCAGGCGGTTTCCTCCTCAGTGAGCCGGTAGCCCTGTTACCTTCTATTAATGAAGTTACGCCTTTAAAATCCTTGCAGGAAAAAGAAGCCTGAGCACCTGATTCTGAGAAGGGAGGGTGGGGAAATTGTCCCCCAAACGGGTAGTCCTCCGTTTCATGGCCGAGACGGCCGATAAACCCATCATCTACCAGCTAATTCGTAACTATGACCTGGTGGTCAATATCCTCAAAGCCAACATCAATCCCCACAAAGAAGGGATGATGGTCCTGGAAATCCAGGGCGAACCGGAACAGTATGCCCGCGGCCTGGAATACCTGCGCTCACTGGGTGTTACCATCCAGCCCTTGAGCCAGGATGTCCACCGCAATGAAACCGTCTGCACCCATTGCGGTGCCTGCATTAGTGTTTGCCCTTCCGGAGCCCTATACCTGGAACGCCCGGATATGACCGTTAACTTTGATGAAGATAAATGCGTAGTCTGCCTGATGTGCGTCAAGGCCTGCCCTTATAAGGCCATGGAGGTCCGTTTCTAAAGTTGGCCTACGAAGAGAGAAGCTACCGCCGGCTTTTTGCCCAGGAAGACCTGGTCCATTTCCAGGTGGCCTATAAAGAAACCGACCTGGACATCGGCATCCCTAAAGCGCAGTTTAAACCGGAACTGGTCAGGCAGGCGGAAGAGATCATTCGCCATTATCGCTGGCAACTGGAGGCTTATCTCGCCAAGGACCCTGTTTTTGCCCGTACCCTGGTACCCCATGATGTACTGGAGGAAGCCCCGCCTATAGCCAGGGAAATGGCGGCTGCAGCCAGTCTGGCTGGCGTTGGACCCATGGCGGCGGTAGCCGGGGCCATGGCCCAGTATGTTGCCACCGACCTTGTAGGGCCAGGGGGAGAAATCATTGTGGAAAACGGCGGCGATATTTATTTAAACAGTAGCCGTTCCCGGCTCATCGGCATTTTTGCCGGTGCTTCACCCTTCAGCCACCGCCTGGCCTTAAAGGTTGAGCCGCGAATGTGCCCTTTAGGCATCTGCACCTCTTCCGGCACCGTTGGCCCTTCTTTGAGTTTTGGGCGGGCCGATGCGGCCGTTATCCTGGCCACTTCCGCAGCCCTGGCCGACGCCGTGGCCACAGCTGCGGGTAATACCGTCCAGGAACCTGCTGATGTGGAAAAGGCCGCCCGCCTGGCCGCAAAAATTCCTGGTGTCCTGGGGGCGGTAATCATTGCCGGTGATAAACTGGCGGCCTGGGGCCGGGTAGATCTGGTTCGTATTGAAGGACGGGTATAGTTGTTAATTAAAATACGGAGATTTTGGACCCGGCCTGGCCTTGACTTTAGCTGTAATCCGTACTATAATAACTTTTGCAGTTGTTAAGCGCCCGTAGCTCAGGTGGATAGAGTAACGGAATCCGAGTCCGGAGGCCGCAGGTTCGAATCCTGCCGGGCGCGCCATCTATGCGCCAGTAGCTCAGTTGGTAGAGCAGCTGACTCTTAATCAGCGGGTCGTGGGTTCGAAGCCTACCTGGCGCACCAGAAATATCAAGCTCCCTGGCTTCCTGCCAGGGACTTTTTTATGCCGGTCACCGGGGCGGCTGCCGCAATGGTCTTAAAGAAGTTATAGTGGCGTAATCGCTCTTGCCAAGTTTTAATATTTTTTGTTTACAACGCTGGTGATTTATACTTACTTTTAAGCCTTCCACTCCTGTGGAGGGTTTTTCTTTATCCCAGTAGCGCCTCCGTTTTCTAGCAGTTTTATTTAACAGTCGCCCGTTATTAAGTCCATACTAACGCAAGGGTAAATTCCCAGCAAAAACTATAACTATATTTCATGCTAATAATGAGAGGATTTTATGTTTATTCGTTGAAAAAGATAGTTAGGAAGTATTGGCCTTCAAGTGGATCAAAAACGGCCATTATAAAATCGCTGCAGGGGAAAAGCCATAAAAAATAAAGAAAAGGGAAAAAGACGATGGCCGTACTTACACCCGGAAACGTCGCCAGGCCAATCCTGTGCGCCCGCAATTTATGGAAGTCATTCGGACACATCGTGGCCCTGCGGGGAGTAAACCTCGATGTATTCGAGGGCGAGGTTGTGGCACTGGTGGGGGACAACGGTGCTGGCAAGTCAACCCTGATCAAGATTTTATCCGGGGTTTACAAACCTGATAAAGGCGAAATTTACATAGCCGGGAGGCTTTTTAAGCGACTGACTCCAGCACAGGCTTTAAAGAATGGTATTACAACAGTATATCAGGATTTGGCTCTTGTCGACTGCCGCGATATTTGCAGCAATGTCTTCCTGGGCCGGGAACCAACGCGTGCCGGTTTTCTAATTGACAAGAAAAAAATGGAAACCGAAACAGCTTCACTTCTGAAAAGGTTAAAGATAAATATTCCTTCAATAAATGTTCTTGTCAGCAGCCTGTCAGGCGGTCAGCGTCAGGCTTTAGCTATAGCCAGGGCCATCCATAAGGGTGGTCGGGTTATGATTCTTGATGAGCCGACGGCGGCTATGGGCCTTCAAGAAACAAAACAGGTGTTGGTCTTAATTAATACCCTCAGGGAGCAAGGTTATGCCGTAATTTTAATCAGTCATAACCTTCAGCAGGTCTTTTCTATTGCTGATCGCATCTGTGTCCTCCGACACGGTGAATCTGTGGGGCATTTTATTGTTCGTGACACCAGTCCCGATGAGGTAGTAAAACTAATGACGGGAACGCAGGATAAGTCGCAAACAATTAGATCGGGGATGTGATTTAAGCTCCATGGCGCGGGTTAAGCCGCACGTCTGGTTGCAGATAAACTCGGTGCAGACAATATTATTTGGGCTATTATTGCTGTTGGTAATTACTTTATCCTTGTCCTCTCCTTTTTTCTGGCGATGGGAAAACTTGAGAAATATATTGGACCAAAGTACCCTTAATATTATCATTGGCGTTGGTATGACATTAATAATCTCTTCCGGCGGCATTGATCTTTCGGCAGGGGCTATAGTTGCTTTAAGTGGTGTAGTTATGGCTGTTGCCATGCATTTCTGGTTCCTTTCGGTAGCTGCTTCCATTATTATGGGGATGGCCGTAGGGTTAATAGTTGGATTAATTAATGGGTCCCTTATAGCGCTATTCCTTTTAAACCCATTTATTGTTACCCTGGCTTCAATGTCCGCTATCCGGGGTCTGACCTTAATTATTACCAAAGGCATCCCTATTTCCAGCTTTCCGGAAGGCTTTACATGGTTCGGGAGCGGAGAGGTGGGCATATTCCCTGTACCTGTTGTTATTGCTACGCTGGTCGCCATCCTGGGTGCTTTTGTCCTGAACAATACGAAGCTAGGTTATTATACTCTGGCCCTGGGTGGCAATGAAGAAGCCCTGCGTTTATGCGGAGTTTCCACAGTAACTTTTAAAATTATTGTATATATGCTTGGGGCTCTTACCGCGGCTTTAGCAGGGTTAGTGCTGACCGCAAGGCTTAACAGTGCCGATCCTACGGCTGGATATATGATGGAACTAGATGCTATTGCCACGGTAGTTCTCGGAGGAACTTGCATAAAAGGCGGCAGGGGGAGTATAGGGGGTACTGTGCTTGCAGGTCTCCTTTTGGCGGTATTACATAACGGGCTGACCATTCATGGAATTGCCTCCTACTATCAACAGTTAACAACAGGTGTGATTATCCTCGCAACTGTCCTCGTAACTGAATTAAAATCCCGGACAAGTGGTGATTAAATCTTTATGACCATGATGCAAGGAAAAAAGGTACGGCATACCAGGAAGGCTTTGATCGAAACTGCCTTACTGGGTCATGGTTTACCATCTCTCACCAATGACTATATATTACGAGAATGGAGACATAGTACCTCCATAGCTCTGGTGTGGCTGGAAAATGGGCGGATTACTTTCGGTAACATTAAGGAGTTTCTGCAGCTTAGGGGTAATCCAGATATGGAGCGCATCGATGCCAGCAACCTTTCGGTGGCCATAAGAGAAAGGGTTAGTGGCTATATGACCGCCGCGGCAGTAATGAGGGTTGCGGCTCAAACAGGAAACTTTATTGTAGTTACTGCCGGTATGGGAGGAATTAGAGGAAAAATTTTATCTAATGATCTGGTAACCTTGAGCCAGATGCCCATTGTCCTGGTAGCCAGTTCTCCTAAAGATACATTGGATTTGCCAGCCACCTTGGGCTACCTGCGAGGGCAAGGAGTGTGCTTAATTGGTAATGGTACCGATCAGTGCAACGGTTTTCTGTTCATAAAAGAAAGTTTTCCCTTGGACGGGGTTTATTGCGGCCAAAAGGTTGAGGAGCTCATTAAGAATGGCCCATGTCTGATCTTAAACCCCCTGCCTCTTTGCTTGCGTTTCACCGATGGTACCATCCTGGCTAATGCTACAGCGCAGGGGGAAGCGGCAGCCAGGCAAATGCGTCAATTTCACCCGGCCGTAAACGCTGCCCTTGACCGCCTTACCGGAGGCAAAGCTTCCATATTGCAGCTGCGTTCTCTGATGGACAACATCGATCTGGCACTTAGCTTACACTGAGAAGTTTAGTGAGAGGGATAGGAGATTACCTGCATATGGAGTTTAAAGAACGCATGACCCCGTTGGAGCGCATGACAGCCTTTAAGTAAGGTTTACCGGTAGATCGTATACCCTGCAGTCCCAGTATTTCGGAGCACGTCTGCCGGCTGATAGGTGTTTCGGTGGCCCGTTACTGTCATTCCTCGCGCTTGATGGCAGAGACCCATATAATTGCCTTTAAAATTTATCAATATGATTCCGTCGGCGTAGGGCCTAATTTTTATGGGCTGGCAGAGGCAATGGGAGCCAGACTACGGTTTTCAGACAATGACCGTCCCCAGCTGGCGGAACCGGCCATCCGCTCTTATAGTGAAATCAGCCATCTGGAACCAGTTGATGCTGAACATGCCGGCCGGCTCCCACTTTATTTGGAAGCACTGGAAATCATTAATGAAAGTATAGGTCACCAGGTCCCGGTAGGTACAGGAATAGGTGGCCCTTTTACCACGGCTGCTTTTCTAAGAGGGGTCGAGGATTTTCTTAAAGACTTACGTAGAAACCCCGAGTTCGTCCACAGCCTGTTACAGTTGACTACCCGAAGCATCATCAACTACATAGAAGCAGCCAGAAAAAGGGGCTTTTCCTGCAGTATAGGTGACCCGCTGGCTTCGGCCAGCGTTATTAGCCCCCGCCATTTCCGGGAATTTGTGAAGCCCTACCTGACCAAGATCGCCGCCTGGGTCAAGGCGGCAGGTGGTAGCGGACCTTCACTGCATATCTGTGGTGATACCAGGGCTATCTGGGCAGACATGGCCGACACGGGCGTAAGTGCCATTAGTCTGGATAACCAGGTGAGTCTGGAGGAAGCTAAAAGGGCTGTGGGGACAAGGGTGGCCCTCAAAAGTAACGTGGCACCGGTGGAAGTTCTCCTACACGGAACAAGGGATGCAGTCCTCGCTGCAGCGAAGGAATGTATACGCCAGGCTTTTGACAACCCCAAGGGCTTTATCCTGGGCTCGGGGTGTTCCGTTGCTTTAAACACGCCACCTGACAATATTCTGGCCCTTATGGAGGCGGCACGAATCTACGGCAGGATGCCGATTGATCCCAAGAGGCTGAATTAACGGGTAAATATTTACCAAAGTAAACTTTTAAGATTGGAGAACCGGAGCAGATGAAACCCAGTATGCTGGCATCCTTTGATGGCTTACGTGAGCAAAACCTGATGGCGCTGAAGGAGGCTAAGGAAAATGGTGCCAAGGTAGTGGGCATATATTGCACCTATGGTCCCCGGGAGCTGGTGCTGGCTGCGGGGGCTATTCCTGTGGGGCTTTGTGGTACCAGGCACCCGGGGTTATTGTGTAGGGGATTCAGAGACACCCCGGATTTTACTTACCGGCACGCCGGTTGGCGTGGGGAGTGAAAAAGTGGTCGCCTTGGTCGAAGAGTGCGGTGGGCTAGTGGTGGCTATGGAAAACTGTAGCGGTTACAAGACAGTCGGTTTAAAGATAGATGAAAGCGACCAGCGCGACCCTCTCCTGCTTCTCGCTGAAAAATATCTTAAAATACCATGTTCAATTATGTCCCCTAACGGGAGAAGGTTAGAACTCCTCCGACAGATGGTGAGAGACTTCCAGGTTGATGGTGTAATAGATTTAACCTGGCGAGCCTGCCACACCTATAATATAGAGTCCTATTTTGTGGCAGATTTAATCAAAAACCATTTTGGGCTGCCGTTTTTGCAATTGGAAACAGACTACTCTACTTTAGATCGGGAAAACCTGCGTGTCAGGATAGGCGCCTTTATCGAAATGGTTATTGAGAATAATTTCAGGAGGAAAAAATATGGCGAGGGATGAGCAGATTTACTTTCAGACGCGGGAAGTTCTTAAGGAACTTATTACCCCTGGCACTTATAACCCGGGTACCATCCTCGTGGTTTCGTGCAGTATCAGCCGCGTTGAAGGACGCCGTGAAGATACCACCGGCGACCCTCACCTGGCCGCAGTTATCTGCCGGGCTATCTGGGAATTTTGTCCTCCCGAAATACAGATGGCTGTACAATGCTGCGAGCACTTGAATCGGGCATTGATAGTTGAGCGGGAATTAATGGTGGAAAAAGGGCTGGTAGAGGTAAGTGTTATTCCCGTCCCGGAAGCGGGGGGAACCTTTGCCGCTGTTGCTTACCAACATTTTTTTAAGAATCCGGTAGTGGTAGAGAGTATTACAGCGGATTTGGGCATTGACATTGGCTTAACGATGATCGGAATGCATTTGAAACCGGTAGTGAAGCCGCTGCTCCTGGCTAATGAATATATTGGTGGTGCCCGGATAGTTGCAGCGCGTACGCGCCCTAAGCTGATTGGGGGCGCGCGTGCTAAATACCCGGGGCAGTGAAAACTAAAACAGGCAAGCTAGGGGGATTGCTACTGGATGAAAGTACTAGGGCTGGGTACTGCCGCAATGGATATTGTCTTGCAATGTGAGAGTTTACCCCGGGAAGACGGCTTTGCTTTTGTCCATTATGAGAGCCTCTTTCCGGGAGGAAGCTGCGCCAACGTTCTGGTAGCCCTGGCCAGGATGGGAGTGGACACCAGCCTGGTAGCTAAAATTGGCGACGACAAATACGGAGAAGCCTTCCGGGAAGATATAGTCAGGTCAGGTGTATGCGCCAGATACCTCTTTACCCGTCCCGGCGGTATTACCCTTCACACCTTCGTAACGCTGGCTCCAAATGGTGCGCGGGCTATTTTCTGCCACCTGGGCGATAGCTTGTTAGACCTGGCGGAAGATGAGGTAGTTCCCCAAATGTTACAGGGAGTAAAGGTCTTTTATACAGACATGTTCCCCGGCCGGCCTGCCCTTAAATTGGCCCGTCTCAGCCGCGAGCTGGGCGTTAGAGTCGTCTTCAACCTGGAGTGCGCCCCCTCCTTTATGCAACTATGCCGGGTAACCATGGCAAAAATTGAGGAGATGATCTCTCTTTGCGATCTGCTTTGCATGTCCCGGGAGGGACTCTTTGAACTCACAGGAGTTGAGGACCCGCAGGTTGCCGGCCAGACGCTCTACCAGCGTTACCGGCCCACTGAAGGAATAGTTTCTACCTGTGGCACCCAAGGAGCAATTTGGTGGTTGGGAGATAAGACAAGCATATTTGCCCCGGCTTTTAACATCCAAGCTATCGATACGACAGGAGCGGGGGATGCGTTTATTGCAGGGCTAATATATGCCTATTTCTGCCAGGAGATGGGGCGACAACGGGCGCTGGAATTTGCTAACGCTTGCGGGGCAATCAAGTGCACCCAGCTGGGTGCCCGCTTCAAGGCCAGTTTAGAGGAGGTGAATTCTTTTCTAACCCGGAATAATCAATAAAACAATAAAATGGGGGCCTTAAAGAAGGGCCGCCAACAGGTATACTTGTTTGGTGATAAATATATTCAAAAAGAGAGGGTGGAGACTTTAAGTATGCGGAAGTTCTTGGCATTCGCGTTAGTATTTGTCCTATTGATAGGTATAGCGGGTTGTTCAGGCAAAGGGGGAACTGCGAATAACAACCCCCAAACCGCCAATACCCAACCCCCGGCAACTGTGAATAATAAAGCCTTTAAAGAAGCGGAAGCCGAGCTCCTAAAATCCCTGCAACCCCTTCCCAAAGCCTCGCAAAAATATAAAATTGCTGCCCTGTTAATTACCCTGGCCAATCCATTTTGGGTTACTGTGAAAGAAGGGTATGAAGATGCAGCCAGAGAATATGGCGTAACAGTAGATGTGATGTCCGCCCCCAAAGAAGATGATGTAAATTCTCAACTGGAAACCCTGAAAACCATTGTTAGCAAAGATTATAACGCCATTGCTATCTCGGCTATTACACCGTTTAACCTGGTCCCCGGCGTTGCTGCAGCCACAAAAAAAGGCATACCGGTAGTCGCAGTGGGTACCAGTGTAGACCAGGAAGCAGCTACCAGAGCTGGGGCCAGGGTCCAGGCTTTTATTACCTCCAATTTTGAAGATCAGGGTAAACTGGGTGCCGAGTATATAATTAAAAAAATAGGTGCTGGCAAAGTGGCGATAATTGAAGGGCTCCCCGGTGCAGCCCAGAGTGAGGCCCGCAAAACAGGTGCTAAGAAAGCCTTTGAAGGTAACAAAGATATTACCCTGGTGGCAATCCAGCCGGGTAACTGGGACAGGCAAAAGGCTTATAATATAGCGGCCAACCTTATTCAGGCCCACCCCGACTTAAAGGGTATCTTTTGTGCCAATGATGTTATGGCTTTGGGCGCTGTGGAGGCCCTCAAGGCAGCTGGTAAGAAAGACCAGGTAACAGTGGTTGGCGTTGATTTTATCGATGATGCCCGTAAATCCATAGCCAAAGGAGAATTAGATGCCTCAGTGGCTATGTCGCCCTACCTTTTCGGCAAAGGTGGTTTAATTCTTGCCCTGAAAGTTTTGGAAGGGCACGAAATAAAGCAAGAGATTTACTGGACCCCCCTGGCAATTGTAGATAGGGAGAATGTGAACTCTTTTGAAGGATGGAAGTAGGCAATACTTCATTAGAATGACAGGCCGATGACGAAACGCTCATCGGCTTTTGTCCATAAATTAATCCAATACTATGGTGACTGGATATGGGCGGCGAGGTATTTTTTGTTAACCTCGAAGGAACACGAGGCGATAGTGTCCTCGACAAGTTAAAAAGGCTATGTAACCACGCGGGTTTAAATAAGGTAATTGCAGAAGGTGACCTAGTTGCCATCAAACTCCATTTTGGTGAGCTAGGTAATACCAGAGTGCTCAGACCGCAGTTCTTAAAAATAATTATTCAGTTAGTGAAAGAGAGGGGTGGTCATCCTTTTCTAACGGACTGCAACACCCTGTTTTACCGGGGCAGATTTAACGCTGTCTGTCACCTGGAAACAGCTAATTTCAATGGTTACGACCAGGCGGCCATGGGGGCGCCTCTAATTATAGCCGACGGCCTCAAAGGTCTGGACTACAGACTGGCCAGGGCCCGGGAAGGTTTAAGCGAAGTCAAAGTGGGATCAGCTATTTACGAAGCTGATAAGTTAGTCGTTGTTACCCATTTCAAGGGTCATGATGATGTAGGCTTCGGAGGTATTATTAAAAACTTGGGGATGGGAGCTATCGCTCGGCCTGGAAAACAGGCCATCCATTCCCACATGAAACCCGTTGTTGAGACGTCCCTCTGTAACGGTTGCGGCAAGTGCGTAGAGGTTTGTAAGGTGAAGGCCATTGCAATTGAAGAAGGCAAAGCGTTCATCGAACAGGGCAACTGCAATAACTGCGGTGATTGCCTGGTAATATGCCCACGAAAGGCAATACCTGTTAATTGGGCAAGAGATGATAAGGAAATGCAACGTAAACTGGTGGAATCCTGTGCTGCAGTCTTAGCTAATAAAAAGGGGCGAGCTTTTTTTGTTAGTTTCCTCGTGGATATTACTGCCTTTTGCGACTGCCGCTCCTGGAGCCCTCTACCGATTATCCACGATATCGGCATATTGGCAGGTACCGATCCCCTTGCCATAGAGCAGGCAAGCTATGATCTGGTAGATATGCACATTAAAGCCGTTTATCCAGAAAAAGCCCTTCATGATTTTACAGGGGTAAATGGCCTCTACATGCTGGAATATGCTGAGACAATTGGTCTGGGTAGTCGCGAGTATCAACTCATCAAGCTTTGAATTATGGGGGTGTATCGTTTGGCTACTGATAAAGCAATACTAAACTTGCTAGCTGCGGGGGTCAGAGACATGGATGAAGCGCTTACCATCAAGGCAGCGAGGGAGGCTCTGGCCAGCAATATCGATCCCTTAAAAGCCATCAATGAAGGTTTTTTCAGGAACCTTTAATTTTCCCCTTGCATTTTCCTCCTCCAGGTGTTATCCTGAAGACAGGATGGTGTATACAAAACACCGGAGGAGGCGGGGGTTATGGATTACCTGCTGACCTGGATTAACGGGGAAGAGGTAGATTACCGGTTTGTCAGCGCTGAGGAGTTACAAAGGGTCCTGGCTGCTGAAGAAGAAAAACAAAACTGCATCGTTGTTCCATTACATTAGGCACCCCGGTCCGGCATGAGCCGGCTTTTATTTTTTCTTAAACCATGGTACTCTAGAAAAAACATTAACAGGAAGGAACTCCTGGTAACGGTAACACCCTCTCCAGGCAAATAATGAAAGAGGACGTGGTTTATTTGGCCCTCCCCTATAACCTGGATGTCACCCTGGACCTGGCCCGCAAAGAACTGGAACAAGGCAACCCCCGGGAAATAGCCGTCAATAAGGGGGCTACCTGGGATAGGGAAAAAAAGGTGTTAATCCTGCCCTCTTTAAGTGACGTATTTCACATATCCTGCCCCGGCGGGACCATCAGTACCAGTGACGGCAGCAGCGTCGACCCGCGGGTGCAGGTTTTAATCCTCCACTACCTGGTGGGTCCGACAGTTGCCAGGCGGGGTGAATGGGTTTCCTTTAAGGAATTGCCCGGCGGCCTCATCTACCAGCAACCCTTTTATGGCCGGGCCGTCTTGCCCCTGGTCCGCACCTTCGGCTACGATCCCGCCGGCCTCCTCCAGGCCGCCCGGCCCCTTGGTGGGCGGCCCGTAAACCTGGGAGATGCTGCCGTTGAACTTTATCCCTTTCCCAGCCTGCCGGTAAGGCTGGTTCTCTGGGCCGGCGATGAAGAAATCCCCCCCAGCGGTACTATCCTTTTCGATGCTTCCGCGGCGGCAATCCTGGCCACGGAAGATCACGCCGTGCTGGCTGAATACCTTGTCAAACGTTTACAGGGCCAGGCGAGGGAGTCGAAGTAGCTATCAAGCATGTAGTCAGCATCAGTTTGGGTACTAATTGCAGAGATTACCAGGTAAAGCTCAACTGCGGCCAGGAGACAATCCTCCTGGAACGGCGCGGCTGCAATGGCCGCCTGGACCTGGCTGCCCGCCTTCTTAAAAAACTGGATGGACGGGTGGATGCCCTGGGGTTGGGTGGCGCCAACTTTAACTACAACCTGGGTTCGCGGTGTTATCCCTGCCCGGTAGGCCGGTATTTAGCCCGCCAGGTTAAAGAGACCCCCCTGGTGGACGGCTCTGGCTGGAAGCAATGGGTGGAGCCCCGGGCCATAGACCAGCTAGCTTTTTTACCCCCCGGTAGCAGGGCGCTGGTAGTTTCCGTCCTGGACCGCTTCTGGCTGGCCCGGGCTTTACAGGCAGCCGGCTATCCCGTCCTGGCCGGGGATGCTGCCTTTGGTTTAAAACTCCCCCTTGGCTTTCCTTTATCAACCTTCATGATTCTGGGTTATTTAACCATGCCCCTGCTGGCCCATTTGCCCCTGGGCTACCTTTACCCTTTGGGTCATGACCAGGAAAAATCGCACCCCCATTACCATCATCTCTTTGCTAGGGTCAAAATCATTGCCGGGGACTGGCATTTTATCCGTCGCCATCTACCAATTTCTCTGACCGGTAAGGTAGTTATTACCAGCGGCACCACGCCCGGCGACCGGGAACTCCTGCGCCAGCGCGGGGCTGCCTGGCTCCTGGCAACAACCCCCGTCTTCGAGGGTTTCAGCCCGGCGGCCAATGCCATGGAAGCTATGCTGGTGGCCCTGGGCGCTGCAGCGCCCCAGTACCCGGCCCTGGCCGGGAAGTTAGGCTGGTTGCCCTCCCTTTACTGCCTGCAGAAATAAAAGGTGATCCCTCTTACAGGCCTGCTGGGGGTTAACCCCACTCCGTGAACTAGTCATTTCTTCCCCTTCCTGGCCATAGGATGTAACAGGAATGGGGGAGAGAAATAATGACTGGAACCAGTGGCAACCCTACGACCTGCCGGATTAATTTCCAGCTCCGGCACGCCGGGGAGAGAAAAACGATTGCCTATTACCTGGACCTGACCCGGGAGCGCATACCCACCTGGGCCGGCATC
This sequence comes from Neomoorella stamsii, assembly GCF_002995805.1. Taxonomy (GTDB): domain Bacteria; phylum Bacillota; class DSM-521; order Neomoorellales; family Neomoorellaceae; genus Neomoorella; species Neomoorella stamsii. The sequence goes on from NZ_PVXL01000055.1 coordinate 66,116, forward strand.
AACCTGGGCGGTAATGACCTGGCTATCCAGGGCCAGGGCTATGACGGCCGCTGCGCCTTCTGCCGTTATTTCCGGAAAGCCTTAAAAAACCGCGGTATTCGTTTTAGTTGCACCTGTCCCTTTGAAATCCAGGATAATACCTGTACCTGGCGGGTTAAAATAGGTAGCGTCTTTTTTGATCAGGACCTCCTTGAGGATGAAGAAAAATACCTTACCTACCTGCGCCGGGTGGAAAATGATCCCCGGGATCTGGAAGCCCGCCTGGCCCTGGGGGTCATTCATGAATACCATGGCCGTTTTGCCCCGGCCCTGGCCAGTTACTGGGCCGCCCACGACCTGGACCCGGACGATGCCTTCATCAAGGAACGCCTCCAGGACCTTCTATCGTTATTACAGCAACTATTGCTTGCCTCAGAACAGCAAAAAAGCTGAGCTGTCGCCAGTTTTGGGAAGCAAATCCAGGGCAGCCAACCAGCCGTACCACAGCACTAAAGGCTTGCGCCTGTCCTGTCCCTGTGGCAATATATAGATAGCCAGAAAAAGGGGGATGAGAGTAAGCCTTGGATCTGAAAACTATTGGCGAGTTCGGTTTGATCGAACGCCTGAAAGCCGGGGCCATTGTAGTCCCGGATAAAGTCATTATGGGTATCGGCGATGATGCTGCGGTTTTAAAGGGGGAAGGTGGTTACCTGACCCTGGCCTCTACGGACATGCTGGTGGAAGATATCCACTTTACCCTGGCCACGGCTACAGCCCGGGAAATCGGCTACAAGACCATGGCGGTAAATGTGAGCGATATTGCCGCCATGGGTGGTATACCAGAACAGGCCCTTGTTTCCCTCGGTTTAAGGCCGGAGCAACCGGTGGACTTTGTGGACGAGCTTTACGCAGGCTTACGGGAATGCGGCCAGCGTTTTGGGGTCAATATAATCGGTGGCGATACCGTATCTTCCCCCCGGGCCATGGTGATCAATCTGGCCATCCTGGGGCGGGTAGAAGAGGGGGCCTGTCTCTACCGCAGCGGCGCCCGGCCGGGAGATGTCCTGCTGGTAACGGGCGATCTCGGGGGGTCGGCTGCCGGCTTGGATACCTTGCTTTCGCCCCGCCCGGCCCCACCGGAGGCCGTGGCCTTCGCCCGGGAACGCCACTTCCGGCCCACCCCCAGGGTAACTGAAATCCGGGCCGCCCTGCCAGCAGGGGGGATAACGGCAGCCGATGATATCAGCGATGGCCTGGTAGCTGAAATATATACCCTTGCCCAGGCCTCTGGTGTTGGCATTATCCTGGAAGCCGCTGCCGTTCCCATCGCCCCGGCCACCAGGCAGCTGGCCGCTATTTATCAAAAAGATCCCCTGGATTATGCCCTCTACGGCGGTGAGGATTTCGAACTCCTCCTCACCTGCCGGCCGGACAAGGTGGCTGCCGTCCAGGAAGCCATAGCCAGAGCCTGCCAGACCCCCGTTACGCCCATCGGTAATGTGGTCCCGGCCACGGAAGGTATTACCATCATCATCGATGGGAAGAGATTGCCTTTAAATCCCGGGGGTTATAACCATTTCCAGTAATGTCTCAAAACCCTGTTCTTGCTGCCCAGGGGAGTTTCAGGGAGCGTCAGGGCAAGCTATAGCCCGGTAGAGGGGTTGAAAGTTTTACAGGCAGGACTTGCAAGCTGCCCTTATTACCTGGTAATATAAGGAGGTAGGGAATAATAAGGGGGATAGTTTAATTGAGTGAAGATATTAAGGCCAGGCTGGCCGACCTTGAAGCCAGGCGCGCAGTAGTTTTAGCCGGCGGCGGTGAGGAACGCATCGCCAGGCAGCATGCTGCCGGCAAGCTTACGGCCCGTGAACGAATAGAGTTATTGCTGGACCCGGGCAGTTTCCTGGAACTGGACCAGTTTGTCCGCCACCGGGCCACTGATTTTGGCATGCAAAATATGGAAACACCAGGGGAAGGGGTGGTTACTGGCTCTGGTACCATCAACGGCCGCCAGGTTTATGTCTATGCCCAGGATTTTACCGTCATGGGCGGCTCTTTAGGGGAAATGCATGCCGCCAAAATCTGTAAGGTCCTGGACCTGGCTCTGAAGACAGGAGTACCAGTTATTGGTTTAAACGACTCCGGCGGCGCCCGCATCCAGGAAGGGGTGGCGGCCCTTAATGGTTATGGGGAAATTTTCCGCCGTAATACCCATGCTTCCGGTGTTATCCCCCAGATTGCCGCCATTATGGGACCCTGTGCCGGCGGTGCCGTCTATTCGCCCGGATTAATGGACTTTATTTTCATGGTTGATCGTACGGCCCAGATGTTCATTACCGGGCCCCAGGTAATCAAGGCCGTTACCGGCGAAGAGGTAAGCCCGGAAGAGCTGGGCGGGGCTGCCACCCATGCCATGAAAAGCGGGGTAGCCCATTTCCACACTCCCACAGAAGAAGATTGCCTGCATTTAATCCGGACCTTGCTTGGCTACCTCCCAGGCAACAACCTGGAAGATCCGCCTTATGTGCCCAGCCCTGACCCCATTGACAGGCAGTGCCCCAATTTGCGGCATCTGGTCCCTATCGATCCCAATAAACCCTATGACGTCAAAGAAATAATCTACGGGGTAGTAGATGACGGCCTGTTTATGGAAATCCAGGCTCAATATGCCACCAATATAGTTATCGGCCTGGCCCGCCTGGCCGGGTATACTATAGGTATTGTCGCCAATCAACCCCGGCACCTGGCTGGCTGCCTGGATATCAATGCTGCCGATAAAGCCGCCCGTTTCGTCCGTTTCTGTGACGCCTTCAACATCCCCCTCCTGACCCTGGTCGATACCCCCGGCTATTTACCCGGGGTCGACCAGGAGCAGGGCGGTATTATCCGCCACGGGGCCAAACTGCTATATGCCTTTGCTGAAGCCGTCGTTCCCAAAATGACCCTGGTCTTGCGCAAGGCCTACGGCGGTGCTTATCTGGCCATGTGTTCCCGCTCCCTGGGCGCCGATCATGTGGTAGCCTGGCCGACGGCGGAAATTGCCGTCATGGGTCCCGAAGGGGCGGCCAATATTATCTTCCGCCAGGAAATCAGCCAGGCCAGTGACCCTCCTGAGGTGCGCCGGCAAAAAATCGCCGAATACCGGGAGAAATTTGCCAATCCTTATATAGCCGCTGGCCTGGGGCTGGTGGATGCCGTCATTGACCCGGCCCTGACCCGCCGGCACCTGGTCCAGGTCCTGTTAACTTTACTTAACAAACGGGAAAGCCGCCCGGCTAAAAAACACGGTAATTTCCCCGTTTAACAGTTTTTATTTTCAGGGCAGGTGATATTTTATGGTCGTTTCTTACCAGCAAATTGTTTTAAATAAAGCAGTTGCCCCGGAAATCGTGGCCGCCATTACCGCTGCCATAGCAGTATATTTGCCGGCAGAAACCGGCTGGCAAATCACAACCATCCGGCCCTTGAACAGGATTGCCAATCGCTGGGTCCTGGCCGGGCGGCAGGAACTGATGCATAGTTCTCTGGCGTTAGAAAGGAGGCGGATGGCCGGTTGAAGCGCCATTTTCAGGTCACCGTTAATGGGGAAACCTTTAGTGTAGAAGTAGAGGAGGTAGGTGGGACGGTTGAGCATTTGCGCCCGGCGGTGAAGCCCCCCGCGAAGAAAGCTTCTCCCGTCCACCAGGCCGGCCTTTCCCCGCGAGCCCCCTTACCCCAGGATAACCGCACAGTTACATCTCCTTTACCGGGTACGGTAGTAGAAGTCAGGGTTAAACCAGGACAGAAGGTAACTGCCGGCCAGGTCCTGCTCATTATCGAAGCCATGAAAATGGAAAATGAAATTCAGGCTCCAGCCGGGGGGGTTGTCCAGGAGGTAATGGTCCAGACTGGTACTAACGTCGCCAGTGGCCAGCCCCTGGTTAAACTGGGCTAATTAGCCCCGCAAAAGGAAGTGCTGGAAAGTGCTACCCCATACTTATGTCGTGCTGGACGTGGAAACAACCGGCCTGGACCCGGGCCGGGACCAGATCATTGAAATTGCCGCCGTCCGCCTGGAGAAAGGTCATATAACGGGCCAGTTTCACACCCTGGTCAACCCCGGCCGGCCGATACCGGCCTATATCCAGAAACTTACCGGTATTAATGACGCCATGGTCCGGGAAGCGCCCTGTTTGGCAGAAATCCTACCCGGGTTGCTGGACTTTATAGGGGAAGCCATTCCTGCCGGTCATAATGGCAATTTTGACCTGGCCTTTTTAAACCAGGCCGTGGGTTCTACTACCTGGCACCGCCCCCTGCTGGATACCTTAACCTTAAGCCGCATCCTCTATCCCTGCCTGCCTTCTTACCGGCTGGAGTTTTTAAGCCAAAAATTCGCCCTGGAAGTGACCGAACTTCACCGCGCCCTGGGAGATGTACTCACCACCGTCCAGCTGTTACATACCCTCTGGCGGGCTACCCTGGCCCTGGATAAAAAACTACTAACCGACCTGTTCAGGCTGGCTCCGGCAGGCCTGCAACCCTGGTTCCAGGCTGCCCTGGCCGCCGAATCCATCCCGGCAACCCCGGCAGAAGTAGCCGCTACCGGGCTCTTTGCCCTGGAGCAAACACCGGCACCACCGCCAGCACTCCCTGACTTTTGCCCGGACGAAATAGCGGCCCTCCTGGCTCCAGGGGGCCTGCTGGCCGGTAAACTCGCCGGTTATGAATACCGCCCCCAGCAGGCAGAGATGCTCCGGGCCGTAGCTACGGCCCTGGCCGGGAACCGGTACCTTATTGTTGAAGCCGGAACAGGTACGGGTAAATCCCTGGCCTATCTCCTGCCGGCCATTTACTGGGCCTGCCACCAGGGCAAGAGGGTAGCCATTGCCACCCATACCATCAGCCTCCAGGAACAGCTTATGAATAAGGACCTGCCCCTGTTAAAGGATATCCTTCCTTTCACCTTCAAGGCCGCCCTGGTCAAGGGGCGCAATAACTACCTCTGCCGGCGGAAGATCAGGGATTACCTGCATAACCCGCCACCCGGGGAAGAGGAACGCCACTTTATCCTCAGGGTACTGCGCTGGCTCAAGCTGACTACTTCCGGCGATTGGAGCGAAATGAAGCTGAAACCGGAAGAAGAAAGCTTGAAGCTCGCCCTGGCCGCCGAAAAGGACACCTGTGCCGGTAACAGCTGTCCCTTTAATGACAGCTGTTTCGTCAATGCTGCCCGGCGGGAGGCTGAGGCGGCCAGTATCCTGGTCTTAAACCATTCCCTGCTTTTAAGTGATGTCCGCTTAAACAACCAGGTCCTGCCCGAGTATCCCTATCTCATTATTGATGAAGCCCATCACCTGGAAGAAGCGGCCACCGAACACCTGGGCACCTCGGTCAGGCAGGCCAGTTGTGACTTTTTCCTCCACCGCCTGGGAGGGAAAGGTAGTACCTTTAGCTTTTTAGGCCGGGCCTGGAACCTCGCCCGTCGTTTAACCGGGGAAGGAAACGCCGAACTGCTACCTTTGTTAGAAGATCTGGAGGGAACAGTTGCCAGGATGCACCAGGAATGGCAGGCCTTCTGGGATGGCCTGGCGCAATTAAGTGAGGCTGCCCTGTGGGAACAGGGTAACTCCACTTTACGTTTCACGGCCCGCTTGAAGGAAACGCCGGCCTGGGACAGCCTGCTAACCATCTTTGGCCGCCTGGAGGAAACCCTGAACGGCCTGGCCGGTCGCCTGGTACGCCTGGCGGAACTGCTTTTCGCTGCCGGTGCTGAAGAAATGGCCGCTGATGCCACCAATTTGGGTAACATCTTTGCCCAGTACAGCCATGACCTGGGGGAAATTCTCGAGGCCGACCCGGAAGCATACGTTAGCTGGCTGGAAAAAAACAATGCCGGCCAGTATACCTTACGTTTGGCCCACCTGGAAGTTGGCCCCCTGCTGGCAGAACTGCTCTTTGCCCGAAAAGAAGCCGTAATTTTAACCTCGGCCACCATAACTGTTGATAATACCTTTGATTTTTACCAGCAACAGGTGGGATTAACGGCGTTACCTCCCGGGCAAATAGCTACCTGCCAGGTGGCCTCGCCCTTTGACTATCGTTCCCAGGCCCTGGTGTGTACCGTCAGGGGACTCCCCAACCCCGGCCAGCTTAATGACAGTGCTTACGCCGCAGCTATTGCGCCGGTGATAACGCAGATTTTGCCTGCCGTAGGTGGCCGCACCCTGATCCTCTGTACCTCCCACCGTTTCTTGCGCGATATGTACCACATCTTGAGCACTATGCTGGCTGGCAGTGATTATAGCGTCCTAGCCCAGGGGATTGACGGCGGTCGTTCCCAACTCCTGGAGGAATTCCGGCAAATACCGCGGTCTGTTCTCCTGGGGGCCAACAGTTACTGGGAAGGCATCGACCTGCCCGGGGATCTCCTGCGCTGTGTCATTATTCCCCGCCTGCCTTTCCCGTCTCCCGGCATCCCAACCCTGGCCGCCCGCACGGAACACCTGGCTGCTCAAGGAGGAAATCCCTTTACCACTTTAAGCCTGCCCCAAGCTGTTATCCGTTTCCGCCAGGGGTTTGGTCGCCTGATCCGGAGCGCTGCCGATCGCGGTGCCTTGGTAATCCTCGACCAGCGCCTCCTCTCCCAGCGTTACGGCCGCCATTTCCTCCAGTCCCTGCCGCCGGTTACCACAGCCGAAGTGACCCCGGCCGAACTCCCTGAAAGGCTCGTAAGCTGGTTTAACCCGCCTGCCACCAGGTAACATGCACTTTTTGGTCGTGGCCTTAATACTATAATTAAGGAAGCAAGACCAGAGTGAGGTGAATAGCATGCGGGTTTACTTTATTCCCCTGCCGTCCTTCTTGAAACGCCTTTTAAAAAAAATTTTGCACCAGGAATGAGGGGGTAACCTCTCTTCTTTTTTAGCATAAAAGGCCGGTCCCACCATTACAATTAACCATGGGGGTGGGATTGAGAATGCGGGCTTGTAAATATTTCGCCTGGGGTTTAATTCTGGGAATAGTGCTGACCTGGGGGTGGTTTTCCTTTAGCGAAAAAAACAAAGCAGAGCCTGCCCTGCCGGCCCTGGCTCCGGCCAGTCAACAGCAGGCACCCTTTGCTATTATTTATAAGTTTTACCAGGCCCTAGCCACAGGAAGGGAGGACCAGCTTTCCCTCCTGGTTACCCCGGAATTGCTAATAACGCTGCAAAAAAATCAATTTCTACAAAAGTGGCAGCAACGCCGCCAGCAGGATCCTTCCCTGCGATTCGTTTTTTTCCTGATCAAAGAACAGGAGGTTGATCTTAAAACCGGGACTGCCCGGGCCCGGGGAAGCGCCGAGTGGGTATCAGCCCGGCAGGGTACCCTTTCCGTTCCCCAGACTATTATCATTTTAAACGACCAAGGTAAATGGAAAATAAAAGATATCAAAGAGCAGGGATAAAAATGAGCATTAAAGAATCCAAAGAAAAACAGGCCCGGTGGCCTGGCAGTTTTACTCCCCGTGAGGGCCTGCGTTTTCGCCTGATCTTTGGCCTTTTCCTCCTGGCAGGAGGGTTCTTCTGCTGGTTACTGGTAGCTTTAAGGCATTAAATTAACGGCCAGTCATACCGGCCACCCCGCCCATGGCCCCGGCCAGGAGACAGAGCCCCATCTTCTGGCCGGTAGCTCCCAGGGCCAGGGGCCCGCCGCTCCAGCCCATGGCCAGGGTGACTGCGAAAAAGAGCAGGCCTACAGTTAAGCCCTGGACAAGTCCCCTGGCCGTGGCTATCCTTGCCGCCTGCAGGCCCCCAAAAAAGACGGCCAGGGCCACGATAATACTGGCCAGCAGGGGTAGCAGGCCCTCGGAAAGGGGGGTAAAATACAGCAGTAACCCCAGCAAGGTGGCCATACCCAGGCCGGCTAACATGGCATAAAGTAACCCTGTCAAAACAGCCCGCAGCAAAATTTCCACCCCCGAACCTCATTCTTGTCTCACCTAAACCCTATGCCGGCCCGCTAGAGAAAATACCTGCTTCTTTATAAACCCGGCAGGTATTTTTAAATGGACGTCGAAATCTAGGAAGGACAGTTCAGCAGGAGGAAGAAATCTTTGGCGTTACATATTGGCTTCCCGAGAGCCTTGATTTATTACAGCCATTTTCCCTTCTGGCAGGCCTATTTTAACCGTTTGGGAATCGAAATTGTCACGTCACCCCTGACTACCAAGGCTATCCTGGATGACGGCGCCCGCGAAGCAGTCGCCGATGCCTGTATTCCTATTAAGCTCTACCACGGTCATGTCCTGACCCTTAAAGATAAAGTTGATGCCATCTTTATCCCGCGTATGGTAAGAACAAATAAGCGCGCCACTTTTTGTCCCAAATTTTTGGGTTTACCGGATATGGTGCGGGCTACCCTGGCCCATCTGCCCCCCATCATCGATCTCCAGGTCGATGCGGGCCGGGGTTTATGGGGTTTATGGCCGACCTGCCGGGGCCTGGCCGAACTGCTGGGCTGTAGCCTGTGGCGGGCCTGGTCTGCCTACCGGGAAGGGAGGCACCACCAGCATGCCTACCAGAAATTGCTCCTGGCAGGTTACCTACCCCTCCAGGCCATGGCCAAACTACGGGGCGAGGCAGTAGAAGCTCCAGCCAGGGAACCAGGAGCCCTGAACCTGGCCGTCCTGGGCTATCCCTACCAGGTTTATGATCAATATATCAGCCTGGATATCATTGGCAAGTTAAAAAAGATGGGCGTTAATGTCTGGACCATGGAAATGGTCCACCCGGCCCGGCTTTACCGGTTGAGCAGCCGCCTTCCCAAGCGCCTTTTCTGGCATTTTTCCAACCTGGTGCTGGGAGCCACCTATCATTATCTCCAGCAGGGAAATATAGACGGAATCATTCATGTCACTGCCTTCGGTTGTGGCCCCGATGCCATGGTGGATAAGATTATGGAACTGGACATCCGTAAGTTAAGCCGGGGGCAATTACCCTTTATGTCGGTGAGCATCGATGAGCAAACGGGTGATGCCGGCATAACCACCCGCCTGGAAGCCTTCGTCGATATGCTGCATCAGAGGAGAGGGAACAGGTGAAAAAGGTTTCCTTTGCCCATATGGGGTATTCCTACCTGGGTTTCAAACAGCTGGTAGAAGATATGGGCTTCGAAGCCGTCGTCCCACCCAGCCCCAGCCCCGCCACCCTGGACCGGGGCGTTACGTATGCCCCAGAATATGCCTGTATCCCCTTTAAAATGGTCCTGGGTACCTACCTGGAAGTCCTGGAACGGGGGGCGGAGATGATTATTACCTCCGGGGGGGTGGGACCCTGCCGGGCCGGCCTGTACGGCATGATGCATGAAAGGATTTTACGTAACCTGGGATTTAACTTTGAAATCTTTATTTTTGACCCTCCCCTGACGGGGCTCTGGCCCTTCTTTATTAAATTAAGGCGCGTACTCAAGGCAGCCGGCCTTTCCTGGCTGGCCTTTGTTGATGTCGTCCGCCGCGCCTGGGCCAAGTTAAAGCTCCTGGATGAACTGGAACAGCTAGCTACCAGCATCCGCCCCTATGAATTAAAACGCGGGGAAACTACCCGTACCTTCCATAGCTGTCTTAAAATCGTCGACCAGGCCCGCACCCTGCAAGAATTAGCTGCCGCCCGGGAAGAATGCCGGCAGCTTTTACAAAATATTCCCCGGGATACCGGCCGCCGCCCCCTCAAGGTGGGTATTGTGGGGGAAATTTACGTCCTGCTGGAGCCTTTTATGAACCTGGAAATAGAAAAAACCCTGGGGGAGATGGGGGTCGTTACTCACCGTTCTATTTACCTGACCCAGTACACGGCCACCGACGTTCTGGCCCGCGGTGCCCAGGACGTACGCCAGCTGGCCCACCCTTATCTAAATCAATTTGTCGGCGGCCATGGCCAGAATAGCGTTGGCGAAACCATCCTTTACGCCCGGAATGGTTTTGACGGTGTCATCCAGCTGTCTCCCTTTACCTGTATTCCTGAAATAGTAGCCAAAAGTATTTTGCCGCGAGTTAGCCGGGACTTGGGCATCCCCATTTTAAGCCTGACCATTGACGAACAGACCGGCCGGGCCGGGGTAGAGACCAGGCTGGAAGCCTTTGTCGATCTTTTGCGCCAGCGGCGCGAGCAAATGGAGGCCAGGAGTAATGCAGCCCTGTTACCTGGGTATTGATGTCGGTTCCGTCAGTACCAACGTTGTTGTCATTACCGCTGCAGGAGAAGTATTAAGCAGCCTGTACATACGTACCCACGGCCAGCCCATCCAGGCCGTGAAAGAGGGCCTCCGCCGGGTGAAGGCCACCCTGCCAGGAGACGTGATCATCGCCGGGGCCGGTACCACCGGCAGCGGCCGCTATCTTGCCGGGGCCATTATCGGCGCTGATATTGTTAAAAATGAGATCACAGCCCATGCCGTGGCCGCCCGCCTGGAAGTGCCGGAGGTCCAGACCATCCTGGAAATCGGCGGCCAGGACTCCAAGATTATCATTCTCCGCCAGGGGGTAGTTATCGATTTTGCCATGAACACCGTCTGTGCCGCCGGGACGGGTTCTTTCCTGGATCAACAGGCCGCCCGTTTAGGGATTCCTATTGAAAACTTCGGCGAACTGGCTTTAAAGGCCCGGCATCCCGTACGCATTGCCGGCCGCTGCACCGTGTTTGCCGAATCCGATATGATTCATAAACAGCAAATGGGGCACAATATAGAAGATATTATCGGCGGCCTCTGTGAGGCCCTGGTCCGTAACTACTTAAATAACGTCGCCAAGGGCAAAGAGATACTCGCCCCCATCGTCTTCCAGGGGGGAGTGGCGGCCAACGCCGGTATCCGGGCCGCCTTCAGTAAAGCCTTGCAACAGGAAATTATCGTGCCCCGCCACTTTGCCGTTATGGGGGCCCTGGGCGCCGCCCTCCTGGCTCGAGATTATGTTAACAATAACCGGGAAACTAAATTTAAAGGTTTCGAAGTAGCCGAAGAAGATTTCCGGGCCCGCAGTTTTACCTGCCAGGGGTGTTCAAACCTGTGTGAAATTGTTAATATAGAAGAAGAAGGTAGTATAATTGCCCGCTGGGGCAGCCGCTGTGGCAAATGGGATACCCTTGGTGAATAGGAAAGGAGTGGAGAGGCTTGCGCGAAAGTACCTTTTCTTTCTGGGAGGATACCGAGTTTAACGCTTTACCAGGTAAACCCCTGGCGGCAGCTGACAACGCTTACCAGGGCCGGGCCGGGGAGGAAGAGAGCTGGTTCTGGGAAGCCAGCAGTGGTGATGGTACCTACCTGAACGTTTTCTTTGCCGTCTACGGGGAGGAAGGGAAAGCCCGTCTCCTCCTGGCCCAACCGGGTAAAGAAGTGATTATCCGGGAAGTCGCTGCCCCTTTTACGGCCGCCACCGATCGCCTCAATGTCCAAATGGCCGGTAATCGTATCTACCAGGAAGGAAACCTTTTCCGCCTGGAATGGCGATCAGAGGAGCCGATACTGGAGTTAGAGTATGAACCCCACCTGCCTGGCTGGCAACCGGGCCACGGCCGGATTAACTATGGCGAGAAGGGTGATAAATACCTGTTCTGGTCCGTACCGGTACCTCGAGCCCGGATCAGTGGCAAGATAGTCCTGGCAGGACAAGAGGAGAGCTTTAGCGGCCAGGGCTATATTGATCACCGCCGTTATAATTTCCCTTTACCCCGGACCTTAGGGGGCGCCATCCTGGGGCGTTATTATACCGATGCCTATACCCTCCTGTGGGCCGACTTCTGGGGCAACCTCCTTTACAGTGGTGAACACGTAACTGCCCTTTACCTGGCTCGCGAGGAGGAAATCCTGGCTGCCACCGGCAACCTGGAAGTGCAGGTCTTTGACCGGCAAACCAAGGGTGGCTTGAGCTATCCTGCCGAAGTGTCCCTGCAGGCCGGTACTACACCCCTCATCAGGCTGGATATTAAAGAAACAACAGCTTTGGGCCCGCGATTAGTCACCACCATGGGTGCTCAAGGTCTCTACTGCCACTTCAACGGGCAGCTAAAGCTGGCCACCCGGCCGGAAGAGGAAGTTACCGGGCAGGGGTTTATGGAAACCTTAATGGCCAGGGATTAATGGATACAGGTGTTATTATGGAAAATACCTTCAACGCCATCTGTCAAAAGCTCCACCAGCTGGATTATAAGGTAACCCCCCAGCGCCAGGTAATCCTCAAGGCCTTCCTGGAGAATTCGGCCGAGCATTTGAGTGCCGAAGAGGTATATAATATAGTCAAGGAACGGTACCCCGATATTGGCCTAGCTACCGTTTACCGCACCCTAGATCTCCTGGCCGAACTAGATATTTTACAGAAAATCAATTTTGGTGATGGCCGCACCCGTTATGAACTGGACCAGCACGAGACCCACTACCATCATCACATGATCTGCCTGGGCTGCGGCCGGGTGCAGGAGTTTGATGATGACCTGCTGGAATCCCTGGAAAAACTTTTAACCCAGCAGACCGGTTTCCACATCACCGATCACCAGCTAAAATTTTTCGGATACTGTCGCGAATGCGCCGCCAAAGACCAGGGGAAGTCGGGTGGTGACGCTATTTGACGTACGATTTTTGGTATATTTGGGAGGAAATGGTATAGAGGAGGACGAAAAATTAAGGACAGGATGGATATGAAAAGGAGCGATGCACCGTGTCCAGTCCTGTCCAAAATCCAGTTTACAGCCGGGACCAGAAGCCAGTTGCCCTCTCCCAAAAGGTAACATTACGTAAAGAAGAGCAGGCCTGGCAGCTGCTGGAACAGGGTCGCTTTCACGAGGCGGTTCCGCTTTATCAAAGAATCCTTCATACCAGGAAACGTTATGCTGCCGGGTGGAACAACCTGGGTTATTGCCTTCTTAAAATGGGAGAGGCAAAGGAGGCCCTGGCCTGTTACCAGAAAGCCCTGAAACTTGCCCCCAGGGATGCCGACATTTTAATTAATACCGGGCTCTGTTACCAGCGCCTGGGGCAATGGCAGGAAGCTTGTCGTTGCTTCCAGCTGGCCAGCCAGTATGGTGCCGGGGATGCCGATCTCCTGAATAACATAGGTGTCTGCCTGGCCCAGCTCAACCGTATTGAAGAAGCCATCAAATTTTACCACCAGGCCCTGGCCCTGGCTCCCCGGCAGGGGGAAATTATCGCCAACCTGGCGGCCGCCCTGGTCCAGGGCCGGCGCTGGCTGGAAGCAATTGAATGCCTGGAAATGGCCCTGCGCCTGTTACCGGCGGACGTCTCCGTACTCAATAATGCCGCCACCTGCCTGGAAGCCCTGGGTAAATATTACCTGGCTGCCCCCCTCTATGCCCGGGCCCTGGCCCTCCAGCCGGGTGACCTGCAGGTTAGACTAAATTATGCCGCCTGTTTGATGAAATTAAGTCGTTTAGAGGAAGCCCGGGAAGTCCTGGAAGAATTGTTGCGCCTTGACCCCCGGCACGGCGATGGCTGGCAACTGCTGGGAGCCCTGTATGATGCCATGGGTGAGCCTGAAACTGCCGCCTGCTGTTACAACCGGGCCTGGGGATTGACCCCTACCAGGGAAGAAGGAAGGAAGGAAGGGATGACCCAGCATGCGCCTGCTGGCCAGCAAGAGTTTTACCAGTAACGATGAATTATATAAAATCGTCGACTTATTAAATAAAACCCTGAAGGATTATAACCTCATGTTTGGCCTGTCCAAAGATACAGGTGGGCAAACCATGACCCTGTCCATTTACGAGGTGTAACATTGCTAATCCTGGTAACTAACGACGACGGTATCCACGCGCCGGGTATCAAAGCCCTTAGCCTGGCCCTGGCGGCCATCGGCAAGGTGGTCGTTGTAGCTCCTGAAAGAGAACGCAGCGCCATCGGCCACGGCATAACCATGCATAAACCGTTACGGATTACCGAAGTCCCCTGGGAAGAGCCCATCGGCAAGGGCCTGGCCATTAACGGCACCCCTGCCGATTGCGTCAAACTGGCCCTGGACGCCCTCCTGGAGGAACCACCGGCCATGGTTGTCTCCGGTATTAACCGCGGTGAAAACCTGGGCACCGATGTCCTTTACTCTGGTACCGTCTCGGGGGCTATTGAAGGCTGTATCAACGGCCGGCCTTCCCTGGCGGTATCCCTGGTGGGGGAAGGAGAGTTTGATTTTACCTTTGCCGCCAGTTTCACGGCCCGCCTGGCCCGGGAAATACTCAAGCGGGGGCTGCCGGATGGTACCTTGTTAAACCTGAATATTCCTCACCTGCCTGAAGCTGAGATAAGAGGGATAGCTATCACCCGCCTGGGCCGGCGGCGCTACATCAATACCGTCAGCTGCCGGCAGGACCCCCGGGGGCGGGCTTACTATTGGTTGGCCGGTGAGAAAGAGGATCTTGACCAGGGCCCCGATACCGATATCGGCGCCTTGAGCCGCGGCTTGATTTCCCTGACACCTCTGCAGCTAGATTTAACCCATTACGCCTTTCAGGAGGAATTAAGCACCTACCTGCCTTTTCTTTGGCCGGGCCACGGTAATAAGTAAAGATGGTTGGGGTTAATCATGCCGGAGCCGAAGAGGATTAAGAGATAGATTAACCCGCTGCCGGTAATAGTCTGAATAAGACGCCAGGTAGCCGGTACAGCCGCGAGAACCGTCCAGAAAAAGGAGGCGGCCAGGGCCAGCCCCCCGGCGGCCACCGCCGGCCAGTAAACAAAGGTCCGCAGATCCAGGCGTAAAGGGGTATACCTGGACAGAGCAAGGAGGTTTAAAATAGCCGTCGTAGCGCTACCCAGGTTCACCCCCAGGGCAGCTCCTGTAATCCCCAGCAGGGGGGTAAAGAAATAAATCCCCAGAATATCTACAAGCCCGCCGGTAACGGTGGTCCGGAGAACGGTCGGCATAGCCCCCAGGCCATTAAGAATGCCGACGGTAGTTTGTTCCAGGTAGATAAAAAGGCTGCCCCAGGAAAGCATTTGCAAGGCTACCCCGGCAGCCGGCGTAGAGAAAATAAGATCACAAAGGGGTGTAGCCAGGAGATAAAAGATTACCACAAAGGGTAAACCGCTTAATACCGTAAGTTTTAAAGCCTGCCGGCAACGTTTAGATAACAGATCATAATCCTTCATGGCCTGGGCTTCAGCAATAGCCGGGACCATAGCCATGGCTACTGCCACGGTAATGACCATGGGCAGGTAAACCAGGGTCAGGGCGATGCCGGCATACTGGCCATAAATAGTCGTCGCTTCCGCTACACTTACTCCCCAGCGCTGCAGCTGGCGGGGGATCAGCAGGGCCTCCAGGGTCAACATAACCCCGCCGGTTGCCCGGGCCAGCATGACCGGCAAGGACAGGCGCGCCAGGGGTAAGATATCGGCTTGCATTGAACCTTCCTGGTAGATAGCAACATCATAGTAGGAACGTGCCCGCCAGAAAATAACGATACTTATAACCAGCCCTGCCAGTTCCCCTAGGACCATACCCATAGCCAGGCCGGCGGCAGCCATAGCCACCCCGTAGGGGAGGAAATGGAGGCCAAAGAAGAGGCCGGCGCCTACCCGTACCACCTGTTCGCTTACCTGGGCCAGGGCCACCGGTTGCATCAGTTGCAGTCCCTGGAAATAGCCGCGAAAGGCCGAGCAAGTACAGACCACGGGGAGGGCCAGCAGCATAACCATAAAAGCCTGGTAAACCCGGGCATCGGCGAAGATCCTGCCAGTTAGATAAGGAGCCAGAAACCATAAAATTAAGGCTGCTATGAGCCCGCTACCGGCTAAAAAGAGCAGGGAAAGGCGGAAAACACTGCGTACCTTTCCCCAGGCCTGGATAGCCACCCTTTCCGCTATTAACTTGGCCAGGGCCACCGGCACACCGGCCGTAGCGATCATTAATACCAGGCTATAAAAGGGAAAAACCATTTCATAGAGGCCCATGCCTTCGGCGCCAATGAAACGTACCACCAGGATGCGGTAGGCAAAACTGATAATCCGGTTTAACAGGCTGGCCAGCATGAGAATAGCAGCACCCTGCCAGATAGATGCGCGCATACTTTCACCCCATCTAAACTTATGCCGGCCGGGAAATGTTTAGAAGAACCAGAAGTGGGGAAAAGTAGAAACGGCCTATCTTAAAAATATTTGACTAGAAAAAGAGGATTTTTGCAAAGAGAAGGCTAATATATACCTTGTTAAGTTTCCGTTAACAGCAGAAGGATGAGGAGGGCTTAATTTAATGAAGGTTTACCCCAGTACCAATATCCGTAACGTTGGCATTGTAGCCCATGGCGGCGCCGGCAAAACGAGCCTCACGGAAGCACTGCTGTATAATGCCGGGGCCACCAAGCGTTTGGGCCGGGTTGACGAGGGCAACACCGTAACCGACTACCACCCGGAAGAAATTAAACGCAAGGTAACCATTAATACCTCCCTCGCTTTTGCCGAGTGGCAGGATCATAAGATAAATATCCTTGATACGCCGGGTTACAGCGATTTCTTTGGTGACGTCGTAAGTGCCTTACGGGTAGTTGATAGTGTACTGGTAGTTGTCAGTGCCGTGGCCGGGGTAGAAGTCCAGACTGAGGTTGTCTGGGAAGAAGCCGAGGCCCGTCACCTGCCGCGGCTGGCCTATGTTAATAAAATGGACCGGGAAAACGCCAATTTCCAGAAAGCCATAGAATCCATGCGGGAACGTTTGAGCGGTCGTATTGTCCCCGTCCAGCTACCCATAGGAGCCGCCGAAACCTTTAGCGGTGTCATCGATATTCTCAATCAGAAGGCCTACACCTATGACGGTAACGGTAATGAAAAAGAGGGCCCTGTCCCGGCTGAATACTCCGGCGAAGTTGCGTCTTTACGAGAAGCCCTGGTTGAAGCTGCTGCCGAAGGCGATGATGAACTTTTAATGAAATACTTGGAAGGCGAGGAACTTACGCCGGATGAGGTGCGCCTGGGTCTCAAAAAAGCCATTGCCGAAGGAAAAGTGGTACCGGTCCTCTGCGGTTCGGCCCTGAAAAATATGGGGGTTAGACCCCTGCTAGACTATATTGTGGACTATTTACCTTCGCCCGTAGACGTGGCCGGTAAAACAGCGGCCGAACTGGAAAAGGAAAGCCTGGCCGCCCTGGTATTCAAAACCCTGGCCGATCCCTATGTCGGCAGGTTAAGTATGTTCCGGGTCTACAGCGGCGTTCTGAAATCGGACTCTACCGTTTACAACGCCAACCGGGAAAGTGAAGAAAAAATCGGCCAGCTTTTTGCCCTCCAGGGCAAAAACCAGGTAGCCGTTACCGAAATGCGGCCGGGGGACATGGGGGCCATTGCCAAATTGCAGGTTACCACTACCGGCGATACCCTTACCAGCAAGGCCAGCCCGGTCAAACTGGAAGGAATCAATTTCCCCGAACCGACCCTTCCCGTGGCCATCCGGCCTAAAAGTAAAGGTGATGAAGATAAGCTCAGCAATGCCCTGGCAAGGCTACTGGAAGAAGACCCGACTCTGCGCCTGAGTAAAAATACCGAGACCAGGGAAACCATTCTCACCGGTATGGGCGAGTCCCACCTGGATATTACCCTGGAGCGCCTGCAGCGGAAATTTGGCGTCGAAGTAGAAATGAGCACGCCCAGGGTACCCTACCGGGAAACCATTCGCGCCAGCGTTAACCGGGTGGAAGGCAAGCACAAGAAACAAACCGGCGGTCACGGCCAGTACGGTCATGTCTTTATTGACATGGCCCCCCTGCCGGACAAGGAATTTGAGTTTACCGAAACCATCTTCGGCGGTGCCGTCCCGCGGCAGTATATTCCGGCCGTGGAGAAGGGCATCCGGGAAGCCATGCAGGAAGGGATCCTGGCCGGCTACCCGGTAACCAATATTAAGGTCAACCTGGCGGACGGTTCTTACCATACGGTAGACTCCTCGGAAATGGCCTTTAAGATTGCCGCCGGGATAGCCTTCCGCAAGGCCGTGGAACAGGCCAAGCCGGTACTGCTGGAGCCAATTATGAATGTAGAAATTATTGTACCCGAACAGTTTATGGGAGACATTATGGGCGATTTAAACGGCCGCCGGGGACGGATCCTGGGAATGGAACCCCAGGGTAAAAATCAAATCATCCGCGCCCAGGTACCCCTGGCCGAGATGTACCGCTACGCCATCGACCTGAAGTCCATCACCCAGGGCCGCGGCCACTTTAAAATGGACTTCGCCCAGTACGAAGAAGTCCCGGCCAGCATTGCCGAAAAGATTATCCAGGAAGCCAGGAGAGAAAAGGAAGATTAGGCAGCTTGCAGCCCCCTCGCCAGGAGGGGGCTTTGATTTCTCGTTTTTCAGGGCTACAGGTTTAATTATATTTAATTGTGAAAATAAGTACAATAATAGATGTGGAGGAAAAGCGGAGAAATAGGGAGGGATGGAGGGTTAAGCATAATTTAACCAGATTTTCAATGGAAAAGCGAAAGCGCCGCAATCCTTGCGGCGCCTTACATTTTCCTGGCAGGGGTGGCAGGGCTCGAACCCGCAACCAACGGTTTTGGAGACCGCTACTCTACCAGTTGAGCTACACCCCTACAGCAACTTTATTATACCCCCTTTCCGCTTGTCAGTCAAGCCGTCGTTTTTTTACCGCCAGGCAGGTTTCTTTTTTTATAAGCCGAATATAGATATAATGTCAGCTTTTAGAGGTGTTGCCCTTGGTATATGCCGACCTCCACATTCATACCCTGGCTTCGGACGGCAGCCTGGCGCCGGCTGCAGTCCTGGAACAGGCGAAAAAAATCGGTCTCAAGGCTCTTAGTTTTACCGATCATGAAAGCCTTGCCGGTTATTACCAGGCTTGCAATTATGCCCGGGAACTCGACCTGGATCTCCTGCCTGGAATTGAAATGGTTACAAGTTTTAAAGGTCAGGAAATCCATCTCCTGGGCTATAACTTTGATCCCTATTCTCCCGTACTAATCTCCGCTTTACAAACTATCTGCCGGGAACGAAATTTCCTTGCCCGCAAAGTTATCCAGCGCCTGCAAGCCCTGGGTTTTAATATCAGCTGGGAGCAGGCCTTGAAGCTTATCCCTCCCGGCGGCGTCCTGGGTAAAAACCACATCCTGCAGCTCTTACGGCAGGCCGGTTATATCCGGGAACCTGCCCAGACAATCAAATTTTTGCGGTGTTATTTATCCCCCGGTGGCCTGGCCTACATCCCCTATGAAGGTAACCCCTTGCCCCGGGCGGTATCCTTGATTCACGCCGCTAATGGTATCGCCATCCTGGCCCATCCCGGCCTGATCAGGGATGAAGGACTGTTAGAGCTCATCCTGGAAGAGGGCATTGACGGCCTGGAGGTATTTTATTATTATCTAGGGGATAAAGGGAGAGATGCTATCCGTTATTTCTACCGGCTGGCCCTGGAACGGCGGCTTCTCATTACCGGTGGCACCGATTTCCACGGTATTTATACGCCAGTAGAAATGGGCTCTATGGGCATTTCCGCCAGGATGGTTGCCAGGCTAAAGGATTATAAGGAGGCACCTGTATAAACATGAAAATCGCCGTCTTAATGGGTGGCCCTTCTTCCGAAAGGGAAATTTCCTTAAAGAGCGGGGCTGCTGTTGCCGCCGCCCTGGTAAGCCTGGGGCACGAGGTAATGAAGATTGACCTGGATGAGGAAGTAGTTGCTAAACTAAAGGCCTTTGCCCCTGACGTTGTTTTCAATGCCCTGCACGGCAGGCCGGGAGAAGACGGTTCTGTCCAGGGCTTGCTGGAGATTTTGGGCATCCCCTATACGGGCAGCCGCGTCCTGGCCAGCGCCATTACCATGGATAAAATCATGACCAAGCGTATCTTAAGCCAGGCCGGCATTCCTACCCCTGATTTTTTGAGCTGGACTGCTGGCCAGTATGCTGCCGACAGGGAAGAGGTAAAGAAACGCATTTTAAAGGACCTGGGTTTACCGCTGGTCATTAAAGCCCCGACCCAGGGTTCCACTATCGGCACCTTTATCGTAAGGGAGGAAGGAGAGCTAGCTACCGCCATTGAAGGCGCCTTAAAGTATGACCCGTGCTTTATGGCCGAGGCTTTTCTTCCCGGCCCGGAAATAACGGCCGCTGTCCTGGGCAACAGCGATCCCCTGGTCTTACCTTTAATTGAGATTGTTTCCCATACCGGCTTTTATGATTATACGGCTAAATATACCCCTGGTTTAAGTGATCATATTATTCCACCCCGGCTGCCGGAGGCCGTCCTGGCCGCAGCCGCCTCTCTGGCCCGCCAGGCTTATATCCTCCTGGGCTGCCGCGGCTTTGCCCGGGTGGATATGATTGTTGCCGGGGGGCAGTCTCCTCAGGTCATCGAAGTCAACAGCGTGCCGGGGATGACGGCCACCAGCCTGGTTCCCGACGCTGCCCGGGCTGCCGGGCTGGACTTCCCGACCCTGGTGCAAAAAATAGTCGATCTGGCCCTGGAAGCCTGAAAAGTGTCATGTAGCAGCCCCGGTACCACGGGGCTTTTTCTTTTAACCAGGAGGAAAGGCCACCCCGGTGGCGAAGTATTACTTGTAACCCCCTGCAGGAGGTTTTTAATATGAGCATCCTGAACCGCATCCGGATAATCCTGTTAATCATCATCTTTGCCGGCCTGGGTATTGCCTTCCTGGGTTCCCATTTCCTGGCTGACTGGTACTGGTTTGGCGAAGTCGGCTACCGCCAGGTCCTCATTACCAGGCTTTTATCCGACTGGGGCCTGCGGCTGGGAGTTATATCCTTTTTCTTCCTTTTCTTTTACCTCAACCTGCTTTTTACTTACCGGGGTCTAAATTTAACTCCTTCCCCCGCCCGGGAAAGCTGGACCTTAAAAGAGTACCTGGTTGACCGTTTCGTTACCCGACGGCGGTTAACCATCCTTTACCTCCTGGTGAGCCTTATTGGTGCCTTGCTCTTCAGTCCCCTGGCAGCCGGTAAATGGCTGGTTGTCCAGCAATACCTGCAGGCAACTAACTTCGGGGTTTCTGACCCTTTATTTACCAAAGATGTCGGCTTTTACGTCTTCAAATTGCCTTTTTATCATTTTCTCTATGGCATGTTAGTTACGGCCCTGGTAGGGGCCGCCCTGGTTACCGGATTTTTCTACCTGCTTTTTAATCCAGGGGAACTCCTGGGCTTAAGCAAGGGTCGCTTTGCACGTCCCCAGGTTCATTTTTCCACCCTGGTGGCCCTCTTCTTCCTGGTCCAGGCCTGGGGTTTCCGCCTGCAGGCCTTTGACCTGGTACGTTCGCCCCGGGGTGTAGCCTTTGGCGCCAGTTATACGGATATTCACGCCTTGCTACCGGGGTATAACATCCTGGCCGGCGTAGCCGTGGCCTGTGCCTTGATTATCTTCCTCAATGCCTTCCGCCGTAACCTCAAGCTGGTAGGCATAGGTGTCTTAACTTTCATTGCTGCTTATGCCTTGCTGGTGGTTATTCTACCCCTGGCAGTACAGAAATTCCAGGTAGAGCCCAATGAGTTTGCCCGGGAAGAGCCCTACCTGCGTTTTAATATTGACTTTACCCGCCGCGCCTATGGTTTAGATAAAATAACCGTCCGGGAATTCCCGGCCCGTGATAATCTTACCCCGGCCGACCTGGAACAGGAGAAGATTACCCTGGATAATATCCGCCTGTGGGATTACCGGCCCCTCCAGCAAACCTACAGCCAGCTCCAGGAAATCCGCTCCTATTATAGCTTTAAGGATATTGATGTCGACCGTTACACCATCGGGGACAGCCGGCGCCAGGTCATGCTTTCAGCCCGCGAACTGGACCAGGATAAGCTGCCTGACCGGGCCAGGACCTGGATTAATGAAAAAATGCGCTATACCCATGGCTACGGCCTGGCCATGAATCTGGCCAGCACCGTTACCCCCGGTGGCCAGCCCGAATTTATTGCCGGCGATTTGCCCTTCCGCAGTACTGCCGGTCTCCAGCTTAACGAACCCCGCATCTATTACGGTGAGTTAACCAGCGATTACGTTATTACCGGCGGCAAGGCGGCTGAATTCGATTATCCCTCCAGCGGTGGCGATAACTTCGTGGAAACCAGGTATGAGGGCAGGGGAGGAGTAGCCCTCAATAACTACTGGCGGCGCCTCATCTTTGCCTTCCGCTTTAATGATTATCGGTTATTGATGAGCAAGGAACTGACTCCCCAGAGCAAAATCCTCTACTACCGCAACATTCAGGAACGGGTCCGCAAGATTATGACTTACTTGCGTTATGACGCCGACCCCTACCTGGTGGTCGCCGGCGGGCGGCTGTACTGGTTACTTGACGCCTATACTTTAACCAGTATGTACCCCTATTCCGAACCGGTCAATGAGGGTTTTAATTACATCCGCAATGCCGTCAAGGTGGTAATTGATGCCTATAACGGTACGGTCGATTACTATATTGTGGATCCCGGCGATCCCTTAAGCCAGACCCTGGGTAAGATTTTCCCTGGCCTGTTTAAACCCCTGGAGGCCATGCCGGCCGAACTGCGGCAGCACCTGCGTTATCCTGCGGAACTGCTGACCATCCAGGCCAGGATGCTGGCCAGCTACCACATGGAAAACACCATGCTCTTCTATAATAAAGAAGACGCCTGGAATATTGCCGAGGAAATGGTAGGCGATCAGCGCCGGGCTATGGAGCCCTATTATACCTTGCTGCGCCTGCCCGGCGAACAGGAGGCGGAATATATATTGATGCTGCCCTTCACCCCAGCGCGCAAGGTTAATATGGTGGCCTGGCTGGCGGCCCGCAACGACGGCCCCCACTACGGCCAGCTCCTACTTTATACGTTCCCTAAAAATCGTTCCATTTATGGCCCCATGCAAATTGAAGCCCGCATTGACCAGGAACCCACTATCTCCCAACAACTTACCCTCTGGGACCAGCACGGTTCCCGGGTTATACGCGGTAATCTCCTGGTCCTACCCATTAAGGAAGCATTGCTCTATGTGGAACCAATTTTCCTCCAGGCCCAGGAGAGCAAGTTGCCGGAACTCCGCCAGGTGGTAGTAGCTTACGGGGAGAAAATAGTCATGGCCGATACCCTGGCCGGCGCCCTGAAGGCCATTTTCGGTGACCGGGCACCTGTTACCCCGCCACCGGCAACAACGGTACCTCCTTCCGGCCCGCTTACAACTAGCAATTTAGCAACTTCCATCCAGGAAGCCAACCGCCTTTACAGTGAGGCCCAGGAAAAACTAAAACTGGGCGACTGGGCCGGTTATGGCGAAAACATGAAGAAACTGGGCCAGCTTCTCCAGGAGATGCAACAAAATTATCGCCAGTAATCTCCTGCCAGGAGGAAAAATGGCCATCTTGTGGAAATGTATTAGTTATGGGCCGGAGGTGAGAGGGTAGTGGCTTATTCTTTTCCTGAAGAGGACCGGGAATATTTAACAGAAAAACTGGCCATTGTCGGTGAACTGGCTGCCGGTATGGCCCACGAAATCCGCAATCCTCTAACTTCCATTCGCGGTTTTTTACAACTCTTACAAACTAAATTTGACCCCCAGGCCCTCGAGCAGGAATATTTCGCCATCATGTTTGACGAACTCGACCGCATCAATAATATTATCAAGGAGTTCCTGTCCCTTTCCAAGCCTTCCCAGCCCCAGCTGCAGATAACGCCTTTTGGCCAGCTGGTGGCCGAGGCCCTGCTCCTGGCCGAGCAGGAAGCTATAATGCATGAGGTAAAACTGGTCCAGCACCTGGCACCAGATCTGCCCCTTTTATGCCTGGATCCCGGCCAGATTAAACAGGTTATTCTCAACTTGACTTCCAATGCCATCCAGGCGGCTGGTCCAGGAGGCAAGGTAATTGTGACTTCTTACCTGGATACGACTAACGGCCAGGTCGTCACCACCGTTGAAGATAATGGCCCGGGGATTCCCCCGGAACAGTTAAAATTAATCTTCGAGCCCTTTTATACCACCAAGGAAAACGGCACCGGCCTGGGCTTAACCTTGAGCAACCGTATCGTTGCCGGCCATGGTGGTAAAATAGAAGTTAAAAGCAAAGTAGGGGAGGGAAGTTGTTTCAGCATTTGCCTACCCATAACTTAAACTGGAACCAGTGGATAAAGTGGATAACTATGTAGATAACTTTCTTTTATGTCAATTTATGGATGGTGACAGAATGAAATTAACAGACAATGCCCGCTTAATACTCGAAAAACGTTACTTGAAGAAAGAAAATGGTGTCCCGGTGGAAACACCGGAGGAGATGTTCCGCCGCGTGGCCGGGGCGGTAGCCGGGGCGGAAAAAATTTTCAACCCCGCCTTGACAGAAGAGCAGCTAGAAGACATAAGCCTGCGCTTTTACCAGCTCATGACCAGCTGGGACTTTTTACCCAACAGCCCCACCCTGATGAACGCCGGCCGGGAGCTGGGCCAGCTGTCGGCCTGCTTTGTCCTGCCGGTGGAAGACAGTATGGAGGCCATCTTTACCGCGGTTAAGGATGCGGCCCTGATTCATAAAAGCGGCGGGGGAACAGGCTTTTCCTTTTCCCGCCTGCGGCCGAAAAACAGCCCCGTACGCTCTACCGGCGGGGTAGCCTCCGGCCCCGTATCCTTTATGAAGGTTTTCAATGCCGCCACCGAGGCCATCAAGCAGGGAGGGACCAGGCGGGGGGCCAATATGGGGATCTTACGGGTGGATCACCCCGATATCCTGGAATTTATCAGCTGCAAGGAAAATAACAATGAACTAACTAACTTCAACATCTCCGTGGGCCTGACAAAGGAATTCATGGAAGCCCTGGCCCGGGACGATTACTATGAGCTAAAATTTGGCGGCAAAGTATACCAGAAGCTGAAAGCGCAGCAGGTATTCGAGGAAATCGTAAACCATGCCTGGGCCAACGGCGAGCCGGGCATCATCTTCCTGGACCGTTTAAATGAAGATAATCCCACCCCTGAACTGGGAGAGATAGAAGCCACCAACCCTTGCGGCGAACAGCCACTGCTGCCCTATGAAGCCTGTAACCTTGGCTCCCTGAACCTGGCCAATATGGTCCGGGAGGGCGGCGTAGACTGGGAGAGGCTTGCGGAAACAGTTTACTGGTCGGTACGCTTCCTGGATAACGTTATTGAGATCAACGAATTCCCCCTGGAAAAGATAAAGACCATGGTCATGGGTAACCGGAAAATCGGCCTGGGAGTCATGGGCTGGGCCGATATGCTTTTCTTGCTCCGGATTCCTTATGATACAGAAGAAGCAGTCGAGCTGGGCCGCCGGGTCATGGCCTTTATTCAAAAAGAAGCCCGCCAGGCTTCCCGGATGCTGGCGGAAGAGCGGGGCAGCTTTCCCAATATCGACAGGAGCATTTACCGGGGGCAGAAGCTCCGCAATGCTACCTGCACCACCATTGCCCCTACCGGTACCATCAGCATGATTGCCGGTACCAGTTCAGGGATAGAACCGGTTTTCGCCCTGGCCTATACTAAGAACGTCCTGGATGGCGAAAGCCTTATTGAGGTCAACCCCGTTTTCCAGGCCTACATAGAGGAAAATTTTGCGCCGGATGAGGCCAGGTTAATTTTCCAGCAAATTGCCGCCGGGACAAGTATCCATGATATTAAGCAGATCCCGCCGGATATGCGCCGGGTTTTTGTCACGGCCCTGGAAATCGCCCCGGAGTGGCACATCCGCATGCAGGCCGCCTTCCAGGCCAGTACCGATAATGCCGTGTCCAAAACGGTTAACTTCCCGCCCGGTGCCACCAGGGAAGATGTCCGCCGGGTCTATGAACTGGCCTACCAGCTGGGTTGTAAAGGGGTGACAGTCTACCGTTCCGGCAGCCGGGAACAGGAAGTGCTGGTCAGCGGCACCAAAAATACTACTGTCAAGACGCCCTCCGGCCAGAAAACCCATCCCCGGCCGCGGCCGAAACGTACCTGCGGCGTTACCGAGCAGGTTAAGACGGGTTGCGGTAAAATGTATATCACCGTCAATTATGACCAGGAGGGTTTAATCGAAACCTTTATCACCACCGGCTCTTCCGGTGGCTGCAGCGGATTTACCGAAGGTGTCAGCCGGCTGATTTCCCTGGCCCTGCGGGCCAATATCGCCCCGGAGGCCATTATTGACCAGCTCACCTCGGTAAGCTGCCCCAATTTCTTACGGCGCCGGGCCACCGATAAAAGTATAGTCGGTAAATCCTGCCCGGACATCATCGGCCGCGTCCTGGCCCAGGAGCTGAAAAACTGGCACGACCACGGTTCTTACCAGCTACCATCTGATTTCAGCGCCCGCGCCCTGGCCGAGATTAGCGCTACCATTGAAAACCAGCAGGCCAGTTTCCAGCCTTTAAGCCCGGCTGCAGAAGCCGAACTCATCCAGAAGGGTATCTGCCCGGAGTGCGGTTCTAACCTCCATTTCCAGGAAGGCTGCGTCACCTGCAGCTGTGGCTTCAGTAAATGCGGTTAAAATTCAGCCGCTATAAGAACTCACATGGACTACCCGGTAGCCCCCGGCTTCCAGAGCGGGTAGGAGATTGCTGACATCATCTGTTGCCAGCCGCAGGACGACATAGGTATGGACATCGTCTTTATGGCGGTTGGCAACGTTAATAATATTAATGCCGGCGTCTGCTACCCGCCGGGCAATGTTAGCCAGGACACCAATGCGGTCTTCTACTTCCAGGGTAACCCTCACACCCGGGCGCCGCAGGCCAAAGAGTTTAATCAAAGCCTCAAAGAGGTCGGTCTGGGTAATAATACCGACGAGCTTTTCCTTTTCCATGACCAGGAGGTTGTCAATTTTATGCTCCCGCATCAAAAGGGCCGCTTCTTCAATGGTCATATCTGGAGGAACGGTAATGGGGCGTTTAATCATGGCATCTTTAACCGTCATCTTGGCTACCAGGTAATTGACTTCAAAGGCGCTGAGGGTTGAAGCCGGGGAAGGAGAAACCCTTAAGATATCCCGTTCAGTAACCAACCCTACCAGCCGTCCATCCTGGACCACAGGTAAGCGCCGGATTTTATGCTTCTTCATTAGCTCGAGGGCATCCAGGACGGAAGTCTCCCTGGTAACTGTAATGGGATTGGGAGTCATATGGTCGCGTACAAACATCCTGGCCAACCTCCTTTGTTAATGTCTAATTAATTTTATTTCGTTTACCCTGATATAAATCCTGCCGGCAAGCAGGAAGAACATTATAAATATTTTTGGCAGGGAAAAGCACATGCTAATTTATGAAGTACCCGGGCGCAGGATAGAAATTCACCAGGTAGTCCTGGACTTTAACGGTACCATTGCCTGCGACGGCCAGCTCCTGCCGGGGGTGGCAGAGCGCCTGCAGGCCCTGGCGGAAAGGCTTAAGGTTTATATCCTGACGGCCGATACCTTCGGTACAGCTGCCGCTGCCTGCCGGCACTTGCCGGTGGTATTAACTAAAGTCGACAGCCAGGCCGGCGGGCCGGATAAGGAACGTATAATTACGGAATTAGGAGCAGAACATACAGCTGCCATTGGCAATGGCGTCAATGATGCTCAAATGCTCAGCCGGGCCGCCCTGGGTTTGCTGGTTTTAGGACCCGAAGGAGCCGCCTTCCAGGCCCTGCAACAGGCGGACGTGGTTTTTACCAGTATCCTGGCCGCCCTTGATTTCCTCTTAAAACCCCAGCGGGTAGTAGCTACCCTGCGACCGTAGTGATATAATAAGTTTAATGGGGGGAATAAACCGTGATCCTGGCCAGGGATATTATGACTACCGATATAGTTGTCGTCCACCCGGATGATATGGTTGGTGATGTAGTCCAGCTTTTTGTCCAGAAGGGCGTTACCAGCGCTGTTGTTATTGATAAGGAGGGTAAGATCAAGGGCATAATTACCGATGGTGATATCATGGCTGCCGTTCGCCAGCGGCGCCCGGTTTTTGTCGATCTTTTTAATTCGCTCTTTGTCCTGGAAGACAATAATGATTTAACCACTAAGGTCCAATTCCTCACCGCCAGACCTGTTAAAGAAATCATGACGCGCAGAGTTATTGCCGTCAGGGAAGACGCCAGTATCGCTGAAATCGCCGGTTTAATGACGGACCATAAAATCAAGCAGGTGCCAGTTGTCCGCGAAGGCCAGCTAATAGGGCTCGTACGGCGCCACGATATTGTCCAGGCTGTTGCCCGGAATGCCACCTAAAGAAAGGCGGCTCCAAAATTGCATATTGGCATTTTCACTGACAGCTATTTACCATATACCAGCGGGGTAGTAAGATCCATTGTCACCTTTACTAATGAACTGCGGAACCTGGGTCACCAGGTATCTATTTTTGCTCCCAGTTATGGTAAATGCCGGCCCGAAAAAGACATCTACCGTTTCCGTTCGCTAAAGGCACCTACCTTTAAAGAATTTGCCCTGGCCATCCCGGTGGCGCCGGCTTTGCCCAGGGCCTTGCGGGAGTTAAGGATCGACCTTATCCATGTCCATTCACCTTTTTTAATGGGGCAGCTGGGGGCACGGATGGCCAGGCAGCTGGGGCTACCGCTGGTGGCCACTTATCACACCCTTTATGAAGAATATGTGCACTATTTTCCCCTGGCACCCAGGCTGATGCGCAAAGCAGTCCGCCATTATACCGTATCTTTTTGTAACCGTTGCCAGCTGGTAATTACACCGACAGAGGTCATTACCGCTTACTTACAGGAAAACGGCGTCAAGGTACCGGTGGTTAGTATCCCCACTGGTATTGAACTGGACCGCTTTCAAAACCTAGATCCCACCTGGTTGCGCCGCTACCTGCAACTACCACCGGGGGAGGTCATGCTCCTCCATGTAGGACGCCTGGGTAAGGAAAAAAACATCACCTTTATCCTGCAGGCCTTTGCTCTTGTACACCAGCAGGTACCGCATACCCGCCTGGTCCTGGTGGGTAGCGGCCCCTTAAAGGAAACCCTGCAAAGCCAGGCCCGTTCTTTAGGAATCAACCAGGCCGTTACCTTTGCCGGGTCTTTTCCCTTTGAACAAATGCCGGCCGTCTATGCGGGGGCCGACTTGTTTATTTTTGCTTCAGTCACCGAAACCCAGGGACTGGTAATCGCGGAAGCCAAGGCTGCCGGCCTGCCGGTAGTTGCCGTCAAGGCCTACGGTGTCGAGGAAATGGTTGTCAATGGAAAAGATGGTTTTTTAACCCCACTAGATATAAATGCCTTCAGCGCTTGTGTGTTGCAATTAGTTAAGGATTTAAGCCTCAGGCGGCGGATGGGTGAACAGGCCCGTCATAATGCTGCCGGCCTTGCGGCAGCGGCCATGGCCCGCCGCCTGGAAGCCCAGTATCAAGTGTTATTAAGATAGGAGTGTTGTCGTTTGTCCACGGTTCGTGTCCGTTTTGCCCCCAGCCCTACCGGCAGCTTACATATCGGCGGGGCTCGTACAGCCTTGTTTAACTGGCTCTTTGCCCGGCACTATGGAGGTGCCTTTGTCCTGCGTATTGACGATACCGATACCGAACGTTCGACGGATATATCCTACCGGGAAATCCTGGCCGCCATGCGCTGGCTGGGCCTTGATTGGGACGAAGGACCGGAAAAGGGCGGCCCTTATGGACCTTATCTCCAGTCCCAACGCCTGGAGTTTTACCGCCAGGCGGCAGCCCGGCTGTTAAATGAAGGTAAAGCCTACCTCTGCTACTGTACCGTGGAAGAACTGGCCACCCGGCGTAAGATTGCCCAGGCCGAAGGTCGCCCCCCCATGTACGACCGCCGCTGCCGTTATCTTACGCCGGAAGATCGTACCCGCCTGGAAAAGGAGGGGCGGCAGCCGGTTATCCGGCTGGCAGTTCCCGACCAGGGTACAACGACCGTAAAGGATATTGTTCGCGGTGATGTCTCCTTTGATAATGATACCATCGATGATTTTATCATTGTTAAATCCAATGGCATGCCAACCTATAATTTTGCCACCGTGGTTGACGATCACTTAATGCAGATCAGTCATATCATCCGGGCTGAGGAGCACCTCTCCAATACTCCCAAACAGATCCTGGTTTACCAGGCCCTGGGGTATGAGTTACCGGCCTTTGCTCATGTGCCCATGATCCTGGCCCCCGACCGCAGCAAGTTAAGTAAACGCCATGGTGCTACTTCGGTAGAAGAATACCGGGATGAAGGTTACCTGCCGGAAGCCATTATCAATTACCTGGCCCTCCTGGGGTGGTCACCTGAAGGGGAAGAAGAAATTATCCCTTTGGAGGAGATGATTAACAATTTTTCCCTGGAGCGAGTTTCTAAAAATGCCGCTATTTACGATACCAAAAAGCTAACCTGGATTAATGGCCACTACCTGCGGGAGGGTGACCTCGACCGGATCACTCGCCTGGCCGTGCCCTTTTTACAGGCTAAAGGGCTCCTTCCTGACCCGTTACCGGAGAAGGATTATGACCATGTCCGGGCCATCATTGTTGCCGTCCGCGACCGGGTCAAGACCCTGGCCGAAGTGGCCGATGCCGCCAGCTATTTCTTTACCGATGTAACCACCTATGAGGAAAAGGGTGTCCGTAAGCACTTCAGTAAACCCGGGGCCGCCGCCCTATTGGATGAAGCCAGGGAAGAGTTGGCAGCTTTACCCCAATTTACTGCCGCGGCAGCTGAAGAGGCTTACCGGACCCTGGCTGAAAGAAAGGGGATAAGTACGGGGCAGCTTTTCCATCCCACCCGCCTGGCAGTCACCGGCCGCACCATGGGCCCCGGCCTCTTTGAGATTCTGGAATTACTGGGTAGGGAAACCGTCCTCGAGCGCCTGTCCCGGGCCTCCAGGTGGATCCGGGAAAACTCGGCTTAGTAAAAGGGAGGGGCCAGTAACAGCATACTGGCCCCTTAGCAATATTGGTATAGACTTGCAGGCGTTATAAAAAGCAAAAACCCCCTTCCAACAGGAAGGGGTAGATAATTTCTGGCTGCGGGACCAGGATTCGAACCTGGGCAACATGATCCAGAGTCATGGGTGCTACCGCTACACCATCCCGCATTGTTTTCCCGCGCAAAAAGTATATTAGCACAAAACCACGTTAAAGTCAAGGCGTACCCGGTTTCATTTTTGGGGACTCAGGCCAACCTGTAAGTTACAGCAATCTACAACTATATAACCAGCTTAGCGCGAGCATAAGTTCCTGGCCCCTTCGACAAAGGGCAGGGCGTCCTCCCGGCCGGCATAAAACACGGGCCGCTACCCTTGACAGTATTTTAACCCCGCGTTATATTTGAAACAACTTGAGGGGTGATATTTTTGCGGACCCGCATCCTCGTTGTCGATGACGATGCCAAGATTACCTCCATGCTAAAAAGGGCTCTGACCTACGAAGGTTATGATGTAGAAGTCGCCAGCAACGGTCACCAGGCCCTGGCTCTGGCGGCTAGCCAGCCCGACCTCATTGTCCTTGATATCATGCTGCCCGGCATTGACGGCCTGGCCGTATGCCGGCAGTTGCGGGCCCACAGTGATATTCCCATCCTCATGCTAACGGCCCGGGATGATACCGCCGACAGGGTCCTGGGATTGGATACCGGGGCCGATGACTACCTGGTTAAACCCTTTGCCCTGGAAGAACTGCTGGCTCGCATCCGCGCCCTACTGCGGCGCCGGTCCCGGGGAAAAGAGCCAAAAATCCTCCAGTACAGCGATTTAACTTTAAATACAGCCACAAGGGAAGGAAAAAGAGGCGCGCGAACCTTTACCCTCACAGCCAAGGAGTATGAACTACTGGCTTATTTCCTGCAAAATCCCCTCCGGGTCCTTACCCGCGACGAGCTCATGACCCGCATCTGGGGTTATGATTTCAGCGGCGAATCCAATGTACTGGAAGTTTACATTGGCTATTTACGCTCCAAGCTGGAAGCGGGGGGCGAGCCGCGCCTTATCCAGACGGTCCGCGGGGTGGGCTACGTCCTCAAGGAGCAACAGCCATGACCCTACGCTGGCGCCTTACCCTTTTAGTTACTGTTATCCTGACCCTCACCTTTCTCGTCCTGGGAAGCCTGGTCTACCTCTTCATGGGACGCTACCTGACCAGTGCCGTTGATCGTTCCCTGGCTTTCCGCGCCCAGGAGGTCGTCAGCTCCATAAAAGTCGAAAGCAATTTCCTGCGCCAGCAGCGTATCACCCTGCCCGATGTTAACGTTTTTGCTGCTCCCGATATCTTTTTGCAAATAGTCGACAGCGAGGGCTTTGTGGTTACCAGGTCGTACAATTTAGGCCGCCAGACCCTGCCGGTGAGACCCCAAACGTTAATCCAGGCCCGCCAGGGTATTGCTTTCTTTACGACAGAGGCCATCGATAATTACTCCTTAAGGGTTTACAATGTACCCCTCCTTCTCAGGGGCCAACCGGTGGGCTTGCTCCAGGTAGCTACCATTTTAAGTACCGTGGAAAAAACCCTGGGCAACCTGCGCCGGGTACTTATCTTCCTGGGCCTGGTTGCTGTTTTAATGGCTACCATCCTGGGCTATATCCTCGCCCGGGCAGCCCTCAGGCCTATCGAGCGCCTGACCCAGGTGGCGGCACAGATAGGGGAGGGGAGGGATCTGGCCCAGCGCGTTCCCTACCATGGCCCCATGGACGAGATCGGCCGGCTGGCGGCCACTTTTAATGCCATGTTGGGCCGCCTGCAAAGGGCCTACACCCGTTTGGAGGAAGCCTACAGCGCCCAGCGCCGCTTTGTTGCCGATGCCTCCCATGAATTGCGTACCCCCCTGACCACCATCCGCGGTAATGTGGATTTACTGCGTAAAATGAAGGGTGCGGACATGGCAACCCAGGAAGAAGCCCTGGCTGATATAGCCAGCGAAGCCGAACGGATGAGCCGGCTGGTGAATGACCTCCTTACCCTGGCCAGGGCGGACGCCGGCCAGGAAATTAAACGCGAGCCCATGGAAATAGCCGGCCTTTTACAGGAAGTAGCCCGCCAGGCTCCCTTGCTGGGCGAGGCCTACTTTACGGCCACCGGCCTTGAAAACCTGACGGGAAGGCAGATCATGGGCAACCGGGATTATTTAAAGCAATTACTCTTTATCTTACTGGATAATGCCTTTAAATACACTCCTACCGGGGGTGAGATCGAGCTGGCGGCATCTGTTAAACCTGAAGGACTGGTTATCGAGGTGAAGGATACTGGGCCCGGCATTGCTCCCGCAGATCTAGAGCACATTTTTGAACGCTTTTACCGGGCCGACACCACCCGCAGCAGCGGCGGTACCGGCCTGGGGCTGGCCATTGCCCGCTGGATTGTCGAGCAACATCAGGGAGAGATTAAGGTAGAAAGCAGGGTAGGAGAGGGTACCACCTTCACGGTTATCCTGCCATTGTTAAAGACGCCATAAATGCCCCATGAAGTTCACCGGTAACGTCTTAAAGGATTTTAATCAAAGTATTTTACTAAGAAAGGCCCTGGTGCGCGGGTTCTGGCAGTTATTAAAGAGCTGGTCCGGCGTCCCTTCTTCAATAATCAAGCCCTCATCCATAAAGAGCACCCGGTCGCCTACTTCCCGGGCAAAACCCATTTCATGGGTTACGACCACCATGGTCATGCCGTCCCGGGCCAGGTCCTTCATCACTGCCAGTACCTCGCCAACCATCTCCGGGTCCAGGGCCGAGGTGGGTTCATCAAAGAGCATCACCTTGGGTTGCATGGCTAGGGCGCGCGCAATGGCGACCCGTTGCTGCTGGCCTCCTGATAGCTGTTCGGGGTAAGAAGCAGCTTTATCGCTTAAACCTACCCGGGCCAGCAGTTCCCGGGCCTGTTTTTCAGCCTGGGCAGCCGGCAAGCGGCGCACCTTAATAGGCGCCAGGGTTATATTCTCCAGGACCGTCTTATGGGGAAAGAGATTAAAGCGCTGGAAGACCATGCCTACTTCCTGGCGCACGGCATTAATATCAGTCCGGGGATCAGTTAGGGAGATACCGTCAATAATGATCTCCCCCCGGGTGGGTTTTTCCAGCAAATTGAGGCAGCGAAGAAAAGTGCTTTTCCCGGAGCCGCTGGGACCGATGACGACCACGACTTCCTTCGCAGCGATGGTACAATTTATACCCCGTAATACCTCCAGGGAACCAAAACTTTTATACAGGTTTTTAACTTCGATCATGGTCACCGGTCCGCAACCTCCTTTCCAGGTAATCA
Organism: Neomoorella stamsii; assembly: GCF_002995805.1. Classification (GTDB taxonomy): domain Bacteria; phylum Bacillota; class DSM-521; order Neomoorellales; family Neomoorellaceae; genus Neomoorella; species Neomoorella stamsii. The sequence goes on from NZ_PVXL01000055.1 coordinate 100,202, forward strand.
ACCAGGCGGGAAATGGTAAAGGTCATAACTAAATAAATGAGGGCCACTGCAAAAAAGACCTCAAGAGGTCTGAAGGTAGCAGCGCTAATCAACTGTCCCTGGCGGGTCAATTCCACGTAACCGATAACGGAGAGGAGGGAGGTATCCTTGAGCATGGCAATAAATTCGTTCCCTAAAGGAGGAATAACCCGCTTAAAGGCCTGGGGCAGGACAATATACCGCATGGTTTGCCTTTCCGTCATGCCCAGGGAACGGGCCGCCTCCACCTGGCCTCTTTCAATGGATTGAATACCAGCCCGGAAAATCTCGGCCACATAGGCGCCGCTATTCAGGCTGGTAGATACCGTAGCAGCCACAAAGACAGGGATGTGGGTGGTTTGTAAGAGCTGGGGCAAGCCAAAGTGGGCCATTAAAAACTGTTGCCCTTCATTCAGTAACTGGGGAAAGCCGTAATAGACAATAAAGATCTGGACCAGTAAAGGCGTACCCCGGAAAAAATCAACATAACAGGTAGCCAGAAAACTGGTCAGCCGCCGGCGGGAAAGGCGACCCATACCGGCAATAAGCCCGAAAACGCATCCTAATGAAACGGCAACCAAGGTTATCTTTAAAGTTTGCACGGCCCCTAGCAATAAATAGGGCAGGGATTGGATAACTAAGCCCAAAAAATTTCACCTCACTAGACCCGGAACAGCAGTATGCGTAACACCGGATGGTGTTACGCATACTGTTTATCCCCAGGAAATTATTGCTTCTGCTGGGGCGGTTCACCGGGCAGGAAAGCAGGCGGCTCCTGGCCGAACCATTTCTTATAGATTGCCGCATACTGGCCGTTGGCCTTGAGGGTCTTTAACCCTTCATTGATCTTCTGCAGGACTTCCGGTTTACCCTTGGGTATGGCAATACCGTAGTACTCAGCCGACCGTACATCCCCGACAATCTTAATGTCTTTATTACCCTGCTGAATGTAATAGGCGGTAACAGGCAGGTCATTTACCACGGCGTCGACACCGCCATTTTTCAGTTCTAGAAAGAGGTCGGGCACTTTATCCAGTTCAGTCACTTTGGCCCCGGGTATTTTTTTCGCTTCCTTGGCGCTGGTGGTACCGATCTGGACGGCAATCTTTTTGCCCTTTAAATCATCAAAGCCCTTGAGGGTATTGTTATCCGCCTTTACCGCCACCACCAGTCCCGACTGGTAGTAGGGAAGGGAAAAATCTACTGCTTTTTTGCGTTCATCATCAATGCTGATCCCGGAGATGGCCAGGTCGACATTATTGGTCTGCAGCGCTGTAATTATGCCATCAAAGCCCATTTCTTTAATCTCAACATCAAAGCCGGCTACCTGGCCGATGGCCTTGATCAGGTCGATATCAAAACCGGTAAATTCACCCGTCTTCATATCCCGGAATTCAAAGGGCGCAAAGGTGGCTTCCAGGGCCACAGAATACTTGGGCCTGCTTGGGGTGCTGGTACCAGAAGTGGCTGGCTTTGTTTGTGTGCCGGAACCTTTATCCTGGGAAGCGCTGCTCCCGCAGCCGGCCAGGCCAGCGAGTAAAAGCACCAAAACCAGTAAACTAAATATCTTTTGCCACGCCTTCATGAACTTTCTCCTCCTTAGTAATGTAACTTACAACGGGCAACAATCTAGTATTTATTCGCCTTAATTAATAAAAATCCTGCCGGGGACGATTATTCTTGACAGGGCATTGCTGGTAACGGAAAATAAAAAGGGGCCAGGAGATCCTGACTTGGCGCCAGGGGGCCGGCTGCTTGCTCATCCTGGCCGGGATGCTCCTGGCAGAGATGAAGGATAATACCAATCTCCAGGTTGACAAGTGTCTTAATGATTAGCCTGGACGTATTCTAAGAGTTACTTCCTTGATGACCCCTCATGAATGGAGGGGTTTTTCTGTTCCCTGACACGTGACACGAAATTTGCTAAACTATAAAAGTGTAAACTATAAAAACTGAAAAAGAACATATTAGGAAACCGAACTATATTTAGTAATTTAGAAAGGGCGGTTCCTGAATGAAGAAATACGTATGGATATGGATAATCGTTGCCTTAGTCGTAACTACCATCTTCTTTTTTTTCCATGCTGTTCGCAAGACGGATCAACAACCCCTGGTGGCTGTGCTTTTGATGAATGACGCCCGGCAGGAAAAACTTACCGGCCTGCGAGACGGCCTGGCCCAAATGGGTTATACCGAAGGAAAGAATATAACCTTTATAACAGCCAATGCCAGGAGTCAGCGGGACGACCTGGAACGCCTGGCCACAGAACTTGTGGCCCAAAAGCCAGACGTCCTGGTGGCCGGTGGGAGGCTGGAAGCTGAAGTACTGGCTCCCCAAGCCCAAAAAGTAAACATCCCTTTGATTTTTATGGGGGCAGCTGCTACCTGGAATGTCCAGAAGAGCGACCTGGGAGCCCGCGGTACCATTACCGGCATCGATAATTATCACGTAGACCTGGCCGGGAAAAGGCTGGAACTCCTGGTCAAACTGGTGCCTGGTATTCAGCGGGTCCTGGTTCTTTACGATCCCCGGGTCGTACCTGGACCGGCCAGCCTGGCGGTAGTGCAGGAAGCTGCCCGGAAACTTAACATCCTCTTACACGTGATGGCCGTAACTTCCCTCAAAGAACTCAAGGCAAATCTGGAAATGATTCCACCAGAAGCAGCTGATGCTGTCCTGGTTATGTCTGGCTTTTTACTTGAAGAGGGTATGGGAAGTATCGGGAAAGCAGCCATTGCCAAAGGTTGGCCGGTAATGGGCCTGAATGCAGCCGATGCCGAAGCCGGTGCCCTGGCGGCTTACGGATGCCCTTTTGTTGAGCAAGGTCGGCAGGCAGCCAGGCTGGTGGCTAAGGTTCTAGCTGGTAAGGACGTGGCTGCCATACCGATTGAAACTCCGGATAGGTTGGAACTGGTTGTGAACCTGGGGGTGGCCCGACAGTTGGGAATAGAAATTTCTCCTACCGTACTGGGTTTGGCGAGTCAAATCCTGGACAGAGGTGTCAATAGCAATGCCGTTCTCATGGTGGAATAGAATCCGATTTCGAGTATTGCTGGCCGGATTGGTGCTAACGATTCTACCACTCTATCTTCTTGGTGCTTACCACTTATGCACCCTGCGCGCAGACTTGGTTGAATCTACTAAAAGCCAAAACCTCAAGGCTGTAGAAGAGGTTGCTTCCTCGGTATGGTTGGCCACCGTCAGCGTGACCGATCAGATGAAACTGGTGGCCACTACCTATCGTGAAACATTGCTTACATCAAAGCCAGAAGAACAAGAACGAATTTTATATTCCCTCTTACAGCAGGTACCTGTCCTGGAAGAAGTCAGCGTGACTAACCAGGAAGGTCGCGAGTTAACCCGGGTTTCCCGGCGGAGGGTTATTACCCCCGCCGACCTGGTAAATATGCACGGACAACAGGTGTGGAATACGGCCATTACAGGCCAGACAGCCTTTGGTACGCCTGAACCAGGTGTTGATGGGCGACCACTTCTTGCTATGGCCGTTCCTATTCCGGATCGTAAGGCCAGGGGCCCGGTTGGAGTGCTCTGGGGCGAGGTCAGCCTGCGCGGTGTCATGGATCATGTAACAGCCCTTATTTCTCTGCAGAGAGCGACCTTTTATGTGGTTGACAGGCAGGGAAAGCTCATTGGCCACCCTGACTTCAGCTCAGTACTTCTTAGAGAGGACCTAAGTAACCACCCAGGTGTGCAACAAATTCTTTTCAATAACACAAGTAAGCAGGCAATCCCTCTGCAGTACAACTTACCGGATGGCAGGGAAATGTTGGGGGCCGGAAAAGTGGTGGAGGGTCTGGGTTGGGTAACCCTGGTAGAGGTCCCAATGGAAGAGGCCCTGCTCCGCCTTCAACAACATACCCGCCAACTCTTGCTATTTTTACTGATAGTGGTAGCTCTGGTCTCTGTATGTGGATATAAAGCCGCCGAGGCGTTTACAGCCCCCATTACTCGCCTCAGTAAGGCCGCAGCCGAGGTTGGCCGTGGCAGGCTGGATATCACAGTACCTGAAAGATCAACGACAGAAATAGGCCATCTGGAACGCTCCTTTAACGCCATGGTACGGCAACTAGCCGAAAAGGCCCGTATGGAAGAAGCCATCCGCCGGGCAGAAAAAATGGCCGCAGTTGGTCAGCTGGCGGCAAACGTAGCCCACGAAATCAACAACCCCCTGGCTACATTAGCGGCTTATGCGGAAGACCTGGCCGATCGTGGGCAAGAGGAAGGTTGGGATTACCTGGTACAAAGCGGCACCTTGGAGCAATACCTGGGGGTAGTCCGGGCTCAGGTAGAACGATGCAAAACAATTACGCGACGCCTCCTGGATTTTGCCAGGCCCCCCCTTGGTGAAACCGGCCCGGCAGATGTACTAACGGCGGTGAAGGAAACAGTAGCCCTGGTAAGCTATGCCTTTCACAAAAAGGGTGTAGCCCTTAACTGGGAGGCTCCATCTATTAAGCCTTTCCCCAGGGTAAAGATCGATACCTCTGAACTCCAGCAAGTGCTTTTTAACCTGTTACAAAACGCCCTGGATGCCACCCCGGCCGGTGGTAGGGTGACCATTGATCTTTTCCAAGAAGCCGGAATGATAATTATCCGTATCGCTGATACCGGCAAAGGTATTCCGGCAGAATATTTGTCCCGGGCCACCGAGCCTTTCTTTACTACCAAGCCACCAGGTCAGGGAACTGGTCTAGGGCTGACCATTTGCCACCACATTGTTACCAAGGCCGGAGGCAACCTCACTATAAACAGTGAAACAGGGCGCGGGACCACCGTATCGGTGACTCTACCCCTGGCCAGCACGGGAGAGAACATAGCGGCAGGTGAGGGTAAGGAGGAGAATCAATGAAAGATTTACCCCGTATTCTTGTCGTAGACGACGAAGAAGCTCTGCGAGAGCTCATCGTAGGCCGTCTAAACCGTAAGGGGTGGAAAGCTGATGGTGTCGGTACTGCTGGTGAAGCCTTGGCCCGCCTGGGAACTGCCATTTATTCTGTGGCAATTTTTGACCTGAAGCTCCCGGACGGGGACGGACTTGAGCTTTTGCACCAGGCACGCGAAAGGCAACCAGATCTGGAAGTAGTGATTCTTACTGGCCACGGCACCATTGCAACAGCCATTGAGGCTATGAAGATCGGAGCCTATGATTACCTGACCAAGCCAGTCAACCTGGCCGAACTGGAAGTAGTCCTGGAAAAAGCCGCCGATAGACGCGCCCTGGTAGTTCATAATGAAGGCCTGCGCCTGGCTTCACGCGGTACGGTCACCGCTACTATCGTCGGTCGTAGTGAAGCCATCAGGCGGATGCTGGATGTGGTGCACCGGGTTGCTCCCACCGAGGTCCCGGTCCTCATTCTGGGGGAAAGTGGGACCGGGAAGGAACTAGTTGCCCGGACTATTCACCGGGAAAGTAGGCGTCAGGACGGGCCCTTTATTGCCGTCAATTCTGCGGCCATTCCTGAAAATCTCATGGAAAGCGAGCTCTTCGGTCACGTCCGCGGGGCCTTCACCGGCGCCACCACAGCCCGAGCCGGGCTGGTAGAAGCTGCCGAAGGGGGAACCCTCTTCCTCGATGAAATTGGCGAGATGGATCTAGCCCTCCAGGCCAAGTTGCTGCGGTTTCTGGAAACGGGCGAGTACCGCCGGGTAGGAGATAACCGCCAGCGAGTGGCCGATGTACGCATGGTAGCCGCTACAAACCGGAACCTGCTTCGAGAAGTGGAAGCCGGGCGTTTCCGTCAGGATCTATACTACAGGCTAAACGTGGTCCAGGTTCTTGTACCTCCACTGAGGGAAAGGCGAGAAGATATTCCCCTCCTGGTAGAGCATTTCCTACGCCTCAAAGGTGCAGCGCCAGATGCCCTGACACCCAGGGCCATGGCAACCCTCATGGCTTATTCTTTCCCGGGGAATGTGCGGGAACTCTTCAACCTGCTGGAACGCGGCCTTCTTCTCAGCGGCAACCGGCCGGTGGAACCGGAGGATATTTTTGTAGAGCAGCTGTCTGAGGCCAGCGACCCCACCCTTTTGCCCCTGGCAGAAGTGGAGAAGAGACACATCCGCCGGGTGCTGGAGGCTACCGGCTGGAATCGTACGGAGGCTGCCAGAGTACTGGGCATCAGCGTGCGCAACCTCTATCGTAAACTGGAACAATATGGGTGGCAACCTTCGCACCATTAATCCCCTGACAAATTGTCACGGACCATGACATAATGTCATTATTAAAAGGCTTGCCCTTTTGGGCAGGCCTTTTAATAATGCCCCGGCAGTTCGTCACGGTAGCTGGCGAAGGGTGGCACGAAATTTGCATACCCATGGGTATGTACTGGTTAGCACAAATAAGGAGCAGGAGGTGAAAAAGAATGTCAGAACGAACCACCGACCAGAACCCCCGCTGGGCCATGGTCATCGACCTGCAAAAATGCCTGGGTTGTGACACCTGCACGGTATCCTGCAAGGCTGAAAACAGGACACCCCCGGGAGTCAGCTACAATGTTGTCCTGGAAGAAGAGCGGGGGAGTTTTCCCCGGGTAACAGTTACTCACCTGCCGCGGCCCTGCATGCAGTGCGACCGGCCGGCATGCGCCCAGGTTTGTCCTGTCGGCGCCACTTATAAGATGGCCAACGGTATCACAGCCATCGATTACGACCGGTGCATCGGTTGCCGTTACTGCATTACGGCCTGCCCCTACGGGGCCCGCTCCTTTGACTTTGGTGAAGATTACGGGCAAGAAATGATAGGAGCCCTGGCGATCCAGGCTCCCGAGTATGGTATTGAACGCGGGCCACGGCGGAAGAAAAAGGTCCCGGTAGGGGTAACGCGCAAGTGCCATTTCTGTTTCCACCGCCTCGAACGGGGTGAGGAACCGGCGTGTGTGGAAACCTGCCTGGGAGATGCCCGCTACTTTGGAAACTTAAATGACCCGGAAAGTATCGTCGCCAGGCTGGTAACCAGTCCGCGGGCCTTTCGCCTGAAGGAGGAGCTGGGTACAGAACCACGAGTTTTTTATCTCAGATAATTGAAAGGAGGTTTTCCGGATGGCAGTGCCATCGGTTTCCCCCTCTGTGTCCCCAAACCCCGGCAAGACCCTCTGGTACGGTTTACTTGGGGCCGGGATCTTGTTAGGTCTTTACGGTACCATCCAGCGTGGTCTCCATGGCCTGGCTGCTACCTATCTCACCAGCACCACCCCGTGGGGAGCATGGGTTGCCTTTTACATTTATTTTGTCGGCATGAGCGCGGGCGCCTTCCTGCTTTCAACCTTGAATTCCGTCTTCGGTTTCAAACAATTCGAAAAGGTGGCCTGGGATGCGTTGCTGGTGGCCATACTCAGTATGGCTGTGGCCATGACCTTCATCCTTTTTGACCTGGGACACTGGGAACGGTTCTGGCATGCCCTGGTATACTGGAACTGGACCAGCATCCTGGGGTGGGAGATCAGGTTTTATGTACTTTACGTCCTCCTCTTAATGGCTGAACTCTATTTTTCCCTGCGCCGCGACCTGGTGCGCAGGAGCCAGGAAAAAGGTTTTAGGGGGGCCCTGGCTGGCTTCCTTACCCTGGGGTACAGGGATCTCTCCCCGCGAAGCGCCGGGCGTGACGCCGCCTGGCTGAAGATCCTGGGCATCCTCGGTATCCCCATTGCCATCTTTGGCGTCCACGGAGGTACAGGAGCCCTTTTTGGCGTGGTCAAGGCCCGGGCTTACTGGAATACGGCCATCTTTCCCGTCGTGTTTGTCATTTCGGCCCTGGTTTCGGGTACCGCGCTCCTTACTATTATCTACGCCCTGCGCCACCGGCAGGGGAAGCCAGGTATTGACCCCGCCCTGGTAAGGAATCTTTCCGGGCTCATGATCGCCTTTTTGCTGGTGGACCTGGGCTTACAGTTCTTTGAAATCCTTATCGGGCTTTACAGCCTGGAAGAAGCTGAACTGGCCACATTAAAGGTTATGACTGGCGGCCCCTTTGCCTGGACTTACTGGGGTGTCCAGCTGGGCCTGGGGGCGGTTGTTCCTCTTTTTCTCTATTTTTATCCGGTCACAGCACGGTCCGTATGGGCTCAGGTTATAGCTGCGGCCTTGGTAGATGTGGGAATCCTGGCCGTACGGTTCAATATCGTTGTACCGGCGCTTATACCGCCGCTGTTACCCGGCTTGCCCGCTGGTTACTATGTCCCCAACCTGGCCGAATGGCTGGTTGCCACCGGCATTATCAGCCTGGGTGCCCTTTTATATACCCTTCTCATTGGCTGGCTCCCCATGGAGCCAGTAGATGAAAGGAGCGTGGTATCCCATGAGTGAAAAAAAAGGGGGTAAAAAAATAACCCGCCGCCACTTCCTGGCCGGTAGCCTGGCGGCGGGCGGTGCAGCTATGGCCCTGCTGGCCGGGGGCAGTTCGGACACCCTGGCCACAGGCCTGGACCATTTGTGGATCCCGCCACAAAACCACGGTACAGGTAAAGCCACCGGTGATTATGGGGCCGACAGTGTTATTTACACCGTCTGCGAACAATGTAATACCCACTGCACCATCAAGGCCGTGGTGCAGGAAACGCCGGAAGGGGTAATGGTCCGCAAAATTGCCGGTAACCCCTACAGCCAGCTCAATACCGTCCCCTTTGGACCCATCCCCTATAACACCCCGCCCGAGGAAGCCGCCCGGGGCAGGGGGGACATAGCCCGTGGCGGCCGTAGCTTCAGGGGTGGCCGTACCTGCCTGAAAGGACAGGCCGGTATCCAGGTGGCTTACGACCGTTACCGCCTGCGCCAGCCCCTGAAACGGGTAGGGCCGCGCGGTAGCGGCCAGTTCCAGACCATTACCTGGGAACAGGCCCTGCAAGAGATCCTGGAAGGAAGCCCTGACCTGGGAACCCCCGGCCTCCGCTCCCTGGTGGCCTATGTGCCCCAGGAGCCCGTCATGGCTGACTGGGATAAAGTCAAAAAAGGCCAGATGCCATGGGAGGAATTTGACCGGCGTTATAAAGATGTCCTCATTGATACCAGGCATCCAGACCTGGGGCCCAAGGTAAACCAGGTGGTAAATATGGCCGGGGACCGGCGGGAACTCATCCAGGATCGTCTCTGGAAACTTTGCCTGGGCAGCACCAATTTCTACCACCACAGCGGCGTTTGCGGCGTGAGCGGCGTGCAAGGAAATATACGTTCCTTTAACGGCCCCAAGAAGAAAAAAAGGATGTACGCTGATATAGATCACACCGAGTTCCTCATCATCTGGGGTACCGATCCCCTGGTAGCCAACAAAGGACCGACCTGGCTGGCACCCAGGATCATCAATGCCCTCCAGCGCGGCATGAAACTGGTAGTAATCGATCCCCGTTTAAGCCGCATTGCTGAAAAGGCCCACCGCTGGGTACCAATTATTCCTGGTACTGATGCCGCCCTGGCTCTGGGTATGGCCAGGTGGATCATTGAAAACGAGCGTTTTGATAGGAAGTATTTAGAAAATCCCAACCTGGCCTCCGCCCGGGCCGATGGGGAACCGACCTGGAGCGATGCCACCCACCTGGTTAATATCTCCGCACCGGGCCGTCCCAAACTACGGGCCGCCGACCTTGGTCTGGGGACCCCCGAACAGTACGTGGTTATGCAGAATGGCGTCCCGACCCCCCATGACCGGGCAACGGCCGGCGACCTGGAAGTTGACAGGGAAATCAACGGCATCCGCGTTAAGTCGGTTTTTACCCTTTTCCGGGAGCGGGTTATGGAAAAGACTCTGGCGGAGTATGCTGCCATCTGCGGCATTGAGCCACGAGTGATTGAGGAACTGGCCCGGGAATTTACCTCTCACGGCAAGAAGGCAGCCATCATCTCCTACCGCGGCCCGGCCATGCACGTCAACGGCTACGATAACATCCGTGCCATTAATTGCCTGAACCATCTCCTCGGCAATTACGACTGGCAGGGGGGGAGTCTTAGTTCCGGAGCCCGCTTTAAGGAACTGGAAGGTGCCTACGATCTGATGACGGTACCCAATGCGAGGAAGGCGTGGGGCATTCCCCTGGCCCGTACAGGGATAGCCTATGAAAAGACCAGCCTTTTCCAGCGAGATGGCTACCCGGCCAGGAGGCCGTGGTTTCCCTTTACGGCCCACATCATCCAGGAGGTGCTCCCTAGCGCCAAGGAAGGGTATCCTTACCCCATCCAGGCCCTGTTCATTCACCGCATATCACCGGTATTATCCCTCCCCGGTGGTGAATGGCAGCGGGATGTTCTTCTTGACCAGAAAGCAGTACCCCTGCTGGTAGTTTCCGACGTGGTCTTAAGCGAAACAGCCATGTGCGCTGATTACGTGCTGCCGGACCTGACCTACCTGGAGCGCTGGAGTCTGGAAACCATTTACCCCAACCAGCCATTAAAATCAAGTCACATCATGCAGCCCGTAGTCCGGGTCTTCCCGGAACCAAGGCCTGTGGAGGATGTCTATATCGACCTGTTTAAAGCCCTGGGACTGCCCGGTGTAGGCGAAAAGGCCTTTGCCGACGGGAGCGCCCTGCACAGAAGTGAAGACTTCTTCCTGAAAGTGGTAGCCAATGTAGCCCTGGATGGACCCGAGCCGGTACCCGATGCCAGTGACCAGGAAGTAGCCCTTTTTACTGCTGTGCGCCAAAAAACTCTGGGATCAGCCTTTAATGAAGCAGCCTGGCGACAGGCCGTCCGGCCTGAGCACTGGCGCAAGGTCGTCTACGTCCTGAACCGCGGCGGTCGCTTTGAGGCTCCAGGTCACGAGTATGAAGGCGGCCTCCTGAAATATAAGCTGGCCCAGCAGGCAGATTTCTACCATGAGCCTGTGGCCGGAGGGAAGAATCCTTATGATGGCAGTCCCCTGGACGGCCTGCCGCGGGTTCTGATACCTTCTTTCTATAACGGCGAAACCCTGGACAAAGACGGTCTACCCCTTATCCTGATCAACTGGAAGGCCAGGCACATTGGCACCCACCGGAATATTTCCTCTGCCTGGTTGCGGGAAATTGAATCCGAAAACGCTCTCTGGATGCATCCTGATGACGCCACCGCCCGGGGACTGAAAACCGGTGACCGCGTCAAAATCCGTTCCGCCAGCTTTGAGATGGAAGGCCAGGTACTGGTCACTGCTAAAATCCGTCCCGGCGTTGTCGGCACTTGTTATAATTACGGCCATACCGCCTACGGTTCCCGGCCCGTAACCATTGATGGTAAAATGGTACCGGCCGTGAAACCATACGGCCACACGCCATGGCTGGCCGGGCAGCCGGAAGCGTCATATGCTCCCGGCCGGGGTACAGGATTTAACTATAATGCCCTCCTGCGGCTGGACCCAGCTGTTTCAGGTGGCGCAGTGAATGATATCATCGGCGGTTCACCAGGCCAGCTCGATACCAGGGTAGAAGTCACCAAACTCTCTTAAATAACCAGCCCGGCATTATGCCGGGTTTTTTTCTTTGGTAAAGGGTTGACAGATATTTTACCAAGTGATAGGTTAGAGAAAATACATACCACAACCCGGAACAGCATAAGAACAAGTTTTGAACAGATACCGGTATTAAGCCGGTTTTGACGGAGGATTCCCCTATGAAGACTGGTGCTTATAACGGTGAAGGCATGAAAATGCTGCGCCTGGGAGCCCACCTTTCCATAGCAAAGGGATTACCGAAAACCGTAACTATGGCGACAGAGATAAAGGCCAATACCTTCCAGTATTTCACCCGCAACCCCCGCGGCGGCGCGGCCCGGAAAATCCCACCTTCAGAAATAGCCGCCTGGCAGGAGGCCAGACAAAAGGCCGGCCTCTATCCCATTGCCGGCCACCTGCCCTATACCGTCAACCTGGGAGCTGTGCCTGGTAGGCAGCAGGAATTTGCCCGTATGGTCCTCCATGATGACACCTTGAGGGTAGCTGCCATTGGGGGCGAATACCTGATCACTCACCCCGGCCACCACGAAGGCGACCGCGAGGCCGGTTTAGAGAGGATTATCCAGTTGATTAAAGAGTCCTATTTAAGTATCCCTGAACCAGGCCCAATGCTTTTACTGGAAACCATGGCCGGGCAGGGAAAAGAAGTTGGTTCCCTTGAGGATTTGCGTTACATCCTGGCAGGCCTGAACTGGCCGGAAAGGGTGGGTGTTTGCCTTGACTCGGCCCATCTATTCGCCGCCGGCTGGGACCTGCGGACCCCATCCGGCTGCCGGCAACTGGTAAAAGAGTTAGAAGCAAAGATTGGCCTGGAGCGGGTTAAGGTCATGCATTTAAATGATTCCCTGGCGCCCCTGGGCAGTCACCGGGACCGCCATGCCGGTATCGGCAGGGGAGAACTGGGGGAGGAGGGGATAGCTGCTATTGTCAACGATCCTTTTCTTGGTGAGTTGACCCTGCTTTTAGAAACACCGGTAAGCACCTATGAAGAATACGGGACTGAAATTGCCCTGGTGCAGAAACTACGTCTTGACGGCTCCCGGGAACCTGTGCTATAATAATCCCCGGTTGAGGCCCTATCGTCTAGTGGCCTAGGACGCCGCCCTCTCACGGCGGTAACCGGGGTTCGAATCCCCGTAGGGCTACCAGATAATTGCAGAACCAGGTTCCTCTAAGGGAACCTGGTTCTTTTAATTTCAATAACCTCGGGGCTATCGCTTCCATGTGGTACGAGCACTGGAGGAACTGGCGTAGCCGGTTCCAATTCACACATCCAATTATAAAGGAGGGGGCTTAGCCCCCGGCTAACCGGCTGGTTCTTGTTGCTGGCGGCGTCGCAACCATATACTTAACAAGTAACCATCCAGCAAGCCCATGGGGTAAGCCAGTAAGGTGAGCCACCAGGGCCAGCCGCGCCGCTGAGGGCGCGACCCCATGGTAAAACGGGCTCGGAACACCTGAAATCCCCCCTTTAAAACTTATTATCATACCTGAGGGCCGTGTCTATTCTTATTTCATTAACATAATACCGGGAATTGCCTGCGTAGAGGCAAGGTAGGGTACATAAACTAGCGATATGAATTACTTTAGAGCTCCGAAGCTCAACTTTTACTCAATAATTAGCATGACCAAAAACCGATACAACTCTTTACAAAAGGGGGGGAAGAGATGCCCAGGCGTTTTAAACTCAGCCGTAATGGCCCCAATCAGGACCGTCGTTCAAAGGTAAGGGCCAGAGAACTTCATCATATCCGCGGCAACCAGGTTATTATTGATCCGAACGGGGCCCGGAAAATAAATAATAAGAGTAGTATAGCTGGTCCTAAAACCTTACCCGAGGTTAACGGGCCAGCTCTTTTAATACTTAATTAAGGAAGGGAATACTCATAGTGAATCATGAAGTCTGCGGTGGTAAGGGCAAGGAAGCTACCACGGCTTGCCCGGTTTGTGGTACAAAGGGGCAAAAAGTACCAGGTATAACGGTAGCTAGTTTACTTAATACGGCGGCAGCGGCTTCTTTAAGCAATACCCAGTACAATTTATGCCTGTCGCCATCATGTAATGTTGTTTACTATAGTGATCATGGTACCGTATTTACCAAAGAAAATATCCGCGTACCGGTCTGGTTTAAAGAAAAATCGCCCCGGATAATCTGCTACTGTAATAAAGTCACGGATAGCAAGATATTGGACCACATAGTAACCAGGCAATGCTGCCACAATTTAAAGGACATCCGGGAACATACGGGTGCTAATGCCGGTCATGACTGCCTTACCCAAAACCCGGCCGGAACCTGATGTAGCCCGGCGGTGCAATCGGTGATTGCCCAGGGATTAGCTATTACTTAACATAATAATTATTATAGGAAGTTGTAGTTTCTACAGCTAAGTAATCTCCTTCATTTACCTGCTAATACCTGCTAATCTTTGAGCTGCAAAATACCGGGTACTGCCTCTGCCGGCTTTGTGAGCAGGATTTTAATTTCTGGTATTGCAGGACCCGTGCCTGGATTATTCATACTAATATCAGAAAATATTTTGCTGTTCTTGTAACGAACAGTTGTTTACAGGGTAAAAATATGTTAGGATTAAATTATAGAATGAACCGGGAGGGATTGAGGTTGACGTCCGATTTAACGCCCAGGCAAGAAATGGTCCTTAACTATATTCGCCATTTTATCGATGTGCACGGTTACCCACCTACGGTCCGGGACATCTGCCAGGCTACTGGCCTGCGTTCAAGTTCTACCGTTCACGGCCATTTAAACCGGCTGGAGAAAAAGGGTTACATCCGCCGCGATCCCACCCGCTCCCGGGCCATCGAAATCCTTACTACCTACCCGGGCCCTTCCCATACCACTAGAAACATGGTTTCCGTCCCCCTGCTGGGCAAAATTACCGCGGGTCAGCCCATCCTGGCCGTGGAAAATATCGAAGAAGTCTTCCCTCTCCCCTCCGAACTGGCCGGGAGTGAAGACGCCTTTATGCTCCAGGTCCAGGGCGACAGCATGATTGAAGCCGGTATCCTGAATGGCGATTACCTCATTGTCCGGCCCCAGGACAGGGCCGAAAACGGTGATATTGTCGTTGCTCTCCTCGGTGACGAAGCTACCGTTAAATATTTCCACCGCTATGAAGACCATATAGAACTGGTCCCGGCCAACAGCCGCCTGCAACCCATTAAAACCCGGGAAGTAACCATCCTGGGTAAGGTCACCGGCCTTTACCGCCGTTTCTCCTGAAGCAAACCCCGGTTTACCATTTCCTGGGCCGCCATCAGGAGGGCGACCCTGGTATAGGGATAGGCCTGTCCCCCCTGGAGGAAAACGGCATAGGGCGGCCGTAAGGGGCCATCGGCGCTGAGCTCAATGGAAGAGCCCTGGATAAAGGTCCCCCCAGCCATGATGACTTGGTCTTCATAACCGGGCAGCAGGGCTGGTTCCGGTACCGTAGTCGCCTCTACCGGGCAACCCTTTTGCAGCCCCTGGCAAAAGGCCAGCAGTGTTTCCCGCTGTCTCAGGATAATACATTGTACGATATCCCGCCTTCGTTCCCCGGGCAAAGGGTCAACGTCAAAGCCCAGGCCTTGGAAAAAGGCAGCCGCAACGATGGCTCCCGTAAGGGCTTCCCTGACTACCAGGGGAGCCAGGTATAAGCCCTGGTAATAAAGGCGTTTCTCAGTAAAGGCCCCCAGCTCACCCCCCAGGCCGGGTGCGGTCAGGCGCGCCGCCACCTCCTCTACCAGGTCCTCCCGTCCCACTATATAGCCACCGCCCGGTGCCAGACCGCCGCCGGGGTTTTTAATTAAAGAACCCACCACCAGGTCGGCCCCTATCTCACCCGGTTCCTGCTCCTCTACCAGCTCCCCGTAACAGTTATCGACCAGGCAGACGGTTTCCCGGTTGGCCTCTTTAATGATGCTGATTATCCGGGCCAATTCCTGGATACCCAGGGAAGGCCGTAAGCTATAGCCCCGGGAACGCTGGATAAGGCACATACGGGGCCGCATGCCATCTACAGCCTCGGCCAGCTTTGCCAGATCCGGACGGCCTTGGGTATCTAAGGCTACTTCGGCGTATTTTATTCCCCATTCCCTTAAGCTTCCCGCTACCCGCGGGCCCAGGCCGATGACCGTAGCCAGGGTGTCGTAGGGGCGGCCACAGGCGGACAGTAAGGTATCACCGGGTCGCAGAAGGGCACTTAAAGCCAGGGTCAGGGCGTGGGTACCGGAAACAATCTGCGGGCGAACCAGGGCAGCATTGCCGCCAAAAAGGCTGGCAAAAAGCCGCTCCAGGGTGGAACGCCCCAGGTCACCATAGCCATAGCCCGTGGAATCTTGGAAATGGTACTCGTTTATCCCCTGCCTTTGAAAGGCCTGGAGTACCTTTAAGTGATTATAGGCGCTGACGGCATTTACGGCCGCGATTGCTTCCCGGCTATCATTTTCGGCTGCCTCTAGCTTCTCTACCAGCCAGGGAGCAATGGGAAAAAACCTGGTTATATTTTTGTGCCAATCCAATTCTTAACCCCCGCACCTCAAACTACCGGGAGTTATTATAGCAGATCGGCGGTCCCCCGGGAAGATTGCTTTCCCCTTCCTTTACCCCGGCCGGCAGGGCTGGTCGCAACAGGTCTTCCTTTTCAATACTCATCAATTCCTGCCGGGTAAGGTTTTTCTTATTTACCAGCCGCACGGCCTGGCGACGCATGGCCCTTTCGATAATATTGCGGACCATGCGGGCATTGCCATTATAACGGTGGCCAAAAAGGACTTCCCGGCGTAAAATCTTTTCTAGCTCCCCGGCAGCCGCTGGCGTAAGGATATATTGTTTTTCAGCCAGCATCGCCTGGGCAATGGCCAGCAATTCCGGCACAGTATAATCGGGAAATTCCAGCTGGATAGGAAAACGGGAACGCAGCCCCGGATTTGTCTCCAGGAAATAGTCCATTTCGTCTTTATAACCGGCCAGGATGAGAATCAGGTTATCGCGGTAATCCTCCATACCCTTGACCAGGACGTCAATGGCTTCGCGGCCAAAATCCTTCTCCCCGCCCCGGGCCAGGGAATAGGCCTCATCAATAAAGAGTATGCCACCTATGGCCTTTTTTAGCTGTTCCCGGGTTTTGTGGGCCGTGTGGCCGATATACTCCCCCACCAGGTCGGCCCGTTCTACCTCAAGCAGGTGTCCGTGGGACAAGACGCCGAGTTCTTTGAATAACCGCCCCATCAGCCTGGCGACGGTACTTTTCCCTGTACCCGGGTTGCCTTTAAAAATCATGTGCAGGGTATTGGCGCTGCTCACCAGCCCTTCCCGCTGGCGCCGGCGTTGAATCTCGACAAAGGCCCTTAATTCCTTGATTAAACCCTTGACATTCTCCAGGCCGATCATTTTTCCCAGCTCGGCCATAACAGCATCCACCCGCCGCCGGCTGTTTAATTCATTTTCCCCGCTGCCCCGGTCACGCTGGAGGGGGCGAATCAGGGACCTGTTACTTCCTTTAGTGTTACTGGTGCCAAATTTAACCTGCAATTTTCTCACCCGCCCTCCCCTGCTCTCTTTATTTTATTTATACGCGCCACCGGGCCGGGTAAGAAAAAAGGCCGGTAGAACCGGCCCTGCTATTTCTTTCCTGCTTAACTTTTGCGCTTAAAGGTAAAACAGTTGGTATCCTGGCTTTCGTCGGCATTAACGCCGACCACATCAATCTTTTCGGCCTTACAGTGGTTTCCTTCCGCCCAGTAAGTACAGGTATTGACGATACAGGTAACAGAGGGATAAAGTTCTCCACCTGGCAGGAAGGTATTGCTCAAGAGGCCGCCCCAGTTGACATTATCCAGGGAGCCCAGCAGGTTGGCCAGCCCCCGGCGGGCATAAAAGGTCTTGCACTGGGTCTGTTCGGGATTCTGGGCCATCTTGCCCTCTTCTTCATGCATAATATCAATATTGCCTGCCGCACAGAGGTCGCCGTTCATCCAGTGGTTACAGGTATTTACTTTGCACTTTACTTTGGGTCCGGGCATGTAAAATTCCTCCTTGGCCCTATTTTTTAACCTGGAACCGCAGATTATACCCGTCCCCTTAAATCATCCTGACCACGACAGAAAAAACTCCCCGGTTCAGGCCGGGGAGTTCCGGGGGTGGTAAGTATTATTTGGCTTCCGCCTTGCTCTCGGCCATGAGATTAACCGGCCGGAAGGGCATGATGGTGGAAATGGCATGCTTGTAGATCATTTGTTGCTTGCCATCGGCATCCAGGACCACGGTAAAATTGTCAAAGCCCCGTACTACCCCTTTCAGTTGAAAACCGTTAATCAGGTAAATAGTGACGGGGGTATTGTCCCTGCGCAACACATTTAAAAACAAGTCCTGCAGGTTCCCTTGTGTTTTATTCATTTTGTACCCTCCAGGTTGGTATTTTTTGTTTAGTATAACCCTATTCTACATTAATATCAAGGTGTCCTGCAATATAATTAGCAATGTCTGCAGATATTTCCTCTATCCTCCCGGGTTCTACTTCCCACCAGCGCAGGCGTGTATCCCGCTTAAACCATGTCAGCTGCCTTTTGGCCAGGCGCCTGGTATTACGTTTCAAGAGGGCTACAGCTTCCTCCAGTTCCATCTCACCGCGGACGTAAGCGCCAATTTCCTTATAGCCCACGGCCTGGAGGGCTGGCAGGCGGTAATCATACCTGGCCAGTAAGCCTCGGACTTCCTCTACCAGCCCCTTGGCTATCATGGCATCGATCCGGTTTTCTATCCGGCGGTAAAGTTGCGGCCTGGGCATAGTCAGGGCAACTGCCGCCAGGTGGTAAGGCGTTTCTTGCCGTCGCCGCCATTCTAAGGCCGCCGAAATGGGCTTACCCGTCATGATATAAACTTCCAAAGCCCTGACCAGCCGGCGCCGGTCATGGAGGTGAATCCGCCGCGCCGCTTCCGGGTCAACTCTTTTTAACTGTTCATAAAGGTATTCATTACCGCGGCTCCGCGCCTGTTCCTCCAGATGTTGCCGGATTTTTTTGTCCCCGGGCATGGGAGTAAAAAGGTAGGGATCGACTACCGCCTGGTAATAAAGGCCCGTTCCCCCTACCAGCAGGGGCAGGCGTCCCCGTTGGAGAATGGACGTTACCGTTTCCCGGGCCAGCCTTTGAAAATCAGCTACACTAAAGGGCTCGTCCGGATTAACAATGTCGATTAAATGATGGGGTACGGGTACTCCGTCAGGGCCCACCCGTTCTGCCGGCGTTAATTTGGCTGTGCCAATATCCATACCCCGGTAAACCTGGGCGGAATCGGCGGAGATTATTTCCGCCTTCAGCCTGGCAGCTACCTGCAGGGCTATGGCCGATTTACCGGTAGCCGTGGGCCCGACGATGGCCGCCAGAGGTTCCTTGGCAGTCAAGTTTTTACATCCTCCATTTACGCTAAAGGCCGGTGAAAATAACGGGCGAGGGTGGCCTGGTCCAGGTGGACCACTGCCGGCCGGCCGTGAGGGCAGGTATAAGGCTGGCTAAGGCCCTGCAGTTCGTCCAAAAGCTTTTGCATCTCTGCCCCACTGAGGGGAGCCCCTGCTTTAATGGCCCCATGACAGGCGATGAGCTTCAGGAGCCTTTCCCCTGCCGGCAGATTATCGCCGGTCAGGAAATCCTCCAGGACTTCCCTTTCTTTACCCTGTGGTACACCTAAGGGCACCGACCGCAGCAAAAAGGAATTGGTGCCAAAGGTTTCAACTATAAACCCCAGCTCCCGCAAGGTCACAATCTGGTCAATGAGTTTCACCGTCATGGCCGGGGCCAGGTGTAAGGTCAGGGGGGGCTCCAGCATCTGCGCCGGCCATCTGCCGGAGTTAACCCGTTTTTGCAGGCTTTCAAAGCGACAGCGTTCATGGGCCGCGTGCTGGTCAATGATATAAAGGCCATCCTTGCCTTCAGCCAGGATGTAGGTATTAAGTAGCTGGCCTATGGCCCTTAAGGTTGGCAGGACCTGGCCGCCGGCTTCCACTGGTTCCGTTTTTAAGTCGCTCCGGGCATCAATTTCCTTATCAGGTTTTACCTTCTGTACTTCTTCAACCTTATCTACCCTTTTTTCCTCTGCCAGGGGCCTTTCCCTTAATATATATTCTCCCCAAAACCGGGCTTCTTCTTCCTTTCTCTGGAAACTAAAATCCTGCTGGAGGGCGACCGGCCCGGTTGCCTTTCTTCCCTCCAGCCGGCCCGCGGTTACTGGCGTGACGGCCCGGGGAGTATGCAGGGCCCTGTTTACCAGGGCGGCTACCTGCCGGGCCAGCTCATATTCCTGCTGGAAGCGCACCTCCAGTTTGGCCGGGTGGACATTGACATCCACCAGGCGGGGGTCTATAGCCAGTTGCAGGATAAAAAGGGGATGGCGGCCGCTGGGAATAACGGCCTGGTAACACTCCTCCACGGCCCGGGTTAGGACGCGGTTAAAAATATAGCGGCCGTTAACAGTTAACACCTGCTGACTGCGGCCGGCCCGGTGTAACCAGGGCGGCGAGATGAAACCCTTCATGGTCCAGCCTGCACCATCTCCTGCCAGGGGCAGTAATTCCCGGCCTGTTTCCAGTCCGTATAGGGCCGCCACCACCGCCTGTAAATCACCATTACCCGGGGTAGACAGCAGGCGCCTTCCCTCCAGGTGGAGACTAAAGGCTACTTCCGGGTGGGCCAGGGCCAGCTTTTCTACAGCAGCAACAATGGCGCGGGCCTCGTTAGCCGGTTTCTTTAAGTACTGCCGCCGCGCCGGAGTATTATAAAATAAATCGGTCACTGTAACCGTGGTACCAGGAGGGCAGCCGATTGCAGTAACCTCCGGCTCCCCGCCACCGGCAATCCTTACCCTGGTACCGGCAGTCTCTCCCGGGGGCCTGGTATCCATTTCTACCCGGGCCACGGCAGCAATACTGGGTAAAGCTTCACCCCGGAAGCCCAGGGTGGTAATCCCCCACAGGTCGGCGGCCCGGCGAATCTTGCTGGTAGCATGGCGGGCAAAGGCCAGGGCAGCATCCTCCCGGTTAATCCCCCAGCCGTCATCCCGGACACGGATTAAGGTGAGGCCGCCCCCTTTAACTTCAATGGTAATATGCCGGGCAGCGGCATCTAAAGAATTTTCCACCAGCTCTTTGACCACCGAGGCCGGCCTTTCGACTACTTCCCCGGCGGCGATCTGGTTGGCTGTGTCGGCATCCAGGATGGCTATCCTGGGACAAAGTTCGCCTGTCAAAGGATCATCCCCTGCTTATTTTTGCTATTTCCGTCCCCTGCTGATGGAGCTGCCGCTGCCAGCGGAAAATCTGTTCCATGGCTTCCAGGGGCGTGGCGGCCATCAGGGCGAAACTCGCCAGCTCATGTAAAACCTGTTTTTCAATGCTGGTCAGTGTTATGTTCTTTACCGTTTTCACGGCAGCCCGGACTTCACCACCGGGTTGCTGTTCTAAAAGCTCCTGGGCACGCTTAAGCACCGCAAGGGGTAAACCGGCCAGGCGGGCCACATGTATACCGTAGCTTTTATCGGTACTGCCGGGAACAATGGTGCGCAGGAAGGTAATCTCTTCACCCTCTTCCCGGACGGCTACGCAGTAATTTTTTACCCCGGCCAGCTGCCCTGCCAGGGTTACCAGTTCGTGATAGTGGGTGGCAAAGAGGGTACGGGCGCCGGTGACATCATGTAAATACTCCGTGACCGCCCTGGCAATACTTAAACCGTCGGCAGTACTTGTCCCCCGCCCTACTTCATCCAGGATGACGAGGCTCCGCCGGGTAGCATGGCGCAAGATGTTGGCCACTTCCTGCATCTCGACCATAAAGGTGCTCTGGCCGGCAAAGAGGTCATCGGCGGCGCCCACCCGGGTAAAGATCCTGTCTACCACCCCGATCCTTGCCCTGCGAGCCGGCACAAAGCTGCCGATCTGGGCCATAAGCACTATTAAAGCCACCTGGCGGATATAGGTGGATTTGCCGGCCATGTTGGGGCCGGTAATAATATGCACCCGCTGTTCCTGGTCCAGGTAAGTGTCGTTGGGTACGAAGCTACCGTGGGCCTCCACCAGTTCCACGACCGGGTGCCGCCCCTGCTCGATCTGGATAACCATGCCGGTATCTACCTGGGGGCAGGTATAATTATGATCCACGGCCACAGTGGCCAGGGAAAGGAGGGCATCCAGGACCCCCAGGGCCCGGGCCGTGCGCTGGATGCGGGGCAGCACTTTCAGCACTTCTTCCCGGAGGGCTTGAAAAAGCTCATACTCCAGCTGGACCAGTCTCTCTTCGGCTCCCAGTACCTGGCGTTCCAGTTCCTGGAGGCGGCGGGTAACAAAGCGCTCAGCGTTGGCCAGGGTCTGTTTGCGCTCATAATCGGCCGGTACCTGGGGTAGATTCGGCCGGGTAACCTCTATGTAATAACCAAAAACCCGGTTATAGCCTACCTTTAGCGACTTGATCCCCGTCCGTTCCCTTTCTTCAGCTTCCAGGCTGGCTATCCATTCCCGGCCGTGCTCTGCCGCCTGGCGCAAATGATCAACCTCGGCGTTATAACCGGGCCGGATTATCCCTCCCTCATGGATACTAACCGGCGGGTCATCGACGATGGCCCGGCCCAGGAGGTCCACCAGATCCGCCAGGGGATCCATCTGTTCCCTGATTTTAAGTAAAAACCTGGCCTGGACACCTACCAGTAACTCCATAACTTCCGGCACCACCGCCAGGGACCCCCTTAAGGATTGGAGGTCCCGCCCGCCGGCCGTACCATAAGCCACCCGGCCAGCCAGGCGCTCCAGGTCCCTTACGGCCTGTAAGGATTGCCGTAACTCCTGGCGCAGGATAAAACCGTCCACCAGTTCCGCCACGGCCTCCTGGCGGGCCTTAATGGCCCTGACATCCACCAGGGGCTGGTCCAGCCAGCGCCTGAGGGTGCGGGCTCCCATGGCGGTCACCGTTTTATCCAGGACCCAGAGTAAAGAGCCCTCTCGCTTTTGCTCCCGGCCGCAGGCTACCAGCTCCAGGTTGCGCCGGGTGGCCTGGTCGAAAACCATACGACTGGTGGAAGCTGCCGGTAGCGGGGCATCCAGGTGAGCCAGGGAGCTATGCTGGGTAGCCTGCAGGAAGGATAGAACCATTGCTGCGGCCAGGCCGGCTGCCGGCGGTAATTCCACCTGGTCCAGTTTATCCTTACCAAAGTGGTCGAGGAGCGCCTGCCGGGCAGCTGCCGGGTCGGCTGGCGGGGCCCAGCTGGTAATTACGCCCCGGGTATAGAGCTGCAGGCGCCGGCAAAAGGAAGCATCGGTGGCCAGTTCAGGTGGCAGTAAATACTCCGCGGGCATCAGGCGAACCAGTTCGTCAAGCAATTCTTCCAGGCCCGGGCAAAGGGTAAATTGAAATTCACCGGTGGAGGCATCGGCCCAGGCCAGGCCTAAATTACCGCCCTCACCTACGATGGCCGCCAGGTAATTGTTGCCCCTGGCCGGCAGGGCTTTTTCGTCAATTATAGTCCCTGGCGTAACCACCCGGATAACCTCTCGCCGGACCAGGCCTTTGGCCTGGCGGGGATCTTCCATTTGTTCACAGATGGCTACTTTATAGCCCTTAGCTATCAGGCGGGCTAAATAGCTATCGGCAGCGTGATAAGGAACCCCGCACATGGGAGCCGCTTCCTTGCCGCCCCGGGAGGTCAACACCAGGTCCAGTTCCCGGGATACCACTTCGGCATCCTCGTAAAACATCTCATAGAAATCGCCCAGGCGGAAAAAGAGGATGCTGTCGGGATACTGGGATTTAATCTGGCGGTATTGTTCCATCATGGGTGTCAGGGCCTGTCCTTTAGTCACAGCTGATTTCCCCTTTTAATAACCACGTCTGGGCCCGGGTTAACCGGACATTGACCAGCTTGCCGGTTAAGTCCTGGTCCCCCGGGAAGATAACCAGCTTGTTGGTCCGGGTGCGCCCGCTTAACCGGGAAGGATCCGTTTTACTCGGCCCTTCCACCAGCACCTCTACTTCCTGCCCCACCAGGGCTTCGTTTTTCGCCAGGCTGATCTGGTTCTGGAGTTCCATTAAACGCTTTAAGCGTTCTTTCTTTACTTCCAGGGGCAGTTGTCCGGGCAGGGTAGCCGCCACCGTACCTTTACGTGGCGAGTACATAAAGGTAAAGGCATTATCAAACTGTATCCTGGCCACCAGGTCCAGGGTCTCCCTGAAATCCTCTTCCGTTTCGCCAGGAAAACCGACAATAAGGTCGGTAGTCAGGCTAATTCCCGGAATATGCCGGCGTAAAGAGGCGACCAGCTCCAGGTAATGCTCCCGCGTATAGCCTCGGTGCATGAGTTCCAGGATGCGGTTGCTGCCGGCCTGAACGGGCAGGTGCACGTGCTCGCATACCTTGTCCAGGCGGCTGATGGTCTCCACCAGCCGGGGAGTAAAATCCCGGGGGTGGGAAGTCACATAGCGAATACGTTTTAATCCTTCAATGGCGTTGACCCTGGTTAACAGGTCGGCAAAACTAATTTCCTCCTCTAAATCACGCCCGTAGGAATTGACATTCTGGCCCAGTAGGGTTACCTCAATAACCCCCTGGTCAACCAGGTCTTTGATTTCTTTTAATATATCTTCCGGCCGGCGGCTCCTCTCCCGGCCGCGGACATAGGGCACAATGCAGTAGGTACAAAAATTATTGCAGCCATAGGTGATGGTTACAAAGGCCTGGGCGCCGCGGGCCCGGCGCCGGGGCAAATCTTCTACTATCGCGCCTTCCTCTTCCCGGACTGCTACCCGGGGCTGGTGTAGTTCTCTGATTTCCTCAATCAGCCGGGGCAATTCAGTTAGATTATGGGTCCCCAGGAGCAAGTCGACATAAGGTGCCTGCTGGCGGATCTTTGCGGCCACGCCGGGCTGCTGGACCATACAACCGGCTACGACAATTACCAGGTCTGGATTGGCACTTTTCAGTCTTTCTATCTGGCCCAGTTTACCGTAAACTTTATTCTCAGCCTTTTCCCGCACGCAGCAGGTATCAAGGACAATGACATCAGCATCTGCCTCGTCAGCCACCGGCTCATAACCTGCTGCCTGGAGGAGGTCGGCCATCATTTCGCTGTCCCTTTGATTCATCTGGCAACCGTAGGTGATAATCTTAAAGGTTTTCCCTTGACCCGCCAAACTTGAACCCTCCGGAAGTATAGAATGTAACTCCTTTTTATTATACATTTTCCTGGCCCTGGCTACAAATAATCCCGGCCTTTTGCCTGGCCGGGATGGAGGACCTGTTAATGCAGGTGCTTTTTATCATCCTCCGGTTTACTATCTACCAGCATTTGCTGCAAATCCTCAACCTGGTCTGCACTGACCAGGTCCTCAATATTTAAGGTATAGGCTGCCACCTTTTCAGTGATATAGAGGGGTGCGTTGGTCCTGAGGGCCAGGGCAATGGCGTCGCTGGGCCGGGCATCAACTACTATCTCTTTATCCCCCTGGCGGAGGTAAAGTTCAGCATAATAGGTACCGTCGCGGATATCCTGGACCAGAACCTTTTTAACCTCCACTCCCAGATTCTCACACAGGGAGCGTAACAGGTCGTGGGTCAGGGGGCGCGGTGTCAGGATGCCTTGCAGGGCCAGGGCAATAGCCTGGGCTTCAAAAGGACCCACCCAGATGGGCAAAACCTGATTTCCCTCCTGGTCGCTCAGTAACACTACCGGGCTCAAGCTCTGATCCAGGACTATCTGTTTTACCTTCACCGGTATGAGCATTATCCCCACCCCCAGTAAAATTATTATTTGTCCAGTCTTCAATCCATTCTATTTCCACAGGGCTAATCCGGTCACCGGGTCATAGACCCGCTCCGGCGGTGCCGGGAGCTCAATTTCCTCAATGAAAACTTCCCCGGCATAAACAATGGTTCCCGGCAAGAGATGACCTCCGTGAATTTTTCCTTCGCGGTCGAGGAAAATGACGTGGGCATGGACAAAGGGTTTACCATCTTTCAGGGAAACATTGCCCAGGCCGCTTAAAATTTCCATCAGCTGATCCATTTCCAAGGTTATAAAACGCTTTTCATCTACCAAAAAATATCCTACTTTAGCCTTCAAAACACTACCCAAAAAGTTAATGGAACCGAAACGTACATCCTCTTCCGCGACTATACCCTGCAGGGCTTCCAGGAGATCGCAACCATAGGCCAGGCGGTACGCCAGCTGCCGGCCGGACCTACCTTCCAGCTTCTTAACATATAAGTTCGCCATTTTTTCCAATCCTCCTGCTGGAATATATATGTGTCTTTTCAACTTAAAGACCACATTGCCATTTATACTATTTAAATCTTAATCAGGTTATATTCTCGCGTTCCCAGGCCCATCTCCTCAGCATATTTTAAGAGGGGGGTACCGTCATACCCACTGATGGCCAGGAATTTATCTTTAACGCCCTCGTGACCGTCCAGGCGGGTTCCCGGCAGGGCCGGCTGGGCATTGGCCAGGTCGAAACTAGCCTGGTCCAGGGCCACCGGGTCCCAGGAAGCAAGTATGCCGACATCGGGGATAATGGCGGCGTCATTCCAGGAGTTACAATCGCATTCGGGAGCCACATGCGTCACAAAGTTAAAAAAGACACATTTATTCTCTTTATCCTTGATAGCTCCCCGGGCAAATTCTACAATCTTTTCCTGCAATACCACCGGGTCGCTCTTGAAGCTCGCTTTAATAGCCCTTTCCGGGCAGGTCACGGTACACTCACCGCAGCCAATGCACAGTTCGGCATTGATGCTGGCTTTTTCATTTACGGTAATGGCTCCTGCCGGGCACCAGCGGCGGCACCTGCCGCAGCCTATACATTTATCTTCCTGGACCTTGGGAAGGACATCGCTGTGCATCATCTGCTTGCCGCCCGGGCTGCCGCAACCCATGCCCAGGTTCTTAATAGTCCCGCCAAAACTCGTCAATTCATGGCCTTTAAAGTGGCTCATGACCACCATGCTGTCGGCGTGGTAAATGGCGCTGCCGATTTTAACCTGCTGGAAATGCCTGCCGTTAACCGGTACCTCATAATAATCCTTGCCTTTCAAGCCGTCGGCTATGATCAAGGGAGCACCGGCCACAGCATAGGCAAAACCGTTTTCAATGGCCGTCTGTAAATGGTCGACGGCGTTGGAACGGGAACCTACATAGAGGGTATTGGAATCCGTAAGGAAAGGTTTACCCCGACTGGCTTTCACCAGTTCCACTACCCGGCGGGCAAAAACCGCGTTAATGTAGGCCAGATTCCCCCTTTCGCCAAAATGGATTTTGATGGCTACCAGGTCTTCCGGGGCAATGGCCCTTTGAAAACCGGCTTTACGCCATAAAGCGGCTACCTTGTCCACGAGATTCTTCCCTTTTTCTGTCCGCATATCAGCCCAGAATACTTCTGCCGCCATTGCTTCCACCTCTCCCCAATTTATGCTTTTTTATACTTTCATTCTGAACCTTCCAGGAGAACCAGTTCGACATATTTAGCTTGTATTCTGGCCGGGAGGTCCCTGGGAACCAGCAGTAGTAATTTAATGCCCCCCTACCTTAAATCCGGTAGTTGGGAGCCTCCTTGGTAATCATGACGTCGTGGGGATGGCTTTCCCTCAAGCCCGCCGGGGTAATGCGGATGAAGCGACCTTTCGCCTGCAACTCGGCAATATTCCTGGCACCGCAGTAACCCATACCGGCCCGCAGGCCCCCCACCAGCTGGAAGATGGTTTCCGCCACGGGGCCTTTATAGGGTACCCGGCCTTCAATGCCTTCCGGTACCAGCTTTTCCGCTTCTTCCTGGAAATAGCGGTCTTTGCTGCCCTCCTTCATGGCAGCCAGGGAACCCATACCGCGGTAACTCTTAAAACTGCGGCCCTGGAAGATTTCAATTTCCCCGGGGCTTTCTTCCGTCCCGGCCAGCAGGCTGCCGATCATGACCGTACTGGCCCCGGCAGCAAGGGCCTTGGTAACATCGCCGGAATATTTAATACCCCCGTCGGCAATCACCGGTACACCAAAGGGAGCTGCCGCATGAGCACATTCGATAATGGCCGTAATCTGGGGCACACCAATGCCGGCAATAACCCGGGTGGTACAAATGGAACCGGGGCCAACGCCCACCTTGACGGCGTCAACACCAGCCTCACACAGGGCCCGGGCCCCATCAGCTGTGGCCACATTACCGGCTATTAGTTCTACTGCTGGAAAGGCGGCCTTAATCCGGCGGACAGTCTCCAGCACACTCCGGGCCTGGCCATGGGCCGTGTCAACGACGATGGCGTCTACCCCGGCCCCTACCAGGGCTTCTACCCTGGTCATGGTATCGGCTCCTGTTCCCACAGCTGCCGCTACCCTGAGGCGCCCCCTTTCATCCTTGGAGGCCAGGGGAAATTTACGGGTCTTCTCGATGTCCTTAATGGTGATTAACCCTTTCAGGTTGTAATCGTCATCGACCAGGGGCAGCTTTTCAATCTTGTGGCGACGCAAGATAGCCATGGCCTCGCTTAAAGTAGTTCCCACCGGGGCCGTCACCAGGTTGTCTTTAGTCATGACTTCCCTGATGGGCCGGTCATAATTTTCCTCGAAGCGGATATCCCGGTTGGTTATGATACCCACCAGTTTGCCTTTAACTGTAATGGGTACGCCGGAAATATGATAGTGCTCCATTAAAGCTACGGCATCCCGTACCTTATGGTCTGGTGTCAGGGAAATGGGATCGGTGATGACCCCGTGTTCTGAGCGTTTAACCCGGTCAACTTCTTTGGCCTGGCGTTCAATGGACATGTTCTTATGGATAACCCCGATGCCGCCTTCCCGGGCCATACTGATGGCCATCCTGGCTTCGGTTACGGTGTCCATGGCGGCGCTTACCAGGGGGGTATTGAGGCGAATATGGCGGGTGAAATTGGAACTGATATCCACTTCCCGCGGTAAGACTTCCGATTCACCCGGAACCAGCAGGACATCATCAAAGGTCAAGCCTTCCCCAATAATCTTATCCATTGTCAAGGTCAAGCCCCCTTAAATCAGGACCAAATTATTGCTTAATTATACCATAAGTCCGGCTGGCAGTACCAGCCTCCTGTCCGGTAAACCGTTGTCAGGTTACTCCTGATTCCAGCCTATTATATCTGAAATTAGTTCCCCGGGAAATATAAAAAATAGCCGGGAGACCCGGCTAATCCTGCCCCATGATGGAGTGAATCCCGTAACGTTCAAAGTGGTCCCGCAGGCGAAAAATAACCTGGGAATCCACCCCGAATTCGGCTGCCAGTTCGGTATCGGAGCGGTTGGCAGCCAGGCCGGCCAGGAAGCGGTCAAAATCTATCCCGACCTCAGCAGCCATTTCCTTTAAGCCAGGCCGGGTGCTCCAGGGCGCTCGCGAGGGCTTGAAGGTAGGTTCCACGGCAAACACCTCCTGGAGGTAGTTTGCCTTAAAGGGTTTTCTTTTACCCTGGATTGATTATAAAATACCGCTGCCGTCGGGCCCGCCCAGGGTTTCCAGGTGGTGGGTATCGTTTAAGAGCACCAGGATGTGCTTATCGTCATAACAATCGACAATACTGACCCCGGTATTGTCCAGGCGAAAGCGCCAGACAGCAGTTAAATCCAGTCCCAGGATGGCACAAATAAGGGTCCTGAGACTGCCGCCGTGGGCGACCAGAAGGATGCTGCGCCCCATTTCCTGCCGTACGATCCCGTTAAAGGCTTCCCAGACCCGCTCCTTGACCTGCCGGAAACTTTCACCGCCGGGGACAATCTTATTGGCCGGATCCCGCCGCCATGCTTCCCACTCGCAGGGGAAACTCGCCACTATCTCCTGGTAGGTCAGGCCTTCCCAGGTGCCAAAGTTTATTTCCCGTAAACCCGTAACTGTATTCACTTCCAGGCCATGGGGAGCAGCGATGGTGACCGCCGTTTCCCGGGCCCGGCTGAGATCGCTGCTGTAAACACCGTCCAGGGAGATATGGCGAAAACGCTCGCGCAGCAATTCTGCCTGCAGCCGGCCTTTTGAGCTCAAATCCACATCCGAATGCCCCTGGTAGCGCCCCGAGTTGTTCCACTCCGTTTCACCATGGCGGACCAGGTAAACCCTTGTACCCTGCAATTAACTCTCCTCCACCGCTTTCTCTAAAGCTGCCAGCAGCTTCTGGTTGGCCCCCCGCTCACGTACGGCCACGCGAAAATAGGCCGGCCCCAGGCCGGGGAAAGAAGAACAATCGCGAATTAAGATACGTTCCCGGGCCAGGTGCGCTGCCAGCTGGGGAACCGTCAGGCCGCTGGCGGTAATTTCCGTCAGGATAAAATTAACTTCGGGATGATAGGGCCGGAATCCTGCCAGCCTGGCCAGCCTATGATAAAGATATTCTTTTTCCTGCCTGATTAATTCCCGGGTCGCCTCTAAGTACTCCCTGTCGGCCAGGGCCACAGCACCGGCTATCTGGGCCAGGATATTGACACTCCAGGGGTCCCGCCGGGCTTCCAGCCTGGCTACCAGTTCTGGATGGCCCACACCACAGCCCAGGCGCAGTCCCGGTAGAGCAAAAATCTTGGTCAGGGAGCGTAAGGACAATAATCCCTCCCTGGCAGCCGCCCGGCTGCCCAGGGAAAGTTCCGGCCAGTTGGGAAGGAAATCGAGGAAGGATTCATCGACAAGGAGAAAAACGCCATACCTCTGGCACAAGTCAACTATTTCCTCTAAAGCTGCTCTTTCCAGGAGCTGGCCCGTAGGGTTATTGGGGTTGCATAAAAAGGCGAGATCTACTCGGGCCAGGTTTTGCCGCCAGCGGGCTATATCCAGGGCAAAGAAAGAAGCCGGGTAAAGTTCCATCGTCACCACTTCGGCCCCGGCAACTAAAGCGGCGCGGCGATATTCGCTAAAGGTTGGCTCCGGGATAAGGACGCGGCGGGGCTTTAAAGCCTGGCAGATGAGATAGAGCAATTCTGTCGCTCCATTGGCGGCTATAACTGCGTCCGGGTCTACCTGCAGGTAACTAGCCAGGGCTTTTTTTAGCTGCCGGCACTGGGGATCGGGGTAACGCTGGATGACCTGCAGGTTTTGCTGCAAGGTTTCGAGGACCCCGGCGGGCGGCCCCAGGGGGTTGATATTAGCACTGAAGTCGAGTATTTCTTCCGGCTGCCAGCCGTATTTCTCTACCGCCCCCTGCCAGTCGCCGCCATGAACTGGCCTGGCTAGCTCCCTACCGCTGTTACCTGTTTGCCCATAAACCATGGTTCATCCCTGGCCTCCACTCCACCACCGGTCATGGTAGCCCGGATAAAATGTACATAAGGAAAGACTGCCCGGATTTTTCTTTCCAGTTCGTGGATATCCACTTCTCCAGGTCGATAAAGGATACCCGCTACCGTACCGCTGTGGGCTGCATTTACCCCCAGGGCACCAAGGCTGGTAGCCAGCTCCAGCAGAGTTTCCAGTTCCGGTTTGTATAGAATTTCCTGGTTGGTCAAGGCGCTTAAAGTAGCACCGCGGGCAATTAATTCCGCCCGGCCGCGGGCCAGTCCCTCCCGCACCAGGGCCACCGCCTGGCGGACAGCCCCTTCCCTGGCCTGGTTTAAAGTCATTAGATCCCGGCGCTGGTTAAAGAGGACGGTATCAACCGTCCCCCCCAGGTCGACGATTAAAATGGCCAGGGGCGGCGGTTCCCCCAAACTTTCCCAGAATTCGCCCCGGAGGTGATCAAAAAGGACAATACCCGGCAGGAAGGTACCGTCACTCGGTTCAATGGCCAGGGCTATCCTTTTAATCTCTTCCAGGGATAGTTCTGCCCCCAGGGCCCTGGCCGTAGCTGCGGCTGCCGCAGCCACATCGGCCGTACTGCTGGCCAACCCCTTGCCCGGCGGCAGGGGGTTGTTTATGGCCAGCCGGGCGCCCCATTGCTTCTCTCCCAGCAGTGCCATGGCCAGGCGTACTGCCGCCAGGGCCTTGCTCTTTCCCGGGGGACCCTGAAGCCGGCCTCCTGGGATCAAAGTTACAGTCGCTTCGGCACTAATATTAATCGGGCAGGTAATGAGGAAATATTTACCGTCAACCATCCCCTGGACCAACTCGCCGCAGGCACCACGGGCCAGGGCTACTCCCCGCATGGCTTCCACCCCCTTACCAATGCCAGAAAAAATAAGCTGCCAGGATAAAAACCTCGGTTATTTCGGCCAGGGCACCGTAGGTATCGCCGGTCAGGCCCCCGAGGAGCCGCCTGACCCAGCCGCACCAGCCCAGGGATACCAGGGCCACCAGCAGCAGGTAAACCAGGCCCGGTAGCCCCATAATTAACCAGCTCAGCAAGGCGGTTATGAGGGTAGCTATACTCAAGCTCCGGCGGCCCCTGCCGGCCTGGAAAAGGGTGCCAACCCCTTCTTTACGGGCATAGGGGAAACAGGTCAGGGCCGGTACCATGGCCCAGCGGCTCAAGACAGGCATCAGCACCAGCAGCGGCGGTAGCGGCAGCCCGGCCAGCCAGAGGTGCCCGGGCGGCAGGGCCGTTAACAGGCTGTATTTTACCACCAGCAGGGTAACGACTGCCGTTACGCCGTGGGCACCCACATGGCTGTCTTTCATGATGGCCAGGATGCGTTCCCGCTCCCGGCCGGAAAAAAGGCCGTCCATGCTGTCGATAAAGCCATCCAGGTGCAAGCCGCCGCTTAAGAAAACTGCCAGGGCCAGGACCAAGCCGGCCCTGGCGGTAGCAGGAACCAGGTAACTTAGCACCTGCCAGGCCCCGGCAAGGATTATCCCTAAGAGGAGCCCTACCAGGGGAAAAAAGGCTACACTCTGTTGAAAGGCAGCTGGGGAATTATCCCCGTAACTTAAACGGATACGGGTTAAAAACTGGAGGGCTGTAAGGAAGGCATTTAGCTGGCCTTTCAACTGTCGAGCGCCCCTGAAACGCCGGCCTGGCTGAAGGTAGCCATCTCGTGGTAAATCTTAATAGCTGCCTCCACCATGGTCATCCCCAGGGCGGCTCCGGTACCCTCGCCCAGGCGCATCTGCATGGTCAGCATGGGCTTCAGGCCCAGGAGTTCCAGGGTAGCAGCATGCCCGGGTTCTTCGGAAAGATGGGAGGCCAGGATATATTCTTTGGCCCCGGGGGCCAGGCGGGTGGCCACCAGGGCGGCAGCCCCGGAAATAAAGCCGTCGATAAGTACCGGTACCCGGCTGGCTGCCCCGGCCAGGATTACCCCGGCCATACCGGCAATCTCCATCCCCCCTACCTTGGCCAGGACATCCAGGGGATCTTCAGGGTTGGGACGATTTACTTCCAGCCCCTGGCGAATGGCATTAATCTTTAGCTGCAGGCGTTGATCATCAATTCCCGTCCCCCGGCCGGTAATTTTCTCTACCGGCAGGCCGCTGAAGGCGGCCAGGATGGCCGTACTGGGGGTAGTGTTGCCGATGCCCATCTCACCAATGCCCAGCAATTCGCTACCAGCGGCAATTTTCTCATTGGCAACCTCGATGCCTACTTCCAGGGCGGCAATGGCCTGCTCCCTGGTCATGGCCGGCCCTCGAGCCAGGTTGGCCGTGCCCGCAGCTACTTTTCTTTTCAGTAAACCCGGGAGGTCCGGCAGTTCCGCGGCCACACCAATATCCACCAGGACCAGTTCTGCCCCGGCATGGCGAGCCAGGACGTTAATGGCCGCCCCGCCGCTGGCAAAGTTCAGCACCATCTGGGGTGTAACTTCCTGGGGGAAAGCGCTGACTCCCTCAGCTACTACACCATGGTCCCCGGCCATGAGGATATGGGTCTTGCGGGATAACCGGCGCGGCACTTCCCCTTTAATCCCGGCCAGCTGCCGGGCAATTGTTTCCAGAGTCCCAAGGCTTCCCGGTGGTTTGGTGAGATCGTCGAGGTGGGCCTGGGCCCTGGCCATGGCCTCTTCATCCAGGGGTTTAATGGCGGCCAGGGTCTGGTTTAATAATTGCACGAAGCATTCCTCCTCCGCTGGGTTCTGTATCTCCGGCAGGCTGCCAGGAAATTTAACGCGGCCTGCTGGTTGCCCAGGAAATGTAAATGTAAATAAGAAGCCAGTAGCCTGAGGGTAGCGTAGCCTTCATGGTACTCGCCGCCCCTGGCGTACCAGGTATAGGCAGGGGGGAAGTCTCCTGCCATACCGGTCAGCAGCGAATAGTGGAACTCGTGTCCCCGGACTGGATCTCCTTTCTTACCCAGGAGGTTATCCTGGTATAAGGTGGCTTCCCGGTAGCCCAGGCCGGCGAGTTTGGTCTGCATCTGGCAGTCGGCCGGGACTATCCCGGCTAGTTTCCAGGTCCGGCCCTCCAGGTCGGTTATCCCGCGGGTCAAGTACATGAGGCCGCCACACTCGGCATAAACCGGCATGCCCCCAGCTACCCGCCGGCGCAGGTCGGTAAGCATAGGCTGGTTGCCTGCCAGGGGCTCCAGGAAGATTTCCGGAAAGCCGCCGCCGATAATCACCCCGGCTGCTTCCCCCGGCAGCGCGGTATCGTGTAAAGGACTGAAGGGTATGAGCTCGGCTCCCAGGGCTGTTAAATAATCCAGGGCATCCTGGTAGTAAAAGCTAAAGGCCTCATCCCTGGCCACGGCCACCGGCACCGGCCCGCCGGCCTGCAGGGCTGCCGCGGCAAAGCTCTGGCTCCCGCCGGCCGGTAGGGGGCCGGCCTTTGTGGCCAGGGAAACAACCTCTTCCAGGTTGATACCGGCAGCCACGACAGCAGCCAGCTCTTTTAAAACCGCTTTTAATCCCTGTTGCTCTCCGGCGGGGATCAGCCCCAGGTGCCGGGAGGGCAGGGCCGGTAATGCCCCCCTTTGAAGCCAGCCAACCACCGCTATGCCGGTATAATCTTCAATGGCCCGGCGGAGCAGTTGCAGGTGGCTTTCATTGCTGACCCGGTTGAGGATCACCCCGGCCAGGTGTACCCCGGGATCGAAGGCCCGGTAACCCAGGACTTCGGCAGCTACACTCTGGCCCAGGGAGGTTGCGTCCACAACCAGGAGGACCGGTGCTGCCAGCAGGCGAGCTATGGCGGCCGTACTGCCGCTGCCGCTACTCCTGTGGCCGTCATGAAGGCCCATGACACCCTCAATAATGGTTATATCAGCCCCGGCAGCACCCCGGGTAAATGCCTCCAGGACGTTTTCCCGGGACATTAAAAAGGTGTCCAGGTTGCGGGAAGGCCTGCCGGTGGCCAGGGTATGGTAGCTGGGATCGATGTAGTCGGGACCAACTTTAAAACCCTGGACCTTGAAGCCCCTGGCAGCCAGGGCAGCCATTAAACCGGTGGCGATACTCGTTTTGCCAACCCCGCTGCGGGTGCCGGCAATAACAATCCGCTTGTGGCTCATGCAGGTGCTCCTTTTTTAATACCAGTTCCCCCTGAGGCCCAGAATTAACCCCCCGGCCAGGGCAGCTATTACCGTTGCTCCAACCATGAGGTAAACAGCCTGCCAGATATGTTCCTTCCTCAAGCCCTGCCGGGCTTCACCGATCAAGGGGCGCCGGGAAGGTATCCCCTGGTAGTAATTGAGGCCTCCGAGCTGCACCCCCAGGGCACCGGCTACCGCTGCCTCCGGGAAACCGCTGTTGGGGCTGGGGTGCCTGCGGGCATCGCGTAGCATAATCGTCCAGGCCCGCCAGCCATAGCCCAACAGGGCGGCCGCCACGCATAAGGCTATTCCCGTTAGCCTGGCGGGAAGATAATTGGCCAGATCGTCCAGCCGGGCCGCCGCCCGGCCGAAAAAAAGGTAACGCTCGTTTTTGTAACCCAGCATGGAATCCAGGGTGTTAACGGCCCGGTAGGCCATGGCCAGGGGCACCCCGCCCAGGAAAAAATAGAAAAGGGGAGCAATAACGCCGTCGCTGGTATTCTCGGCTACAGTTTCCACCGTCGCCCGGACCACTTCTCCTTCCGAAAGGTTAGCTGTATCCCGGCCGACAATGTAACCCACCTGCTGCCTGGCCCGCAGCAAGTCACCTGCCGCCAGGGATTGACCAATCCCTAAGGCCGCTCCGGCCAGGCCCCGGGGGGCAATGG
The DNA here is from genome assembly GCF_002995805.1 of Neomoorella stamsii. Lineage (GTDB taxonomy): Bacteria > Bacillota > DSM-521 > Neomoorellales > Neomoorellaceae > Neomoorella > Neomoorella stamsii. The sequence goes on from NZ_PVXL01000055.1 coordinate 135,682, forward strand.
TTGTAGCCAGCAGCCACCCGGCCAGCAATACCTCCACCCAGTAATTAATCCGGCCGGCTACTGCCAGCAACCCCCAGGTGATGGTCCAGCTGGCCCCAACTATGCAAATGACTATCATACCACCCATTGCTAACAGGTAACCCCGCGAAGCATTTGGCCGCCAGAAAAGTTTTTCCAAAGCACCAATACCCGCCCCCATGACCCGGGTCGGGTGCGGGAGCCAGGGCGGGTCCCCCACCGCCAGGTCCAGGAGCAAGGCCAGGACCAGCAAAATGACGCTAGGCCCCAAGGCCGTCACCCGCCAGTGGGCGATCCAGCCCCATAATCGCCGCCAGGCGTTTTAGATCTAAGTGCCTGGCTACCACCGTGGCCAGGGCATCAAAACGGCGCTCCTGGTCAGCGGCAAAGTCCAGGCCGCTCTCCCTGGCTGGCAGGCCGCGCCTGGCCCTTAAGGTGGCCAGTACCTGGTGGCGGAAGGGATCGTTATCCCAGATACCATGGATATAAGTACCCCAAATAAGTCCATCAGGGCTTAGAGCCCCGTCGTCAATATCGACCGGGTTATTCCCGCGCCGGGTAATTTTAAAGGCCGGCTGGCCTTCTACCAGGTAACTAGCCCCCATATGAATCTCGTACCCTTTTACTTCCAGGCCCTGCAAAGGTCCCAGGAAGGGCCCCGTACCCGTTACCCGTCCCTGCACCAGGTTGGTGGCCTTGGTTGGTTGAAATACCGTCCGCACCGGTAAGAGGCCCAGCCCGGCGATGCCGTCGCGGTCTGTCTCCACATGGCCGGGGTCGGCAATCTCCCGGCCCAGCATCTGGTAGCCGCCACAAATGCCGACCACCGGGGTCCCCCTGCCCACCAGGTCTTTGATGGCCTCCTCCAGGCCTCGCTGCCGCAGCCATAAAAGGTCGCCCATAGTATTTTTACTGCCCGGCAGGATGATGAGGTCCGGTTGTCCGAGGGCTTCTTTATCCTCTACATAGCGCAGGTTAACGCCGTCTTCCCGTTCCAGGGCATCAAAGTCGGTAAAGTTGGCAATACACGGGAGTTTAATTACGGCTATTTCCACCTCACCGGCAGCCGTAGGCCGGCCAGCTGCCTGCTCCAGGACCACGGAATCTTCTTCCGGCAGGCCGTGGGCCAGAAAGGGTATAACCCCCAGGACCGGCTTGCCGGTTTTCCTTTCCAGAAAATCCAGGGCTGGTTGCAGCAAATCCAGGTCACCCCGGAATTTGTTAATAATCAACCCGGCTACCAGTTCCCTCTCGTCGGGGTCCAGGAGTTCCAGGGTCCCGACAATGGCTGCCAGGGCGCCGCCGCGGTCAATATCGGCCACCAGGAGCACCGGTGCCCCGGCCATTTTGGCTACCCGCATATTGGCTATTTCCCGGGCTTTAAGATTGATCTCGGCCGGGCTGCCGGCGCCTTCAATGACAATAACCTCAAATTCCCTGGCCAGGGTGGCGTAAGCCGCCTCTACATGTTGCCAGAGCTCCTGGTTAAAGTGACCATGATATTCCCTGGCCCCCAGGTTGCCTACCGGCCTTCCCAGGAGGATTACCTGGGAGCGGGCGTGGGCCGTGGGTTTAAGCAAGACCGGGTTCATTTCCACCCGCGGCTGTACCCCGGCAGCATATGCCTGTACCAGCTGGGCGCGCCCCATTTCGCCACCGTCCGGAGTAGCGCCGGAGTTAAGGGCCATGTTCTGGGATTTAAAGGGAGCAACCCGGTAACCGGCCCGGTAAAAAATCCGGCACAGGGCTGCCGCCAGGACACTCTTGCCGACATTGGAACTGGTTCCCTGGAGCATAATTGCCCTGGCCATTAATTGTCACCTTCCCCGTCCCAGGCCAGGTGCAGCAGGGCATTGACAGCAGCAACCGCCACTGTGCTCCCACCCCTGGTTCCCCGGACGGTAACAAAGGGTATGCCGGCTGTTTCCAGGGCTGTTTTGGCTTCCGCCGCTCCCACAAAACCCACGGGAGTGCCGATTATGGCTGCCGGCGCTGCCTGGCCGGCGGCCATTAACTCCAGCAGGCGAAAAAGGGCCGTGGGGGCATTGCCTATGGCCACAAGGGCTCCCGCCATCCGGGGCGCCAGGTATTCCATAGCCACCATGGCCCTGGTCACCCCACGGGCTGCAGCTGCGTTGATGACCTCTTTTTCCCGGATGGCACATATTATCCGGCCGCCGCCCCGGGCAAGCATCTGGCTGCTGATCCCCTGGCGTACCATTTCTATATCGGTGATAATATCCGCCCCCTGGCGCAGGGCTGTCGTTGCCGCCTCAACCAGCCGGGGGTGAATGACTACCAGCCGGGCATAATCCAGGTCCCCGGTGGCATGGATGATCCTGGTTACAACGACCCTTTCCCCGCGCCCCAGGCCCAAATCCCCCAGCCGGGCCGCTATGATCTCCCGGCTGTGGGCCTCAATGGACCGGGGATCATGCAGATACGACACCGGGGGCCACCTCCTGGATACGTTCTACAATAACCTCGGCGATTCTACGGTCGGCACCGAGGTTGGTACCATAGATCAATTCAATGTCCGGAAAACGTTTCCTGGCTATCTCCAGTTGCTCGGGAATATCCCGCTGGACATGAAGGCCATTGCAGAAGAACATTGGTACGACAATAATTTTCTGCAGGCCTGCTTCGACCAGCATGGTTATCCCTTCCATCAGGTCCGGGTGGGTACGCATCATATAGCAGGGTTCTACCCGGATACCCCCCAGCAACTCCCTGACCTGGGCCGCCAGGAGCTTCAGGTGCTCATTGGCCTCCGGTATGCGGCTGCCATGGCCCAGTAAAATAATCCCTGTGCCCATTGTTGTCCCCCCCTTATCTCTCTAACGCTTCTCCCAGCAAAGGGATAATCTCCTCCAGCGGTAAACTATCAGGCTCCGGCGGGCGACGGAGGACGACAACCGTTAGCCCCAGGTCCAGGGCGGCCTGGATTTTCTCCACCACCCCGCCGGTGGTGCCGCTGTCCTTGGTTACAACTACATCGGCCTTAAACTGCCGGTAAAGGGCCCGGTTTAACTCATAACTGCAGGGACCCTGGATGGCCACAATATCCCCCGGCCAGATACCCAGCTGGCGGCACCTGGCCAGGGAAGCCTCCTCCGGCAGTACCCTGACAACGAGCCTTCTGCCGGCCAGGGCCGGCGCGGTAGTAAAGTATTCCAGATGGCGGGTGCCGGTGGTTAGAAATATTACCTGTCCCCGGGAAGCCAGTTCCACCGCTTCCTCTAAACTACCGGCCAGCAGCAGGTTCGGGTGGGAAGGCAATTTAACTTCCGGCCGGCGGTAACGGAAATAGGGCAACCCCAGGTTCTGGCAGGCCTGCCGGGCTGCACCGGTAATAGTGGTGGCAAAGGGATGGGTGGCATCAATAACTGCCCTGATGCCCTGGTCCTTTAAAAAGGCCAGCAAATCTTCTCCTCCCAGGGGCCCTTCCTGGACCGTATCGGCTCCGGCCTCCCTAGCCAGCCTGGCACCGTATGCCGTAACAGCGCTGGCTGCCACCCGGTACCCTCCGGCCTTTAAAGTGCCGATAACCTCCCTGGCGTCAGCCGTACCGGCCAGTACCAGGATCACAGCCGGTACCCCCGGGGTGTCACCAGGCGTCCATCCAGCACCCTGGTCTGACTGTTGCCAATGATGACCGTGCTGACCATATCTACCGGTAGTTCCAGGAAAGTGGCCAGGTCGCGGATCCAGGCTTCTTCTCCCTCCCGGCCGGCGTTCCGTACCACCCCTACCGGGGTAGAAGGCTGGCGGTACTGGAGAACAATGTCCCGGGCGCGGCGGAGGTGATCGGGACGGCCGTGGCTGCGGGGATTGTACAGGACCAGGACGAAATCGGCCGCTGCTGCGAGCTCGAGGCGTCTGGCTATAACCTCCCAGGGGGTCAAACGGTCACTTAAGCTGATGACGGCAAAGTCATGCATCAGGGGCGCTCCCAGGGTAGCTGCCGCGGCAGTGGCTGCTGTCACCCCGGGAATAATGCTTACCGCTATTTCTTTCCCCCGGGGGTGTCCGGCCAGGACTTCCAGGATCAACCCGGCCATACCGTAGACACCGGGATCGCCGCTGGAAATAACGGCTACGCGGGCCCCGGCAGCCGCCCGGGCGACGGCTTCCCGGCACCGGGCTACTTCTCCCGTCATGCCGGTAACCACTACTTCCCGCCCGGCCACCAGGGAAGCTATTAAATCAATATAAGTGCGGTAACCGACTATTACTTCCGCCCGGGCCAGGGCCTGCCGGGCCCGGGGCGTCATTTCTTCCTCCCGGCCCGGCCCCAAGCCAATGACCATTATTTCGCCCGGGCCAGGGCTACAGTCACCCCCCGGTAACTCATTTTGGGCCATATTAATTCCCCCTCTCCTGCAGCCAGAATTGCCGCCGGCTCACAAACGCCGGGGATGCCAATGTACCGGTTAACCCTTTCCGAACGATGCAAATGGGGTTTACGTTCCATACAGGCCGCCAGCTGCCAGGGAGTAAAGGTAAGGAGCTTTACACCAAGGCGGCCAGCTGCCCTTTGCAGGCCCGGTTCCTCTCCCTTAAAATCAACGCTGGCCAGGGCTGCCAGGCTCCGGCGGCTGAGGCCCGCTTCCCGCAGGGCCAGGCCCAAGGCGTAGAGGATTGTCCCGGCAGGTACGCCGCGGCGGCAGCCGATACCGGCGCTGATCACCTGGGGCCGCCAGTAAACCCACCGGGGACCAGGCAGGGGCAAGCGCCGCCAGGTAACCATGATCCCCGCCCTGCCTTCCCCTCCTGCGGGGCAGCCCGTCAGGAGACGGGGTCGCAAGGATGGCAGGGCCTCCTCCAGGGACTTGAGTAAAGACTTTTCTACCAGCAAGTCAACTGTCTCGCCATTGACCAGGGCCGCCATCACTTTCGTAAAGCTGGCTGCCGGCCAGACACTCATATTTAACTCCCGGGCCACCAGGTCCAGGGGTGGTAGCCCCTGCACTTCGCTGGCGGTGGTAATAACCGCCTGGCCACCCAGCAGAGAAGCTACTCTGCGGGCCAGTTCATTGGCCCCCCCCAGGTGGCCGGAGAGGAGGCTGATGGCGTATTTACCTCCCACGTCCACCACCACCACGGCCGGGTCTGCATTTTTGGAAACAAGGTGGGGGCTCAAAGCCCGCACGGCAATACCGGCGGCCATGACCAGGATTAACCCCCGGTACTCGTTAAAAATCTGCCCCAGGAATAGCGATAACGGCCCTGAATAGGACACTACTATGAGCTGGTCCCATATCTCAGGCCTTACCGAAGGAGCCAGGTCGGCCGGGATAAAGATAGTAGTCCCCTCTGATAAAGAATGAGCCAGTTGCAGGGCCGTCTGTAAACCCGGCCGGGTCAGGGTGACAATGGCTATTCCCTGTCCTTTAGCCATGGGATGCCTTAGCCTCGCGGTAGCCATGACTAAAGGCCGGGTCATACAGGCAGGAACGCTGGTAGCTGCCTGCCAGGAAATCGCCAACTAGGAGCAGGGCCGTCCGGTCAATGCCCGCCTCCCTGCTTCTAGCGGCAATATCCCCCAGCGTACCATGGATAACCTTTTCTTCCGGCCAGGAGGCTTTATAGACTATGGCTGCCGGCGTATTTTCCCCATACCCCCGGACCAGCTCGGCGGTTGCCGTCGCCAGGTCCTGGCTGCTAAGGAAAAGGCACAGGCTGGCGCGGTGGCGGCTCAAATCAGGCAGGCTTTCCCCTGCGGGTACCGGGGTCCGGCCGGCCCGCCGGGTGAGAATTAATGTCTGGCTTATCCCCGGCAAAGTAAATTCCCTCCTTACGGCGGCAGCTGCCGCCGCAAAGGAGCTGACGCCGGGCACTATCTCATAAGGTATTCCCATTCTCTCCAGGGCGTCCATCTGCTCCTGGATGGCCCCGTACAGGGAAGGATCGCCCGTATGGAGGCGGACCACCTTTTCGCCCCTGGCCACAACAGCCTCCTGCATGATGGCCAGGACCTCTTCCAGGGTAAGGGAAGCGCTGTTATACAGCTTTGCTCCCGGTGGCGCATACTTTAAAATTTCCGGGTTAACCAGGGAGCCGGCATAGATAATGACCCCTGCTTCTTCTAAAAGACGGCGCCCCTTGACGGTAATTAACTCCGGGTCTCCCGGTCCGGCCCCGACAAAGTAAACCTTCATTGCCTACCCCGCTCCTCCGAAAATAACTCTATCGCTGGCTGGTATTGTTTCGCTCGCTCCGTGGCCCTTGTGGAGCGGCCTACGGCTCAGCCTCAGGCTCGGGCGGGGTTCCCGGCCTATTCGGCGTCCTTGCCTTTAGAATCCGGGCGAAGGCCTCGCTGTCCTCGGCCCCGCTTATCATCCCCCAGCTTCGCCTGGGCCGCTTCGCCACTCGGTAGAAGCTCGCTCGCTTCCGACCAATGCCAGCCAGGCATCTTCATGACCTCGCTGGTGGCGGCTCATCGCCATGGGAGGCTCCTTTTATTTCTATTTCCTGCCTGTTAAAAATCACCCTTGTTGGTGGTGCCTTTGACTATAATTAACGACAAATAATCCTGTTTCTTGCCCTTTTCGGCTACAAGGTCCCGGCTAAAGCTCTCCCCTGGCTGGCCGCAGCGGCTGGCCAGGAACGACTGCCCGGCTACGCCTGCCTCCTCCAGAACTGTAACGATGGCGTCATAATGGCGGGCGACTTTCATTAAGACTAGATTGGGGAAAAGGGAGAGGTATTCCTTTAAGTTAGCCGGGTCCTTGAGGGCCGGGATGATGGCCAGGGGTTCGTCCCCTACGGCCAGGGGTACATTCAAACTGGCAGCAGCCGCAGCAAAGGAAGTGATCCCGGGAACGGTAACAATCTTTAAATCCGGGTTGAGTTTTTGTAAGCGTTGCATTAAGTAACTATAGGTGCTGTAAAGAGAAGCATCCCCCAGAGTCAGGAAGGCGATATCCTGTCCTGCTGAAAGGTTTTCCAAAAGTTCTGCTGCCGCTGCATCCCAGGAACGTTCCAGGTAAGCCCGGTCATGGGTCATAGGCATGAAAAGATTTAGTATTTTCTGCTCAGGCCGGATAAAGGGCCGGACCACCTGCAGGGCCAGGCTTTCCTCGCCACGCTGGGAAACAGGTACCGCCAGGACCGGTACCTGTTCTAAAATGGCTTTAGCCTTCAAGGTTAACAGGTCAGGGTCTCCCGGTCCAACCCCGAGGCCATAGAGGGTTCCACTCACCAAAAGCCTCCACTCCTTATCCCACCATGCCACCATCTGATGGTATTCAGTAATCAACCGCAATTATTAACCCGGTATACTACTGTCCATAATGTCCATCTTTCACCAGCTGCACTATATATACCGGATTCAGGGCGCGCCAGATGTGGTAACGGCCGGCCGGTTCCAGGCGGGCCAGGTTAGTTGCCAGGGCCTCTACCTGGTAACCCTGGTGATAGCCGAAGGCCAGGGCCGTACTCAAGGTTTCGACGGTTACGGCATTGAGGACGATAATGCCTCCCGGCCGCAAAGCTTCATGGCAGGTCCTTAAAATCTCTTCTAAGTGCCCACCGCTGCCCCCGATGAAAACCCGGTCCGGCAGCGGCAACCCCTCCAGGGCTGCCGGGGCCCTGCCGGCCACCACCTGGACATTATCCAGGCCAAAACGTTTTACATTCTCCCTGATAAGGGTACAGGCCTCCGGGTCTACCTCCACGGCCAGGACCTGTCCCGGAGCCACCAGCCTGGCCGCTTCAACAGCCAGGGTCCCGGTTCCAGAGCCAACATCATAAACGGTCATACCCGGACCCAAACGGGCTTTGGCCAGGGTAAGGCTCCGGACTTCCTCTTTCGTCAGGGGGACCTGGCTGCGGCTAAAGTAATGGTCAGGTATCCCCGGCGTACTGTAGGGCCAGTTAATCCGGTTCATAACCGGCTATCACCACCCCGGGCCTGGTTAAGGGCTGCCGGGCCAGTTCGGCCGCCGTCAGCCAGATTGTTTGCTCCTGGTCGCTACCCAGGTCGGTACCCACCCACAACTTTATACCGGCGAGGCCGTGGTCGGACAGGTATTTACCTATAGCTGCCGGTGTGTTAGCCCCGCCGGTCAACATTGCTAGCCTCACTTTACCGGCTACCAGCTGGGGCAGGTATGGTTCCAGGGTCTCCAGGGAACGTCCATGGAAGCTCAGGAAAGTGGCTTCTTCCCAGCCCTGCTCCAGGCGGGCAAAGGCTAACTGGACGGAACTGATACCGGGGATAACGTTAATTTTTTCCCCTGGAAACTGGCGCTTGAGCCACGAGAGGAGGCTGTAAAAGCCTGGATCCCCCGATACCAGGATGGCCGCCGGGCGGCCGCGTATCTGCAACAGGAAAGAGCGTAACCCTTCCAGATCGCCCGTGATCACCCTTTTCTCGCGTGCTAAATCTTGAAAAAGGCTCAAAGCCCGGGGCCCGCCGATAAGGACTTCGGCCGCCGCCGCAGCCCGGCGGGCCGCCAGCGTCAGGTATTCCTGGTTGCCGGGTCCAACCCCGATGACGGTCAACCACCGGCCTTCAACTCCCATGACCCCACGCCTCCAGTATTTGCCGGGCCATCCCATCCCAGCCTATAATTTCTCCCTGCAGGTTTAGCATAACCGTGCCCACTGTGAGTTCTCCACGGACAAGGGCCTCCGACCGCTGGCTGGCCCGGGCCGCCAGGGAGTCCCAGAACTCCCTCCCCAGGCCATGGTTGCGGATAATTTCCTGGGCAGCTTCAACTGTAGTTACCTCTAAAAGCTGCCGGACTACTTCCCGGGATGCCCCCCGCGCCGCGGCCCAAGCGGCCAGGATTTCCTGGCGGGCATCGGCCAGGCGACTGTGGGTATAAAAGATACCTCCTGCCACCTTGATGAGCTTGCCGCCATGCCCCCACAGGAGCACCTGCTTCACCCCGCGCTCGGCGCAGGCCTCCAGCATGTAGCCAATAAAGTTGCTGGTTAAAACAATGGCCGCAGCCGGTAGATGATAGCGTTCCTCGGCCTGGCGTTGCCCCAGGCGGCCGGGTGTCAAGATCAGGGTTTCCCAGCCGGCAGCAAGGGCGACATCAATCTGGGGTACCAGGGAGGTACGGTAGGCCTCTTCGGACATGGGTTCGACAATGCCGGTAGTGCCCAGGATAGAAAGGCCGCCCTCAATCCCCAGGCGGGGATTGAGGGTCCGCCGGGCCAGTTCTTCGCCACCGGGGATGCTGATCTCCAGTTCCAGGCCCTGGCCGGGCGGGGTTACATCGGCTACTGCAGCGGTAATCATTTGCCTGGGAACAGGGTTAATGGCTGGTTCCCCTGGAGGTATGGCCAGGCCGGGGCGGGTTACTGTCCCGATGCCGGCTCCGCCGCGTAAAGTCAATCCCCCGCCAGTTTTCCGGGCGCGGACATGGATGGCAGCCCCGTGGGTAACGTCAGGGTCATCACCTGCGTCTTTAAACACCACGGCTTCGGCCCAGTCCGGACCACGATGGACAGTAACCGGTAGAGTGACCTTTTCTCCCCGGGGCAGGGTAAGGGTAACCTCCCTCACCAGCTGCTTCTGCCATAAAGCCAGGGCCGCCGCCCTGGCTGCTGCTGCCGCGCAGGTACCTGTGGTATAACCCCGCCGTAATTCTCTCCCCAAGGTTTTTCCTCCAGTAGCATTTATTTTATCTTAGTTTCCTTTGTATTTTCGGAGAAGTTCCTCCCCGAAAGTAGCGTCCTCTTTAGTATCCTTTAAAACTAGAGGCAGGCCTGCCACCACCAGGTAGACCTGGTCGGCCTGGCGGGCTATCTCCTGGTTGGCCAGGCCCAGGAGGTCCCGGAAAACCCGGCCCAGGGGATAGGGAGGAATGAGCCCCATTCCCACTTCTTCAGTAACAATAATTACCCGCGCCGGTACCTGCCGGGCTACTACCGCCAGTTCCCTGACTTTAACCATGATGGCTTCTATAGCAGCCGTGTTTTTTTCCCAGCTATCTTCTGCTTCAGTTGTCTCCTGGCTCAAAAGGTTGCTAATCCACATGCCCAGACTATCAAGGAGGATGGTACCGGCACGCTGGCCTTCCCTGGCTACGGCTTCCGTTACGGCCAGGGGGGCTTCTACCGTCTGCCAGTCAGCCGGCCGCCGGCGCCGGTGCATGTCCACCCGGGCAGCCATTTCTGCATCGCCCACGGTAGCCGTGGCCAGGTAGACTACTTTTTCACTCCCGGCAACAGCAAGTTCTTCAGCCAGGCGGCTTTTGCCACTCCTGGCACCCCCGGTTACCATGATTAACGACCCGTATCCCAAGATATGGCCTCCTAAAATAAAAACTCCAGCCCCCCACGAAGTAGCTGGAGTTACATAACCTAACTTTCGGCCCCTTGACGCGAGGGTGAAATGAACAGGCAGGTTTCCTGGCTCCGGCTCCTTGCCCGGCTTCGCCTTCCCGGTATAATACCAGTGGCCTTGAAGCAGGCTCCCCGGTTACAGTGGCGCGACCGCTCAGGATTTACACCTGATTCCCTTTTAACCTGGCAGGCACCTGTTCCCTATTAAGTTAATTATAGTATAAATCGCCCCCTCCTATCAGTCAAGCCCTGGGCAACGATATGCCCTGTAGCTTATTGGTGAGCAAAACCAGCTCTTTATTCTTTTCCCAGATGGCCCGGGCGTAGCGCCGGTTGCGGAGCTGGATCTGTTCCTTTTCCTGGCGCAGGCAATTTACCAGTTCCCACTTTTCGGCTTCACTTTTTTCCACCAGGCGCATCAGGACACGCCGGCTGACCCTTAACTGTTCCACCTTGCTTTCCAGCTCTTGAATGCGCCGGTAAAGGGCGCTTGCATCATTGCCAGCCAACGGCCCCACCTCCTCATTATTAGTTTGCTAAAATATATGCCCGGAAGTCAAACCTTAGTCGCTTGGACTTTAATCTTTTCAGCTCGCCTCTGTAATTGCTCCAGTTCGGCTGTGCCCACCTGGCAGGCCCCCAGGTCGGCATGGCTGCTTTCAACTATGCCGTGGAAATCCGACCCGCCGGTTACCACCAGGTTATACCGGGATGCCAGTTCCAGGTAACGCCCGGTGGCAGCGGCATCGTGGTGGGGATAGTAAGCTTCAATACCCTGCAAGCCGCTGCCCACCAGGGCAGGAATAAGACCATCGGCCCGGCTCAAGCCCGGGTGGGCCAGGACCGGGACCCCTCCAGCCTTTAATATTACCTCCACAGCCCGGGCAGGTGAGACTTTGGCCCGCGGGACATAAGCAGGCCGGCCCCGCTCCAGCAAAGTGCGGAAGGCAAACTCCAGCGATGGTACATAGCCCTTGCGAACTAGAACGGCCGCGATATGGGGACGGCCCATGGCCTCGCCCCGGACTTCCTGCTCTACCTCACCCATGCTAATATCATAACCCAGCTCTTTAAGCCGGCCTACCATCCTGGCCGTGCGCCGGTAACGCGCCTGGCGCATGGTTTCCAGGAAAGCCAGCAAACTTTCCTTTTGCCAGTCGATATAATAACCCAGGATATGGATCTCCCCTTCTTCCCACTCGGTGCTCAGCTCAACCCCGGGAATTACCGTGACACTGTAACTGTTACCGGCAGCCAGGGCTTTTGCCAGGCCGGCTACCGTATCATGGTCGGTAACACCCAGAGCCGTTAAGCCTTTTGTCTTCGCCAGTCTGATTAGTTCAGTGGGTGACAGCCGGCCGTCGGAGGCCGTAGTATGGGTATGTAAATCAGCTGCCATCTTCACCCGGCTCCAATCTTTTTTAGCTATTGTAACACAAAAGCCTGCCTCCCTTACCGGTAAGCAGGCTTTTTAGCGTTGTTTGAGGGTTAACTTATGCCGGCCCGTAGTATTGCAACCGCTGGATAGCGACTGCCCGGCCGTTACCGGGATCGATATCTACCAGTACGGCTTCCAGTTGAATAACTCCACCGGCAACTTCAAAACGCACCGGCAACTGGGTAAGAAATTTTTTGATGATAAGTTCTGCCTTCACTCCCAGGACAGAATCCCTGGGACCGGTCATGCCTACATCGGTAATATAGGCCGTCCCCTGGGGCAGGACCCGGGCATCAGCCGTCTGGATATGGGTATGGGTCCCGATGACGGCACTTACCAGGCCGTCCAGGTACCAGCCCAGGGCAACCTTTTCCGAAGTTGCTTCAGCATGGAAGTCTACTAAAATGATGCGGGTTAACGCACCGATTTCTTCAGCCAGGCGGCGTCCCAGGCGAAAAGGACACTCCAGAGGTGATAGAAACACCCGCCCCGCTAAATTAATAATTCCTACCTGCAGGTTTTCCTTAACCTTTACCAGGGTATAGCCCCGGCCGGGGGTACCAGGAGGATAATTGGCCGGCCGGACAATGCGCTCATCCTCCTCCAGGAGGGTCAGAGCTTCACGCTTATCCCAGACATGGTTGCCCATGGTTAAGATATCAATACCACCGGCAAAAAGTTCACCGGCAATATCTGGGGTAATGCCATTGCCGCCGGCAGCATTTTCGCCGTTTGCCACCACCAGATCCGGCCGGTGTTCCTGGAGCAAAGGTGGCAGGAGTTCCCGGACGGCTTTACGGCCCGGCCGCCCCACCACATCGCCGATCATTAGAACCCGCAAAAATAAAGCTCCCCTCAATTTGCCTTAAATATTATTATTGGCCCCGGGTCTATTTATTAAACACCATGACCCGGCCTTCTTCCCGGAAGGCAATTAACTGGCGCTCCGGGACGGTACCCCGGACACTTTCCAGCATACGGTCAATTAACTCTTCCTGGATCATAAGCTCTTCTTCCATGATATTATCATTGTTCTCCGCTACCAGGGTGGCGCCAAATTCCTCCCGCACCAGGGCGATAATGAGGTCAATTTCATCCCGGGAAAGGGTAATTACATCCCGTTGTACCTCCAGGGCCATTAACTGGTCATAGGGCGTATATTTCAGATTAATAACCTTCGGTTCCCGGTCTTCCAGGTAGTTATATACTTCCAGGGATTTGCGGAATTTCTTTTCGAACTGCTGGATGGCCTCCCCGGCCAGAGGTTGGGCCATCATAAAGGTAAAGCGTAAAACCTGGTCTTTGGGCTCATAGTTAATGGTACCTACTTCTGGATAACGTACCAGGATGGAAATAAGGAGACCAATACTGTCAGATACTTCGCCGCCATGTTTGTACTTCAGGCTCAAGGTAAACACCTGCCCCGTACTTTATGTATAAGATGTTACCACCAATAAGACACTACTTCTGCACCCAAAAGCAAATTCCTGCCTGCCTTGTCCGCCTTTAATGATGAAAATTTAATGGCAGGGATGGAAAAACTTTTACCTTCCCTGCCATAAAATTATTTGGCATAATCAACAGCGCGGGTTTCGCGGATGACCACCACTTTAATCTGGCCCGGGTATTCCATCTCCTTTTCAATCCTTTTTACGATATCCCTGGCCAGGTGGACGGCCATGGCATCATCAATCTTGTCAGGCTTAACTAAAATCCGGATCTCCCGGCCGGCCTGGATGGCATAGGATTTTTCCACGCCGGCAAAGGAATCGGCAATCTCCTCCAGTTTCTCGAGGCGTTTAATATAGGCCTCCAGGGTTTCCCGCCGGGCACCCGGCCGGGCTGCCGAAATGGCATCGGCGGCCTGGACCAGGCCAGCCTCAATGCTGCGCGGTTCCACATCACCATGGTGGGCTTCAATGGCATGGATTACCTCCGGGGATTCCCGGTATTTTTTAGCCAGCTCAACCCCCAGGGTGACATGGGGTCCCTCAACTTCAAAATCAACGGCTTTACCAATATCATGGAGCAACCCGGCCCGCTTGGCCAGCTGGACATCCACCCCTAGCTCGGCAGCCATGGCCCCCGCCAGGAAAGCTACTTCTAGGGAGTGTTTAAGGACATTCTGGCCGTAGCTGGTGCGGTATTTAAGTTTACCCAGCAGGCGCACCAGCTCTGGATGCAGGCCATGAATGCCAGCTTCAAAGGTAGCTCGCTCTCCTTCTTCCCGGATCTTTTGCTCCAGTTCCCGCCGGGACTTTTCTACCATTTCTTCAATCCGGGCCGGGTGGATGCGCCCATCGATAATTAACTTTTCCAGGGCAATCCGGGCCACCTCCCGGCGAATAGGGTCGAAGCTGGAGAGAATAACGGCTTCCGGTGTGTCATCAATGATGAGATCGACACCCGTCAGGGTTTCCAGGGCGCGAATGTTACGGCCCTCACGGCCGATAATGCGCCCCTTCATCTCATCGCTGGGTAGATTCACCACCGATACCGTGGCCTCGGCTACATAATCAGCAGCACAGTGCTGGATGGCATGGGTAATAATTTCCCGGGCTTTTTTATCTGCTTCTTCTTTGGCCTCCGTTTCAATTTGTTTAATCATCATGGCTGCTTCATGCCTTACTTCTTCCTCGACACTCTGCAGCAGGATGGCCCTGGCTTCTTCGGTCGTCAAACCGGAAATGCGTTCCAGTTCGCTGACCTGCCGGCGGCGCATCTCTTCCAGTTCTTCCCTTAGTTTCTGGGCAGCTTCTTCCTGCCGGTGGAGACTGGCCTCTTTGCGTTCGAGGGCTTCGGTCTTGCGGTCCAGGGCCTCTTCCTTCTGCATCAGGCGCCGCTCGAAACGCTGGAGCTCATTGCGCCGTTCCCGGCTTTCCCGCTCTATTTCATTACGGATGCGGTGGGCTTCTTCCTTGGCTTCCAGGACCGCTTCCCTCTTTTTAGCCTCGGCTTCTTTTTTTGCTTCTTCGATAATGGTGGCTGCAGCCTTCTCGGCCGAAACAATTTTGGCCTCAGCCAGGTACTTGCGGATGGCATAACCTCCGGCCGCACCCACCAGGAAAGCTATCAGGGCATAAAGGATATACTGGATTGTTCTTCACCTCCCCTTCATAAAATAAAGCCGAGTCGAAACTCGGCTTGAAGTTAGGCACACCAACCAAATATACCCTTATTTGGTTCAAAACCAGGACCTACATACGCCTGTTGGGAACCAAAAATACAGCCCTTCTATCTATTTTCAGGTCAGAAGAGTTATATTCCATCCAGGCTAAACCCGGTAGTGAAATCTATAAATTAAGGGTAATGGTGGTGACCCTACACCTAGTTTCTCCCAAAATAATTTTATAGGTTTAAATGATTACTGTCAATATAATTATCTTCTTCAGCCAGCTCTCCCAGCACTTGGCGAATTACATGGCCATTAAAACCTCGCTGCCAGAGGAAACGGGCCAGGCGCTGGTAATAATGATCGGGACTTTCTCCCTGCCGCCGGTGATACTTCCCCGCCAGTTCCCGGGCCGCCGCCATCTCTGCTTCTGGAGGAAACAGGTCGCCTGCTATCCCTTCAGCTAGGGAAGGGGCCACGCCATGCTCCTGCAACTCGCGCCGGAGGCGCCTCGGGCCTACCGGGTGGGTAGCCAGCCGGTAGGCAGCCCAGTCCCGGGCAAAACTGGCATCATCTAGCAACCCGGCATCCTTTAACCGGTTTAAGGTTGCCACCACTACCTCCCTGGGAAAGCCCTTTGCCTGTAATTTCCAGCACATTTCCTGTTCACTCTGCTGGCGCCGGGTTAATATTTTCAGGGCATACTCCCAGGCTGCTGCCGGTGAAGGATTATTCGTTTTGCGCACCTTCATCTTCTATAGCCGCTGCCGTCTTGACTAAACCAGCTTTAGCACGAATCTGGGCTTCAATGCTGGCCGCCAGTTCGGGGTGGTCACGCAAGAATTCTTTAGCTGCTTCACGGCCCTGACCAAGGCGATCTTCCCCCAGGGAATACCAGGCCCCACTCTTCTTTACTATATCCAATTCCGTGCCCATGTCAAGGAGGCAGCCCTCGCGGTCAATACCCCGGCCGTAAATAATATCAAACTCGGCCTGGCGGAAGGGCGGTGCTACTTTATTTTTAACAACCTTTACCCGGGTGCGGCTACCAATAATCTCGGTCCCCTGCTTGATCTGCTCTATTTTGCGCACATCCAGGCGTACCGAAGCGTAAAATTTTAGCGCCCGTCCCCCCGGTGTTGTCTCGGGACTGCCAAAGAGGACCCCTACCTTTTCCCGCAACTGGTTGATAAAAATGGCAACCGTCCGCGATTTGGCAATAACGCCGGCCAGCTTGCGTAAAGCCTGGGACATGAGCCGGGCCTGCAGGCCTACATGGGCATCGCCCATTTCACCGTCCAGCTCGGCTTTGGGCACCAGGGCAGCTACGGAATCGATGACGATGACATCGATGGCGCCGCTGCGCACCAGGGCTTCAGCGATTTCCAGGGCCTGCTCACCGGTATCGGGCTGGGATACTAAAAGGTTATCAATGTCGACTCCGAGGTTCCTGGCATATACCGGGTCGAGGGCGTGCTCGGCGTCGATAAAGGCTGCCGTGCCGCTGCTCCGCTGGGCCTCGGCAATAACATGAAGGGCGACCGTCGTCTTACCCGAGGATTCCGGGCCAAAGATCTCAACCACCCGGCCCCGGGGCAACCCGCCTACCCCCAGGGCCAAGTCCAGAGGCAGGGCGCCAGTGGAAATAGCTTCCACATTGAGCCGGGCACCGGATTCACCCAGCTTCATTATGGAACCCTTGCCAAAATGCCTCTCGATCTGGAGCAGGGCATTTTCCAGTGCCCGCTGCTTATCTGATAAAACCACTATATAAGTTCGCCTCCTCCTGCTTTTGCACTTTACTGGCAACGCCAGTCAACCGTTAATAAGAGTTCCTGCCGCCTGCTGGCAAAGTAACCGTCAAAACCGGGCGGTAAATAGCTCCCTGTGGGGTTAGCCGGCTCTCCATAAGGCTTACCGCCGTCACCCTTTCCCTCCCCCAGGACACACCAGCTAAACTCTGGAGCCTGTCCTTTAATGGCCCGGTGGCTGTCCCAGGACGCAGGCGGCCCAGGGTTAAATGGGGGGTAAAGGAATCGGCCGGAAAACCCAGTTCCAGGTATTCCCTGGTTACCTGTTGCTGTAAAACATGCAGGGGCTTTTCCGACTCCACCCCCACCCAGACAACCCGGGGGGTGCGCCAGTTGGGAAAAACCCCGGTACCTTTTACCTCCAGGTGCCAGGGGTTAACCCCAATAGCGGCACGCCGCAAGGCTGCTCCTATTTCCTCCACTCTAGCCGGGGCCACTTCACCTAAAAACTTGATGGTTAAATGGATATTCTCCGGGGGCACCCATTTAACCGTTACCGGTAACTGGCGTAATTCACCCAGTAGCCCGGCCAGGGCACTTTGCAGAGCTGGGGAAAAATTTATGGCAACAAACAGCCGCATGCCGATCACCAGTTTTCAGGATCTATTCGCTTCCCAATCCTGATAATCCTGCTGTTACGTGACAAAATTTTCAAGAGGCCATAGCCTGTTCCTGTAACAGGGCCCGCAATTCCCGGCCGGTTACCGTTTCCTTTTCTACCAGTTGTCCGGCTAAAGCCTTTAAAACCCCCTGGTAAGGCCGCAGGAGAGAAGCCACCTTGGCTTCTTCCCGGCTGATGATAGTTGAAGAAGCATTGTGCATCTGTTCCTTGGTCAAATTTTCTTCGGCCACTACTCCCAGTTCCGACAACCCGGAGGTAATAATCACCCGGGCCAGGCGAATGGCTTCTTTAAAGTCATTGAGGGACCCCGTACTGCGACTGCCCAGGATTAAGGTCTCAGCCACGGCCCCGGCCAGGCAGATATCCATCTGGTTCTCAAGGTATTCCCTGGTATAGAGGTAAATGTCGTGTTCCGGCTTTTGCCGGGTATAGCCCAAAGCCTGGCCCCGGGAAGTAATGGTCACATGGGAAATAGACTGGGGCCTTAAAAGCTCCCCGGCAATGGCGTGGCCAGCCTCATGGATGGCCAGCCGGTACAATTCGTCCACCGCCGGCTTGCGGCCTAGCTTTTCCCCCAGCATTACTTTATCGACGGCTTCCATTAAATGTTTCTGGGTGATAAGGGGGGATTTTTCCCGCAGGGCCAGGATGGCGGCCTCATTGGCTACGCTTTCCAGGTGAGCCCCGGAAAACCCGAAGGTTTCGCGGGCAATGGCTTCCAGGTCTACCTCCTGCGCCAGGGGCTTATTGGCCGTATGCAGTTTTAAAATAGCCAGGCGCCCCTCCTTATCAGGCAGGTCAACCTTAACCTGCCGGTCAAAACGGCCCGGGCGTAAAAGGGCCGGGTCCAGCAAGTCAGGACGATTGGTAGCGCCGATAACCAAAATCTGGACATCGTGGCTGCTTTTTAAGCCATCCATCTCTACCAGGAGCTGGTTTAAGGTCTGGTCATATTCTAAGTGGGAGGCGTGGCTGCCGCGTTTCCCACCCAGGACTTCCAGTTCATCTATAAAGATAATGGCTCGCTTTTTCTGCTGGCGCCGGGCCAGTTCCCGGGCCCGATTAAAAATTGCCCGAACCCGCTGGGCACCGACGCCGGCATACATCTCGATAAATTCACTGCCGCTGGCCTCGAGAAAAACTGCATCCGTGTAGGTAGCGGCCGCCTTGGCCAGCAACGTCTTCCCCGTTCCCGGCGGGCCACTTAAAAGGATGCCCTTCAGGGGGCGAATGCCCATGGCCTCAACTTCAGCACTGCGGAGCAAAAACTCCAGGGCTTCCTTTAATTCGCAGATAGCCGTAGCCTGGCCGCCGATATCGGCAAAAGATACCTTGACCGGCGGCGCATATCCCTTCCCCCCCAGGGTTGAAGGGAGCAATCCCTTTTTTTCAATCACCCAGTAGGCCAGGAAACCCATACCAGCAAGAAGCAAAAAGGGAGTAATATCCACCCCTTTAATGACTAAAAAAATCATTAACCCCAAGCCTGTACCGGCAATTATTTCTTTTATTTCCTTAAACACTTTGCCCCTCCCCCCGGGTTACATAATTTTGCCGGGGTACTACCTGGTAAAGGTAAGCCTGTCCCTGGCTGAATTGGAGATAAATATAGTTATCGTCCACATTGACGGCATAATGGTCGATGCCTGCCTGGCGCGCCAGCCGGTCAACGGTAGCCGCCATCTGGGTAAAGTTGCCCCGTACTGCCGCTTCATAGATGGTAAACTGGCTTTCCCGCCACAAACTCTCCAGGGCCGGGGAACGGCGGTCCTGGATAACCAGCTTTACCGGTTGCCGGCCATAAAGCCTGTTTACAGTTTCCTGTACCTGCCGGTAGGCCTGCGGTAAATCGGCTCCGGGGCCGAGGATAACCCTTACTTCCAGACCTGCAGCCGTCCGGATTACTGTTGCCTCCTGGACCGCTGGATCGGACTTTAAGGTATCAGTCAGGGGTTTTTCCTGGCTGTAGTGCCGGTAGGCCCACTGGCCCCCGGTTAATAAACCTAAGCTCAAAAGGGCTGCCAGAAATACAAATTGAAGGCGCCACCCTTTGAAGTGCAACGATAACACTCCTCTCCCATGGATAACACCTTCAATTATAACAAATTTCAACTGGTCAGGCCTTATGAATTACCTGGTAGGGCTGCCACATCTACCTTTAGCCCGGGCGATAAAGTAAATCCCGGTTGCTCAAAAGATAATGCAACGCCGAAACCATGGTCAGGACCAGGGCCACATAAAGAAGGAGAACGGCCTGGGGAACCTCTACAAGCAGGGCAACAATGGCTATCACCTGGGTCAGGGTTTTGACCTTGCCCCAGGAACTGGCGGCCAGAATTAGCCCTTCTCCCGCTGCTACCTGGCGCAGGCCGCTGATTAAAAATTCTCTGCCGACAATTAATATTACCACCCATGCGGGAACCAGGTGCAGCTGGACCAGTAAAATTAAGGCCGTAGTAATCAGGAGCTTATCGACCAGGGGGTCCAGTAACTGGCCCAGCCTGGTAACTTCGTCCCGGCTACGGGCGAGATACCCGTCCAGGCCATCGGTAGCTGCCGCCAGTAAAAATAGTGCCGCCGCCAGGTAACGTCCGGGTCCCCAGGGCAAAAGAACCAGGATGGCAAACAAGGGCACCAGGCCCAAGCGCACCAGGGTTAGCCGGTTGGCCGCCGTCATCCCTCTACCTCCCCCATTAAATCATAATTACTATGGACCCGGATGAGTTTAACTGTCGTCATAGTTCCTGCCGGCATGGTACTTCCTTTAATATAAATCAAGCCGTCTACCTCCGGGGCCTGGCGGAAACTGCGACCCACCCCCGGCCCTTCTATTAAAACTTGCACCTGCCGTCCCACCCAACGTTCATTGCAGGCCCTGGTAATGGACTGCTGGTAGAGCATTAACTTCCGGTAGCGTTCTTCCTTTACTTCTTCCGGCACCTGATCCGGCAAATCGGCGGCGCCTGTACCGACTTCCGGGGAATATTTAAAGGCCCCCACCCAGTCGAACTGCATAGAGCCCAAAAAGTCCAGGAGAATCTGGAAATCCTCTTCATCTTCTCCCGGAAAGCCGACAATAAAGGTGGAGCGCAAGGTTATTTCCGGCATGGCCCGGCGCAGGCGTTCAATAGCCTTTATGCCAGCAGTAAGGCTGCCAGGACGGTTCATGCGCCGCAAGATGGTTTTACTGGCATGCTGGAGGGGCAAATCCAGGTAAGGTAATACTTTCGCTTCCGTGGCCATCACTTCCACCAGCTCTGGGGTAATGCGGGTTGGATAGGCATAGAGGAGGCGCAACCACTCTATTTCCGGGATCATGGCCAGTTCCCGCAAAAGCCGGGGCAGGCGGTACTCGCCGTAACAGTCCAGGCCATAAGCGGTAGTGTCCTGGGCCACCAGGATTAATTCCTTTACGCCGGCGGCCGCCAGGGTCCTGGCCTCGGCAACCAGCTTTTCCAGGGGGCGGCTGCGGTAAGGCCCCTTGATGGCGGGGATGGTGCAATAACTGCAGCGATTATCACAGCCCTCGGCAATCTTTAAATAAGCATAGGGCCTTCCCTTCTCCGTAAGGCGGGGCAGTTCCCCTTCCTCTTTATCAGGAGACGGGACGTCCACAAGCCGTTCCCCCTTTAATACCCGGTCAATAATCAGGGGCAAACGGCCGATGGCTCCCGGACCAATGAAAGCGGCGACTTCAGGTAATTCCTGCCATAGGTCCCGGGCGTGCTGCTGGGCGAGACACCCGGCAACAATAATATAGGGCCGCGGCTCTCCCTGGGCCAGCCCTAAAATAGTTTCCAGGGCCTCCTGCTTGGCCGCCGTAATAAAACTGCAGCTATTGACGATAACTACTTCAGCTTCACCGGGATCGCTGACAAGGGCAAAATGGCTTTTATCCAGGACACCCAGCATATATTCGCTGTCAACTTGATTCTTGGCGCAACCAAGGGTTATAACGGCAGTTTTGATCATGGTTTCCTCGTTATTCTAGCCTGGTTGGAATCTTTAGTAGCCTCAAAGGTAACTACATCGCCCACCCTGCCCAGGGGTGGCTGGACCTGGCCATTGACGGTTATTTCCACCGCGCCAGCGCTGCCAAGGGTAACGATAATTTTCTCTTTCCCCTGAAACACCTTATTTTCGCCGGCCTTTAAAGTCCCGGTAAAATCATTTTTACCATCAATGGTAACACCTACCCAGCAATCCCCTGAAGCTCTGATTTTGACTTCCACCCCCTGGGCCCGGGGTGTTGTCGCTGCCGGCGGTGGCTGGGCGACAGGCTGTTGGGGTTCAGGGGTTACCGGTGCAGGTTCTGTTACCGGTGGTGGCGAGGGCCTTTGCTCTAGGGAAGGACGATAATGGTTGTATAACCAGTTGATACTCCAGAGAACAAGAAGCACTGCCGGGACCAGCAACCAGCGCTTTCTTTTCCCGGGGGACAATCCCGTTGCCGTCAGGCTACTTTCTTCCGTCGGGTAATTATCCTCGTCAGACGGGTATTCTTGTTTAAACTGCTGCACTACCGCCTGGACATCCAGCCCTAAAAAGCGGGCATAATTTCGCACGAAACCCAGGGCATACACCCGGCCTGGAATCTGGTCATAGTTGCCCTTTTCCAGGGCTTCCAGGTAGCGCAGGCGAATTTTGGTAGCTTCTTCTACTTCACGTAAAGAAATCCCCTTTTCCTGGCGGGCAGCACGGAGCATTTCCCCTACCTTTTCCATGGCCTCACCTCCCGGTATTTTAATCATCTTCGACACTATATCAAGAGATTCCTGCCCTTATCATTCTTCTTTCGCGCCAAATAATTCCTGGTATTCCTCCCAGTTAGTAAGGATGGCGCGGGCCTTGGTGCCTTCATGGCCGCCCACAAACCCCCTGGCTTCCATCATATCCATTAACCTTGCCGCTCTGGTATAACCTATCCGCAGGCGCCGCTGGAGCATAGAGATGGAAGCCTGTCCTGTTTCCAGGACCACCCGCACAGCTGCGGGGAAAAGCTCGTCTTCCGCCCCGCTATTGTCTTCGCTACTTTCCTCTCCTTTCAGGAAACTGGGGTTATATTCCGGGCGACCCTGCTGTTTAACATAAGTCACCAGGTCTTCCACTTCCCGGTCCGAAACATAAACCCCCTGGACGCGGATGGGCTTGCTGGCCCCGATGGGCAAAAAGAGCATATCACCGCGGCCCAGCAACTTCTCGGCCCCGGCCATATCCAGGATGGTGCGGGAATCAATCTGGGAGGAAACGGCAAAGGCAATCCGGGAAGAGATATTGGCCTTGATCAAGCCGGTAATGACATCTACTGAAGGCCTCTGGGTGGCCACAACCAGGTGAATACCGGCCGCCCGGGCCATCTGGGCCAGGCGGCAAATGGCATCTTCCACATCGGCCGGGGCCACCATCATCAAGTCGGCTAACTCGTCAATAAGGACTACTACCAGGGGCAAGGTCCCCTGGCCGCCATTTTCCTTTTGCATCAAACGGTTGTAGCGGGTAATGTCTTTGACCCCGGCGCCGGCAAAAAGCTCATAGCGTTTCTCCATTTCGTTGACTATCCATTGCAGGGCCGTAGCCGCTTTCTTCGGCTGGCTGACCACCGGTGCCAGCAGGTGGGGAATACCATTATACTGGGTTAACTCCACCATTTTGGGGTCAATCATCAACAGCTTTAATTCCTGGGGTGTAGCTTTAAACAACAGGCTGCAAATCAGGGCGTTCAGGCAAACACTCTTGCCTGAACCAGTAGTCCCGGCAATAAGGAGGTGTGGCATTTTCGCCAGGTCGGCAATGACCGGATTGCCGGCAATATCTTTACCCAGGGCTACCGTCAGCTTGCTGCTGGATTCCATAAAAGCAGGATCTTCCAGCACCTCCCGCAGGTGGACCACAGCGATTTCCTTATTGGGCACTTCAATGCCCACCGCAGCCTTGCCCGGAATGGGGGCTTCAATCCGCACCTGGGCAGCCGCCAGGCTCAGGGCAATATCGTCGGCCAGGCTAACAATCCTGCTCACCTTCACCCCCGGTGCCGGCTGGACTTCATAGCGGGTCACCGTCGGGCCACAGCTGACCTGCGTCACCTTGACTTTGACACCAAAGCTTTCCAGGGTGTCTTCCAGGATCTTGATCCGGTCGGTAATATCCTTTTCCAGGCGGGGATTTTTTACCCTTACCGAGCGGGTTAAGAGACTCAAAGGCGGCAGAACATAGGGACCAGGCTGCTCGGAGGTGCCTTCCCCCTCTGTGCCGGTAGAGTCCTCTGCCTGGAGGTTAACCCTGGGCCGGCGCCGGGCTTTTTTCTCGTCTTCGCTAACCGGCGGGGCCGGATTTTCCGGGTAGACCCTGGCCTGGGCCGGCTCTTCCGCATTTACTGCCGGCGGGAGTACCGGCGGCGATGGTTCCGGTGGCGGGTTAATGACCACGGGTACTACTTCCCGTTCCCGCGGTAAGGCCTTCCCCCGGGCCTTCAGGTTTTTCTTTTCCTGCACCTTCGGCTCCTCTTCTTCAACCTCGGTAAAGAGAAAGGCCAGGAGCCAGCCCTTAATGACCTGGAAGGTTACATAGAGCAGTTGGCCCAGGCGCCCGGTAAAGCGTGTTAAAGAAACACCTGTGGCCAGGAGAAAGGCAATTAAACCCAGAGCCACCAGCACAATCCAGGTCCCCACCCGGCCGAAAATGGACCGCAGGAGCAAGGAAACCAGGGCACCAAGCAAACCGCCACCCTGGCCGGCGACACCAGAGGCCAGGGCTTCTTTATAAGTACTGCCATTTAAGAAAGGCTGGTGCAGGGCGCTTAAAAAAGTAAGAAAAAGTAAAATGCCTCCTATCAAACGCGGCCGGGAATCCTTCACTTTACCCCCAGTAATGAGGCGGACGCCCCAGGCAGCCAGGAATATAGGAAATACATATTTGCCCTCGCCGGTCAGGGCTTTTAAAAACCCCACCAGCAATTGACCCACGGCGCCAATACTGGCAGCAGAACTTATGTAACCCAGGTCCAGGACATACAACCCCGCCAGGCAGAGGAGGGCCAGGGCCACCAGGGCCACACCGATAATTTCATTTTTTATCTTTTCATTCAGCGTCCTGGCAGGAGCCATTTTCCATCACCCCGGTTGCTACTATTCTACACCAGGGTTTGAAATTCCTTGCTTGAGGAAATAAAAAGATGAGGATGCATGTTTGTTAGCCATCTTCCCTATACTAAAAGGGAAAGTTATTTGAAGGATTTTATCCTCAGTAATCCTTTACCATATAAATGTTTAAATTTCCAAGGGGGGAGTTAACTGTGACCAGTCCTGATATCAGTCCGAACCCTGTACCCAACCAGCCGGCAACACCCCCACCCCGGCCGCCGGGGGAACCGGCGCGGGTCACCACCGGCCGTCCCCCTACCAGCCCCGAGGTAGAAAACATTAAAGAGCTGGGGCAAACTAATGTCGCTGATTATAAAAGTGAAATTCAATGCCTGCAAATCGTAGGCCAGATCGAGGGTCACCTGGTCCTGCCGCCGCAAAACAAAACCACCAAATATGAGCACATTATTCCCCAGCTGGTGGCCATCGAACAAGACCCCGGCATCAAAGGTCTCCTGGTGGTTTTAAATACCGTAGGGGGCGATGTTGAAGCCGGCCTGGCCATTGCCGAAATGCTGGTCAGCATGTCCAAACCGGTGGTCTCCCTGGTCCTGGGCGGAGGGCATTCCATCGGCGTGCCCATTGCCGTGGCGGCCAACCATTCCTTCATTGCCGAAACAGCCACCATGACCATCCACCCCATTCGCCTCACTGGCCTGGTCATTGGCGTCCCTCAGACCTATGAATACCTGGACAAAATGCAGGACCGGGTCATCCGTTTTATCGTGGAGCACGCTAATATTTCGGAGCAAGAACTGCGCCGCCTCATGTTCCAGACAGGTGAGCTGGCGCGGGATATCGGTACTATCCTGGTGGGGAAGGATGCTGTTAAGGTAGGACTGATTGATGAAGTTGGGGGACTGTCCCAGGCCGTCCAGCATTTGAAGAAACTCATTGCTGAAGGCGTTCCCGGCCCGGGAAAGCTCCACTGAGAGGGTGATAATTATGTACATCTACAGCCCTATGCCGTGGGAGCTTATCTGGGAGGGGGCAGAAAATTTCTGCCCCCGGCGGCAGGAGATAAAGGTTGGTCACCTGACCCTGGAAATCGAACCCTTGAGTTTCAACCAGGCCCGGGTGGTTCGCCTGATCAGCACCAACCCGGCCGACTACCTGGCCGGCCCCTACCAGCCGGGCGCAGTCCTGGAATTTGCCCCCCGGCGTGTCTTTAACTTTGCATAGGTTTTATGGAACCCTTGCCATAGCTGACCAGGTACCACCCGGAAGGAACTATAGCCTACAATCCCGGCGTAAAGCCTTTTTCCATCAGCCTTTCCAGCATCACTATGGCCTCGGCCCCGGTGGCGTGCTCCAGGGGTATCAGGCCGCCCGTACGGCCGCTGATATAATCCCGGCCGTCACGGTTTATCCTCAATACCCGTGCACCAGCCCCGCCTAGGACGACGGCGGCTGCCAACCATCCAGCCGTAAGTCTCAGGCCTTTCTCCCGCTTTGTAATTCTCCGATACGGCTTTGCAGTTCGGACAAAAAAGCCATAAAAAGCGCTGGTGTTTTCTCCACCAAGCCTTCCTTTGCCCGCAAAAACCGCGCTTCTGGTAGAAACGCCGGCTGCAGCCTTTCCCATCGCCGCTGCAAGGCCTCCAGCCGCGATGCCAGCACCGCGGCTGCTGCCAGCAGGTATTCCTTCCTCGCGGCAAACACCGCCGCAGTATCAACTATGTCCCTGGCCCTTAGAGTTTCGGCGCGATAAAAGAGCTTTTTGATAATTATTTCTTCCGGCGTTTCCACCCGCACTCTCACCCCCTCTACTTCCATTATTATCCAGGGATTACGAGTGAGGAAAGGTGCTATAATAAAGTCAATCTCGCCCTCAGGATACTTTAACTTCAAGAAGCTGGAGCCTTCGGTATAGTCGGAAACACCTTCTGCAACATCTTCATTAAGGCGGGGCGTTAGCAGGCTAAGAAGCTGGGCATCGCTTAAAAATATATCGACATCCCGGCTCTCCCGGTGGCGCAGGAAAAGGGCCAGTGCCGTGCCACCGCCGAAGGTCCATGTATCGGTAGTAATATTCTGACCCGCCAGGATGGCCAAGGCTGTTCGAAAAAGCCCGCGCCAAGGTTCAATAGGCATAAGCCAGCATCTCCTCAAGACCGGGATTGGGGTAAATATTTTTTATATAGGTCAGATAATACTTCTTAAGCACCTTATCCTCAATACCATATCTGGTGGTAAATTTATCTATATCCGGCAAAGGCACATCGGTAAAGAAGCTATAAATCTGGGCTGCGTACTCCAAAGGTAATTCCATATCCTTAATAATCCTGGCCAGGCTTTCTTCCGGTAAACGCGCCTTCGTATGGGCGTTGATAGTGGTTTCTACTAATATAAAATCGCTGCTCTTCGCCGCCACGGAATCGCTCCCTTCTAGTGTGCTATCATACCATTATTCCTTTATCTAAGTCACCTTTTATACTTTTGTTCCTGCTTGAACGCAGCAAGAGGCTATCAACTCCGGAGTAAATTCTCTGAGGTGGCCTGCCCGGGGCACACAGCGCAGATTGCTCGGATCCTAAAGCACCTACTCGAGGTCCCTGGCGATCTTTCCAAAAATAATTCGCCTCTTCTATAGTATCGGCAGTAAACAACTCTTCCAGGATGCTGTCAAGGATTTGGAAGCCGCCTATTTTCTGCACCTTTTCCTCCAGGTCAGCCGGCTGCTCCCCAAACCTGCGGGAGAGATATTTAAGAATCGTTTCTTTTTCGGCTTCCATCCGGCCTTTAGTTTCCACCCCGTTCACCCGAACCAGCTAGTTATAGTATTACCATCTTTATGAGGTGCTCTGCTATTTACACAAAATGATTTACACTCCCGATAAAAGAACTGTGGAGATAGGCAAAGACTATCTCCTCTCTCCTTTTAAGCAGGCAGCAATTCTTTAAAGCAGGCTATGCTTCTCCTCATCCGTCATGGAATAGAACTTACAACGTTCCAAACTCCCACCTTCCTTCCGGTTGGTTGTCGTCCATTTTGAGGTATCTCTCACCTCATCAACTCCGAAGCAAATTCACTGAGGAGATGAACATAAGGCAACCTGCCCTTAACGTTATTATACAGCCTTGCATCAGAAGTCCAAAAATCACAGTTGCGCAATTCGGTTAACGCTAGATAGTGGCTATCATAGACGACAGGTAATTTTAACTCTTTTGCCAGTTTCCATGCCCGGTGCCTTTGACCAGGGACACTGATGGTTTTTAAGGGAATGGCCTGTACGGCTTCAAAAGTAATTTCCGCCTGTTCTGGTGTTAATCTTTCTTCGGGGGTGGTAATTACTGTCCTGCGTCTAATGATACTATCTATTTCTACAAGACAAAAGACGGGGGCTATTAACTGAACCCCCTGCTCCTGCCACCTGGTAAAAAGGGCATCTGCCAGCGGGCTGTCTGGTTCGTTTATAACCAGTTTGACTACCAGGCAGGCATCTACGCAAACTTCTTTAAGGCGCACATCCATCCACTTCACCGGTCTGCCTTATCTAACCGGATCTGCTGCAAGATCTTCGTACTATCGCCCCTTAGGGGCATCATTGCCCGCGCGGCCCGGCATTTTGCCAGCCAGTCGCTTTTGTTAGATATTTCTGCTGCCGGGCGTCCTAATTTTTCTAAAGCGCTCGCCGGTATGCGCAGTTGCCGTCCATAGCGCAAGGCCGGCAAATCCCCCTTTTGCACCCATCGCCTTATAGTGCGCTCGCTGACTTTAAGCATCCTGGCTAATTCTGCCGGTGGATAAAGAATTTCACTCATTAGGTACTCACTCCAGTCGTTTGTTCCCTTATGGCAAATTTTATGCCCTTATGACCGCTATGTCAACTCATTTACCCCAATTTATCGAAGTTCTTGGGCCACCCCGGAGCCGGTAGCGCAGATTGTACAGAGCCTAAATAGAACCAGCCTGACCTGGCCCTAATCTTAGGTCTCTCCACTAAAGCCGTCCAGACGCTGTTAAAGGAGCACCCGGGTTTGGTGGTCCCCACCAGGGGTATAGTAGCCGACATGGGGCCGGCCTTAAGCCACGCCAACAAGATCATCCGCCTCTACATGGACGGCTATACCGAGACCGAGATTGTCCGGCGCACCGGGCACAGCTATAAAGCAATAGAGAATTATCTCTTAGACTTCGCCCGCGTCACCTATCTCCTGGAAAGGGGCCTGCCCGTGCCGGCCATCAGGAAAGTGCTGGGCTGTTCCAGGCGACTGGTAGAAAAACACGTTAACCTCTTCCGGGTGTTTTCCGGCCCCGACTATGCCTTCATGATGGCGAAGGTCCGCTGCCTGGCCGAGGCCCACCCGGTTAAAAAAACCAAACCTTCAAGGAGGGATGGACGTCTTGAAAGCCAAGAAGGGTGTCACTAACCGCTACGCCACCCTTCTTGCCAGGGATGTTTTACTTTCAGCACTTGTTACTTAGCTCTTTTTTACGAGGAAATGCTCTTTGTATCTGCTTCGAAGCTGATACCAGCAGTTTCCGGCAGTAGGAAAATCAATACTGCTGAAATTATGAAGGAGATCGAGGCTATGGCCAGCGCACCACCCACACCAAAAAATGCAGCTAAGGCACCAGTAATCCCAGGCCCGATAGACGTTCCAATCCTGCCCACGTTAAAACAAAAGCCAACAGCTGAGCCTCTTATCCGGGTTGGGAAAAGTTCGGCATAATAGGCTCCATAACCCGAGAAGTATCCGGTGAAGAAAGATAAGATAGGGCCAATCAACACTACTGAGGTACGAGCCACGTCTTGATTATATGCTTTGGCTAAGTAGACTGGTAGCAATCCAAAAACCAAGGTGAATATCGCTGTGCCTAAGAAGAATAGACCAAATGCTTTTTTCCGCCCGTAGCGGTCACCAATGGTACCATGGGTAAGATAGCCTACCACGGCCCCAGAAAGGATGAAGAATGTCCATAAAGGAATGTTCTTGGCGTTAAAACCTACAACCGCTAGATATGAAGGAATCCAGGTCATTACGGCCCAGTAACCATACATACCTAAAAAAGCGATTAAGCTGGCTACGAGTGTCTTAGTTGCATATTGCTTCTGGAATAGCTCCTGGATGGAGACCGACTGGGCCTTGGCCTTAGTCTTCTTATCTTCGCCCTTAGTTTTCAACCATAGTGGCGATTCATTAACGAAAAACCATATAGCGATAAAGATGAGCAACGAAGGGATAGCGCTAGCTATATATGCTCCTCGCCAACCGAAGGATGGCGATACAAAGTAGGTTAAGATCGATGCATAAAGGTAGCCTAAGGGGAAACCGACCTGAACTACGGCTACAGCTTTACCGCGAGACTTGGGGTCCCATATCTCGCTGATTAAGGTCATGCCGGCCGTCCAAATACCTCCTAACACCAAACCCACCAGTAGGCGTGATAGCACCATCTGGGTGGGATTCTGGGATATACCAACTAGTATTCCTGAAAGTGCTACTAAAAACATAGCACTTAGTAAAGACTTCTTGCGGCCGTACTTGTCAGCTATGAATCCGAATAGGGGTCCACCAACTACAGCGGCAGCCATTGGCAAGAACCCGATGGACGCAGCAAGAGCCGGCGTAATATTCCACTCCTTCGCCACGCTCCCCAAGACATATGAGTAAAGAAGCGAGTCACCGGAATCTGCCATCCAGGCAAACATAATGGTAATTAGCATCGCCCAGTTCCTTGACAAATTAAACACCTCCCGTTACTTTTCAGCTAACCTAGCTGGGCTTATTCCTCTACTAATATTCTCTCCACCTCGACAGCAGGGAAGAAATAAAGAATGTGCAGTATGTCTTTTCCAGTATTGGTGATGCAGTGCTTGCAACCCGCAGGCATAAGCACCACAGTAAGGCTGTCAATTTTGACCTCTTCGCCGTCTGCTTCAACGGTGGCCTCCCCTTTTAGGAATACAAGGGCCTCTTCCACCTTGTGAATGTGCCGGAACAGCTTTTTCCCGGGATCTATCTTTAGTTCGCCAACAGTTACAGCTGCTGCCCCCTTTTCTCTATTCATCACTTGCTTACTAATAATGCCCGGGAATGGAGTTACATCGGGGACATCTGAAAATCGCACTATCTTCAACTTACATACCTCCTTTCAGATTTATAAAATTCATTCCACCTGGCCCAGCGAAGCGGCGATAGCCTTATCCTTGCGGTCAAAGAATACGTTTTTCCCCGAGGAAGAGACACCAATGCCTAGAACGGGTGCGTAACCGTTAAAATAACCTAGTTTAAGAGCGGCAATCCCGACTTTCTGAAAAATTCGATTATCGAGGAAGTGGTGTGCAGCGACAGCCACAGCGGAGGATACCGCTATGCCTATATCTATTACTCGATACATGCATAAAGGACCCGGAAAGTCCTTCCCCTCCATGCGAGGCGCTTTTAACATTTCGCTACAAGTAAGGAAGCCACACCCCCCGCAGTTAACCCCAGGGGTCTTTCTTCCCTGAATACCCAATAAGAGAAGCCCATCGGCCTTTTCAATGGCTTCGGCATCACTGTTCCAGTCAAGTTTTACCGACTTCGATTTGTTTTCGTTGGTTATGGCGGCTGACTTTTGTTCGCCAATAGTGCGCATCATGGCCGCAATCTTCAGTCGTTCTTCCTCACTGGTTATGCTGAGCTTAAGGCAGTCCATTCCGAACGACTTTGGAGCAGTGCGGGCAGCCAATGACATGAGGTTCAGAACCATGTTTATTGCACCTTTATCTGACGCAATATCTGTTTGAGCCGACAATTTTATCCACCTCCATTTTCACTAATGCTCTCGTTGGGGCCATTTATCACTATCTGCAGGTACCCTTCTTTAGTCGTTCCTTCTGATTGCCAAGGATTGTACGTGCTATGTTGGCCACTGGCTCCATTAATGGAGGTGCATCTGAAAATTCCGGTGGTATCTTTTCCCACTCCCTGTATACACTATAAGGATTAGTCCGAACCCCATAAGGAGGTACGCCTGTATAACCGCGGTGCTTTAAATTGTAAAGATGGTTATTGGAAGCCCTCTGTTTACGTGCGTTGGCTACCAGTTGTGGGTAGATGTCCACCTTAATCATACCCGCAGTACCGTCCATCTCATTGATGATGTTTCCCTCGAAATCCACTACCATAGATCGACCAAAGTAGGAATAAGATTCGTCTTCACCCACCGTGTTCACGGCCACAACATAAGCAATATTTTCGTACGCGCGGGCGCGATTGGTGATTTCCCAGACCCTATTCCAGGGATACATATATTTTGAAGGCCTTATTAGGACAGTAGCACCCTTCCAAGCAGCCTCACGTGCCGGTTCCGGGAGGTCGCCATCGTAACAGAGCATTACAGCCAGTTTGGTTCCTTTGGGGCCATCGCAAACTGGCATCTCCTCCCCCGGGGTCCATGGCTCTTTGGGATTCCAGGGGTTCATCTTACGGTACTTCAGTGCGATATTGCCGTTGGGATCAAAAATAAGCATACCATTATAGGGCATAAGCTCAGGGTCCTCGTTTTTCTCCACTATGGAAGAAACTAGCCATATGCCGTGATCAGAGGCTATCTTGGCGAGTTTGTCAGTCACCGGCCCTGGCACTGTTGTTGCCATTAGGTAATGATAACTATAATAAGCAAATCCAGTTGTGCTGTATTCAGGAAAAACAACCATGTCTACACCCGGAAAGGAATTAACCGCACGCTTAACATAGTTTCTAATAGTATCGATGTTCTGCTCCACTTCATCAATCGAAGTAGCGGCTACAGGTGCAAACTGCACCATGACCACCGCCATGGCACCATCAACAGGATTAATACAAGTCATTAAAATCACCGCCTTAACTTTTTTGTTTAATATAGAGAAACAAAACAACATGGAGGGCACTTACCTCTCTTTGCCCTATCATCACCCCCCTCGTATTTTTTGCCCTCACTTCCTTTCAATTGGATTATTACTAAGTTTTACTTAGGGTTTTCCAGGGGTTCTATGAGAGCCTACAAATAAAATTAATTTTGATTATCAACAAATTGGTCTAATCCCAACTCAAGCAATTTGCCGGCGGTAGGTATTCCTGTCTCATCCCAGCCAGCCATGCCGTAATAAAGTTTTACGGCTTGCTCAAAGGCTTCTTTGTCCAAAGCATTCTTACCATCCAGCGGTCCGCTAACAATAGGTTTAAAGAAAGTGGCTGGCAAAGTATCATCCTTGCACCCTAGGCCCTGCCGTATGTTAAATAACCTGGCCATAGTGTTAACTCGTTCTCCAGTCTTTAGAAGTTCCCACAAACTTGTCTCCCATCCGGTTGTAGCCTGGACAAAATCTACGAAATTGTTGAGTGGGATCAGGCTTCTAGCAACTGCTCCAAACATACAAACACCTAGGCAGTCATACATAGAATTAAGGACACTAGTATAAAAAACCATGCGAACTTTTTGGGGCCCCAGGTCCAGGGCAGGAATTGGTTCCAGAATGCCTAAAGGCGCCAAGGCTTCCAGCCCCAAGCTGCCTTCCGAAGTAAAGAAAGGATCGTGTTGGGCAAACCAGTGATCGGCACCGTTAGGGGCCAGGGCAAACTGTAACCCCAAACCGGTCTTTACCCGCGGGTCATGCATGGGAATTTCCTGCCCTTTTACTTCAAGGAGCATAGCTTCCGCTCCCCTGCCTATTCGTGCCGCTACAGCCCTAGTACCATCCGCCAAAATTTTACCGAAACCCTGCCGGTAGGCTATCTGCTCAATTAATGATAAGAGAATTTCTTCATTACCAAATTTGAGTTCCAACCCCCCGGTGTCTTCTTTGGTAATAATTCCCTGTTCATAGCAAGCCATGGCGAAAGATATGGCCATGCCTGTGGAAATAGTATCTATTGTATAACGGTTACAAAGCTCATTAGCTTTGATGATTAGTTTAAGGTTATTAATACCGCAATTAGATCCCAGGGCAACAAGAGTTTCATACTCTGGACCACCGTAAATCCTGTCTACTTTAAATTCTGCATCATCTACTTTCACAATTCGCTTGCAGCGGATAGGGCAAGCATAGCAACCGCCCCTTTCTACCAGATACTTCTCAGTTAATTCCTTTCCTCCTATATCGTTAGCTCCCGAAAACACACCTAACGACCAGTTGTTAGTTGGCAAGCATCCCCCTGCGTTATTGCTTTCTACCCCGGCAGGTGTACCATATTCGTGTAAAGCTGAACTAAGAGGGTGCTCACGGTAGTTCTGGCTTACCCAGCGTGAAAGCTGTTGAATTTTATCCCTCTCATGTATAGGCACTTTTTTAGAACCGCAAACCGCAATGGCCTTGAGGTTCTTCGAACCCATAACGGCCCCTAAACCATTACGTCCATTAAAATGGGAGAGATCATTAACGATCCCCGCAAATAAAACTTTATTTTCACCGCCAGGCCCAATGATTGCTATTTTGGCATCTTTAACCCCGGTATCCTGGCGAATAAAAGCTTCGGCTTCTCCTGTATCCAGCCCCCAGATACGGCTGGCATCTCTAATTTCGACCTTATCATCAGCGATCCATAGATAGACAGGACCTGCAGCTCTACCTACTACCACTAAAGCATCATACCCGGCTTTTCGCAATTCCGGTCCCCAGTAACCACCTGCTTCTGATTTACCCAACCCCCCGGTTAGGGGAGATTTAGCACATACGGTATAACGAGGTACACAAGGAACAGGGGTTCCGGTTAAAAAACCCGGAGCAAAAACTAAAATATTTTCCGGCCCTAATGGTTCGCAGTTTTGCGGCAGGAATTTTAATAAATAATATAAGCCCAATCCCGGTCCGCCTAAATAGGTCCGATAAAAATTTTTATCCGGTTCTATATGCTTTGTTAAACTATTAGATAGATCAATCCAAAGAATTTTTCCTTGATACCCACAACCATTCATTTTTAATATGGGCCCCCTAACAGAGTGTTTTCGCGAAATATATTAGCCCCCTCCAAAAACCGGATATAATATAACTGTTGCATTATCGGGCAACTCTTGATCCTCTGCAGCAAGTTTACCGTTTATTAAAACCACCCCCACCTCTCCATGAACCAAATTAAAGAATTCAAGTACATCATGAACGTTCGCATCATCTTCCATAACAAGAGAAATCTCACCGGTTTGATTATTACTGTAACGTATTAGCGATAACTGAAGCTCAACCCTTACTTTTTTCACGGTTCAGATGCCTCAGCTTTATTATTACTTTAGTTGCTATAAGTATTAACTATGCAATAATCATGCCAGTCCCCAAAATGCTGGGTTTCCTAACCATGATATTTCAAAATAATACACTGATGAAAAACTAAAAAACCCCGCCCCATTAAATTTTAGAGTTGGCAGGGTTTTGTATTATTTCGTTACAGATGTACTATATCGCTACAGTCAATTTGATACTGCTTAATTTTACGATATAATGTACTCCTGGCAATTCCAAGCAGCTGGGCTGCGCGGCTAAGATTACCTTCACTAACTATAAGTGCTCTACGAATAGCAGTTATCTCCAATTTTTCAAGATTATATAAATCTGTAGGAACTATTTCACCACTGTTTTTTATATCTCTCTTTCCAAGACTACGTACCAAAAACTCTCTTATTCCTGGATATGACATTATGTCCTGCTCTTGAATGATTCGACTGTTGCGACTCAAGGCCAATATAGCCGACCGTTCAACAACATTCTCTAACTCACGCACATTGCCGGGCCAGTGGTACTGCTGTAATATACTAAACACTTTCTCTTCCATACCCAATTCTACACCCAAACGCCTACCCAGGTTTCTACAAAAATGTTTTACCAGTAGGGGTATGTCATTTAGCCGCTCGCGCAAAGGGGGAATAACAATGGTAAGTACATTGATCCGGTAGAATAAGTCCTCCCGGAAACTTCCTTCCTGTACTAGTCGCCATAAATCCTGATTTGTAGCGCAAACCAGCTTGGCGTTAATGGCAATTTCCGTAACGCCCCCCACACGCATTATAGTTTTTGTCTGTAGTACGCGTAAAAGCTTGACTTGCATATTTAAGGGCATGGAATTTATTTCGTCTAAGAAAATTGTACCCCCCTCAGCAAGTTCAAACTTACCTGGACGGCCATCCTTTTTGGCGCCAGTGAAAGCCCCACCCTCGTAACCGAACAATTCGCTTTCGATAAGTTCTCCCGGGATGGCTGCACAGTTTAAAGCCACAAATGGCCCGTCTTTCACAGGACTGGCGTTGTGAATTGCTTGGGCAAATAGCTCTTTACCGGTACCACTTTCGCCTTGGAGTAAAATAGTATTAGCTAGTCCGGCAGCCTGCTTGGCCAATTCTACTATCCTCTTAAATTCAGCCTCCTCCCCAATGAGATCGGAAAAAGTAAAATGTGCTCTTAACCCGGCTAAATTTTTTATAAAGCCTCTGGCACTTGACATGGGTTTAAAAATACCTATGATCTCCTTGCGGTCCTGTTTGCTAACTACCGGTTCCAGTGTAGCAACAAAGAATTGGTTGCCCTTGGGGGTCTTCATGGTTATTTCTTTATTAACTTTTGAAAGACCGGATTTAATAGCTTCTTGAAAAACATTATTTTCCCCCAGAAGATCGCTCACATTCCTACCGATTGCTTCTTTGGATTTTATTCCTAGAAAGTTACTGGCCGCCCGGTTTAAGGTAGTAACAAAACCATTCACATCTACTACAATCAAACCATCCGATACGGCATGAATAATATTATTAAGATATTCATTAGCAATTTCCAGATTTTCTATCAGTTCTCGCTGCTGTAAGCTTTGCTCTATAACCTTGCCGACAGCTATAACCATTCCCAACGTATGCTTATGAAACAGGGAAAAATGACCGGCCATATTTATAACACCCAGGAAATCCTTTTTAGGTGAAAATATGGGTGTAGCTGAACAAGTCCAGTAGTGTAGATTTATGTTATAGTGTTCTGGACCAACAAGCTGTACCGGTCTCTGAAGGTGAGCAGCCAGGTTAATGGCGCTAGTGCCGCAATTGACCTCGTTACGGTTCACCCCTACACTGGATCCATGTTTTAGTGCTTCTTTAAGAGAATCGTCATCACTAAATTGTGCCAAAAGATATAAATCCTTATCAAAAAGGTCCACCCGGAACATAGAACCTTTGACGCTCTTTACCAGTGTTTTTAGGAATGGACTGGCCACCTCTACTAAAATCCGGTTTCTTTTTAGCCTCTCTTCAATATCCTTATCAGACAAACAAACTTTATTTGGCGAATCGTAAGGATTTAACCCTCTGGCTCTGCAGCGCTTCCATGAAGCAAGGACTTCCGGCCTCACTACATCTCTTTCTTTGAGGTCACCTTTTTTCTGAAACTCTTCCCAGGCCTGCCATAATTTTGTCCACTGGAGATAAAATTGTTTGTATTCTAGATAGTAACTTTTCTCATCTGGGAGACCATGAATAGGATGTGCCATACTATTCCCCCCTGTATCATTGGAACAACCTATAAATTAGGTTGTGTAGGACCACCTCTTTATGTTCAATCTGCTTATAGGTTTGTATAAACTTTCGACTTATTCCTTATTTGTAGTTATATTTTAACCTAAGGGTGACTGAGTTGCAACGTATAAGAAACCTGGGGTGTTACCGGACTATGATATTGTCATAGTGTTAGCCGACTGAGAAAATGTCAGTATTACTGGAAAGACTTTTTTGAACGAAAAGGAAGCTTAAATTCGAAAGGCGCGAAAGCCTGGTCATGAACAGTTAGCTTTTTGCACCAGGATCGATAATTTAAACGCTACTTGGATAGCATCGGCACCCCCATAGCCGTAGCGGCCAACCATTCCTTCATTGCCGAAACAGCCACCATGACCATCCACCCCATTCGCCTCACCGGCCTGGTCATTGGCGTCCCTCAGACCTATGAATACCTGGACAAAATGCAGGACCGGATCATCCGTTTTATCGTGGAGCACGCTAATATTTCGGAGCAAGAACTGCGCCGCCTGATGTTCCAGACAGGTGAGCTGGCGCGGGATATCGGTACTATCCTGGTGGGGAAGGATGCTGTTAAGGTAGGATTGATTGATGAAGTTGGGGGACTGTCCCAGGCCGTCCAGCATTTGAAGAAACTCATTGCTCAAGGCGTTCCCGGCCCGGGAAAGCTCCACTGAGAGGGTGATAATTATGTACATCTACAGCCCTATGCCGTGGGAGCTTATCTGGGAGGGGGCAGAAAATTTCTGCCCCCGGCGGCAGGAGATAAAGGTTGGTCACCTGACCCTGGAAATCGAACCCTTGAGTTTCAACCAGGCCCGGGTGGTTCGCCTGATCAGCACCAACCCGGCCGACTACCTGGCCGGCCCCTACCAGCCGGGCGCAGTCCTGGAATTTGCCCCCC
>NZ_PVXL01000056.1 GCF_002995805.1 Neomoorella stamsii
ATTATAACAAATATGGTAATGCCAAAAGATGTTAAGTCTTAGCTATTTCCTTATATCCCCATACAAACTTAAATATTCCACGCTTAAAAATTTCTCATCTCGTGTCTTGACAATGGGGTCCACCTTAGGAGGGCTGCCGGCCGGTTGCCGCGCTGCTCAAGGGGTGTAACCGCAATGCGCCGACTGGGCATGGAACGGCTAGCGAGGTTGCCAACGGAAGTGTCCTCGGCCATGAGGACCGACGCTTATCCTTGCCTAGCGGTTGCTAAACTTCCAATGCTCCGTATTTTCTCTCAAACGCGCTCTTCAAAAGCAGGAAAATTGTTGTCGACCTCGAATAATGTAACAAGCCCTGGAGATCGACAACACTATCTTGTGACGAATGTAGACAGGCTAGAGCCTCGAAACACAAGAGTTTGAACCCTCTAGCCAAGCGCAGCGGGCACCACTTGACAAGTGTAGAGACATAGACTGTCAAAAATATAAACCTAGCAATCGTGCGCCTAAAATGGATTTGCAGACTACCTATGAGGGATTGAAACCGGCATTATGTCGGTCGAAATGCAGAAGGCCTACATTGATTTGCAGACTACCTATGAGGGATTGAAACTGTATAAAGACGTAGAGCAGGGCCGTTGGAGTGCGGATTTGCAGACTACCTATGAGGGATTGAAACTACTGCATTGAATGGTTCTCCCTTCGCATTCTCTTTATTTGCAGACTACCTATGAGGGATTGAAACCCACGCGGCTAAGATAGGCAGGCCCGTAGCGTTTTTTAATTTGCAGACTACCTATGAGGGATTGAAACGGTTCAGAGGGGGTGAACTTGGATGCACAAACTTGATTTGCAGACTACCTATGAGGGATTGAAACCTCGTAAACTGGATTCAACAAACCATGTTTAGCGCAATTTGCAGACTACCTATGAGGGATTGAAACCCATTATATGCGCGTGCGTGCAGGCGAGATAGACTACATTTGCAGACTACCTATGAGGGATTGAAACCCGGAAGTGTATTGGCTACTGCCTAGGTTGGCCCAAATTTGCAGACTACCTATGAGGGATTGAAACACTGCGGCGATCTGGTTTAGTGCTTCTTCGATTTCAGATTTGCAGACTACCTATGAGGGATTGAAACACCAACTCCTGGTGCTCTCTCTCTAAAAACACTGTAATTTGCAGACTACCTATGAGGGATTGAAACTGGTACCGGCCAGGTTCGTGGCGGAACCGCTAGGGGATTTGCAGACTACCTATGAGGGATTGAAACTATCCATCAACACCAATATTACTTTGGGCCAACCTGATTTGCAGACTACCTATGAGGGATTGAAACGGGGCCTTGGACGGCTGGAAAGGCGACGTGAAAATATTTGCAGACTACCTATGAGGGATTGAAACATTTCCTCCAGGGCCTGGATCCGGGCATAGGCGCCATTTGCAGACTACCTATGAGGGATTGAAACGGAGTAAGTGAGAGGACAATAATGCGGCGACTGAAGATTTGCAGACTACCTATGAGGGATTGAAACTCATTGAGGCCCTGGCCTTGTACGGCATCCGGGCCATTTGCAGACTACCTATGAGGGATTGAAACAAAATGGCAAAATCTACAATAATGACCTTCATCACATTTGCAGACTACCTATGAGGGATTGAAACTGAACTCCTGCAATCGTTCAGCGTTAGCAAGCTTTTCATTTGCAGACTACCTATGAGGGATTGAAACCAGGGTCCGAAATATGCTGTATTCCGTAGATAATTGCATTTGCAGACTACCTATGAGGGATTGAAACGTTGATTTAAGACCCAGCTTGCACATTTCATTAACTTTATTTGCAGACTACCTATGAGGGATTGAAACCCCATACCCCCGAACAAAAAATCGAGGCCGCCATATCATTTGCAGACTACCTATGAGGGATTGAAACTGCTACGACGCCGGTTTTGCCGCCGGTGGTCGTGGTATTTGCAGACTACCTATGAGGGATTGAAACTGGCGAAAAAGGCCCGCATCTGGGCCTTGCTTTTATATTTGCAGACTACCTATGAGGGATTGAAACTTACCGGAGCAACCCGGACGGCAACTTCTGGAACAAATTTGCAGACTACCTATGAGGGATTGAAACGAAAATAGGAGATGGTTTTATATGCGTCACTTACCTATTTGCAGACTACCTATGAGGGATTGAAACTAGCTTCGTATGCATCTTGATCAACCTTATGATGTTATTTGCAGACACTAGCGTTGCATAAAAATCTTTAACCCATTGCAAGGCAATATATGGTAGTTGATTAAATGTAATATAACAACAATAATGGTGTATACAACCATGTTCTTTCCCCTTCTCTGGTTAAAGGACTTAGGGTATCAGGGGTAGTCCTTATCCACATATTGCCATATTAAGCTGCTTAAAGAACTAAGGGGTCATAGGTTACGTCATTAAGATAATCAGCTTCGCCAGCCAGTACTTGCCT
>NZ_PVXL01000057.1 GCF_002995805.1 Neomoorella stamsii
TCCACAACAACTACGTCTACTGATGATGAAGATGAAGGCTTAGTCTGCCTTCTTGGACTTCATCATAAAAATGAAAATCTAAGAGAGCAAGAGATTTAACGAGCTAGAAGCAAATTATTGAGATAGGAGGTGAATCCTTTGGCCACCATTACGAAGGAAATGAGCATTACAGAAGTAGTCAGCAAGTACCCGCAGACAGTGCCGGTTTTTATGGAGCATGGGATGGGTTGCCTGGGCTGCGCGGCGGCACGCTTTGAAAATATCGAGCAGGGAGCCATGGCCCACGGTATTGATGTTGCTAGCCTTGTTGCCGACCTGAATAAGGTGGTAAACAAAGAGGCTAAGGAAGGCTAAAGCTATGCCAGGGTAAATCGCTCTTTATAACCAACATAAAGGGCGATTTTTTTATAAAGGGGGTGGGGAGCCGTGAGCTGCCCGGCGGATCGTTCTTTCTGTGAACTGGTGGTGGCTCTATCAACCATCCTGGATATAGAAGAAGAGACTAAACTTTACCATGCCTGGCGGGTAGCCCTGGTGGCCCAGGAACTGGCCCAAAAAGTATTGCCCGGTCAGGCCACCCAGGTTTTTTATGCCGGCCTGCTCCACGACATTGGTGCCATGGGCCTGGACGACCACCTGGTGCACCTTACTCTTAAGGCAGGAGCCAGGCAAAACCCGGAAATAAGGGGCCACCCTGCCAGGGGGGCGACCATGGTAACCGCCATTCCTGGCCTGGGCGAGGAAGTGGCGGCCATGATCCGCGATCACCATGAACGCTGGGATGGTTCCGGCTACCCCCAGGGCCTTAAAGGCGGAGCTATCGTTCCCGGTGCCCTCCTCCTGGGGGTGGCTGATGAATTTGATCTAACCCTGCGGGCTTACCCTGGCAGCGACTGGTCTACCGTCAAAAAGGCCATGGCCTGGACGGTCCAGGCGGCCTTTCCGCCGGAACTGTTAACAGTTCTCGATAGCCTGATGGCGGGCTCGTTATTTGCAGAAGTAGCCACCAATGCCGCCCTGGAGTTAAAAATGTTCAGGGTAATTTTAGACCTGCCACCTGTAAATTTCCAGGTGGCTGAGCCGATGAAAATTACTATCAACCTTTTTGCCCAGATAATCGACGCCAAACACGCTTATACGGCCGGTCATTCCCGCCGGGTGGCCAGCTACGCCATGCGGCTGGCCCGCTGCCTGGGTTTTAGCGAAGAAGCAATCCAGCGCCTGGAAATTGCCGGGCTCCTCCATGATTTTGGCAAAATTGCCGTTCCCCGGGCCATTTTAGATAAACCAGGTCGGCTCGATGCCCGGGAATTAAAGGTGGTACGCCAGCATCCAGTGCGGACCATAGATTTATTGACCAGTGTTACCAGTTTAAAAGATATAGCCCATGATGCCGGCCTGCATCACGAACGTTATGATGGCAAGGGTTATCCTTATGGCCTGCATGATGGGGAAATCCCCCTGGGGGCGCGGATCATAGCCGTAGCCGATGCCTTTGATGCCATGACTTCCTTAAGGCCCTACCAGCCTACCCGGACACCCGAAGAAGCAGTGGCTATTCTAAGCCGGGGTAGTGGCAGCCAGTTTGACCCGGCAGTTGTGGCCGTCGCCTCGTGTTTGCTTACATAACTGGAAGTGGTGGTGATGGCCTTGCGCTCTTTACGCTGGAAGATCGCCTTAAACTTTTTAACCCTCCTCTTTTTGACCTTGGTGGCAGCTTATCTTTACCTGCGCCAGGCCATCCTTGACGCCCTGGGGCTGCCGTGGCTGCCGCCCTTCCGGGCGGGTGTACTGGTGGCCGGGCTGGAAGGTCAGCTCCTGCTGACCATGCTGGTGATCCTGGTAGTTATGATCGCCGGGACCTTTATCCTGTCCCGGGGGATAATTATGCCCCTGACGGCCCTGCTACCCCTGACGCAAAAAATTGCCGGCGGCGACCTGGAGCAGCGGATCGAGATTCAAAGTAATGATGAAATAGGGTTGTTGAGCCACCACCTCAATGTCATGGTGGAAACTTTACGCAACAACTTCCGGGAAATGGCAGAAGAAAGAAATAAAATGCAAGCAATTCTTGCCAGTATGAGTGACGCCCTGTTAACTGTGGACCAGGTGGGCCGGGTAATGCTTTTAAATCCGGCGGCTGAAGCCATGTTTGGCAAGAAAGGTACGGAAGTTGAGCACAAGTATTTACTGGAAGTAATTCGCAATCATGAGGTCGATAAACTCGTCAAAGAAATCCTGTCCAGCGGCATGCCCCTGGAGATAGAAACCCGCCTTTTTCCTACTACTAATCAGCTTTTTAAAATTTATGGGGCGCCCATTCTCAGTGCCCAAAAACGGGTAGTGGGTGCGGCCCTGACCATCCGGGATATAACAAATATCCGCCGCTTGGAACAAATGCGGACGGAGTTTGTGGCCAACGTTTCCCACGAACTGCGCACGCCCCTGACGTCTATCCGGGGGTTTGTGGAGACCCTGCTGGAAGGGGCCCTGGAAGACCCGGAAGTGAGCCGCCGTTTTCTGGGTATTATCAATAAAGAGGCCCAGCGCCTACAGCAGTTAATTGAAGATCTCCTGGCTCTCTCGCGGCTGGAAAATCAACCCCAGCGGGTCCGCCCCGGCCGGGCCAAGCTCATACCTACCCTGGAGGGAGTTTTGGCTACAGTTAATCCCCTGGCCCGGGAAAAGGGGGTTAATCTGGAAGTAGAAATACCGGAAGGCCTGCCCTCCCTGGCCATTGGCGAGAATTATTTAAGTCAGGTTTTGCTAAATTTAATTGACAATAGCATTAAGTACACCCCTGCCGGCGGCAGGGTAACGGTACGGGCCGGCCTGGAGAACGATGGCATCCAGGTGGAAGTAGAAGATACCGGTATTGGTATACCGGCAGAAAGCCTGCCCCGGGTTTTTGAACGTTTTTACCGGGTTGACAAGGCTCGCTCCAGGGAAATGGGGGGTACCGGCCTGGGCCTGGCTATAGTTAAGCATATCGTTGAAGCCCACGATGGTAATGTCGGTGTAACCAGCCAGCCGGGGCAGGGCAGCCGTTTCTTTTTTACCTTACCGGTAGTAACTGAAGGAAAGGTACAGGCGGAAAGTCCCATACCGGAGAAGCCTCAAAATTAATCTAAACTTAACAAGGCCATTATTGATTCTTAACAGGAATGAGTTATAATATCATTAAACTTAATACCTGATTACCTCCAAATCAGGTGTCCTCTGACCTCCTTATAATATATACACTCTTGTAAGC
Organism: Neomoorella stamsii; assembly: GCF_002995805.1. Taxonomy (GTDB): domain Bacteria; phylum Bacillota; class DSM-521; order Neomoorellales; family Neomoorellaceae; genus Neomoorella; species Neomoorella stamsii. The sequence goes on from NZ_PVXL01000057.1 coordinate 3,254, forward strand.
CCAGGTTTTCTGGGCCACTTTTTTAGGTATAAAAATGAAGGCCACTCCATAGAGGAGGGCCTTCATTTTAAAGAGCCGGTCAGAACCTTAACGCCGGCTACTGCAGCTACCTGCATAGCCTGCGACAACCTTCCGGCTGCCACAGACCATTACGGCAACTACAATAACCTTTGCTCGATGACCACAGCTACCTGGGAAGCCCGTAAAGATCTCTCGACCTTTACGAACCTCGAGCTTTTTGTTATAAAAGCCTTGCGGCAACTATGGTCATCTTAGCTCGACCAGCAACCATCCTTGCCGACCTGCCATTAATCCTTCGGACTAACGGCAAGCCATGACGAACAGATGCTGATCTGCCCGCCGGCCGGTCAGCAAGCCTTTTGACCTGCTGACGACCTTTGGCCGAAAATTAGCGAGCCCGTCATTGGACCCGATAATTTTCTGGGCTCGGCCCTGGCCGACCCTGCTGATAGTATTATGCCCCCGTTAAGTGTTAATATTTATTCTTAAGCCACCAAAATTGTTGCCAATTTATGGATTAAGATTAAGATAAAGCAATTCTAATGTGACTTTAATAATCTTTTGTTAAGCTAGAAGGAGTAAAAAAGGAGTGAAGGAAAGTGCACCTGGAAGCGGACCTCCATACCCACACCATCGCCAGCGGCCATGCGTACAGTACCGTTAAGGAACTGGCTGAAGCTGCTGAAAAACGGGGACTGAAGATGATTGCCATTACCGATCACGGCCTCAAAATGCCTGGCGGTCCCCATGAATATTACTTCAGCAATCTGGTAGCCCTGCCCCGCAAGATTGGCAGCGTAGAAATTCTACGGGGCGTGGAAGCAAATATCCTGGACCCAGAGGGTCACCTGGATGTACCCGACCACCTGCTGGACCAGTTAGACATTGTCCTGGCGGGCTTCCATACAGGTACTGGTTTCGATAACCGGTCCGAGGAAGAATATACCCGGGCCGCCCTGGCTGCCTTAAGGAATCCCCGGGTACATATTATCGTCCACCCGGGCAATCCCGAATTTCCCCTGAATATAGAAAAGCTGGTCCTGGCGGCTGCCGCCGAGCATAAAGCCCTGGAGATCAATAACAATTCCTTTAAGGTCAGCCGGCCGGGCAGCCTGCCCCGCTGTCAACTCCTGGCCAGGCTGGCCCAAAAATATAGGGTCTGGGTGGCTTTAAATAGCGATGCCCATGTCTTTACGGCAGTGGGCAATTTTGCCCGGGCCTGGCAGGTGGCCCGCAGTGCTGGTATTGGCGAAGACCAGGTGCTGAATTTGACTGTCAACCGCGTTAAGGAATACCTGGGCTGGCATCGCCGACGCCCCCAGCTAACCCAGGAAGAAAAGGCCTTGACTGGTAGGACTTCCCAACCCCGGGCGGTTGGTGTATAATGCCTGGGGGAGGTGATCTTCCTGGCGAAAACAAAAGAGCGCTTTGTCTGCCAGCAATGTGGATATGAAAGCTTAAGTTTTTTAGGCCGCTGCCCCGGTTGCGGCAGCTGGAACAGCCTGGTGGCTGAGACGATGCCCCTGGAAGGAATAAGCCGGCTGGCGGGATTGAAGGCACCTCCTGCTTTGCTGGCAGGGATAACTGATATTGCCGGGGAGCGCCTGGTAAGTTCTTTAAGCGAGTGGGACCGGGTGCTGGGGGGTGGCCTGGTACCTGGTTCCTTGCTTCTTGTCGGCGGGGCGCCTGGCATTGGCAAGTCGACTTTACTCCTCCAGGTGGCCCACAGGCTTGCCGCCAGGTATGGCAAGATCCTTTATGTCTCCGGTGAAGAATCGCCCGGGCAGGTCAGGCTCAGGGCCCAGCGCCTGGGGGCCCTTAGTGGGGAGATCTATTTACTGGCCGAGACGGATGTAGAAGCCATCCTGGCCGGGATAGAAGGGTTAGGCCCGGTAGCAGTCATTGTTGACTCCATCCAAACCATGTTCCTGCCGGCCATCCAGGCGGCGCCAGGGAGCGTATCCCAGGTGCGGGAATGTGCGGCGCGTTTTTTGCGCTTGGCCAAAGACGGTGGCCCGGCAGTAATCCTGGTCGGCCACGTCACCAAGGAAGGCTTCCTGGCCGGTCCCCGGGTCCTGGAACACCTGGTGGACACCGTCCTCTACCTGGAAGGAGAACGCTACCAGGCCTACCGGATCCTGCGTGCCGCCAAAAACCGTTTTGGTTCCACTAATGAAATCGGGATCTTTGAGATGGTTACCGGGGGGCTTAAGGAAGTGGCCAACCCGTCGGAAATGCTCCTGGCCGAGCGGCCGGCCGGGGTAGCCGGCTCCAGTGTAGTGGCCTGCCTGGAAGGGACCCGGCCCCTGCTCCTGGAGATCCAGGCCCTGGTGAGCCCGACTACCTTTGGCAACCCGCGGCGGCTGGCTACAGGGGTCGATTTTAACCGCGCCCTGTTGCTGACGGCAGTCCTGGAAAAACGGGCGGGATTACACCTGGGCGGCTATGACGTATACCTTAACGTCGCCGGCGGCATCGCCATCAATGAACCGGCAGCCGACCTCGCCATTTGCCTGGCCATAGCCTCCGGCCTTAAAGACCGGCCGGTAGAGGCCGAAACTTTAGTTTTAGGGGAGGTTGGCCTGGCGGGGGAAGTCCGGGCCGTAAGCCAGATTGAAAGGCGCATCGAAGAAGCTGCCAGGCTGGGTTTCAGGCGTTTTCTTATCCCGGCGGGTAATAAATGCCGTCTTATAGGCCGGAATGATTACGAAATCTATGATGTACGGTCAGTGGTTGAGGCCCTGGAACTCGGTTTGACGGCTTAAATCATGCTATAATTATAATATGCACGGCTTTGCCGGAATGGGGGTAACAGGGGATGTTTAAAGTGGGCGATAAAGTAGTGTATCCCATGCACGGGGCGGGAATCATTGAGGCCATTGAGGAGCGGGAGGTACTGGGTCAAAAGAAAAAGTACTACATTATGCGCTTTCCCCTGGGTGATATGAAGGTGATGCTGCCCCTGGAAAGTGAGCAGGTGGTGGGTTTAAGGGAAGTGGTAGACGAAGAGGGCGTTGAGCAAGTAATAAAGATTCTCAAAGAGAAAAAAGCTACCGGCAGTACCGGCACCAACTGGAACCATCGCTACCGGGCCAACCTGGAGAAGTTGCGTAGCGGTAACATTTACCAGATAGCCGAAGTAGTCAGTATCCTGGCCAGACGGGAGCACGATAAGGGGCTGTCCACCGGCGAGCGCAAAATGCTGGAAAATGCCCGCCAGATTTTAATCAGTGAACTGGCCCTGGCCCGCAACTATGAAAAAAAGCAGGTAGAAACCATGTTGGAAAAACTTTTAGCCTGATGGTTCCCATGGTATAAGATGGGGCCGGGTGAGGAAGAATTGAAAAGAAAGGAAGTAAAGAAGGTGAAGGGATGTTATACCGGATTTTACGGGGTGCCATAGCCCTGGTGGCGGCAGCGACGGGCTTTTATGCTGCCCAAATGGGACTGGCCATCTGGCAGCAGAGCTGGGGCAGCAGCCCTCTACCGGGCTTACGCTGGACCCTGCTGGCCCTGGTGACCTTGATTGCGGCCTTAATTGGCTATAGCCTGGCGCAGCGCCTGATTAATTTCGTCACCCAGTCGACGCGCTGGCTGGAGGGGAGGTTGCAGCGGACACCGGCCCAGGAAATAATCAGCGGTTCCTTAGGACTTATTTTTGGACTTATAATCGCTAATTTATTGGGGGCCTCCTTCTTTCACCTGCCCCTGGTGGGACCCTACATTCCTATGGCCGGCAGCCTCTTCTTTGGCTACCTAGGCTGGAGCCTGGGCACCAAGCGCAAGGACGAAGTCTGGGGACTGTTTAACCTCATTCCCCGCTGGGGTGGCAAGGACCGGGAAAAAGGCAAGATTGATAGCGGGAAACCGGGAGCCAAAATCCTGGATACCAGCGTTATCATTGACGGCCGTATAGCCGATATTATTAAAAGCGGCTTTATCGAAGGCACCGTGGTGATACCCTCTTTTGTCCTGGAAGAATTACGGCACATAGCAGATTCCTCTGACCTGTTAAAACGTAACCGCGGCCGGCGGGGCCTGGATATCCTCAATAAAATTCGCAAGGAAATGGCTGTGAACGTCAAGGTCCTGGAAGTTGATTTTGAAGACCTGACGGAGGTGGATAGCAAATTAGTCCGCCTGGCTCAGAAGCTGGCCGCCCCCATCCTGACCAATGATTACAACCTGAATAAGGTGGCCGAACTCCAGGGTGTGCGGGTATTGAACATTAATGAGCTGGCCAATGCTGTCAAACCCGTTGTCCTGCCGGGTGAAGAAATGACTGTCCAGGTCATCAAGGATGGCAAGGAGATTGGCCAGGGCGTGGCTTACCTTGATGACGGCACCATGATTGTGGTCGAAAATGGCCGCCGCTACATTGGCCAGACCATTGCCGTCCTGGTGACAAGCGTCCTGCAAACGGCAGCCGGCCGGATGATTTTTGCCCGGCCCAAAGGGCCGGAACGTAAAATGGGTTCCAACCACCAGGCCCTGGAGCGGAGTGAGTACCAGTGCCTTTCTTAAGCCTGATTGTGGCCGCCGCCGGCCAGGGCCGGCGGCTGGGGTCCGGTAGCAATAAGGTTTTTTTACCCCTGGGAGATAAACCCATCCTGGCCCACATCCTGGCAGTAGCCGAGGCTTCCCCCCTGGTAGATGAAGTCATCGTCGTTACCCGGCCCGAAGATATCCCCCTGTGCCATCAGGTGGTTACAGGTGGGCCTTACCGGAAGGTGAGGCAAATAGTCACCGGTGGGAGGGAGAGGCAGGATTCCATTGCGGCCGGCCTTAAGGCCGTAGCGCCGGCAGCAGAATGGGTGGCCGTGCACGATGGTGCACGGCCTTTTTTGAGTCCGGCCCTGCTGGAGCGGGTGATTACGGCGGCCCGGGATACCGGGGCGGCCATTGCAGCCCTCCCGGTGAAAGAAACCATTAAGAGGGGTAATACAGAGGATCTGGTTACTGCCACCCTGGAACGCCGGGGTCTCTGGGCGGTACAGACACCGCAAGTTTTCCGCCGGGACTGGCTGGCAGCGGCCTACCGGGAGGCTGAAATTAATGGCTGGCAGGCTACCGATGATGCGGCCCTGGTGGAAAGGGCGGGTTACCCGGTGAAACTAGTTCCAGGAGAAGAAGTAAATATTAAAATTACCACCCCGGGCGACCTGGTCCTGGCCCGGGCCATTATGGCAGGTGATAGTTAATGCGTACCGGCTGCGGTTTTGATGTCCACCGCCTGGTCCCGGGCCGGCGCCTGGTCCTGGGCGGGGTTGAAATCCCCTATTCCCTCGGCCTGGCCGGCCATTCCGATGCCGATGTTTTGCTCCATGCCCTGGCCGATGCCCTGCTGGGGGCGGCCGCCCTAGGGGATATCGGCAGGCATTTCCCCCCCGGGGACCCCCGGTATAAAGACGCCGATAGCCTGGTCCTGCTGCAGGAGGTTTACCGTATGGTCAGGCAGGCGGGCTACCGCCTGGGCAATGCCGATACCATTATCATAGCCGAGCAGCCCAAGCTCGCGCCCTTTATTGACAGCATGCGGGAGAGGATAGCCCGGGCCCTGGAAGTTCATAAAGGCCAGATCAGCATTAAGGCCACAACCACTGAGGGCTTGGGCTTTACAGGGCGGGGCGAGGGTATTGCCGCCCAGGCCAGCGTCTTGTTGCTTGACAGTGATGAACACCCCGGTTTATAATGTTTTTGATTAAAGGTTTATAACGCTAACGGCTATGAGCAGGGAGAGTAGGCGCACCAAGGGTCACCAGAGAGGGAGCACCAGTGGCTGGAAGTGGTCCCGGATACCGGGCGTTGAAGTGCCCCTGGGAGCTGCAGGGCTGAAGCGAAAGTAGGTTCTGCCGGCGGGCCCCGTTATGGCCTGGGCAATATATTGCCCGCTGAGGGGGAGAGCAATCTCCAAACAGGGTGGAACCGCGGCCTTTCGTCCCTGACGGGATGGAAGGCTTTTATAATTATCGGGAGGAGGTTGATAGCTTTGTGGCGGCAGCTAAAAAGGGATATTGAAGTTATTTTCCAGCGTGACCCGGCAGCGAGGAGCCTGCTGGAGGTCATCCTCTGTTATCCCGGTTTTCATGCCCTGCTCCTCCACCGCATCGCCCATTTCTTTTACTGCCATGGCCTGACCCTGCTGGCAAGGCTCATTTCCCAGTTCAACCGCTTCCTGACCGGGATTGAAATCCATCCTGGGGCTAAACTGGGTGAAGGCGTTTTCATCGACCACGGCATGGGAGTGGTTATCGGCGAGACGGCAGAAGTAGGTAATAACGTCACCCTGTACCAGGGAGTTACCCTGGGGGGTACCGGCAAGGAAAAGGGAAAGCGCCACCCCACCATTGGCAACAATGTCGTCATTAGTGCCGGGGCCAGGGTTCTGGGGAATATTACTATAGGCGATAATGTCAAAATAGGCGCCGGTTCCGTTGTTTTACGTGATGTGCCGGCCAACTGCACGGTGGTAGGTGTTCCGGGCAAGGTGGTTGTCCGTAACGGCCGCAAAATTGCCGATGCCGAAATCAGCGAAATCGACCTCCGCCACGACGAATTGCCGGATCCGGTTGCTGAAATGCTCCTCTGCCTGCAACGCCAGATCCAGCGTTTGGAACGAAGGATCGAAGAACTGGAGGCCAGCAAGGATGAGCATCTACCTGTACAATACGCTGACGGGACGAAAGGAAGAGTTCACTCCGTCTGAGCCGGGCCGGGTGCGGATGTATGTCTGCGGGCCGACCACTTATAACTATATCCACCTGGGCAACGCCCGGCCCCTGGTAGTCTTTGACGCCCTCCGGCGTTACCTGGAATACCGGAATTATGACGTCATTTATGTCCAGAATTTCACCGACATTGACGACAAGGTCATCAACAGGGCCCGGGAAGAAGGAGTACCGGTTTTAAGTATAGCTGAACGTTATATTGAAGAGTTTTTTCACGACGCCGATGCCTTAAATGTTAAGCGGGCCTCCCTTTATCCCCGGGTCAGCCAGCATATAGGAGATATTATCGCCGCCATCGAGGAGCTTATAAGGCGCGGTTTTGCCTATGAAGCCGGCGGCGACGTTTACTTTGAAGTAGAAAAGTTCCCCGCCTACGGCCGCCTGTCCAGGCGTACCCCCGGGGAAATGCGGGCCGGCGCCCGGGTGGAAGTCAATACCGCCAAGCGTAACCCCCTGGACTTTGCCCTCTGGAAGGCCGCCTGCCCCGGGGAACCGGCCTGGGATAGCCCCTGGGGGCCGGGCCGGCCGGGCTGGCATATTGAGTGCTCCACCATGGCCTTGAAATACCTGGGGGCAGGGTTCGATATCCACGGTGGCGGCGCTGATCTCATTTTTCCCCATCATGAAAACGAAATTGCCCAGGCAGAAGCCCAGACAGGCTGCCCTTTTGCCCGTTTCTGGCTGCATAACGGCTTTATCACCGTCAACCAAGAAAAGATGTCCAAGTCTAAAGGTAATTTCTTCCTGGTAAGGGACATCGCCAGCCGTTTCCGGCCCCTGGCGGTGCGCCTATTTTTACTTTCTACCCATTACCGCAGCCCCATTGACTTTGATGACGCCGGGCTCCTGGCCGCCGAGAAGGGCCTGGAACGCCTGGAAAATACCCGCCGCCTTTTGAACGAGGCCCGCTGCCACCTGGGAGGTGCCGGTGGGTCAACTGCCAGCAGCGAAAAGGGCGCTACCCTGGCCGGGCGGGTTGAAGAACTGCGCCAGGAGTTTACGGCTGCCCTGGATGATGACTTCAATACGGCGCGGGCCCTGGCGGCCCTTTACGACCTGGCCCGGGAGATCAATAGTTACCTTGCTGGGACGGCCCGGCCGGACGCCGGGGTTGTTAAAAGGGTAGCTACGGTTTTTGAGGAACTGGGCGAAAATGTCCTGGGCCTCTTTGGCCGGCCCCAGCAGCAGCTGGATGATGCTCTCCTGGAAGGCCTCATGGACATCATTTTAAGCATCCGCCAGGAAGCCCGGCAGCGCAAAGACTGGGCCACGGCCGACGCCATCCGCGACCGTCTCAAAGGCCTGGGGATAATCCTGGAGGATACTCCTTACGGGCCCCGCTGGAAGAAAAGCTGAGGACTCCCTCCTGGCAGCACGCCGCCACCAGCGAGGGCATGAAAATGCCTGGCTGGCATTTGTCGGAAGCGAGCGAGCTTCTACCGAGGGGCGAAGCAGCCCAGGCGAAGCTGAGGGATGATAAGCGGGGCCGAGGACAGCGAGGCCTTCGGCCGGATTCTAAAGGCAAGGATGCCGAATAGGCCGGGAACCCCGCCCGAGCCCGAGGCTGACCCAGCACTCAATTCGCAACGGTTTTGTTTGCGAAGAGATACCTATTACAAACGAGTTGAGTGCTGGGCGCTCCACAAGGGCCAGGGAGCGAGCGCGACAATGCCAGCCTGCAATAGAGTTATTTTTGGAGGAGCGACAGTGGATCCCGTTGCCGGCCTTTCACCCCTGGTTCTCGCCTATGTCGGAGACGCCGTTTACGAACTGCTGATCCGCACCCACCTGGTGCGCCGCGGCCCCGCCAGGCTGGAGCAATTGCACCGGGAAGCCGTACGTTTCGTCCGGGCCGCCGGCCAGGCCAGGTTAGTACCGGTCCTGGAGGCCCACTTGACGGCTACGGAAAAGGACATCCTGCGCCGGGGCCGTAACGCCCGGCCGGGTCACCTGCCCCGCAGCGCCGTCCCGGAGGAGTACCATTCCAGCACGGCCCTGGAAAGTCTCTTCGGTTACCTGTACCTCAAGGGCGAGTGGCAAAGACTGGATGAGCTTGCCCGGCTGATTTTTGAGCTGGCGGAAGTATAACAGGGAGAGGATTAAAATGCAAGTCGAACTCATCAGCCATACCCCGGAGCCGGAGCGCCTGGTGGCCGCGGCGGCCCGCCTCTGTTATTCGCCCCGGGGGGCAAGCAGGCTTCTGGCCGCAATGGATAGAGAGGAAATAGAAAGGCTGCTGCGCCTGCTTTTATCCCTGGGCCATGAATCCCCCCTGGAGCATATCACCTTTACCTTTGCCATAGAAGGGGTCAGCCGCGTCCTTTCCCACCAGCTGGTCAGGCACCGCATAGCTTCCTATTCCCAGAAATCCCAGCGTTACGTCAACGAAGACAACTTCACCTACATTATCCCCCCCAGCATCGCCGCCGTGCCGGAAGCCCTGGCTCGCTACCAGGAATGTATGAGGGCCTTACAAAAGGCATATCATGAAATACAGGAGCTGGTCCCCCGGGAAGATGCCCGCTACCTGTTACCCAATGCCTGTGAGACAAAGCTGGTATGTACCTTTAATGCCCGCAGTTTGTTTAATTTTTTTCGCCTGCGTTGCTGTAACCGGGCCCAGTGGGAAATCCGGGAACTGGCCTTAAAAATGAGGGACCAGGTGAGAAAGATTGCTCCCCTCATTTTTAGCCACGCCGGGCCCACCTGCGAGACGGAAGGCGTCTGCCACGAAGGCGCCCTGAGTTGTGGCCGGGCGCCGGTTGTCCGTGCCAGGGAGGAAAGTTAATGGACGATATTCTTGCCGGCCGCAACCCGGTCCGGGAAGCCCTGCGGGCCGGCCGGCCCTTGCATAAAATTTTAATGGCCCCCCGGCTGGAAGGCAGGGTAATTGGCGAGATCCTCGCCCTGGCCCGGAGCCAGGGAATTCCTGTCCAGCGGGTGGACAGGCCGGTCCTGGATAAAATGGCAGGTTCCCGACACCAGGGCGTGGTAGCCCTGGCGGCGGCCAGGAGTTATGGCGAACTTGACGACCTCCTATCCCTGGCGCGGGAAAAACAGGAGTCCCCCTTTTTAATCATGCTGGACCAGGTGGAGGATCCCCATAACCTGGGGGCCATTTTACGCTCGGCAGAAGCCGCCGGCGCCCACGGCATTATTATCCCCCGGCGACGTACGGCGGGTTTAACCACAGCCGTGGCCCGGGCTGCTGCCGGAGCCCTGGAGTATGTCCCTGTAGCCAGGGTGACCAACCTGTCCCAGGCCATCGCCAGGCTAAAGACTGAAGGGATCTGGGTCATTGGTGCTGAGGGCGATGGCACCAGGGAAGCCTTTGCTACCGATTTTACCATACCCCTCGTCCTGGTCTTCGGGAGCGAGGGCCGGGGGCTTTCCCCCCTGGTCAGGTCCCACTGTGATTTTACCGTGAGATTGCCCCTGCGCGGGAGAATTAATTCTTTAAATGTTGCTGCCGCAGCTGCAGTTTTAATGTATGAGGTCGTCCGCCAGAGGTATTGCTGCCCGGTATGAAACGGGGTGAACCTGTGCCTGATGTGCTCATTGTTGACGGCTATAACTTTTTATACAGCTGGCCGGAATTAGTTAAGCTAAAAGAAGAGTCAAGTTTTGCCCATGCCCGCGATAAACTAATAGCAGAGTTAATTAATTACCAGGCTTACTGGGGTGGACAGGTAATAATTGTCTTTGATGCCCATAAGGTTGCCGGGGCAGTGGAAAAGAAGGAAAAGATCGGCGGCGTGGAGATTATTTACAGTCGTGAGGGTGAAACGGCTGACGCTGTCATCGAGAAACTGGTAAGGAACCTCAATACTCAAGGCCAGGTTTACGTAGCAACTGCCGATGCGGCCGAGCAGTGCATGATCCTGGGAGGCGGGGCCCTCCGTCTACCGGTAGCCGAGTTAAAGGCTTACATTGAAAACGCCCACCGGGAGATGGCCAGGGAGGGCCAGAAGGCCCCCCAGAGGAACTCCCTGGATGGGCGACTCCAAGGGGAAACCCTTAAAGTTCTAGAAAAATGGCGCCGCCAGTAGGCAGTAGTTAACTCTTGCGGTTGAGATGGGTTTCTTGTATAATTATTGATGTTATTGGACAAGATATAGGGCCTCCTTTTATTACTATGGTTCTTGGAAATCCAGGGTGGAGGCGTTGGCATGAGCGTCAATGTACAGCAGGAAACGTGGCAACCCTATGAAGTTCTTGGGGATGAGGACATTGTTTACCTGGCCCAGGAGGGTGATGAAGTAGCCCAGGAATATTTGATTAATAAGTACCGCAATTTTGTCCGAGCGAAAGCACGTTCCTATTTCCTCATTGGCGCTGACCGGGAGGATATTGTCCAGGAAGGGATGATTGGCCTTTACAAGGCCATCCGCGATTTTCGCGGTGACAAGTTGTCCTCCTTCCGGGCCTTTGCCGAGCTGTGCATTACCCGGCAGATTATCACGGCCATTAAAACAGCCACCCGGCAAAAGCACATCCCCCTGAACTCTTATGTCTCTCTCAATAAGCCCATTTATGACGAAGATTCCGATCGCACCCTGCTGGACATTATTTCTGGTTCCAAGATTACCGACCCGGAAGAGCTCATCATCAGCCAGGAAGAATTCGTTGACATCGAAGAAAAAATGGGCGAGATTTTAAGTTCCCTGGAGTGGAAAGTTTTAATGTCTTACCTGGAAGGTAAATCCTACCAGGAGATTGCCGTTGACCTGAAACGCCATGTTAAATCCATCGATAATGCCCTCCAGCGCGTGAAGCGCAAGCTGGAGCGTTATTTGGAACGGCGGGATAATAACCAGTAATTACCGGGAAAAAGGGCTTGACGCCAACAAGGCAGGATGCTATAATTACTGTTGCGCCTGAAAAGGAAATATGGAGGGGTTCCCGAGTTGGCCAAAGGGGGCAGACTGTAAATCTGCTGGCGCAGCCTTCGCTGGTTCAAATCCAGCCCCCTCCACCATATAAATTTATATTGCGGGGTGGAGCAGTTGGTAGCTCGTCGGGCTCATAACCCGAAGGTCGTTGGTTCGAATCCATCCCCCGCAACCATGCCCATATAGCTCAGTCGGTAGAGCGTCGCCTTGGTAAGGCGGAGGTCACCGGTTCAATCCCGGTTATGGGCTCCAAAAATTCATCTCAGAAGGAGCAAGATAGCTCCTTTTTTTATTGCCCCAAGAAAATAATAATAAGCATTGGCCTTTCTTTTTGCCACCAGAGTTGTTATACTGTTGCCGAGGTGAAGACAGTTGGCCCTGACCTGTGGTATTATCGGCCTGCCCCTGGTAGGCAAAACGACGTTATTCAACCTTTTAACCCAGGCTGAGGCGGAGACCTCGGCCTTTGCCGGCCGGACAAAAACCAATATCCGCACCGCGCCCATTCCCGACCCCCGCCTCGATTTTCTGGCGTCCCTTTACCACCCTCGTAAAGTTACCCCGGCCACCCTGGAGATTATTGATGTACCGGGATTGACCCGTGGCGCCGGGGCAGCCTTCCTGGCTGCCGTCCGGGAGGTAGATGCCCTGCTTCATGTCGTCCGTGCCTTTCAACGGGAGGACGTGCTCCATGTGGAGGGAAGCCTCAATCCGGTGCGCGACCTGGAGATGATCAATGCGGAACTCCTGCTGGCTGACCTGCAACTGGTGGAAACCAGGCTGGAACGCATTGCCGCCAGCAAGAAGATTAAGGGCGACCTGCTGGCCGAACAAAGCGCCTTACGCCGCTGCCAGGAAGCCCTGGAAGCGGAAAAGCCTTTATTGGAAGCTGGTCTTACGGCCGAAGAATGGCAGGTTTTACGGCACATGGGGTTTTTAACCACCAAACCCATGATCATTGTGGTCAATATTGACGAAGAGCAGTTACGGGCAGGTCATTATGAGGGCCAGGAAGAGGTTGAGGCCTATGCTGCCGCCAGGGGCATCCCGGTTTTAACCCTTTGTGCGGCCTTGGAAGCCGAAATAGCCCGTCTGGAACCCGCCGACCGGGAAGTATTCCTGCAAGAAATGGGCATTACCGAACCGGGTATTGACCGGCTGGCCCGGGCCATTTACCGTCGCCTGGGGTTAATTTCCTTCCTCACGGCCGGGGAAGATGAGGTCCGCGCCTGGACCATCAAAGAGGGCACCAATGCCCGGGCCGCGGCCGGTAAGATTCACAGCGATATTGAGCGGGGCTTCATCCGCGCCGAAGTGGTGAACTTCAACGACCTGGAAAGGCTGGGCGACATGAATAAAGTGAAGGAGAAAGGCCTGGCCCGTCTGGAGGGCAAAGATTATATCGTCCAGGATGGCGATATTATTAACTTTCGCTTTAATGTTTAATGATAATTACCCAGCCAAATCCCCCATACGGGGGATTTTTTATTTGGTAACCACCGGTGCAGGAGATACATAAAATACCTGGAGGGATTAAAAAGGAGGGGGTAAAAGGCCCGCAGCCTGGAGTGGCATCTGGCGGCCAGTATCTATTTTCAGAGGGGGTGGCATCATGGCTGAAGTCCAGATCCAGCCTGAAGCCCAGGTACGGGACATCTTTGCCGATGGCGGCCTGGTATTCCTTTTCCTGTTCCTGTTGATCGCTTTATTTATCTTCGTTTAGCCCGGTAACCTGCCGGGCGTTTTTCCAGGAGTGTAACCTCCTGGCAGGCAATGGCATAAGTTAAAGTAAAACCTGGAGAAATTGGAGAGGGGGCCACAAGATGGCAGATAGCATTTTCGGCAACTGGGCTTTTATCCTCTTCCTGGTACTGATACTACTGTTCTTCGGTAATTAACCGCCTCTAACTACCGGAGAAAGGGGGAATAACCATGGGCGGCTTCTTCGGACCAGGTCCATTTGGCAGCTGGGCTTTAATCCTGTTCTTGATCCTCATCCTGCTCTTCTTTGGCAATTAATCCTGGTTAGGTATTCCGGAAAGGGGGAATAACCATGGGCGGCTTCTTCGGACCAGGCCCATTTGGCAGCTGGGCCTTGATCCTGTTCCTGGTTCTCATCCTGCTCTTCTTCGGCAACTAGCAGCTAAAGTGAAAGGGCGCTACGTGGCGCCCTTTTGCCATTCTATATACAGGGTATTTATAGCATTTACTTGAAGGTCTGTATTTCTTCGGCCAGCACAGGTAGAATCTGATGAACATCGCCTACAATGCCGTAATCGGCAACCCTGAAGATAGGAGCGCTGGCGTCAGTATTAATGGCTACTATACAGCCCGAACGCTGCATGCCGGCAAGGTGCTGGATGGCTCCGGAGATGCCGCAAGCTATATACAGTTTGGGCTGCACAGTTTTACCTGTCTGGCCCACCTGATGCTCGCGGCCAATCCAGCCGGCCTCCACAGCTCCCCGGGAAGCACCTACAGTAGCCCCCAGGAGGGCCGCGATTTTTTCTAGCTTCCGGAAGCCTTCCGGTCCACCCAAACCACGCCCGCCGGCAATAATTATTTCCGCTTCTTCCAGGTTTACTGTAGTTGCAGTTGTTTGTACAATTTCCAGTACTGTGGTTCGCAGGACTTCGGGGGGGATAGTATAAGATTGCCTGATGACCTCGCCCTTGCGGGTGTAATCCGGCTCTAATTTCACTATCACCCCCGGGCGCACCGTGGCCATCTGGGGCCGGTGGTGGGGGCAGGCGATGGTAGCCATGAGATTACCACCAAAGGCCGGCCGGGTCTGGAGGAGAATTTTTTCTTCAGGGTCAACGGCTAAACCAGTACAATCGGCAGTCAGGCCGGTATTCAGGCGCCGGGCCAGGCGCGGGGCCAGGTCACAGCCGATATGGGTAGCACCGAGGAGGAGGATTTCTGGCCGGTATTCCTGCACCAGGTTACTGAGAATATAAGTATAAGGCTCAGTGCGGTAACTGGTCAGCTCCTGGTGTTCCACCAGGTAAACACGATCAGCGCCGCAGGCGATGAGCTGGCTGGCAAGGCCGGCAACGCCCTGACCTAACAGTACGGCAGTTACATCAGTATTACTTTGGGAAGCGAGTTCCCGGGCGACGCCCAGGAGTTCCAGCACTACCCCGGCCAGGCGCCCTTGCCGCTGCTCGGCAAAGACCCAGATGCCTGCATAAGTTACGGGCCCTTCCTCAGCCCTTCCAGTACTCTTTCCTGGGACCTCATCTAGAGTGATAGCGTGGAATTTACAAACTTCTATGCAGGCTCCGCAGCTATTACAGTTATCTTTGAAACGGGCCCGTTTATCAACTACTTCTATAGCGTCAAAGGGGCAGTGGCGCACGCACAGGCGGCAACCCGTGCAGAGGTCACTATTTATACGCATGGTTTTAACCAGGACCTCCTTCTATAATTGTTCAAATTTCAAGATCCGGCGTTCTTTAAGATGTTGCAGGAGGGTGCGGCAACTCTCCTGGGGAGAGCCGTTAAGGATGGTGCAGCTTTTTTTATGCTCCGGTATAAAAGTCCGGCGTACCCGGGTGGGCGACCCGTTAAGTCCTGTGAGAGCGGTAACGGCCGCTATGTCTGCACTCGTCCAGGCAGTGACGCCCTGCCGGCAAGCGCGGACAATACCACGGATAGAGGGATAGCGCGGGGTGTTCAGTTCTTTGACTACTGTAAAGAGGGCCGGCAGCCTGGTCTCCACCACTTCGTAGCCGTTCTCCAGAGCCCGTTGTAAGCGACAGGTACCGTCGGGCGCCAGGCTTAACTGCTGAACGTAGGTTACCTGGGGTATATCCAGCAGTTCGGCCAATTGGGGGCCCACCTGGGCTGTATCACCGTCAATGGCCTGGCGGCCGGTCAGCACCAGATCAAAAGAACCTATTTTCTTGATAGCCCGGGCCAGGGTATAAGAAGTGGCTGCTGTGTCAGCGCCGGCAAAATTACGATCGCTTAAGAGAATGGCCCGGTCAACCCCCATGGCCAGGGCTTCCAGCAGGGCATCCTGAGCCTGGGGCGGTCCCATGGACAGGGCAATAACTTCCGCCCCCTGCTGATCCTTAATAGCCAGGGCCGCCTCCAGGGCGTGAAGATCTTCGGGGTTGATTATACTGGGTACGCCTGTACGGATCAGGGTACCGGTACGCGGGTCGATGCGCACTTCCGTGGTATCGGGCACTTGCTTGATGCAGACGATTATGCGCATGGGCTTTTCCTCCTATCGTAACATGCTGGCTGAGATGACCAGACGCTGGACTTCAGATGTACCCTCATATATCTCGGTTATTTTGGCATCACGGAAGAACCGTTCTACGGGATAATCCTTCATGTAACCGTACCCGCCATGGATCTGGACGGCTTTGATGGCCTGCTGCATGGCCGTCTCCGAGGCAAAAAGCTTGGCCATGGCCGCTTCCCGTGAGAACGGGCGTTTCCTGTCTTTAAGCCACGCCGCCCGGTAAGTCAGCAGGCGAGCTGCTTCGATCTGGGTGGCCATATCGGCCAGCATCCACTGGATGGCCTGGAAAGAACCAATGGGCCTGCCGAACTGCTCTCGCTCTCTGGCATAGCGCACGGAAGCGTCCAGGCAGGCCTGGGCTATACCCAGAGCCTGGGCAGCAATACCGATGCGCCCCCCGTCCAGGGTCTGCATGGCAATTTTGAAGCCATCTCCTTTTTCGCCCAGGCGGTTTTCCACAGGGACAGGACAATCCCGGAAAATGAGTTCGGTCGTACTGGAGGCGCGGATACCGAGTTTGTCTTCTTTTTTTCCAAAGGAGAGGCCGGGCGTACCTTTTTCAACTATGAAGGCCGTTAAACCGTGGCTCCCCTTGCCCAGGCCAGTCCTGGCAAAGACAATATAGACATCCGCCACACCGCCATTGGTGATGAAAACTTTATTGCCATTAAGGATATAATGATCTCCTTCTTGGATGGCAGTAGCCTGGAGGGAACCGGCATCGGTCCCGGCATTGGGTTCGGTCAACGCGAAAGCTCCCAGTTTTTTTCCCTGGGCCAGGGGTACAAGAAAGCGCTGCTTCTGTTCCTCGGTACCAAACTGGTAGATGGGGTGGGCCCCCAGGGAAGTGTGGGCCGAGACAATAACGGCTGTAGCAGCACAAACCCGTGCCAGTTCTTCGATGGTGATGATGTAGCTTAAAGTATCGGCCCCTGCCCCGCCGTATTCTTCTGGGAAAGGAATGCCCAGCAGGTTATAATCAGCCATCTGGTGGACGATTTCCCAGGGAAAGGTGCCGCTGGCATCCCGTTCGGCAGCTCCAGGAGCTACTTCCTTCCGGGCAAATTCCCGTACCATCTGGCGAATCATTTCCTGCGTTTTGTTGAGATTGAATTCCATCTTTAAGCACCTCCGGTTACAAATAAACATATCAAGCAAGCCATGAAATATTAGTGGGCACATTCACGAAACCGGCTTCATGACTACGGCTTCTCCTTTGAGGACCAGCTTTCCCTCCTGGTTGGTGGCAATGGTCTTGAGGCGGATGATCTTCTTTTCCGGCTTCTTTTCCAGGACTTCTACCTGGGCAGTAATGGTATCGCCAATGCGTACCGGAGATGTAAACTCCAGTTCCTGCTTGAGGTAAACGGTATTTATGCCTGGCAGTTTCGTACCCAGGACAGCAGATATGAGACCGGCAGTTAGCATCCCATGGGCAATTCTTTCTTTAAAGATGCTTTTCCTGGCGAACTCGGCATCAATGTGAACCGGATTGAAATCCCCCGTGATACCGGCAAAGGTATAGATGTCGCATTCTGTAATAGTTTTGGTCAGGCTGGCCTTCTGACCGATCTGGATGGCATCGAATTCCAGGCTTTGATCCATATCAGTCACTCCCTGGGCTTAAAAACTTTAGCGATTGTAAGTATAGACAGTATAAGTTACTGGGGGGTTACGAAAGCCCGTAGGGGTGCGGGAAAAGACGGGTTAAAGTGGAAGCCGGGCAGCAAGTAAAAGTGTAACCTAACAGTAACCAGGTTGCCCTAGTATATGTGATGAAGTGAAGAAGTTTAAGCAGGGAAGGTGAGTTCGAATGACCTGAGTAAGAATCTTAATTAAATAATTATATAAATGCGAGTTAATGAAACAGAGGTATTGTTAAAACAAAATGGAGGATGACGGGCGTGGACAATGTGGTTATTCTCAGTGCAGTGCGCACGGCCATCGGCAGTTTTGGGGGAACCTTAAAGGACATTCCGGCAGTAGAATTGGGGGCCATCGTGATAAAAGAAGCCCTGCACAGAGCCGGGATAGAACCCGGCCAGGTGGATGAAGTAATCCTGGGTAATGTACTCCAGGCAGGACTGGGACAGAACCCGGCACGCCAGGCAGCCATCAAGGCCGGCCTTCCCGTGGAAGTCCCGGCTATAACGATCAATATGGTCTGCGGCTCGGGCCTGCGGGCCATCAACCTGGCCGCCCGCCTTATTGAGGCAGGGGAGGCGGATGTTATTGTGGCCGGAGGCGTAGAGAATATGTCCCGGGCACCTTACGCCCTGCCTGGAGCTCGCTGGGGTAGCCGTATGGGAGATGACCAGGTAATAGATGTGATGCTTAAAGATGGTCTCTGGGATGCTTTCTATAACTACCACATGGGCATTACTGCCGAAAACCTGGCCGAACGTTACCATATTACCCGGGAAGAGCAGGATTGTTTTGCCCTGGAGAGCCAGAGGCGGGCAGAAAAGGCTGTTAAGGAAGGGCGTTTCCGGGATGAGATTGTCCCGGTACAAGTACCCCAGCGTAAAGGAGAGCCTGTCGTGTTTGTCCAGGATGAGTTCCCCCGTTTTGGCACCACTGCGGAGGCCCTGGCCAAATTGAAACCTGCCTTCAAAAGGGATGGGACGGTTACGGCCGGTAATGCTTCGGGGATTAACGATGGAGCAGCAGCAGTGGTGCTAACTTCGGCCTGGAAAGCCGAAACCCTGGGTCTGAAGCCTGTGGCCTCCATTCGCAGCTGGAGTACGGCCGGGGTAGACCCCAGCATCATGGGCATCGGGCCGGTGGAGGCCACTCGTAAAGCGCTGAAGCGGACCGGTCTTACCATTGCCGACCTGGACCTGATCGAAGCCAACGAAGCCTTTGCTGCCCAATCCCTGGCGGTAGCTAAAGAACTGGAACTGGATTTAACTAAGACCAACGTGAACGGTGGTGCTATAGCCCTGGGGCATCCCATTGGCGCCAGCGGTGCCAGAATTTTGGTTACTTTGGTGCATGAAATGCAAAAGCGCCAGAGCCGGTATGGTCTGGCAACCCTGTGTGTGGGCGGTGGCATGGGAGTAGCTACGATTGTAGAGAGGACCTGAAAAGGAAGGTTAATAAAATTATATCAAAAAATATTTCGAGGAGGAGAACTCATGCGTATAAAGGATAAAGTAGCCATCATTACCGGAGGAGCTAGGGGCATCGGCAAGGAAACGGCACTTCTTTTTGCCCGTGAAGGGGCCATGGTGGTAATTTGCGATTTTGATGCGGCGGCGGGGGAACAAACTCTCGCAGAACTCAAGTCTACAGGAGCCCGGGCTCTTTTCTTCAAGGTAGATGTCACCGACAGGGCCAGCGTACAAAACATGGTAGATGCCACAAAAGGGGAGTTCGGCCGGATCGATATTTTAATTAACAATGCCGGCATCACAGCAGACGCCTTCTTGACCAAAATGACTGAAGAACAATGGGATAAAGTCATTGCTGTTAACCTGAAAGGCGTATTCAACTGCACCCAGGCCGTGGTGCCCATTATGATGGAACAGGGTTCGGGTGTAATTCTCAACGCCTCTTCGGTAGTGGGGGTTTACGGGAATGTAGGCCAGACCAACTATGCTGCTACCAAGGCCGGGGTAATCGGCATAACGAAGTCCTGGGCCAAAGAACTTGGCAAAAAAGGGATACGCGTCAATGCCATCGCGCCGGGCTTTATCATTACCGATATGACGGCCAAAGTACCGGAAAAGGTCCTGGAACTGATGCAATCCAGGACACCATTGGGACGCCTGGGGGTACCCCGGGATGTGGCGGCGGCTTACCTGTTCCTGGCTTCTGATGAAGCGTCATATATTAACGGCCAGGTGCTGGGTGTAGACGGTGGCCTGATGATCTAGAAGCAGGCACCTGGACTACCCTTTTTGTAGCCAATGGCAATTGAGATTAGCAGGAAGGAGGAAAACCATTGAAGCTGAAGCAAAAAGGCACTCTGTCGTTAATTGCATTATTATTTTTAATGCTGTTGTTATCAGGTTGTAGTGGGGGCAAAGATAGGGCAAAGGCTTCTGAGGCCAGGAAGCCGATTAAAATCGGGATAGTTACCTCCCTCACCGGAGCCCTGGAGACTTATGGTAAAGCAACTATAAATGGTTTTGAACTGGGACTGGAGTATGCTCCCAGGGGAAGAAAGAAGTTGCCGGGCGACCTGTAGAAATATTAACTGAGGACACTACCACCAAGCCTGATGTAGCTAAGCAAAAAGCCTTGAAGCTGCTGGAAGAGGAAAAAGTGGATATCCTGGTGGGCAGCGCCAGTTCCGCCGATGCCCTGGCCATCCTGCCCCTGGCCCAGGAGTATCAGCGCATTATGGTGGTCGAGCCGGCAGTGGCCGACAGCATTACCGGTGCCCAGTGGAATAAATACATCTTCCGGACGGCTCGCAACTCTTCCCAGGATGCCCTGGCCGTGGCGGCAGCCATTGCCGGAGCCAAACCCGGCGCCTCGGTAGCCATCCTGGCCCAGGATTATTCTTTCGGTCGCGAGGGTGCCGCCGCCTTCGTAAAAGCCGGGGAACAGAAAGACCTGAAGGTAATTCTCCAGGAATTCGCCCCTATGAACGCCACCGACTTTACGGCCAACATCCAGCGTATTATCAATGCTAAACCCGATTATCTATTTGTCATCTGGGCCGGTAGCGCCAATACTCCCTGGAAACAGATCACGGATATGCGGGTGCCGGAAAAGGGTATCAAGATCATAACGGGTACGCCGGAGATCGCTGCCATGAAAGCCATGATGAACCTGGTGGGGCAGGAAGGTTATTCCGTATACTATTATGGCCTGCCCAAAAACAAAGCCAATGACTGGCTGGTCCAGGAGCATAAAAAACGCTTTAACGGGCAGCCTCCCGACCTCTTTACCCCTGGCGGCTTTGCGGCTGCAATGGCCATAGTTCAGGCCCTGGAGAAAACCGGCGGTGATACCAGCGCCGAGAAGCTTATCGAAGTTATGGAAGGCATGAGTTTTGAGACCCCCAAGGGTCCTATGACCTTCCGTAAAGAGGACCATCAGGCCCTGCAGACGCTCTACCATATTAAATTCGAGCAGAAGGAAGGCTTTGATTACCCGGTACCGATTCTGATCCGGGAGATAAAGCCGGAGGAAACCGTGACGTCTATTATGAACAAGCATTAAATTTTTATAATTATACTATGCCGGGGAGTAATAACCCCGGCATTTTTGGCTTCAGGAGTGATGGCTCTTGCAGGTGGCAATCTATCCGGGTACCTTTGACCCGGTAACAAATGGCCATTTGGATATCATTAAACGGGCAGCAAACCTTTTTGAAAGTGTAATTGTTGCAGTGGCCGTCAGTACTCCTAAAAGGACATATTTAAATTTAGCAGAAAGATTAGAGTTACTTAAAGCTGCTACCAGCCACCTCGCCAACGTAAACGTCAAACCTTTTTCGGGGTTAATGGTTAATTTCGCCAGAAAGGAAGGAGCTTCGGTCATTATCAAAGGGTTAAGAGCGGTATCTGATTTTGAATCTGAGATGCAGGTGGCCTTAATGAATAAAAAGCTGGCTGAAGATATTGAAACCATTTTTCTGATGGCCACAACGGAATACTCTTTTGTTAGTGCAAGTATTGTCCGCCAGGTTGCTATAGTTGGAGGATGCCTCGAAGGACTGGTGCCGCCGGAGGCAGCAGAAATTTTACAGCGACATTTCAGGCGCCGGTAGAGGAGGTATAAGCAGTTTTTTCCTGGTAACTGTCATGTAACTATATAACCGTAAAATAATGATAAAACAAATGATTAAAAAAGGCGCGGGAGGTGACAGGGAAAAGTATTTTTATTGTAGAATTCATGCCTGGATAATAAGGGAAGGAGGAAAAAGTATTGAGGAAAAAACTAATTGTGATTTTTACGGCAATAGCCTTGCTTGCTTTTATGACCGCCTGTGGCGGTGGTGGGGAAAAGGAAAAAGGGAAAGCAAGTGAGGCGGGGAAACCGATCAAAATCGGAGTAGTTACATCCCTTACCGGCGCCCTGGAGACTTATGGCAAGATGACCATCAATGGCCTGGAACTCGGGCTGGACTACCTTACCCAGGGCAAACGAGAAGTGGCCGGTCGGCCCATCAAGATAGTGGTCGAGGACACTACTACCAAGCCTGACGTAGCCAAACAAAAAGCCCTGAAGCTTTTAGAAGAAGAGAAAGTTGACATCCTGGTGGGGAGCGCCAGCTCTGCCGACGCCCTGGCCATACTCCCCCTGGCCCAGGAGTACAAAAGGGTAATGATTGTGGAGCCAGCGGTGGCGGATAGCATTACCGGGGCCCAGTGGAACAGGTACATCTTCCGGACGGGGAGGAACTCCACCCAGGATGCCCTGGCCGCGGCGGCTGCCATTGCCAGCGCGAAACCGGGGGCGAGCGTCGCTATCCTGGCCCAGGATTACTCCTTTGGTCGCGATGGTGCTACCGCCTTTGTGAAAGCAGCGGGACAGAAAGGCCTCAAGACCTCCATCCAGGAATTTGTCGCCATGAACGCCACGGACTTTACCGTCCACATCCAGCGGATTATTAATGCCAGCCCCGACTATCTTTATGTTATCTGGGCCGGGACTGCCAATACGCCCTGGAAACAGATTATGGATATGAAGGTAGCGGATAAAGGCATTAAGCTCATCACCCAGACACCGGAGATTGCCGTCATGAAGGCCATGAAGGGCCTGGAAGGGCAGGAAGGCTTCTCTATCTATTACTACGGCCTCCCGAAAAACAAGCTCAATGACTGGCTGGTGGAAGAACATAAAAAACGCTTTAATGGGCAGCCCCCTGATCTCTTTACCTGCGGTGGCTTTGCCGTAGCAGCGGCTATCCTGCAGGCCGTGGAAAAAACCGGTGGCGATACCGGCGCCGATAAGCTCATCGCAGCAATGGAAGGCATGAGCTTTGAAACACCCAAGGGTGCCATGACCTTCCGCAAAGAGGATCACCAGGCCCTGCAGAGCTTCTATCATATTAAATTTGAGCAAAAGGAAGGCTTTGATTACCCGGTACCGAATCTGATCCGGGAAATAAAGCCGGACGAAACCGTGCCTCCAATTACAAACAAGCGTTACTAATTTTACCTGTTTTCAGTCAGGACGGCCGCGGGCGACAGCTCGTGGCGTCTTTTTTGAGGGGAACCTGGGTTACTACAAATTGTAACTTGTATGCAACTAAAAGTATGTTAAAATTAAGTTAAGCCACCTCTTTGTAACCGGCAGGTCGGTTGTCTAAATACTACAGGCATGCCTTTTTGCTTGAAATATCCCAATAATATATGCAGTCCCCTGGGCTTATTAACAACGGGAGGGGAGGCCGGGATATGCTAAAGTCGCTGGCCCTGGTGGAAAGCAAGCTGGTTG
The DNA here is from genome assembly GCF_002995805.1 of Neomoorella stamsii. Taxonomy (GTDB): domain Bacteria; phylum Bacillota; class DSM-521; order Neomoorellales; family Neomoorellaceae; genus Neomoorella; species Neomoorella stamsii. The sequence goes on from NZ_PVXL01000057.1 coordinate 26,551, forward strand.
CTCCCAGGCCTGCAGCAGATATATGGTTAAGGCCTGGGTTAAAAAATAAATTGCAACGGCTTATGGATTATTCCCTTACTGTCATTAGCGCCCCGGCCGGTTACGGGAAAACAACCGCTATTGTCCAGGCTCTTGCCCTGCTGGAGGTGCCTTACGGGTGGTACAGCCCGGGGCCGGAGGATGCCAGTAGTTTTGTTTTTGCCAGCTACCTGGCAGGAGCCCTGGAGAAGCTGGCACCCGGCATCAGGGATAAATTACCAGAAGAGCTAAAAAAATATGAGGCGTTAAACTGGGACAGTGTATTAAATGTCCTGCTGCATAGCCTGGAAGAATATACCGGGGCAGAAGGAATTTTAATCATCGACGACTGGCACCTGGTGGGGGAGGAAAAAGAGGTTTCCCTGTTCCTGGATCGTTTTCTGGCCTGTAAGCCCCGGTGGTTGCGGGTAGCCCTTCTTTCCCGGGAAAAGGTAGAAATTCCTGAAGTTTACCGCCAGGCGGCCAGGGGACAGAGGTTGCTGATCGACGAGAAGGATCTGGCCTTGAACCCTGAGGAAGTTTATGAATATTTATCGCGGGAATTCTCGCCCCGTCTCACCCGGGAAGACGCCCGGTGGATTTACGATTACAGCGAAGGCTGGATTATGACCCTCAAACTTATCGGCAGGGGAATTAAAGAAGGGACGGTCCGGTTGCCCCTTAGTGATACCCTGGATAACAGCCTGGACAGCCTTTTTGAATTTCTTATCCTGGATGTACTGGAGCGGCAGGATAGCAGTTTATTATCATTCTTGCTCAAAACTTCCATTCTGGATTATTTAAGCCTCCACGCTTGTACGGTGGTAATGGGGGGTGAATTTACACCCCGTTTACTATCTCGCGCCAGCAAGAAGGGTCTTTTCCTGTCTGAACTGGGGAACGGCCTTTTTCGCTATCATAACCTCTTCCGGGATTTTCTCCGCCGGGAAGCCCGCAAAAGGCTGCCCGATTATGAGCTGCTCCATTGCCGGGCCGGATATTTTTATCTTAAGGAAGGCCAGGAGGAGCAGGCTTTCCAGCATTTGCTGGAAGGGCGCCAGTGGGCTGATGCGGCTGAGGTCCTGGCCCGTCTTTCTTCGGAACTGGTCCGCAGTGGCCGGGGTCACCTCTTGCGCCATTATCTGCAGCAGCTCCCGCCCCGATTCCAGGAGCAAGTAGAGTTTTTACTGGCCCTGGGGGATGCGGAAAGACTGGCCTCCAATTACCAGGGAGCACTGGCCCTCTACAGGCGGGCGGCAGAAAAATGCAGGAACAGCAGCGACAGAAAAGGCCTGAGCAGGGCCTTGAAGGGGCTGGGTGAAACCTATGTAGATACAGCCCAGCCCGCCCTGGCCGAGGATTTCTTGCGCCGCGCTTATAAAGCTCTGGGCGAGGCGGATACGGAAGAAAAAGCAGAGATCCTGGGCCTGATGGCTGAAAACATGATCAATCAGGGCAAACCTCGTCATGCCCATCGCTACCGGCAATTGGCCAAAGAGATGCTCCATCTCACCACCCGGGGTAATTTTGAAGCCCGCCTCCTGCTGCGGACCGGCAGGTTGCAGGCAGCCATTCAGTTGCTGGAAAGCTCGGCGTCGCAAGAAAAAGGCTCCTACCATCCCCCCCTTTCTTTTCGCGAAACCCCACTACTTTTATCCCTCTGTTACTCTATGATTGGCGAGGGGGAAAAAGCCGTCATCGCCGCGGAAGAGGGCATCCGCCTGGGACAGAAACTGCGATCGCCCTTTGTGGAAGCCATGGGATATGTACGCCTGGGCCATGCCCTGCTGGTCCTTAAAGGCTGGCCCACCGGCGCCTGCCGGGAGGCCTACCAGCGCGCGCTGGAACTGAACGACAACCTGGGGATAATCCGCGGCCGCACGGAGGTAATGATGGGCCAGTGCCTGATCCATGGCCTGGAGGGAGACTGGCTGGCCGCCAGAAGCTCCGGCCTGGAAGGGGTACGGGTTACCGAGCAGGTACGGGACCGGTGGTTTACAGCCGTCCTTTATCACTGCCTGGGAGTGGCGGCAGCCACCTGCCAGCAACTCGCCGAAGCCAGGGTGTACCTGGCGCGGGGCCATGACCTTTTTTGCCGCTGCGGGGATAGTTTTGGCAAGGCAACGGCCGCCTGGTGGCTGGCATATCTGGCATTTAAGGCAGGGCCGGGTGAGGAATTGCGTTCCAGGCTCACCCAGCTACTGGAGCTGTGTGAAAGCAGGGGGTATGATTTTCTTCTCCAGCGTGGGACCCTTTTGGGTGCCCGTGACGGCCGGGCTTCCGTACCCCTTTTACACGAGGCCAGGCGCCAGGATATCTGCCAGCCCTATGTTGACTGGCAGCTGCAAAAAATGGGGATAAATACGGAGTTTCCCTGCATCGGCTATACCCTGCGCATTCAAACCCTGGGCAAATTCCGCGTCTGGCGCGGCGAAGAAGAGATCGGTTGCCACGAGTGGCGCCGGGAGAGCGCCAGGCGGCTGTTCCAGCTCCTGATCACTAAAAGGCGCGTCTTATTGCATAAAGAAGAAATAATGGCTTATTTATGGCCGGAAGCAGATCCCGAGGCTGCCGGCCGGGACTTCAAAGTAGCCCTGAACACCCTGCTAAGCGTGCTGGAACCGGAGAGGCAGCCGCGCAGTCCCTCCTTTTTCATTCAGCGTGAAGGTACGGCTTATTTTTTTAATCTGGCTTCAGGATTCTGGCTGGATGTGGAAGAATTTGAGGGCCTGGTCCGGCGGGCAGAGGAAGTGGTCAATGAACGGCCGGAGCAAGCGGAGACCCTGCTTAATAGAGCCCTGGAACTCTATGAGGGCGAGTACCTGCAGGGAGTAAACCAGGATGAATGGTGCCTGGAGGAACGGGAACGCCTGGTGGTGATGTACATCCACGCGGCGGAAATCCTGGCCCGCCTGCTGGCCGGGCGGGGAGATTACCAGGGCTGCATTGAATGGGCGGACAGGATACTGAAAAAGGATAACTGCTGGGAAGAAGCCTATCGCTTAAAAATATACTCCTATGGCAAATTGAACAACAAGGCTATGGTAGTACGGGTTTACCAGCGATGCCTGCAAGTGTTAAGGGAAGAGATGGGCGTAGCTCCTTCCCTTAAGACGGTTAAGCTTTATAAAAAGATACTGCAGGTTTCTGCCGCCATGTAACTTGAAGGCAACTTGAGCCTGCTATCATCCTATTGGAAGGATGATAGCGGGCTTTTGTTTTAGAGGGGAGCAAAAGGCATTGCCAAAACGAGTTGTAGCTTCTTTTATTGTTCGAGTGGTTCATGAGCCGGGTAACGAACAGATACCATGGAGCATTACCATCCAGCATGTGCAAAGCGGCCGGGTCTACCGCCTGGCCGATCTCAAGGAAGTAAGTTCCCTACTGGCAGAGATTGTTGAAGCAGAAAACTGGCCGGAGGACGCCAGGTTCATCCCGTTAGAAACGGCCAAAGTAGTGAAGAACTCAATTTTAGAAGGTGTGCCCAAACGAAGATGCCCTGACGGCGGCGATTTCTAAAAGTGAGGACAATGAGCCGTAGTTGCGGGCCTGTCCTTGTTTGGATATTACTTTAAAGAGAAAGGGGAAAGAGACACATGGCCACAGTAAATATTGGTATCCGCAGCACCGGGGTATACCTGCCAGACAGGTATATGACCAGTGCCGATGTCGCCAGGGAAAGTGGGATACCTCAGGAGGTGGTGGAAAAAAAGCTGGGATTTCGTCGCAAGCCGGTACCCGGCTCAGAGGACCATACCATTGAAATGGGCATCAGGGCTGCCCGCCGGGCCCTGGAGAAGGGCCGTATTGACCCGGAAGAAATCGACCTGGTCATTTATGTAGGAGAAGAGCACAAAGAGCATCCCCTGCAGACGGGAGCGATAAAATTACAGGGAGGAATCGGAGCCGGTCATGCCTGGGGATTTGACGTCCAGTTGCGCTGCGGTACAACGGTTATGGCCCTGAAGGTTGCCCGGGATATGATGCTGGCCGACGAAAACCTGAATACCGTCCTCCTGGCCGGCGGTTATCGTAACGTGGATTTTATCGATTACAAGAATCCCCGGGTGCGCTTTATGTATAACCTGGGCGCAGGGGGCGCGGCCATTGTGCTGCAGAAAAATCTGGGGCGCAACGAAGTGCTGGCCAGCAAAATTATAACGGATCCTTCCCTGGCCGATGCGGTAGGGGTTACTGCTGGGGGCACTAAAGTACCTATAACTCCTGAAGCTTTGGCGCAGGGGCTATATACGTTGGACGTTTTCGATCCTGAGGGGATGAAGAATCGCCTGGAAGAAGTTTCTATGCCTAACTTCCTGCAGGTCATCCGGGAAGCAGTGGCGGCCAGCGGTTATACGGTGCAGGACATAGGTTATTTATGCCTGCTGCATATGAAGCGCTCGGCCCATGATTATATCCTTTCTGAATTAGGATTGAAACCCGAACAGTCCATTTACCTTGAAGATTACGGACATATTGGCCAGCTAGACCAGGTGCTTTCCCTGGAACTGGCCCTGGAGCAGGGGCGTGTGAAGGACGGGAACCTTGTGGTCATGGTTAGCGCCGGGGTCGGATATGCCTGGGCTGCTACCGCCATTAAATGGGGACCGTGCGCCGGGTGATGCCTGCCTGGGAGGCCGGGATGAACAGCAAGGAGGAACAGATCGTATGAACATGCATGAGGAATACCGTCGTAAATGTATCAGTATAGATGAAGCCGTGGGTATGGTTACTTCAGGCTGCAGCATTGCCGCCGCCATGGCCGCCTCGGCCCCTCCGGGGCTCCTGGGCGCCCTGGGAAGGCGGCGGGACGAAGTGGAAAACGTGCGTGTCTTCTCTGCCCTGCTCCTGCGGGAGTACGATTTTTTCCTTGACCCCAGCATGAAGGGGCACTTCCTCCTGGAAAGCTGGTTTTATGGTGCCGGGGAACGCCGGGGCCACGAACTCGGGACCGTATCCCTCATTCCTTCCCACGGTCGTGACTGGGGCATTCGCAAGGCCCGTTTCGACCCGCCAGATTTCTTCTGGGGTACAGCCTGTCCCATGGACCGGCACGGCTACTTTTCTTTGTCCCTGGGTGTCGGCTATGAGAAGGATCTCCTGGCTGTAGCCAAAACTGTAGTTTTGGAAATTAATCCTAATCTGCCCCGTACTTATGGGGATACCCAGGTCCATATCAGCCAGGTTGACTATATCGTTGAAAACGAAGCCCCTCTCTATGAGCTGCCACCTATAGAGCCCAGTACAGAAGAGCAGGCCATCGGCGCTTTTATAGCCGATCTGATTGAAGACGGATCAACCATCCAGCTGGGCATCGGAGGTATACCTAATGCTATAGCAACCTTTCTTAAGAACAAAAAGGATCTCGGCGTCCATACCGAAATGTTTACCGACGGTATGGTGGACCTCGCCGAGGCTGGGGTTATTACGGGTCGTTGCAAAACCCTCTGGCCCGGCAAAATGGTAGGCAACTTTGCCCTGGGAACGCGGAAACTGTATAATTTCCTTAATGAAAATCTGGCTATAGAGTTCCAGCCGGGAAGAGTCACGAATGATCCACGAGTAATTGCTAAAAATTACAAAATGGTTAGTGTTAATACAGCCTTACAAATCGACCTGACCGGGCAGGTGGTATCGGAAAGCCTTGGCCACCTGCAGTACAGCGGTACCGGCGGACAGACAGACACGGCTGTTGGTGCCCAGATGTCCCGGGGCGGCAAGTCCATTATCGCCTTAAGGTCTACGGCCAAAAATGGTACCATATCGACCATTGTACCCTTCCTCCCGGAAGGGGCTAAAGTAACTTTGCTGCGGGCTGATGTTGACTATGTAGTGACCGAATACGGTGTGGCCCACCTGAAGGCTCGGAGCCTGAAAGAACGCGTTAACCGGCTCATTGCCATAGCCCATCCCGACTTTAGAGAGGAATTGCGTCGCGAGGCCAGAAGGCTTAAACTGGAGTGAGGAGGTGGAAATGAAGTGACAGATGCTATCCTGTGGACGGAAGATTTAACTATGGCTTTCGGGGGCCACTTTGCGGTAAACGGGGTTAATGTGTCTTTTAAGCCTTGTTGCTTTACGTCAATTATCGGCCCCAATGGTGCCGGGAAAACAACCTTCTTTAACCTGGTCAGCGGGCAACTGGTGCCCACCAGAGGCAGGATCTTTTTTAAAGGAGAAGATATTACCAGATTTCCTGTCCATGAGAGGGCCAGGCGCGGGCTTGGGAGATGTTTCCAGATAACTAACGTGTTTCCAAAATTAACGGTATTAGAAAATGTGAGGCTGGCAGTACAGGCCAGTGCAGGCACCGGTTTTCGCCCGTTGACGCCAGTAGTACACTTTAAAGAACTGGAAGACAAAGCCCTGGGAGTCCTGGATACAGTTGGCTTAAGGAAAAAGGCGGGGTCCCTGGCCAGCACCCTGACCCACGGGGAGAAGCGCAAGCTGGAGATCGCTATTGTCCTCGCCATGGAACCTGAGGTAATGCTCCTGGATGAACCTACGGCGGGCATCTCCCTGGAGGAGGTGCCGGCCATGATCGAGCTATTGCAGCACCTGCGGGAGAAGCGGGACCGGACCATCATCCTGGTGGAACATAAGATGAATATGGTCCTGTCTCTTTCCGACGAGGTTATCGTGTTGTTCAACGGGTGCGTACTTGCTTCGGGGGCTCCCGAACAAATTATCCGGGATGAACGCGTCCAGACAGCCTACTTGGGAGGGGGAATGGCATGATATTGAATGTCGAGGGCCTGCAAACGTATATTGGCGAATTTCACATTCTGCAAGGTGTTTCCCTGCAGGTGCCTGCCGGGAAAGTGACGGTACTCCTGGGGCGTAATGGCGCCGGCAAGACAACCACCTTGCGTACTATTATGGGCTTTTTAAAACCCAGGCAGGGCAAAATTGAGTTTGAAGGCCAGGGTATCACGGGCCTGCCGGCCCACCTGGTGGCGCGAAAAGGTTTAGGCTATGTGCCTGAAGACCAGGCTATTTTTAGCGGGCTCACTGTGGAAGAGAATTTAAAGATAGCAATGAGGAGCAAAAATGGGGAGGGCCTGCTGGAAAAAGTAGTCTCTATCTTTCCTGACCTGAAGGCGGCCTGGCGGAAGAAAGCGGGGAGCCTTAGCGGCGGTCAGAAACAAATGCTGGCCATGGGGCGCGGCCTGGTCACCAACAGCCGCCTGCTCCTGATCGACGAACCCAGCAAGGGGCTGGCTCCGGTGGTAGTTGAAAAGCTGGCGGAAGCCATCAAACAGATCAAAAAAGAAACAACCGTGGTCCTTGTAGAACAAAATTTTAACCTGGCCCGGGCGGTGGGGGACCGGTATTATATCCTCGACGATGGCCGGACAGTGCATAGCGGTACGATGGCAGACCTGGCAGCGGATACTTCCCTGCAGCAGCGTTACCTGGGCATTAGCCTGAGCCCGCATTGAAGCACGCGATTGATGATGGGGGTGCATGTATGGATACTTTTATCAATCTATTTACCAATGGCATCGCCACCGGCATGGCCATTTTTCTCCTGGCTGTAGGTCTTTCCATTATCTTTGGGTTAATGGGTATCCTCAATTTTGCCCACGGGGCCTTCTTCCTCTGGGGAGCTTATGTCGGAACTTGGGTCTTTGGGCGCACCCAGAGTTTTTTCCTGGCCCTGGCAAGCGCTATTCTCGCCGGCGCTTTGCTAGGCGTCATCCTGGAGCGGACAACCATCAGCAGGGTATTCGGTAATCATTTATCCCAGATCCTGCTCACCATGGGCTTAATGCTCGTCCTGGGAGAACTTGTCAAGGTGGTCTGGGGACCCAATATGCTGACCAGCCCGCCCCCTGGTTTTTTGGAGGGAAGCTGGGAATTTGGTGGGATTGTGCTCATTAAGTACCGCCTGTTTACCATCGTGGTGGGATTAGTGGTTGCACTGGCAGTATATATTTTGCTTACCCGGACCCGCCTGGGCATCATTGTCCGGGCCGGGGTAGAGAACCCGGAAATGGTGCAGGCCCTGGGTATTGACATCAGGAAAGTATTTACCATGGTGTTTGCCCTGGGAGCGGGGTTGGCGGCCCTGGGCGGGGCTATTATGGGGCCCCTGGGTGGTTCCATCAGCCCGACCATGGGGCTGGATAACCAGCTACTGGCTTTTATTGTCGTAGTCACCGGTGGGCTGGGAAGTTTTGTCGGTTCCCTCGTCGGCGCCCTGCTGGTAGGGCTTATAGGGGCGGCTGTATCATGGTTTGTACCGGAGGCGGCCCTGGCGGTAAACGTCCTCTTGATGGCGCTGGTGCTGCTGGTCAAGCCTACCGGTTTGTTCGGAGGAGGTAATATTTAAGTGAAGAGAAGAAGGTTTCATATATTACTGCTCATATTGCTGCTCCTGGTGGCAGCAGTACCTCTGTTTACCGAATCCCGGGCCACTATTAACCTTTTAACCCATATATTCATCATCGCCATCTTTGCCATGAGCTATGATATTTTGCTCGGCTATACCGGTATAATAAGCTTTGGCCATGCCCTTTTTTTCGGTAGCGGCGCCTATACCATAGGCCTCCTTTTGAAAAACCTGGGCCGGGGGCTGGAGATTGCCCTCCTTGGATTAGTTATGGCCATACTATTAGGCCTTGTGGTGGCTTTCTTAATAGGTACTATCTCCCTGCGGGTACGCGATACCTACTTTGCCATGATGACCCTTGCCCTGGGGGAGTTGTTCTTTATAGCAGCCTTCAAACTGCGGGGCCTGACCGGCGGCGAAGATGGTTTTAGCTTCCGGGTACCGGAAATGCTGCAGGACCGGGTTGTTTTCTATTACCTTGCCCTCCTTTTTCTTATTCTGGTATTCTACCTGCTCGGCTTATTTATTTCATCACCCACCGGCAGGGTTTTGCAGGCCATACGGGAAAACGAACGCCGGGCCCAGGCCATCGGCTATGATGTCTTCCGGTACAAATTATTCTCTACCGTGGTGGCAGGCATCACGGCCAGCCTGGCTGGAGCCCTCTATGGCCTGCAGGAGCGTTTTGTCAGCACCTCCGTACTGGCTGTGGATAAGACCCTGGATGCTTTGCTGATGACTATCATTGGAGGTAGCGGCACCCTTTATGGGGCTATCGTCGGCTCGGCCCTGGTAACTATAGTCCATGAATGGTTCAGCAGCCTGGGGAGTGTGCACCCAATCTTTGAACGCTGGTTAATCATTTTCGGTATTGTTTACATTGTAGTAGTACTATTTTTCCCGGGAGGGCTGGTCCGAGCTTTTAACAGCCTGGGCCGGCGCTGGCGAAAAGACACCCGCATCAGCACTGGAGTTGCGTTATCCTCAGAAGTGGTAAATGTCAAGGAAAAAGAATCCAGCTGTTAGCTCATTATTCTGCTTTTTGTCAATGAATTATCCCCCCACAGAACGGTGGGGGGTATTATTAAAATATCGTCATGGAACAATACCTGAATGATGTTACCGGAGGGGAGAAATATGCCGAAAGTAGAGATTAATGGTGTAGGGATCTATTATGAACTGGACGGCACGGGAGAGGAAACGGTAGTATTACTGAACGGTATTATGATGAGCACCGCCAGCTGGGTGGATTGCGTAGACTTTTACACCCGCAACGGCTACCGGCTCTTAAGGGTAGATTTTCGCGATCAGGGTCAGTCGGACAAATGTAGCGAGCAATATGAAATAGGCCAACATGTGGAGGATCTCCGGGACCTGTTTGTCCATCTTGGGTTACCCCGGGTGCACCTGGTGGGGACCTCATACGGGGGCCAGGTCGCTTTACTTTTTGCCCTTAAATACGGTTATATGCTAAAAACCCTTATTTTAGCCAATACGTCCGCGCGGCTTACCAATCACCTTAAGGCCATTGGGGAGGCCTGGGACGAAGCGGTAAAACTTAACTCGGGCCAGAAGTTTCTCAAACTGGCCATGCCCTTTATCTATTCATCTACTTTTTATGAAGCCCATTACCAATGGTTAAAGGCCAGGGAAAAGAATTTCGGTGAAGTGCTGACCAGTGACTGGTTCGCCGCCTATCTCAGGTTGTCCTCCAGTCACGGTGGTTTTGACATACTAGAAAGATTAGGAAAAATAAATGTGCCGACGTTATTAATAGGTGCTGAAAAAGACATGGTTACTCCCCTGGAAGAAATGATAAAGATCCACAGGGCTATAAAGGGTTCGTTGTATATTACCATTCCGGAAGCCGGTCACGCTTCCTTTTATGAGAAAAAAGAAGAATTTCATACAGCCATATTAGGATTTCTGGCTTTAAGCAAAGCCAGGTAGAAGAAGCATTCTTCAGGGAAGGGGGAAAGCAGCATGGGATTACTGGCAGCTTTTGTAGAGGTGGCCCCCTGCCTTGCGGGATTATTCGCCGCAGACTGTGCCGTATCTGTTTGCGATCTAGAGAAGGTATTGGTATACGTACCTGGAGAGAAAATTAGACAACCTGTAAAGCCGGGAGACCCTCTCCTCCCGGCTTCGGTTGTAGGGCGCTGTATAGCAGAAGGGAAACGTGTAGTTGAACGGGTAGGACCGGAAGTACTCGGCGTACCATATGTGGCCAGGGCTATACCTGTGAGAGAGGGTGGGCGGGTAGTTGGCGGTATCAGTGTGTCGGAGGGGATAGAAAGGGAGGAGCAGTTAATGGCCATGGCCCAAAATATTAACGGGAGTATGCAGGATGCCATGGCCGGCGGGCAGGAACTGGCGGCAGCAGCCGAAGAAATCGCCGCCCAGGTAAGGAAAATCGAAGAACTGGCTGCCGCAGTAGAAAGGGAAGCTGCCCGCGCCAGGGAGATAGTCAACTTCATCGAAAGAATGGCTTACCAGACCAAAATTTTAGGCCTCAATGCCGGCATTGAAGCTACCAGGTTAGGACGAATGGGAGCAGGCTTCGAAGTTGTGGCCAGGGAGGTACGGCAGCTGGCCGAACGAGTTGCCGAACAAGTTAAGGTTACAGAAGAACTATATTGCCATATTCTAGCAGCTGTTAAACGCCTGCAGGAGGGGCTGCAGGAAATACAATTCCAGGTTACCAATCAAACGGCGGGGACAGAAGCTTTAGCTGCCGCCCTGGAGGAGATAACCGGGACCGGTGAAGACCTGGTGAAATTAGCTATAAGCCTGCGGGGATAGTGTATATATTAGGTAATCCACCGAGATGAGGAGAGAGAGGGGATGGAGAAAAAGAGTTGCGCTTCATTCATTTTACAGATCTATAACCAGAAGAATGAGGCGAATTCCAGGGAGATACTGGTACAGGAAATGCGAGGTGGTAGGATTTACAGGTTTAAAGATTTTCAAGAAGTGGCGTTATTTTTTAGAGCCTTTATGAGCTTTACTGCCAGGACTGGAAATGAAGATGTTTTTAAGGCTGCACCTTTATATTATTTAAAGGGCAAAAGCGGGCAGGAGGTAACTTTTGTAAACATTGGCGATATCTTTTTTATCGAAACCTGGCTTGGCCGGTATTCCTGCTTTCATACCACCAGAGGCAGGCGCTACTGCTACAAAAGCCTGAAGGAAGTAGAAGAAGATCTGAAGAAGTATTTCTGTTTTGTAAGGACGCATCAGTCCTATATAGTTAACTTGAAAAGGATAAAGCGGTTAATACACTGTGGCGGGGGGGGTTATAAAGTTATCTTTGACGATTATGAAATTCCTGCCTGGGTTAGCAGGTCGAAGGTCAAAACTCTAACAAAAATGCTCGAAGAAGCATTTTAAATAACAAGTTATTACAAGAAAATATCCATTTATACAAAAGAAATTGTAGAATGCAATACCTTGCCTATAATAAAATTAAAATTTAATCTTGAAAGGAGGAAGTTTATGGTAAGGATTAGGAGGAGGTTTATCGGTTTAGTGGTATTCTTTTTATTGGTAAATCTGGTAACCGGAGCAGTTCTTCCACCGCCTGAGGCCAGAGCCGCCTCCCATGTTCTTATTTCCACCGCGACAGACCCGTATCCCTGGGAGCGGGTTGAGTTATGGGGAGACAGCAGTAGCCAGATGATAAACGGGCAGGAGAAGATTGTTAAATTTAGCCTGCCCAGGAATGACAAGGTGCGCTCGTGGTTCCCGGCGGATATTTACGTGCACGACGGGTACAGTTCCACCTATAACGACTATGATTTCGGCAGTTACGGCCATCTTAAGAGCAATCGTTATTTCCTTTTAGGTTACGGGCCTAACTGGCAGAATGCAACAAAACCGTACCCGGTGCTCCTTGTTCATGGAGCGCGGGATGATATGAACCGTGCCTGGGCCCATCCCTGGGATTATCAGACACCAGGCAGTATTACCAATCCTGGCCTGATGCAGTACCTGGCCAACCGCGGCTACGCTGTCTTTGCTATTTCTTTCCCCCACACCCATGGGAATAACCTGATACAAGCGGAACTTATTGCTGATGCTATTGAAATAATAAAACAAAAAACCGGGGCCAGTAAAGTGGATGTAGTGGCTCATAGCAAAGGGAACCTGCCGGCTATCGCCTATATGAGTTCTTTAAACAACGAATGGACAGATACTTCCTGGATGACCGATTACCGTGGCGATGTGAGGAAATACATTGCTGTTGCCGCTCCTTTTAAGGGCCTCGATACCATGTTCCGGTACTATACGGCAAACACGAATGTTATCCAAAATAACCTTAACAGCCCGGTAGCTTTCTGGGAAGCATATATTTATTATGTATACCGTTATTATAAGCGCTGGGATATGACTGATACTTATAACGGGAATTATTTCCAGGGGCAGACCCAGTTATTGCATAACTGGGTTGATGATCCCGAGCATCCTATCCCCTTTAATTCCGAGAGCTGGACATCAGCTGATGGAAATGAAACCATGTATGATCTTTACTATGGTGGGCAAAGCGCTTACATTACTTCGGAAGGTATTAACCAGGCTATTGCCAACTCCAATGGCAGCAATGGAACCAGCAACTTTATTGCCAAGTTAAATAACAAAGGATTAGATCCCGGCATCAACCTGTATGTCCTTTATGGTTATAATCAGGTCTGGGACTATACCTGGTGGGGATATCCTATCGGGGAAAAAGCTGATGACAGCGACGGTTTACTCTTTGTGGCCAGCGCCACTTATACCTCGGGGGTTACCAGGAGAGGTGCGCCGTTAAAGGCCAAGGTTGGGATGAATTATAATCACCTGGATATCGTCAGGGAAACCCCGGCTTTGCAGTGGATTGAGCAAAAGCTGGCCGAATAGAACGGAGCGAAGGGCGGGCAAGGATTGGAGCCTGCCCTTCTTTATGGGGATAATTTTTCCCAATCAGTAAGAATGAAATAAGAGTATAACGATTATATGAAACCATACATATCACTTTTGATTATTGCTAGAAAATGTTGTAGTAATCGTGCCGTTAAACCCCAGATTATGCGCTCTTCAAACTCGTAGAATAGCTCAGGCCAGCTGGCCCGGCGCCAGGGGTATTGCCGGCCATGGGGAATCTTATCGAAGGGAAAATCTTCGGGTGGTTGCACCTGCAGGGTAATTTCATGATATTCAGGGGTAAGGCTGAGGAGCCGGTCCAGCGGTGCAGTAAAGACTTCCTCCACCTCCAGGGGGTTGGGCCTGATGTTTTGGGGCTCTCGCAAGAGGCCGACAAAGGGGTAGATGACCTGCCGGAAGGGAGTAACCAGGATGTCCAGGCCACCCCAGATTTCAACAGAATCCGGGTCCAGCCCCAGTTCCTCACAGGTCTCCCTCAAGGCTGCTTCTTTAACGCTCCTATCGCCGGGTTGAAGGCGCCCGCCGGGGAAACAGATCTCTCCTGGCTGGGTTTTTAAATTACAGGAACGGACTTCAAAAAGTAGTGAAAGGATACCGTTATCTTCCTTTAACAGGGGTAAGAGGACGGCGGATTGAGCATATAGGCGGGCATCCAGGAGCCCGCTTGTATGCTGTTGTACCTTAGCCTTGATATCTTCCATTCCATAACGAAAATCCAGCACTTTAAGTATCACCTGCCTGCTCTTTATCCAGGCCGATGTGGCCTGCAAAGCCCGGGAACCGGGCTTTATTCTTAAAACCGTAAAAATTAGCTCCGGGCAATAAGGAGGATGCCGCCGATAATCAAGGCCAGCCCAACGACCCGTAAGGCCGGCAGGCTTTCTCCCAGGTATAGCCAGGAGAGCAAGAAGACAAAAACATAACCCAGGCTAACCATGGGATAGGCATAACTTAAAGGGACTTCGGCCAGGACTTTTAGCCAGAGGAGGAAACTGGCGGCAAAGGCTACCAGGCCTCCCAGGATGTAAGGGCTGAAAAGCAAGCCGGTAATCCCCGGAATATTAAACTTGAGGCTATCCAGCTGCAGGACGCCGACTTTAAATAATACCTGGGCCCCGGCCCCCAGGAAGACGGACAAAAGGATTAATACAAGGACGGGCATGGACAGACCTTCTCCCTTTATATATTGAAGTCACATGTAAGTCTATCATATCCTTGTTTATGGCAAAAGCAACCTGTTACCGGAATTATTTTACAGTACCAGGGTAATAATATACAGAGTACAAGCAGGAAAAGGCTAACCAATGTAGAAATATCTTTTGCGGATAGCTACGCCCGGCTACGTGAAAGAGGCGCGGCGCAAGGAAAGCGAATAGTAATGCTATTCTAGGAGGAGGCAAAACTACCTATGGCCAAACAAAAATTTGAACGCAAGAAACCCCACGTCAACGTTGGAACCATCGGTCACGTTGACCACGGGAAGACGACTCTGACGGCAGCCATCACCTTCTGCCTGGCCAAAGCCGGGGGGGCCGTACCCACGGCGTACGACCAGATCGACAAGGCACCGGAAGAGCGGGAACGGGGCATCACCATTGCCACGGCCCACGTCGAGTACGAGACAGAAAAGCGGCATTACGCCCATGTCGACTGCCCGGGCCACGCCGACTACGTCAAGAACATGATCACGGGTGCGGCTCAGATGGACGGCGCCATCCTGGTAGTATCGGCAGCCGACGGCCCCATGCCCCAGACGCGGGAACATATACTTTTAGCGCGGCAGGTAGGAGTGCCCTACATTGTCGTTTTCATGAACAAGGTCGATCAGGTAGACGACCCAGAGCTGTTAGAGCTGGTAGAGATGGAAGTCCGGGAACTGTTAAGCGAATACGAATTCCCGGGTGACGAGATACCCATCGTCAAAGGCAGCGCCCTGAAAGCCATGGAATGCGGCTGCGGCAAGCGGGAATGTGAATGGTGCAGCAAGATCTGGGAACTGATGGATGCGGTAGACAGCTACGTGCCAACCCCCGAACGGGACGTCGACAAACCCTTCCTAATGCCCATCGAAGACGTGTTCACCATTACCGGCCGGGGCACGGTGACCACCGGCAGGGTAGAGCGGGGCAAGGTGAAAGTAGGGGATGAAGTAGAGATTATCGGGCTCAGGGACCAGGTCCGGAAGACGGTAGTGACCGGGGTAGAGATGTTCAGGAAGATTCTGGACGAAGCGGTAGCCGGGGATAACATTGGCACGCTTCTCAGGGGAGTAGAGCGCAAAGAAGTAGAACGCGGGATGGTACTGGCCAAGCCGGGGTCCATCAAACCCCACACCAAATTTAACGCGGAAGTATACGTACTGACCAAAGAAGAAGGCGGGCGGCATACACCCTTCTTCAACGGTTACCGGCCGCAGTTCTACTTCCGGACGACGGACGTGACGGGGGTAGTCAAACTGCCCGAAGGGGTAGAGATGGTGATGCCTGGGGACAACATCCGCATGACCATCGAGCTCATTACCCCCATAGCCATTGAAGAAGGCTTACGGTTTGCCATCCGTGAAGGCGGCCGCACCGTGGGCGCCGGCGTCGTGACCGGGATTATCGAGTAAATAAATATTGACAGGGTTTTATATTTATGGCAAACTAATAAGAGTGTTTAGCCGCCCCGGGGTAAAAACCCTGGAGCGGTGGAGAAGAGTTTTCTAGCAGGGAAATTTAAAGAAGTGGGAAGTGGAATTGACCCCCGGGGCAATTTTCCACCTCCCCACTTCTATCATAATGGAGGTGGCCGGCAGTGCGGGTGGGGATTACCCTGGCATGTACCGAATGCAAGCGACGTAATTATACTTCCAGCAAAAATAAAAAGAATGACCCCGATCGCCTGGAACTGAAAAAGTACTGCAGTTACTGCGGCAGGCACACTGTGCACAAGGAAACGAAATAGGATAGGGGTTTTTAAATGGTAACCAAGACCGTGGCCAAAACAGTTAACAACAAAACCAGTTTTAAAGAGCAAGCTACCAAATTTTTTCGGGGGTCCTGGACTGAGTTAAAAAAGGTCCACTGGCCGTCCCGTAAGGAACTGGTAACCTATACTTCCGTGGTACTGGTTTCAGTGCTCATTGTGGCGGCCTTATTATGGCTTTTTGACTCTGTCTTTAGTTTTCTGCTGGGCAAATTGATCTTGCGGTAGAGGTTAACATGGAAAAGGCCTGGTTTGTCATCCACACTTATTCTGGTTACGAAAATAAGGTTAAAGCCAACCTGGAAAAGCGCGTCGAGTCCATGAACATGGGCGATAAAATCTTCCGGGTAGTAGTGCCCATGGAAGACGAGATCCAGGTTAAGGACGGCAAGCGTAAAATCGTCAAACGGAAAATATACCCTGGTTATGTGCTGGTGGAAATGATTTTAACCGATGCCTCCTGGTACGTAGTGCGCAATACACCAGGGGTAACCGGTTTTGTGGGTACGGGTAATAAGCCCATACCCCTCCGGGAGGAAGAGGCCCAGCAAATCCTGCAACAGATGGGTGTTGAAGAACCGAGGCCGCGGATTGATGTAGCCGTGGGTGAAAATGTACGCGTTACCAGTGGCCCCTTTGAAAACTTTATCGGTTCGATAGAAGAGATCCAGCCCGATAAGGGTAAAATAAAGGTCCTGGTTTCCATGTTCGGCAGGGAAACACCTATTGAGCTGGATATTAACCAGATAGAAAAGATTGATTAAAGTAAAGTACCATCTACCATCCATGACGGTTGATTATTGAAACACACACTCATATTTCGAAGGAGGTGTTAAAAATGCCACCCAAAGCCAAGAAAGTAACGGCAGTGGTTAAACTCCAGGTACCGGCAGGTAAGGCGACGCCGGCACCGCCAGTAGGTCCGGCCCTGGGCCAGCACGGGGTTAACATTATGGCCTTCGTCAAAGAGTTTAACGACCGGACAGCCAACCAGGCTGGCCTGATTATCCCGGTGGAGATAACTGTTTACGAAGATCGTTCCTTTACCTTTATTACCAAAACGCCACCGGCAGCCGTTTTGCTGAAAAAAGCCCTGGGTATTGAGACGGCTTCCGGGGAGCCCAACCGCAAGAAAGTCGGCAAGGTTTCCCGGGAAAAGATCCGGGAGATTGCCGAACTTAAGATGAAGGATCTAAATGCCGCCAGTATTGAAGCAGCCATGCGCATGATCGAGGGTACTGCCCGCAGCATGGGTGTGGAAGTAGAGGCTTGAATAGAGGCTGGTGGGAGGAGTAATCCGCTAGAACCACGAGGAGGAATGCCCAAATGCCCAAGCATGGTAAAAGGTACCGCGAGGTTAGTAAACTGGTAGACAGGCAGCAACTTTACGAACCCGGCGAAGCTATTGCCCTGGCCAGGAAAACGGCCAGCGCCAAATTTGATGAAACCATTGAGGTAGCGGTAAAACTTGGTGTCGACCCCCGCCATGCCGACCAGCAGGTCCGGGGGACGGTAGTCCTGCCCAACGGTACCGGTAAAACCCGGCGGGTGCTGGTCTTTGCCAAGGGAGAAAAGGCCCGGGAAGCTGAGGAAGCCGGGGCCGATTTTGTGGGCGCCGAAGACCTGGTAGAAAAAATCCAGGGCGGCTGGCTCGACTTTGACGTGGCCATTGCTACCCCTGATATGATGGGTATGGTCGGTAAACTAGGCCGTATTTTAGGTCCCCGGGGGCTTATGCCCAATCCCAAGGCGGGCACGGTAACCATGGACCTGGCCCGGGCCATTAAAGAAGTCAAGGCCGGTAAAATTGAATTCCGGGTAGATAAGACGGCCATTGTCCATGCTCCTATTGGCAAAGCCAGTTTTGCAGAAGATAAATTGAAAGAAAATTTCCAGGCCCTGATAGAAGCCCTGGTAAGGGCCAAACCGGCAGCGGCCAAAGGCCAGTATTTAAAGAGCATCAGTATTTCTTCGACCATGGGGCCGGGGGTCAAAGTTAACCCCCTGCGGGCCGTAAGGTAAATAGCTAAAATTACAGTTTAAAAACTTCATACGGTATTTACCGTAGACAGCAGGTGCCAGGTAGGCTTAATATCCTGCCGAGGTAGTTAAAAATTAACCTTCCAGGTTTAAGGTTAATTATAATTATCTTTTGCCCTCGTTTGTCTGCGGGGGCTTTTATTTTTGGCAGAACGGAGGTGGGGAAATGAACAAACAGAGGGAAGCCAAGGTTGCGGCAGTGGCTGAAATAAAGGAAAAGATGGGCAATTCCATCGTCACCATCCTGGCCGACTACCGGGGAACGAATGTAGCTGAAATGACCAGGCTACGCCGGCAGTTACGGGAAGCCGGGGTAGAATTTAAAGTGGTGAAAAATACCCTCACGCGCAGGGCCGCGCAGGAATTGGGCCTGGATGCCCTTGAACCTTTCCTGGAAGGGCCAACTGCTGCGGCCTTCAGCTTAAACGACCCTGCGGCACCGGCCAAAATCTTATCGGAAGTAATGCGCAACAGCAAGACCTTCCAGATTAAGGCGGGCGTTTTGCAGGGCAGGGTTATTGGCCTGGATGAAATCAAGGCCCTGGCCGACCTGCCCTCCCGCGAACAGCTCCTGGCCAAAGTGGTGGGCGGCTTCCAGGCTCCCCTGGCCGGGCTGGTTAACGTCCTGGCTGGCAATATCCGCAACCTGGCCTACGTCCTGGAGGCCATCCGCAAAAAGAAAGAAGAAGCAGCTTGAGACCCTCATACCGCTAACACGGTACACAAAGGGCTGGCATTTGTTTGAAGCGAGCGACTTGGTCCAAGCGGTTAAGCAGCCGCAGGCTGTGCCGAGGAGCGAGGGCGGGGCCGAGGACAGGATGTCCGAGGCCGGATTCTAAAGGCAAGGATGCCGAATAGGCCGGGAACCCCGCCCGAGCCCGAGGCTGAGCCGTAGGCTGATCCGCGAGGACCAGGGAGCGAGCAAAAACAATGCCAGCCTGGAACGAAGTTATTTTCAGGGTAGAATGATTTTCAGAGGAGGAGTGACTCTCAATCATGAGCAAAGTTCAAGAAATTATCGATGCCGTCAAAGGTTTGACGGTGCTGGAACTCGCCGAACTGGTTAAGGCCCTGGAAGAAGAATTTGGCGTCAGCGCTGCCGCGCCGGTAGCCATGGCTGTAGCTCCGGGAGCAGCAGCCCCGGCTGAAGCACCGGCTGAAGAGCAGACCGAATTTGACGTCATCTTGAAGTCCGCCGGCGACAAGAAGATTAACGTCATCAAGGTGGTCCGCGAAATTACCGCCCTGGGCCTCAAAGAAGCCAAAGACCTGGTAGACAACGCTCCCAAGCCGGTTAAAGAAAAGGTCAGCAAAGAAGAAGCCGAAAGCATCAAGGCCAAGCTGGAAGAAGCCGGCGCCACTGTGGAAATCAAATAGTTGCCTGCTGCCAGAAGCCGGGGAACCGACGCTCCCCGGCTATAATTTTTGTCCTTGACATTAGTCGCCCTTTATGCTAACATAACAAAATGCCATTAATTTGCTGTCACATGATTAAGTATTTCCTGGGACGGCAATAATAGGTAGCAGGAACTTTAGAGGTCAAAAGCGAGGTTTTCAACACCTTGCTTTTGAATTTCTTGTGGGGGGGACCCATGTTGGCTTATCCGGTCAAGGTTGGGACCAGGGAACGGTGGACCTTTGCTAAAATCAAGGAGACCCTGGAGTTACCAAACCTGATTGAAATCCAGCGTAACTCCTACCAGTGGTTCATTGATGAAGGTTTGCGGGAAATTTTGCGGGATATTTCGCCAATCCAGGATTTTACCGGCAACCTGGTCCTGGAATTTGTTGATTATTCCCTGGGTGAGCCCAAGTACTCCCAGGAAGAATGCAAAGAGCGGGATATGACCTATGCTGCCCCCCTGCGGGTCAAGGTTCGGCTTATTAACAAAGAAACAGGCGAAGTTAAAGAGCAGGAAGTCTTTATGGGGGATTTCCCCCTCATGACGGAAAAGGGCACCTTTATCATTAACGGTGCTGAAAGGGTTATTGTCAGCCAGCTGGTCCGTTCACCGGGGGCCTATTATACGGAAAGTAAAGATGCTAACGGGACAAATGTATACGGCGCCACCATTATTCCCAACCGGGGTGCCTGGCTGGAGTTCGAAACCGACAATACCGAAAGCATCTACGTCCGTATTGACCGGACGCGGAAGATCCCGGCCACCGTCCTCCTGCGCGCCCTGGGCTATACGACTAATGCCCGTATCCTCGAACTCTTTGACTTTGATACGCGTATCCAGAATACCATGGAAAAGGATAACACCGATTCCGAAGAGGAAGCCCTGGTAGAGATCTATAAACGCCTGCGTCCTGGTGAGCCCCCGACTGTCGAGAGCGCCAGGAACCTGCTGGAATCCCTTTTCTTTGATCCCAAGCGCTACGATCTGGGCAACGTCGGTCGCTACAAGTTGAACAAAAAGCTGGGTCATGGCGTTTTGACGCAGGAAGTTAACGGCCGGCAGGAGTATATTCGTTGCCTTACCAAAGAGGATATTATCTATGCCATCAAATACCTGCTGCGCCTTATGGATGGCGAAGTTAAACCCGATGATATCGACCACCTGGGTAACCGCCGCCTGCGTTCTGTTGGCGAGCTCCTCCAGAACCAGTTCCGTATTGGCCTGGCCCGCATGGAGCGGGTAGTGCGGGAGCGGATGACCATTCAGGATGTGGATGTCATTACACCCCAGGTGCTGATTAACATCCGGCCGGTAGTGGCGGCCATCAAGGAATTCTTTGGTTCCAGCCAGCTGTCCCAGTTTATGGACCAGACTAACCCCCTTGCCGAGTTAACCCATAAACGGCGCCTCTCGGCCCTGGGGCCCGGTGGCCTGTCCCGGGAACGGGCCGGTTTTGAAGTGCGGGACGTGCATACTTCCCACTACGGCCGCATGTGTCCCATTGAGACCCCTGAAGGCCCGAACATTGGCCTGATTGGTTCTTTAAGTACCTATGCCCGCATCAATGAGTTTGGTTTTATTGAAACCCCCTACCGGCGGGTAGATAAAGAAAAGGGCGTCGTCACCAACGAAATTGATTACCTGACTGCCGATGAAGAGGACAAGTACGTCATTGCCCAGGCCAACGCTCCCCTGGATGAAGAAGGCCATTTCTTAGAGAAGCGGGTTAACGCCCGTCATGCCGGGGAAATTGTAGTCGTACCTGCCGACCGGGTTGATTACATGGACGTTTCCCCCAAGCAGATGGTCAGTGTGGCCACGGCCCTTATCCCCTTCCTGGAGCATGACGACGCCAACCGGGCCCTTATGGGAGCCAACATGCAGCGCCAGGCCGTACCCCTCTTAAGGACCGAGGCGCCCGTAATAGGCACTGGTATGGAATGGCGGGCGGCCCAGGATTCCGGGGTGGTCGTCCTGGCGAGAAACAGCGGCATTGTGGAAAGGGTTACGGCCCGCGAGATTGTCATCCGCACCGATGCCGGTACCGTGGATACCTACCGCCTGCAAAAGTTCGTCCGTTCCAACCAGGGAACCTGCATTAACCAGAAGCCCATTGTCCGCAAAGGGGAGCGGGTAACTGCCGGCCAGCCCATCGCTGACGGCCCTTCCACAAACCAGGGCGAGCTGGCCCTGGGCCGCAATATCCTGGTAGCCTTTATGACCTGGGAAGGATACAACTATGAGGACGCCATCCTCATTAGCGAGAAGCTGGTTAAGGAAGACATTTTTACTTCTATTCACATTGAAGAATATGAATGTGACGCCCGGGATACCAAACTGGGACCGGAAGAGATCACTCGCGATATTCCCAACGTCAGCGAAGACGTTTTAAAGGACCTGGACGAGCGGGGCATCATTCGTATCGGTGCCGAGGTACGCCCGGGTGACATCCTGGTAGGTAAAGTTACTCCCAAGGGCGAGACGGAGCTGACCGCCGAAGAGCGTTTGCTAAGGGCCATTTTCGGCGAAAAGGCCCGGGAAGTGCGGGATACTTCCTTGAGGGTACCCCACGGGGAGTCGGGTATCGTTGTCGATGTCAAGGTCTTTTCCCGGGAGAACGGTGATGAGCTGGCCCCCGGGGTTAATGAGCTGGTCCGGGTTTACGTCGCCCAGAAACGGAAGATTTCCGTAGGGGACAAGATGGCCGGCCGCCACGGGAATAAGGGCGTTATCTCCCGCATCATGCCGGAAGAGGATATGCCCTTCCTCCCCGACGGTACGCCCATTGAGATTGTGTTAAATCCCTTGGGCGTGCCCTCCCGGATGAATTTAGGCCAGATCCTGGAAACACACCTGGGCTGGGCGGCTAAAGCCCTGGGGATTAATGTAGCCACCCCGGTTTTTGACGGGGCTTCGGAAGAGGAGATTAAGGCTAAACTAAGGGAAGCCGGCCTGCCTGAAGACGGCAAGACCATACTTTATGACGGCCGTACCGGCGAGCCTTTTGACCGTCCCATTACCGTAGGCTATATGTATATGCTGAAACTGGCCCACCTGGTGGATGACAAGATCCATGCCCGGTCCACCGGCCCCTATTCCTTGGTTACCCAGCAGCCCCTGGGCGGTAAAGCCCAGTTTGGCGGCCAGCGTTTTGGGGAAATGGAGGTCTGGGCCCTGGAAGCTTACGGTGCGGCCTATACCCTCCAGGAAATCCTGACGGTAAAATCCGATGACGTCGTCGGCCGGGTCAAGACCTACGAGGCCATTGTGAAAGGGGAAAATGTCCCGGAACCCGGGGTGCCGGAATCCTTTAAGGTATTAATTAAAGAACTCCAGAGCCTGGGTCTGGATGTCAAAGTCCTCTCGGAGGAAAACGAAGAAATCGAAATTAAAGAAGACGATGATGATGGTGTCGAAGCAGCCCAGGACCTGGGCCTGGACATCCAGGGCCAGCCTGAAGCAGAGCCGGGAGAGGCTGTCGATGAAGCTGAAGAAGAAGACCTGGACTTTGATCCTGCCGACCTTGATCCCGGCGAACTGGAACTGGAGGTTGAAGGAGATGATTTTGACAGTGATTTTACAGTTATAAAACCACGGGCCAGGGTAGTCCCGGGCGGTAAATATGACGAAGAAGAAATTTAAGGTCTTCAAGGGGGGCAGGAATAATGCTGGATGTAAGCAACTTTGAGCGCATGCGTATCGGTCTGGCTTCACCGGAACAGATCCGGGCCTGGTCCAGCGGCGAGGTGAAGAAACCTGAAACCATCAATTACCGCACCCTGAAGCCGGAGCGCGATGGCCTTTTCTGCGAACGCATCTTTGGCCCCACCAAAGACTGGGAGTGTCACTGCGGTAAATACAAGCGGGTCCGTTATAAGGGCATTGTCTGCGATCGCTGCGGGGTGGAAGTAACCCGTTCCAAGGTGCGCCGGGAGCGGATGGGCCATATTGAACTGGCAGCCCCTGTCTCCCACATCTGGTACTTTAAAGGCATTCCCAGCCGCATGGGCCTCATCCTCGACATGTCACCCCGTGCCCTGGAGAAGGTCCTTTACTTCGTCTCCTACGTGGTTATCGATCCTGGCGATACCCCCCTCTTGAAGAAACAACTGCTCACCGAGGCTGAGTACCGGGAGTACCGGGATAAGTACGGCAATGCTTTCCGGGCGGCCATGGGTGCCGAAGCCATTAAGGAGCTCCTCCAGGAAATCGATCTCGACCAGCTGGCCGCCGAACTGCGGCAGGAACTGAAGGACAGTAGCGGCCAGCGCAAGATCCGGGCCATCCGCCGTCTGGAAGTGGTAGAAGCCTTCCGGGCCTCTGGTAACCGTCCCGAGTGGATGATCCTGGATGTCATCCCGGTGATACCCCCGGAACTGCGGCCTATGGTCCAGCTGGACGGCGGGCGTTTTGCCACCTCTGATCTCAATGATCTCTACCGCCGGGTAATCAACCGCAACAACCGTTTGAAGAGGCTCCTGGACCTGGGGGCGCCGGACATTATTGTCCGCAATGAAAAGCGCATGCTCCAGGAAGCCGTGGACGCCCTGATTGATAACGGTCGCCGGGGCCGGCCGGTGACCGGCCCCGGTAACCGGCCCCTGAAGTCTTTAAGCGACATGCTCAAAGGTAAGCAGGGCCGTTTCCGCCAGAACCTGCTGGGCAAGCGGGTTGACTACTCGGGCCGCTCGGTAATAGTTGTCGGGCCGGAACTAAAAATCCACCAGTGCGGCCTGCCCAAGGAAATGGCCCTGGAACTCTTCAAGCCTTTTGTTATGAAACGGCTGGTAGATAAAGGCCTGGCTCATAATATAAAAAGTGCCAAGCGTATGGTGGAACGGGTAAAGAATGAAGTCTGGGACGTCCTGGAGGAGGTTATCGCCGAGCACCCGGTCCTCTTAAATAGGGCACCGACCCTGCACCGCTTAGGTATTCAGGCCTTTGAGCCGGTGCTGGTGGAAGGCCGGGCCATCCAGATTCACCCCCTGGTCTGTACGGCCTATAACGCCGACTTCGACGGCGACCAGATGGCCGTCCACGTTCCCCTTTCGGCCGAGGCCCAGGCCGAGGCGCGCCTTTTAATGATGGCCGCCCACCATATCCTGAACCCCAAGGACGGCAAACCGGTCGTTTCGCCGACCCAGGATATGGTGCTGGGATCCTATTACCTGACTACCGTAAGCCACGGGGCCAGGGGCGAAGGGAGGGTATTTGGCAGCTACGATGAGGCCTATATGGCTTATCTCAACAAGGACATTGACGTCCACGCCCTGATCAAGGTACGCCTGGAAGACGGCAAGCTCCTGGAGACGACCATCGGCCGCCTGATTTTTAACCGGGAAATCCCCATCCCCAAAGAACTGGGTTACTATAACTGTGAAGTTGACAAAAAGAAGCTGACGGAGATCATCGCCCGTTGCTATAAACTCCTGGGGACGGAAGCCACCGCTACCCTGCTGGACGGCATCAAAAAAGTAGGCTTCCATTACTCCACCCTGGCCGGCTTTACCATTGGCATCAATGATATCGTTGTGCCAGGGGAGAAAAAGGAGATAATCGCTGATACGGAAGCCGCAGTAGAGAAAATTGACCAGCAATATCGCAAAGGTTTAATCAGCGAGGAAGAGCGTTACCAGAAAGTCATCAGCCTCTGGAATAACGCCACCGATACTCTGACTAAACAGCTCATGGCGGGCATGGATAAATTCAACCCCGTCTTCATGATGGCCAATTCCGGTGCCCGCGGTAACGTCCAGCAGATTCGCCAGCTGGCCGGGATGCGGGGCCTCATGGCCGATCCGTCCGGCCGGATTATCGACCTGCCCATCAAGGCCAACTTCCGCGAAGGCTTGACGGTGCTGGAGTACTTTATTTCTACCCACGGCGCCCGGAAAGGCCTGGCCGATACGGCTTTAAGGACGGCGGACTCCGGTTACCTCACCCGGCGCCTGGTGGACGTGGCCCAGGATGTCATTGTCCGGGAAGACGACTGCGGTACCACGGCCGGTATTGAAGTGGAGGAAATCCACGAGGGCAACCAGGTAATCGAAAAGATGGAAGAACGCCTGACCGGGCGTTATGCTCTGGAGGATGTTTACCACCCGGAAACCGGTGAACTCCTGGTAGCCGCCGGCACCATGATTAGTGATGAGGCGGCCCGGACCATTGTGGCTGCCGGTATTAAAAAGGTAAAGATCCGTTCCGTCCTCACCTGCCGGACCCGCTACGGCGTTTGCCGTAAATGCTACGGCCAGGACCTGGCCACGGGTAAGGATGTAGAAATTGGCGAAGCCGTGGGGATTATCGCCGCCCAGTCCATCGGCGAGCCCGGTACCCAGCTGACCATGCGTACCTTCCATACCGGCGGTGTGGCTGGTGAGGACATCACCCAGGGCCTGCCGCGGGTAGAAGAACTCTTTGAAGCACGCAAACCCAAAGGCCAGGCCACTATTGCCGAGACTACCGGCACCATTACCGCCATTAACGAGATCCGGGGCCGGCGGGAGATTGAAATCACCGACGCCAATGGTGAAAAGTTCTCCTACCATGTTCCCTATGGCTCCCGCCTGAAGGTTAACGAAGGCGACCACGTGGAAGCCGGTGATGAGTTAACGGAGGGTTCCGTTAACCCCCACGACCTGTTAAAGGTAAAGGGTGTCCGAGGTGTCCAGCTTTATCTCCTGCGGGAAGTGCAGCGGGTTTACCGCCTGCAAGGGGTCGACATCAACGACAAGCATATCGAAGTGATGATCCGCCAGATGCTGCGTAAAGTCAAGGTGGAAGATGAGGGTGATACCGATCTCCTGCCCGGCACCCTGGTGGACGCCTTTGAATTTGAAGATGTAAACCTGAAGGTCCAGGCCAGCGGCGGCAAACCGGCGACGGCCCGGCCGGTGCTGCTGGGCATTACCAAGGCCTCCCTGGCGACGGATTCTTTCTTGTCGGCAGCCTCCTTCCAGGAAACGACTCGGGTGCTGACGGAAGCAGCCATCAAGGGGCGGGTAGATCCCCTCCTGGGCCTGAAAGAGAATGTAATTATCGGTAAGCTGATCCCGGCCGGTACCGGCATGAGCCGCTACCGGCAGCTAAGGGTAATAACCCCGGAAGCTGGAGGGGAAGGAGAGGCTACGCCAGAATCTGTTGACACGGCTACCGGAAAATGATAGTATAAGAAAGTGTGACTGCCCAGGGGAGGTTGAATTATGTCCTATGAGCGTTTGCGGGTGGCCAAAAAACGAGTGGTAGGCACCAAACAGGTCACCAAAGCGGTAATGAAGGGGACAGCCCGGGTGGTCTATATAGCTAAGGATGCCGAACCCCATGTAACCGGGCCGTTAATTCAGCTTTGCCGCGAACGGGGTGTAGAAGTAGTCGAGGTAGACTCAATGAAAGAGCTGGGGCGGGCCTGCGGCATCGAAGTAGGTTCAGCCTCAGCCGTTATCTTGGAAGAATAGCCGGGGAAGGAGGTGGAAGGAATGCCGACAATCCAGCAGCTGGTGCGAGAGGCAAGGGAAAAGGTAGTCAAAAAGTCGACGGCACCTGCCTTAAAGGAATGTCCCCAGAAGCGGGGTGTCTGCACCCGTGTTTATACAACTACACCCAAAAAGCCCAATTCGGCCCTGCGCAAGGTAGCCCGGGTACGCCTAACCAATGGCATTGAGGTAACCGCCTACATCCCCGGTATTGGTCATAATTTGCAGGAACACTCGGTGGTCCTGGTAAGGGGGGGCAGGGTGAAGGACCTGCCGGGCGTCAGGTATCATATTATCAGAGGTACCCTCGATTCTGCCGGCGTCCAGAACCGTAACCAGGGCCGTTCTAAGTACGGGGCCAAACGGCCCAAAAAGTAGTGGTAAGGGGGGATAAGGGTTGCCACGGCGAGGCAGTGTTCCCCGGCGGGAGGTTTTACCGGACCCGCTTTATGGGAGTACCAAGGTTACCAAATTAATTAACCAGGTCATGCTCAATGGGAAAAAATCGCTAGCCCAGCGGATTTGTTATGACGCCTTCGACACCATCAGGAAAAAAACCGGTAAGGATCCGGTGGAGGTTTTTGAACAAGCCCTCAAAAATGTAATGCCGCTCCTCGAAGTTAAGGCCCGCCGGGTGGGTGGTGCCAACTACCAGGTACCGGTGGAAGTGCGGCCGGAAAGGCGGCAAACTTTGGGCATCCGCTGGCTGGTAAACTACGCCCGGACGCGTAGCGGCAAGAGTATGGCCGAAAAACTCGCTGCCGAGTTGATGGATGCCGCCAATAATACCGGCGGTGCTGTCAAGAAACGCGAAGATACACATAAGATGGCGGAAGCCAACAAAGCCTTTGCTCATTACCGGTGGTAGGTGTGGGGGTCAGGGGCCCAGGAACTGGAGGTCTCACCTCACAGCGACCTCCGGTACCTGAAACCTGATTACAAGAAGGGATGAAACTTTATGGCTAGAGAATACCCACTGGAAAAAACCAGGAATATCGGTATCATGGCCCATATTGATGCCGGTAAGACTACTACCACCGAGAGGATACTTTTCTATACCGGCCGCGTGCACCGTATGGGCGAAGTGCATGAAGGCAATGCAACCATGGACTGGATGGTCCAGGAACAGGAACGTGGTATCACCATTACCTCGGCTGCTACTACCTGCTTCTGGCGGGACCATCGTATTAACATTATCGACACGCCAGGCCACGTGGATTTTACCGTGGAGGTAGAACGCTCTTTGCGCGTCCTGGATGGGGCTATAGCCGTCTTCTGTTCTGTAGGCGGGGTTGAGCCCCAGTCGGAAACCGTCTGGCGTCAGGCGGATAAATACGGCGTACCCAGGATTGCCTATATCAATAAAATGGACCGGATCGGGGCTGATTTTTACCGGGGCGTCAGGATGATTGCCGACCGCCTGGGAGCCAATCCGGTGCCCATCCAGTTACCCATTGGCGCTGAAGATAATTTCCGCGGCCTGGTAGATTTGATCCGCCTGAAGGCCATTTACTACACTGACGATTTAGGGACCGCCATTGAGGAAGGGCCTGTTCCAGCCGACATGGAAGACCTGGTGCGCGAATACCGGGAGAAGTTGCTGGAGGCTGTGGCCGAAAGCGATGAAGAATTAATGCTCAAGTACCTGGAAGGGGAAGAGCTAACCGAAGAGGAGATCAAGGCCGGTATTCGCAAGGCAACCATTGCTGTCAAGATGGTACCGGTTCTCTGCGGTTCTTCTTTTAAAAACAAAGGCGTTCAGCCCCTGCTGGATGCGGTGGTGGATTTCTTACCCGCGCCCACTGACGTGCCAGCCATCCAGGGTATTGACCCGGAAACAGGCTCCGAGGATGAGCGTCATTCCAGCGATAACGAGCCCTTTGCCGCTCTGGCCTTTAAAATCATGGCCGATCCTTATGTAGGCAAGTTAACCTTTTTCCGGGTCTATTCCGGGACCATCAAATCTGGCTCTTATGTTTACAATTCCACCAAGGGCCGCCGGGAGCGGATCGGCCGTATCTTACGCATGCACGCTAACCACCGGGAGGAAGTTGAAGAGGCCTACGCCGGTGATATAGCGGCAGCGGTGGGCTTGAAGGAAACGACCACCGGCGATACCCTGTGCGACGAGCAGCATCCCATTGTCCTGGAGGCCATGGAATTCCCCGAGCCAGTTATTTCCGTAGCCATTGAGCCCAAAACTAAAGCCGACCAGGAAAAGATGAGCCTGGCCCTCCAGAAACTGGCCGAGGAAGACCCGACCTTTAAGATGCATACCGACCCCGAAACCGGGCAGACCATTATCTCCGGCATGGGCGAACTGCACCTGGAGATAATTGTCGACCGCCTGCTGCGGGAGTTTAAAGTGGGTGCCAAAGTCGGCCGGCCCCAGGTGGCCTACAAAGAGACCATTCGCCGGCCGGTCAAGGCCGAAGGCAAGTTTATCCGCCAGACGGGCGGCCGCGGCCAGTACGGCCACGTGATTATTGAAGTAGAACCCCAGGAGCCCGGGAAGGGTTATGAGTTTGTTAATAAGATCGTCGGCGGGGTTGTACCCAAAGAGTATGTCCCGGCAGTTGACGCCGGCGTCCAGGAAGCCATGGCCAACGGTGTTCTGGCCGGTTACCCGGTAGTAGATGTGCGGGTGTCCCTGGTGGATGGTTCTTACCACGAGGTCGACTCTTCGGAAATGGCCTTTAAGATTGCCGGTTCCCTGGCCTTCAAGGATGCCGCCAAAAAGGCCCAGCCGGTTCTCCTGGAACCGGTCATGAAGGTCGAAGTTGTGGTACCGGAAGAATATATGGGCGATGTTATCGGTGACCTGAACTCCCGCCGCGGCCGGGTGGAAGGTATGGAGCCCCGGTCCGGCGCCCAGGTCATTCGCGCCCTTGTCCCTCTGGCCGAGATGTTCGGTTATGCCACCGACCTGCGGTCCCGGACCCAGGGCCGGGGTACCTACGTCATGCAGTTTGATCATTATGAAGAGGTACCCCAGAACATCGCCACCGAGATTATCAGCAAACGCCAGGGAGCATAAGCATAGGGAAGTGCGAAGTGGGAAGTTTTACTGCCTGCTTCGGTAACTGAACATTTTAATGGGGCGTGTTCCGTTGTTGGTAAAGGGGCTACTTTGGACGGTAGACCACCATTATTAACAGACCCTCATGCCGCTAACGCGACACCATCAGAAGGATGAAATAACGGGCTGGCATTTGTTTGGAGCGAGCGAGCTTCTACCGAGCGGTTAAGCAGCCGCAGGCTGTGCCGAGGAGCGAGGGCGGGGCCGAGGACAGAGAGGCCAAAGGCCGGATTCTAAAGGCAAGGATGCCGAATAGGCCGCCCAGCACTCACAGTAACCAAGTTACAGTAACCAGTTCTTCGGTCTATGCAGTCGTACTACCTTTGGAGGTAGCTGAGTTAAGTGAGTGCTGGGCGCCCGAGACCGAGGCTGAGCCGTAGGCTGATCCGCGAGGACCAGGGAGCGAGTAAAAACAATGCCAGCCTGGAGTGAAGTTATTTTCAGGCTTCTCACCTTTCATTTCTCAATAACGGAGGAGGCAAAACCACCCATGGCCAAACAAAAATTTGAACGCAAGAAACCCCACGTCAACGTTGGAACCATCGGTCACGTTGACCACGGGAAGACGACTCTGACGGCAGCCATCACCTTCTGCCTGGCCAAAGCCGGGGGGGCCGTACCCACGGCGTACGACCAGATCGACAAGGCACCGGAAGAGCGGGAACGGGGCATCACCATTGCCACGGCCCACGTCGAGTACGAGACAGAAAAGCGGCATTACGCCCATGTCGACTGCCCGGGCCACGCCGACTACGTCAAGAACATGATCACGGGTGCGGCTCAGATGGACGGCGCCATCCTGGTAGTATCGGCAGCCGACGGCCCCATGCCCCAGACGCGGGAACATATACTTTTAGCGCGGCAGGTAGGAGTGCCCTACATTGTCGTTTTCATGAACAAGGTCGATCAGGTAGACGACCCAGAGCTGTTAGAGCTGGTAGAGATGGAAGTCCGGGAACTGTTAAGCGAATACGAATTCCCGGGTGACGAGATACCCATCGTCAAAGGCAGCGCCCTGAAAGCCATGGAATGCGGCTGCGGCAAGCGGGAATGTGAATGGTGCAGCAAGATCTGGGAACTGATGGACGCGGTAGACAGCTACGTGCCAACCCCCGAACGGGACGTCGACAAACCCTTCCTGATGCCCATCGAAGACGTGTTCACCATTACCGGCCGGGGCACGGTGACCACCGGCAGGGTAGAGCGGGGCAAGGTGAAAGTAGGGGATGAAGTAGAGATTATCGGGCTCAGGGACCAGGTCCGGAAGACGGTAGTGACCGGGGTAGAGATGTTCAGGAAGATTCTGGACGAAGCGGTAGCCGGGGATAACATTGGCACGCTTCTCAGGGGAGTAGAGCGCAAAGAAGTAGAACGCGGGATGGTACTGGCCAAGCCGGGGTCCATCAAACCCCACACCAAATTTAACGCGGAAGTATACGTACTGACCAAAGAAGAAGGCGGGCGGCATACACCCTTCTTCAACGGTTACCGGCCGCAGTTCTACTTCCGGACGACGGACGTGACGGGGGTAGTCAAACTGCCCGAAGGGGTAGAGATGGTGATGCCTGGGGACAACATCCGCATGACCATCGAGCTCATTACCCCCATAGCCATTGAAGAAGGCTTACGGTTTGCCATCCGTGAAGGCGGCCGCACCGTGGGCGCCGGCGTCGTGACCGGGATTATCGAGTAA
>NZ_PVXL01000058.1 GCF_002995805.1 Neomoorella stamsii
CCAGCCCTACATATGTGGTATAATTCATCTTGCCAGCCTCCTTAGCTTGTAGCTCTGTATTGGTCTCTATTGTACCAATATAACCTACGTATCGCTACTGTGGGGCTGGCCCTTCCATTATGTCTATTTTGTGCTCCTACCCGTATTTTTATAGGGAGTTTATTACCAGGCAGGTAGAAAAAGACCATAAATACATGCGCTTCTAATAGAAAAGAATGACGGTGACGTGCTGGGCTCCAAAGCCCGGGCACCAAGCGGGCAATAAAAAAGGGCCCCGGCACCTATCTTGCTGACCGGAACCCTTGATTTTACTGGAGCGGAAAACGGGATTCGAACCCGCGACCCTCGGCTTGGGAAGCCGATGCTCTACCACTGAGCTACTTCCGCATGTGTAATTTATTTTACCCCCTTCCTTTTCTTTTGTCAAGTTTAGTTTAGTTTAATAAACCTCCTGGGCGATGGTTCCTTTTCTACTTTAGCCCCAGAATCGCTTTCTTGAATTTTACGGCCACATTTTTTGCCATGCGGCCCTGGTAGTACTACCATGCCAGCAGCTTAACAAATGCCTCATACTTTTCCTCCCACGCCCCTGTCTTTTCCGCTTCATAGGTTTTCAGGTCAAAAGAACGGCGGACGATTTCCCGGGCTGCGGCTAAGTCCTCAACTTCCCCCATGGCCATGGCCTGGACCAGGAGGTTGCCTGCGGCCGTGGCTTCCACCGGGCCGGCCACCACCGGGCGTCCGGTGGCGCTGGCGGTAAACTGGCAGAGGAGCTCATTTTGCGTACCGCCGCCCACCATGTGGATGACCGGCAGTTTCTTCCCCAGGATACTCTCCAGCTTTTCCAGCACCCAGCGGTATTTCAGGGCCAGGCTCTCCAGGGCGCACCTGACGATCTCGCCTTTAGTCTGAGGCACCGGCTGGCCCGTTTCCCGGCAGTAGCCCTGGATGGCCGCCGGCATGTCTTCGGGGTTCAGGAAGGCCGGGTGATCCGGGTCGATAACTGCCGTCAAGGGATTGGCTTCCCGGGCCAGGGCCGTAAGCTCGCCATAGCTTAAAGCTTCCCCCTGTCGCTCCCAGGTACGGCGGCACTCCTGGACTAGCCACAGGCCGGTGACATTCTTGAGGAGCCGGAAGGTACCACCTACCCCGCCTTCGTTGGTAAAGTTCAGGCTAAGAGTTTGCTCGTTAATTACCGGTTCCTTGACCTCCACCCCTACTAAAGACCAGGTGCCGCAGCTGATGTACAGGTAGTCCGGCCCTGTTGCCGGCACGGCTGCTACGGCACTGGCCGTATCGTGGCTACCGGGGACAATGACGGGTATCTCCCCGGCTCCCGTTTCCCGGGCCACCCGGGGTAAGAGGCGGCCTATAATCGTCCCCGGCGGGTTGATGGCCGGGAGCAGGTTAACCGGTAACCCTAACTTTTCCAGCATACCGTTGGCCCAGGTGCCGGTACGGGGGTTGTACATCTGGGTGGTACTGGCGATGGTAAACTCG
>NZ_PVXL01000059.1 GCF_002995805.1 Neomoorella stamsii
ACAGTATTCCATTACCGGCCGGTTGGCCACCGGCACCAGGGGCTTTGGCCGCTTGCAGGTCAGGGGCCTGAGCCTCGACCCCTCCCCGCCGGCCATGATAATCGCCTTCATAGTCTACCTCCTGCAAAATCCAGATTAGCCATCTTTAAGCATTTTACCCCTTCTCCCCATAAAAAATTCCCAGCAGACCCTTAATCCTAGAGACCCGCCGGGAATTTCTATAATGCCACGGCTATTGCTATTTCGCCAAAAGGAATGCTACTATATCACTTAGAAAGTTTTCTAGTAGTTCAGGAAAAACGAATGGCCAAACAGGGAATGTTCCATGTTAAGTGTTTCGGAATTATACAGCAACCGGTACAGTAATTATTTGGCTTGCTCAGCATGTTTCGGTATGCTCATGAAAAGTGCCAGAAAGGTTATAATTAATATACCAAACCCAATGATACCATAGGAAAATCTTCCGACATATTGATGGGTAAGTTTCAAGATGCCAGTAAGAATATACGGTTGTAAAAATGAACCTATCCCCTGAGAGCTGACCACTAAAGATAGGGCAAGATTAACTGTTGCCGGAGGGGAAAGTTTGGAAACCCTACTATAAAACCCCGGCATCGTCCATCCTAATCCAATCCCTGCCAGGGTCAGTACTACACCTATCATCGCTATATTAGAAGCAAAGAAGATTACCAAAGACCCTGTTGCCGCTACCGACATTGCAAATGGTACAACAAATCTTTTAAAGCCAATGGAAATCAAACTAAAAGTAAGTCCACCAAAAAAACGTAAGCGTCAAATACTACCCACCTTTTGCGTTACGTAAGTATAAAATAACCCCCACCTATCATCTGAGGTGGGGGCTAAAACAAGCTTAATTATTCATCCGGCAGACAGGAGGCAGAGTTTCCGACC
>NZ_PVXL01000060.1 GCF_002995805.1 Neomoorella stamsii
TCCACAACAACTACGTCTACTGATGATGAAGATGAAGGCTTAGTCTGCCTTCTTGGACTTCATCATAAAAATGAAAATCTAAGAGAGCAAGAGATTTAACGAGCTAGAAGCAAATTATTGAGATAGGAGGTGATGGGATTTTTCGCTTAAAGGTTTATCCAGGAACTCGCGGTAGAGGGTCTGGACGGACGGGTTCTCATGGGACTTGCGCAGGGGCATCTCGGCGTCGGCCTGGTAGATACCCTTGATGCGCTGCTGGCGAATCTCCGTGTTGGTCGGGATGGGCTGTCCCCCGCCGCCGATGCAGCCGCCAGGGCAGCACATAATTTCAATAAAGTGGTATTGCTCGCCGGCCTTGACCCGCTCTAAAAGCTCCCGGGCATGGCCCAGGCTGTGGGCCACCGCCACCCGGACCTTGGTGCCCTCGATATCCACGGTGGCTTCCTTGATGCCCGTCAGGCCCCGGACATCATAGAAGTCCAGGGAGGGCAGCGTCTTACCGGTAATCAATTCATAAGCAGTACGCAGGGCCGCCTCCATGACCCCACCTGTAGCACCGAAGATAACCGCTGCGCCGGTGGACTCGCCCAGGGGGTCATCGTACTGCTCTTCCGGAAGGCTCTTGAAGTCAATGCCGGCTTCCTTGATCATGCGGGCCAGCTCGCGGGTGGTCAGGACATAGTCTACATCCCGGTAACCGCTATCAGTCATCTCCGGCCGCTGGCTCTCGAACTTCTTAGCCGTGCAGGGCATGATAGAGACAACCACCATCTTAGCCGGGTCGATGCCGGCTTTCTGGGCGTAGAAGGTCTTGGCCACGGCGCCGAACATCTGCTGGGGCGATTTACAGGTAGATACGTTAGGAATAAATTCGGGGTAGAAGTGTTCCATGAACTTGATCCAGCCCGGGCTGCAGGAGGTAATTAACGGCAGGGGGCCTCCCTTGGTGAAGCGCTCAATAAATTCGGACCCCTCTTCCATAATGGTCAGGTCGGCAGTAAAGTCGGTGTCGAAGACCCGGTCAAAACCCAGCCGCCTTAAGGCCGCCACCATCTGGCCGGTGTTGATGCTCCCCGGCGGCAGGCCGAACTCCTGGCCGATGGACACCCGCGTGGCCGGGGCCGTCTGGACAACTACAAATTTTTCGGGGTCAGCCAGGGCCGCCCAGACCTCACTGGTATAATCCTTTTCGTATAATGCGCCTACCGGGCACACCAGGGTGCACTGGCCGCACTCCACGCACGCGATGTCCAGGAGCTTATCCTGGAAGGCCGGGGCGATGACGGTATCAAAGCCGCGACCCATGGGGGCGATGGCCTTTACCCCCTGCACCTTTTCGCACACGGCCACGCAGCGGCGGCAGAGGATGCATTTATCGGGCTCGCGGATGATAGCCGGTGTGGAATCGTCTATAGGATACTCGCTCTTTTTACCCTCAAAGCGGACCTGCCGGATCCCCAGTTCCTGGGCCAGGGTTTGCAGTTCGCAGTTGAGGTTGCGGATGCAGGTGGGGCACTCCATCTTGTGGTTGGAAAGGAGCAGTTCCACATTCAGGCGCCGGGCCATCCTGACCCTGGGGCTATTTGTCTTTACCACCATACCCTCGGCTACCGGGGCCACACAGGAGGCCATCAGGTTTCTGGCCCCTTCTACTTCTACCACGCAGACCCGGCAGGCGCCGATTTCGTTGATGCGCTCCAGGTAACAGAGGGTGGGAATGTGGATGCCCGCCTTCTCGGCGGCTTTCAAAATCGTCGTCCCGGCCTCAACTTCCACCGGGATGTTGTCAATGGTCAATCTCACGGTGCTCACTTTTTTCGCCTCCTATCTTCCGCCTATTCCCGCACGTCGCAGCGCAGGCAGCGGGACGCCTCGGCTACCGCGGCCTCAAGGTCATAACCCAGCTCTACCTCGGCAAAGCCCGCCAGCCGTTCTGCCAGGTCAAGGCTTGCCGCCACTTCCCGGGCCGTCTTCTCTTCAATCACCGGCGCCGTCCGCTGGCGCTTGATTTCCATCTCAGGTACAATCACGCCGTCGCCGCCGAGATATCTATCGATGGCGGCCGCCGCCCGCTTGCCGGCCGCAATGGCACCGATGACGGTATCCGGCCCGGCCACGCAGTCACCGCCGGCAAAGACGCCGGGCAACCTGGTGGCACCGGTCTTCTCGTCAGCCACCACCGTACCGGCGCGGCTTACTTCTACCCCGGCCGGAATGCTCTCCGGATCCACCGTCTGGCCGATGGCCGCAATGACGACGTCCACCGGCAGGGTGAAGTCGGCCCCTTCGATGGGTACCGGCCGCCGCCGGCCGCTGCGGTCAAATTCTCCCATGCGCATGCGGGCGCAACGTATGGCCGTAACCCTGCCGTTTTCGCCCAGGATGGCCACCGGATTGGCCTGGCAGGTGATCTTCACGCCTTCTTTTTCCGCCTCGTGGATCTCCTCGCGCAGGGCCGGCATATCGTCCTTCTGGCGCCGGTAGATGATGTGAACCTCTTTAGCGCCGAGGCGCAGGGCCGAGCGGGCGGCGTCCATGGCCACATTACCGCCGCCGATGACGGCCACCACTTTATCTTTTACTTCCGGCGCCCGGCCCAAGTTAAGCTGCCGTAAGAAGGTAGCGCCGGCGTATACGCCTTCCAGTTCCTCGCCCGGCACGCCGAGCTTCTGGTCCTTATGGGCACCGACGGCCACAAAGACGGCTTCATACCCCTGGGCTTTAAGGTCGTCCAGGCTGAAATCGCGGCCAAGAGCCTTGCCGGTCTGCAGCTCCACACCCAGTTCCAGGATGGTATCAATCTCCGCCTGGAGGGTTTTCTTCGGCAGGCGGTACTCGGGGATGCCCACGGCCATCATGCCGCCGGCCACCGGCAGGGCTTCAAAGACGGTCACGCTGTAGCCCTTCAGGGCCAGGTAGTAGGCTGCCGTCAGGCCCGCCGGACCGGAGCCGATCACGGCGACCTTTTTCCCGTTGGGCGGCTTAATTTCCGGCCGTGGCCGCTGGCCGTTGAGCTTCATAGCATAATCGGCAGCAAAGCGCTTCAACTCGCGAATGGCCAGGGGCTGGTCGATCTTGGCCCGGTTGCACTTGCCCTCGCAGGGATGGTTGCAGACCCGCCCACACACTACGGGGAAGGGATTTTCTCGCCGGATAACTTCGTAGGCCTCGGCAAAGCGCCGCTGGCGGATGAGGTCGATGTAAATGGGCACATCAACGTTGGCCGGGCAGGTATTCTGGCACGGCGAGTTAAAGAGGGCCGCGCAGACGCTGGCCGGGCAGCGGTGCTCACGGATGTGGGCCAGGTATTCATCCCGGAAGTATTTAATGGTACTCAGGACCGGGTTGGGCGCTGTCTGGCCCAGGCCGCAGAGGGCCGTGTCCTTGATCTGCTGGCCCAGATCCACCAGCAGGTCGAGGTCTTCTTCTTTGCCCTGGCCTTTGGAAATGCGGTCCAGGATCTCCAGCATGCGGGTGGTGCCGATGCGGCAGGGGGTACACTTGCCGCAGGACTCGTCTTTGACAAAGTCCAGGAAGAACTTGGCCAGGTCCACCATGCAGGTGTCTTCGTCCATGATAATCAGCCCGCCGGAACCCATAATGGTGCCCAGGGCCGTCAGGGATTCATAGTCAATGGGGGTGTTCAAGTATTCCGCCGGGATGCAGCCGCCCGAAGGACCACCCGTCTGGGCCGCCTTGAACTTCTTGCCATCGGGAATACCGCCGCCGATGTCGTAGATAACCTCGCCCAGGGAGGTGCCCATGGGGATTTCCACCAGGCCGTTGTTGTTTATCTTGCCGGCCAGGGCAAAGACCTTGGTCCCCTTGCTCTTTTCGGTACCGATGCTGGCGAACCATTCCCAGCCCTCACGGATAATGGTCGGTATATTGGCCAGGGTCTCCACGTTGTTGATGACCGTGGGCTTGCCCCAGAGGCCGGATACGGCCGGGAAGGGCGGCCGCGGCCGCGGTTCACCCCGGCGCCCCTCGATGGAGGCCAGTAATGCCGTTTCTTCGCCGCAGACAAAGGCGCCGGCGCCCAGGCGGATATCAATGTCAAAATCAAAGCCCGAGTTAAAGAGGTTCTTACCCAGGAGACCCTTTTCCCGCGCCTGCTCGATGGCTATCTTCAACCGGTTCACGGCAATTGGGTATTCTGCGCGCACGTAGATATAACCCTGGCCGGCGCCGATGGCGTAACCGCCGATGGCCAGTCCCTCCAGGACGGCATGGGGATCACCCTCCAGGATACTGCGGTCCATAAAGGCCCCCGGGTCGCCCTCGTCGGCATTGCAGACGATATACTTAACCGGTCCCGGCGAGCGGTGGGCAAACTCCCATTTGAGGCCGGTGGGGAACCCGCCGCCGCCCCGGCCGCGCAGGCCGGACTTTTTGATCACATCGATTACCTCACCGGGAGTCATGGTAGTCAGAACTTTTCCCAGTGCCTGGTAGCCGTCGCGGGCAATATATTCATCAATGGATTCGGGATTAATGAGACCGCAGTTGCGCAGGGCGATGCGCACCTGGTGTTTGAAGAAAGGAATCTCTTCAAAGGCCTTGACGGCAGCTTCCGCCTCCGGCTGCTTGTAGAGCTTGCGCTCCAGCACCCGGCCCTTGATAAAGTGCTCTTCCACCAGTTCCGGGACATCCTCCGGGTGGACCTGGGTGTAGAAAACCCCTTCCGGGTAAACCATCATATTGGGACCAAAGCGGCAGAAACCGAAACAACCGGTGTCGACGACCTGTATTTCCTTATCTAGTCCCCGGGCCTTCAGTTCCCGGAGGAGGGCCTCTTTAGTTGCCGGGCTTTCCGAGGCCGTACAGCCGGTACCGGCGCAGACCAGGATGTGGGCACGATAAAATTCCATTTACTCTTCCCCCCTGTTAACAACCCATTCGCTGATCACAATGCCGTTGACTACATGCTGGGCGACAATCTGCCGCGCCTTGTTGGCATCCACCTTGCCATAGGTCACCCGCGGCTTCCCCGGCAGGATGACGTCCACCAGGGGTTCCTGGGCGCAGAGACCGATGCATCCTGTCTGGGTGACGGCCACATTGGTGAGGCGGCGCTTGCCCAGCTCATCAAGGATGGCGCTCATAACCTCACGCGCGCCCGCGGCAATGCCGCAGGTGCCCATACCGACGACAATCTTTGCCTTTTGATCCGCCTCCCGCAGGCGGATGGCTTCCAGCTGGGTTTCCTTTATCTTTTGCAGTTCTTCCAGGGACTTGATCACTTACCTTCACCTCCGTACAATTCTGCCAATCCTTTATTGATATAGCGCTGGACCCAGTCCAGTACCGGCCCGCAGTTTAAAGGTACCTCGCCCAGGTGAAGCTGCAACCAGGCGGAAGAAAAATGGAATTCTTTTGGCCCCCGGCGGTGGTAGTAAACGAGTTCTACCGGTTCTTCCCGGCTCAAAGCAGCGGCTATGGTTGCTCCCATGTCGCCTAAGGGCGGCAGGTCCGGGTGGCTCAGTTTCATGGTAGCCACCACCCGTGTCCCCTGGCCCGGCTGGGATTCCAGAGTAACGTTTCCCCCACACTGGGCCGCCGTAGCCTGGAAGAGGGGCAACCCCAGGCCTACCTTCCGGGTAGTCCGGGTGGTGTAAAAGGGGTCCAGGGCCTTTTGCAAGGTTTCGGCCCCCATACCGCGGCCGTCATCCCGGACCTCAATGGTCAACAGGTCCCGGTCCTCATCCTCTTCAATGGTAATGAGGATCTGTCGCGCCCCGGCGGCCAGGGCATTTTCCAGGAGATCCAGAATATGCAGGGCCAGTTCTTCCATGGCTTTACTGGTACTGCTTTAATACGGCTACCGCCGTATCCGGCTTCAAAAGCCCGTGGGCGCGCTTGTTGACGGTCATAACGGGACCCAGGCCGCAGGCCCCGAGACACCGGACAACTTCCAGGGAAAACTTGCCGTCGTCGGTGCTGTCCCCGGCTTTGATGCCCAGCTCCTTCTCCAGGCGCTCCAGGATCTCCGGGGAGCCCTTGACGTAGCAAGCCGTCCCCTTGCAGACGGAGACCTGGTATTTACCCTTGGGCTTAACGGTAAAATGGTGGTAGAAGGAAATGACGCTGTAGACTTCCGTCAAGGACACTCCCAGGCCCTCGGCTATAGCCACCTGGACCTGGCGGGGCAGGTAGCCGATGAGGTCCTGGGCCTGGTGGAGAACCTCGATTAAATCGGATGGCCGGCCGCGGTGGGCGGCAATGATCTTATCGAGTTCCTCCCATTTGGCTTCGCATTGACAGGCTTCCATGGTAAAACCTCCTTAAGTCAGAAATCCCATTTTTATTAACGAAATACAGAACTCAATGTAGTATTTATCTGAAATTGTTTCTTCCCCCATAAATCACCACCTTAAATTGCTGATGCTGGAGGGCATGGGCCAGGGCGGTTATATTTACGACCTCTAGATCATACTCGGTAGCCCGCCGGCCGATGTCCTTTAAGTAATGGGCGTCGGAAGCGGCCACCAGTGGCCATCCGGCCAGGGCCGGGAACTTTTTACGCGCGGCCGGCGGGTCCAGCAGGCCAAGCTCCACGGCTGCTACCTGGAGACCGGACGGTATAAACCCTAAACTCGCCAGCAGGCTGTATGATGGTCTGTCCACATGGGCCGGCAGGCACAACCCGCCGCGGCCGGCCACCTCCCCGGCCACTTCTTCCACCCCCAGGCCGGTGCTAGCCAGGAGCAACCTCTTCTCCCGGGCCCTTTCCCGCCCCGCGGCGTCCAGGATAAGCTGGGGGCCGAAATAATCTTCACGGTTTTCCCCGCTGGGGAGGTAATGATAAACCTCCTCCTGCCAGGCCAGGGCATCCTCCGGCGTGTCGAAGAGGCAGACCAGGTGGACGTCTTCCCGGGTCTGGACTTCCATGCCGGCCATGACTACCAGGCCGCTGCCCAGGGCGGCTTCCCGGACGGCAGCCACATTAGCGGCACTGTTATGATCGGTCACAGCGATGACCTGTAGGCCGGCAGCCAGGGCCGCAGCTACAATCCGGGGCGGGGTCATCTCCTCCCCGGCGCAGGGCGACAGGGCGGTATGGATATGGAGATCGGCGCGATAAAGAGCCATGGCACCCTTTCCCGCTCAAACCTTTTGCTAACGAGGCCTCGGGGCGGCCGTCAACCTTCATTGTGCATATAAGAGATGGTATAGACGCCCGGCTATTTCAAAGGTATTGAAGGAAGTATGCAGCAGGGGCAAACCTTCCGCCTCGGCCTTGCGGCAGACTTCCGGTGGTATCCCCCTTCCCCCGGTAAGCACCACACCCGCCGCCCCAGCCAGAAGGGCCACGGCCACCACATTCATGTGGGTCTGCAGGGTCAGCCACAGGCATCCCGGTGTCCCGTTGGCCATAAAATCGCTGATGAGGTCGGTACAATAGCCGCTGTTAACCTCCCTGTCCAGGCCCCTCTCTCCGGCCAGAACCTGCAAATCCAGGCGCTCCGCTATTTCCCGCAGCTTCATTACCATCCCTCCTTTCCGGCTGGGCCATGGACGGCGGCAGTTTCCGCGCCAGTTCGACCACCTCTTCCGCCAGGACCCGCACCCTCTCCCGCAGGACGAAAACGCAGTCGGTATCCTGGGCCTCTCCCCGGACAATATCCTCGGCCAGGGCGCGGCAGCTGGGTGAGCCGCAGGAACCGCAGTCCAGGCCCGGGAGGAGGGCCTGGGTGGCTTCCAAGCGGCGCATTTTTTCCAGGGCTGTGGCCAGGTCGGCGTCGAGTTGGAGGACCGGCCGCGGCCTGACCGGCGCGGCAACCATGCTGGCATCGCCATCCGGCAACGCCCCCGTCCCAGCGGGCAGGCCGCAGGCCAGTTGCCTTAGCTCCAGGCGGGCCAGGTAGGGGTTACGGACCATCAAGGCGCCGCCGACACAGCCGCCGGGGCAGGCCTGGGCTTCAATATAATCGATATCCTGGAAATCGCCCGCCTCGATACGGGTAAAGACTTCAATAACATGGTGAATACCATCAACCTCCAGCAAACGCCGGCCGCCAATGCTGGCATTCTCGCCGCCGCTGTGGCCCCAGCCATAACCGCCGGCACCGGCCCGGGAGGGGTAGCATGGAGCGGAGGCCAGTGATTTAAGAATATCACCGTAAATGGCCGCCAGGGGGATGACCCCATCGGGACCCTCCGTCCCACCCTGGGGCTGGCGGGCAGCCGTAATCTTGGCCGGGCAGGGCGATATAAAGAAGGTACCGATGGCTTCCCCGGGTAAACCGGTGGCTTTTACTCCCTCCTCCCTGGCCAGTCGGGCAGCCACATCCATAGGAGTGGCCAGGGGCAGGAGTTGCTCTACCAGGGAGGGAAAACGTACCTGAATGAGCCCTACCACCGCCGGGCAGGCCGGAGAAATCAGCGGCCTTTTACCATGGTAATTATCCAGGTAACGGCGGGTCGCCCGGGCCACCATCTCCGCTGCCAGGGCCACTTCATATATGGCATCAAAACCCAGGGCTATAAGGGCACCCAGGATACGCTCCAGATCAGCCTGGCCGGCAAACTGGGAAACTACGGCCGGAGCCGGCAGGGCGACACGGTAGCGGTAAAGACTAAGGGCTTCCAGGCTATCACCCACGGCAATCTTGGCGTGGTTGGGACAGATACGGATGCACTCGCCGCAATCGATGCAGCGCTCCTGGATGATGCGGGCCTTGCCCTCCCGCACCCGGATGGCTTCCGTGGGGCAGCGTTTTATGCAATTGGTGCAGCCTTTACATTTATCCTCGTCCAGGCGTACGGAATGGAAGTACTCCATCACGCCACCGCCTTCAGCGATTATAGATTACTATCTTTACCCGCGTGCCCTCACCCATGGTAGAGGTAATTTCCAGTTCATCGGCACAACGGCGGATATTGGGTAACCCCATGCCGGCACCGAAACCCATCTCCTGGATCTCCCGGGGGGCAGTGGAATAGCCTTCCTGCATGGCCAGCTCAACGTCGG
Source organism: Neomoorella stamsii (assembly GCF_002995805.1). Lineage (GTDB taxonomy): Bacteria > Bacillota > DSM-521 > Neomoorellales > Neomoorellaceae > Neomoorella > Neomoorella stamsii. The sequence continues at coordinate 8,975 of NZ_PVXL01000060.1, forward strand.
GTATCCCCGGACCGGTATCAACAGCCGTAATGGTGACGGCATCTGGAGTAATCCTGGCCCTGAGTTCGCCGCCAAAAGAGTGGATGACTATATTCATCTCCGCCTCGTATGCGGCAATGGCCGCCCGCCGGATAATGGCCGGCTGGAAGCCTACCTGCTGCAGCACCTGGCGAATACGGGCCGCCCCGTCCCCACCGGCCAGGAAATCGCGCGCCCGGACGGGAAAGGCCAGTTCCAGGGCTGGTGTATTATCCTTCAAGGCAACCACTCCGGCCGGTCCAGGCAGGTTTTCCTGTATCTCCAGTAACTCCTACCTGGTGAAACCCTTCCTCGCAGCACCCCTACTGACCTCTCCCTTCCCGCCGGCATGGCGCCATGCGGTAGCGTACCAGCTTCTTTTCCCTCCTGCGTTTGCTTGCTTTCCCAGCTGGAGGTGGCGACCTGGTCGTCACCCGCCTCCCTGGAACAGCCTTTCAGCCCTGCCTGGAAGAGGCGGCCGCAGCTGTCATACATCAACAACCTGGTGCCCAGGAGAGGCAACCCCAGATTAGCGGCGGCGTTGATGAGGTTTTTGTCCGGCCTCTTGCCCCGGACAAAGACGATGGCCGCCGCGTCGATCATGGCTGCCGTATGGATGACATGGGCATTGGTCAGACCGGTCAGCAGGAGTACCCGGCCACAGGCAAAGGCCAGAACGTCGCTCATCAGGTCGGAACCAAAGCCGGCCTCTACTTCCAGGTCCAGTTTATCGGCCCCGGTAAAGACCTCAGCCTCGAGGATGGCCTGAATTTCCCTGAGTTTCACCGGGTCTGAACCTCCTGATGGTGAATTGCTTCACAATGCCTGGCAAAATAAACAGGCCCGCCCTGCGCCCCCGCCTGATTCTCCCAGTGTTCCAGTGTTAGCACGATTATTCACTTTCACTTTAAAATCCTCTTGTGATAGTTCATATGTGGTTCTTATTCGCCATGAATTTTAATTTTCCTGCCAGGTCTTATAAAATTCTTATTAACCATTCATTATATTATACATTATTGTTCATTTTTTTGGCATCTGGCTTTTTGGATACCGCCAGCAAAAATCCCCCGCCTTTGACCGGCGTGGGCGCAATTGTAACACCCCCCGGTTAAGAGAAAATAAAGGTGACTGTAGATATGCACCCTTGCTACTCCGGGGTAGTTTTTTATGAGCGCAGGATAAATTGAAGTTGACAACGGTGCTAATCGATAGTATGATTATTTTTCGGATCCCAAAATATACGGGAGGCGAAGGTATTGGCTGGATTGGCGGAAGAAACCCAGGAACTTGAATTACTGTTGCGCCAGATCAATTACCTGATGAACCATTACACCCGCACATATTTGAGCGGCCGGGGTTTGACCATGCCCCGCTTCTGGGTTTTAAGTAACCTGGCACCGGATAAACCCATAACTATGGGAGAACTCCAGCGGCGGCTTTTCCTGGCCCCGGCAACCATCACAGGCCTTGTTGATGGCCTGGTGGAGGAAAAACTGGTCCGGCGCTGGCGGGACGATAATGACCGGCGCCTGGTATACCTGGCCCTGACCCCGGCAGGCGAGGAATTCCTGGCCGGGATTCTACAATACCGCTCCTCGGTTTTAGAGAAAGCCCTGGTAAACCAAGACGATATAAACTTAGGACAATTAAACGCTTTTCTGCGTTTGCTCCTTACTAACCTCAGGTATCTGTGCCCTCATCTGCGGTCCCCATGAAACCTGTTAACCGTTAAATATTTCCAGCGCGCATAAAATCAGGCAGGAGATATTTGGATTTAAAAGGTGGGAACAACACGGGGCATGGAAATAGAAGTAGCAACAGAGAAGAAAGCCGGTTGCTTTCAGGCCCTGGCGGCCTTAAGGCATCGTAATTTCCGGCTTTTCTGGTGCGGGCAGTTGATCTCCCTTATGGGCACCTGGATGCAAAATATGGCCCAGGGCTGGCTGGTATTGCAGTTAACGAATTCACCCTTTCTGCTGGGACTGGTTAGTGCCATCCAGTTTACACCTTTGCTCGTCCTTGCCCTGGTAGCCGGCGTGGTGGCCGACAGGGTGCCTAAAAGACGTCTTTTAATCATAACCCAGAGCAGCCTGATGTTCCTGGCCTTCATCCTGGGTATTTTAACTTTAACAGGGGTGGTGCGTTACTGGCAGGTATTGATCCTGGCAGGATTGCTAGGTATAGTTAATACCTTTGACATGCCTGCCCGCCAGTCCTTCGTTGTAGAAATGGTGGGCAAGAAAGATTTGATGAATGCCATCGCCCTTAATTCTTCTATTTTTAACGCCGCCCGGATTATCGGCCCGGCCCTGGCCGGCCTGGTCATCGGCCAGCTGGGGATGGCAGCCAGCTTCCTGCTCAATGCCGCCAGCTTTGTGGCTGTTATTGGAGGCCTGCTGCTGATCCGGGTACCTGAGGAAAGCTGGCCCCAGCAGGCTGAAACGCGTATCTTGGAAAAGATTGGTGAGGGGTTAAACTACATCCGCCGGACACCCGTTATCCTACAGGCTATCACCCTCATGGCCTCCCTCAGCATTTTGACCATGAACTTTAATGTCCTGATCCCGGTCCTGGCCCGGAATACTTTGCGACAGCAGGCTGAAGGCTACGGCCTGCTCATGTCTGCTTCAGGCATCGGCGCCTTTGGTGGAGCCGTAATGCTGGCATTCTTAAGTAAAGTTGGACCGCGGCGCCAGTTGCTGCTAGGTGGTGCTGCCGGCCTTTGTTTCTTCCAGCTCCTCCTGGCTGCCACGCGCTCTTATCTCCTGGCGCTTTTGCTCCTGGCCTTAACCGGCTGGTCAATGATTACTTTTACCGCTTCTGTGAACACGACCATACAGCTTAATGTACCGGATAATTTACGCGGCCGGGTGATGAGCGTATACTCCCTGGTCTTCGGCGGCGTTACCCCAATTGGCAGCCTGTTTAGCGGCAGTATTGCTCACCTCTGGGGCGCTCCAGCAGCCCTGGCAACCGGGGCGATGATGGGGATGCTAAGTTTAATTATCATTATGCTTTGGTTACCCTACCAGAAATACGGCCGGCTTCAATGATTGTGCTATGTCCTGTCCGGTATTCCCACTTTCCCCAAGTCGTGAACCTGAGCCAACAAGGACAGGTTGGCAAGCTGTTGCGCTGAAAGTCCAACCTTTTCTCCTAATTCCTGGCACAACTTCTGCATGCGCCTGGCATGCCCTTCAGTTATATAATCCCGTTCTGAAAGTGCAGTTAACAGTGCATTGACAATCTTACTCCGGGCACTGGCACCCAGATTAAGTTTTTCCTGGTACATCAGGTCATCGGCTTTCTTATAAATTTCTTTCATAGATTGTTCTGGAGTGTCAGCCGTCGCTATGCCGAAAGATACGCTCAGGGGCAGTTCAGGATGAATAAATGCTATTGTTTGTTACCGCTAAAGCGTAACACTGCATCGTTGACTGGGTGTTGAAAGCCTGGACTGCGAAATAAGTTCTGGGATCCTACGTGTCAGATGCCTGCTGCTGGGCTGGCGCACCCGGTCCTTTTTTCTCCCAGCTCTCTTTAAGGGCAGCTCCGGCGTAGGCGAAAAGCTCTTCCCCGTCCTTCCCGTTGTCGGGATATACCGCAATCCCGTAGCTCCACTTCCCGGGCAGGAAACCATCCAGTTTAGTCGTTACCACCTGCGCGCCTTCTTTCCCCGTAAGGGGGAGAACCATCGCCAGCGTGCTCCTGCTGAGCTCTATGACAGTGTCTATTTCGCGCAGGCGCCGCCGCACCTGCCTGGCGCATTCCACTATCTTTCCCCTGCCCAACCCTTCAGACCTGGCCAGGACCAAAGCTACATTTAGCCCACCCCTGCTCGCCCGGTTGATCTCATTTCTGAGTACTTTATGGAGCAGCACTGTGGGGGTAGCTTCTCCCCTGGCACCCGGGCCTATCAGTTTCTCTACGCGGCGCGCCAACTCCTCTACCGAATAGGGCTTGCAGAGGTACTCCACCGCCCCCAGTTCTATAGCCCTCTTGACCACGGCGACGTTGCTCTCGACAGTTACTACCATGACCGGGACGTACCGGTACTCCGGAAGTCGTTTGAGGTTCTCCAGCACAGCCAGACCGTCCATTCCCGGCAGGTGGATGTCGAGGATCACCAGGTCGTACGGTTCTCCTTTTCCTTTGGCCTTAACCAGCGCCTCCTGGCCGCTGGCAGCTTCGTCCACCAGGTAGCCCTTCTCCTCCAGTGTTCTCCTGGAGGAAAACCTGGTGAGGGTCGAGTCTTCCACCAGCAGGACGCTCTTTTCCGGCAAGGTTAGCAAGGTTTTTCCCTCCTTCAAGATCGGTTTTCAGTCCTGGTATCTATTGTGGATTTATTAAAGGGTTTTCCCTTCTGTATAACCAGGGACAAAAGCAAGACCGAAATGTTTGCCCTAGCTCCAGAGTCTCAAAGCTATCATATTGCTTTGTTTCCTTTCCCGCTAGTAACGTTAAAAATTCGACACAATCTACCAATTTCCTCCAAGCTTATCCCGTCTTCGCAAAAAAGTTTCTACCCACCACGTTTAACTACCAGGAGGCTGCGAACCGGAAAATTGTCAGACAAATACTTGCGGGAAAAGAGGGTTTTAAATTCCTCATAGGTAGGCTGCGAACAAATATAAAGACCTGCTTTCTGTACGGTGAAACGAGTTTCAATTCCTGTAGATCGTAAAATATAATTGACCCTAGATCGTCAAATAAAACTGACCCACCTAATCTTGTGATAAAATCTCCCCTGAGAGGGGGAGGAAAAAGAGGTGGTCAGCATGTACAAATGGCAGCGCATCAAGGCACTGCATGCTCAAGGGGCCGGCATCAGGCAAATAGCCAGGGATGTTGGGGTGTCCAGGAATACCGTCAGGAAGTACCTGAAAGAAGCCAGCCCACCCCAGTTTAAAGCCAGGGAGTATGTCAAAGAACTGGACAAATTTCTGAAAGAAATAAAGATTATGCTTGCCAAGGGATATATCGGCACAAGGATCTACAAAGAATTAGTAGATAAGGGCTATCAAGGCTCCCTGGCCAGCGTCCACCGTTACCTCAGGTCCATAAAGGAAGATGATAGGGCCGCCAAATTAGCCACCACCCGGGTAGAAACGGGGCCGGGCCAGCAGATGCAGTACGATTGGAAGGAGTGGACGTTACCGGTAGACGGGAAGCCGGTAAAAATATATCTCCACGAAGTGGTCCTGTCTTTTAGCCGGATGAAATTCTACACCTTCTCATTAAGCATCACCACCGCCGATGTGATCCGGGTTCTGGTTGAGGCCATTACCTTCTTCGGTGGCTATGCCCCGGAGTTGGTGATAGATAACGGCAAGCAAATGGTTATCACCCACCAGAAGGATGGTATCGTCCGGTATAATGACGAGTTTCTCAAATTCTGCGGGCTGTATGGCATTGATCCTTCAGCCTGCGCCAACTACCGTGCCCGGACCAAGGGAAAGGTAGAGCGCCCCTTTTACTATGTCCAGGAACACTTGCTGCGGGGTCTGGAGGTGGGGGACTTAAACGAATTCGCTGCAAAACTTTCAGAGTTCCAGGAAGCCTACAACAAAAGGCCCCACAGCACCTTAGGCCGGCCGCCGTCGGAGATGTTTGCCGAGGAAAAAGGGTGCCTTCTTAAAATACAGACTGTCGAACCGGCCTTATTACACCATAAAGAACCCCGGAAGGTGAGCAATGACGGCTATATATCCCATGACGGCAATCTCTACCCCGTACCCATGCGCTACTGCTTAAGGAGAGTGTGGGTCGAAAACATCTACGGCCGGCGCTTAAAGGTATATGACGAGGCAGGGGCGCTTTTAGCGGAGTTCGACCTTGAACTTAAAAAGCAAACCGTCCGTCCCCTTCACCCCGAACACGAAACCATCAACCGTCACTACCAGGAAAAGAAACTAAAGGCACGCTCGGCCCTGGTAGAGAAGTTCACCAGTGCTTTTGGCGCAGACGGTCAAAAATACCTGGAAGGCCTGCGTGCTAAGAACAGGGCCAACCTGTACTGGCACCTGACCGAAATCTTAAGCTACCAGGAGATATATAGCCGGGAAGATATCGCCGCAGCCATCAAAGAATGCCTACAAATTGGCTCTTATCACAAAAACAGTATAAAAAGGCTTTTAGAACAGATGGCAGTCACCCCCCTTGCACCGACATGCGACCCAGCAGGCGTAAATATCCCGCCGGCCAGAATCAAACGGGACCTCTCCTGTTATGCCCTAAAGGAGAGCGAGGTGGCGGCAGTATAATGGACCCAGAAAACTAGACACAAAAACAGGGGGTCCTAAGCGTCAAATGAGTGTACGAAAGAAATATCCAACAGATTTTAAAGCCAAAGTTGTGCTGGAAATCCTTAAAGAAGAAAAGTCTG
>NZ_PVXL01000061.1 GCF_002995805.1 Neomoorella stamsii
GCCTTTACCCCAGTTGCTCCCACAGTTCCGGGTGGGGAGAGGGGATAACGACGGCATCCACCAGTTCCCCTTCTTCTTTGAGGGGCGGGGTGGCGGCGTTTACGGCGGCCTGGACAGCGCCGACGCTGCCGGTGAGGATGACTACCCCTTTGCCTCCCAGCCCGTAGGCGGGGCGGATGTCCAGGAGATCGACAACGGCGGCCTTGGCGGCGGTGTCGGCGGCTTTGATGGCGGCCGTAACGCTGAAGGTTTCGAGGACTCCCAGGGCGCTTTTAGTGGTTACTTCGACTATCCCGGCCAGGGCCGGCAGGACCCCGGGATGGAGGTTACCCAGGATTAAGCTGCTAACGATCGTTACCCCGCCGGTGGTGACCCCATGTTCTACGGCGCTCGTTACGGCGCTGATCTCGCCAGTTAAGATAATTAAGCTTTTACCGGGGCAGGTAGTGCGTATTTTCAGGTCTACCGGCGCGGCCTTAAGACAGCTATCGGCTACCATTAACCCTCGCGCCAGGCTCTTAAGTTCGATGAGTCCGACGGCGATACCCATCAGTCACTACCTCCGAAATGTGAGATGTGGTAAGAGCGAAGTGGGAGGTTCCTTTTGTGGTGGCAGTTAACGTTCCCCATAGATGGCTCCTCCCTGGATGGTGATATGGCCATTCACGGCGACAATGGTGCCGCTGATGCTGGCATGGAGGTTAGCGCCCGGGGTATCGTCCTTGATACGTGCTAAAAGGTCCCCCGCTGTAACCCGGTCACCCGGTTTAACTACCGGCTCCGGCGCGGCTCCGGCGCTCTGCTTTAAGGGCAGGTGGACCTGGTTAACCGTGATGTTTCCTTCCCGAAAAGTTACCGGGCGTTCGTAATATTCTTTTAAGCCCAGGCGGCTGATAAGGCTTTTAGTGGGTACCTGCCGTCCTTCCCGGAAAGGGGAAGGGGTAGTAGCTTGCCAGGGGCCGGGCCGGAAACCCTTCTGCTGCAGTTCGGCCTTGATTTTCCTGTTGACCTGCCGCGGGGAGAGGTTGAAGGGGCAGGCGTAAAGGTCGCAGAGGCCGCACTCGCTGCAGAGAAGGGCCCTGGGCAGGGTTATATCAACAAGGCCATAGGTAACCGCGCGCATGGCCCGGTGGGGTTCCAGGGGATGCCCTAAAAGGTGCCGTGGGCAGAAGTCCGTGCACTGCTGGCACTGGCAGCAAACCTTGAGGGCAAGTTTTAGCTCCTTGTTTAGATCCCGCCGATAAGCGGCAGCCAGGGGATGATCCAGGGGCAGGACAATAATGCCCTTGGTAGTTTTGGTAACCGGCGCATTGATGCTGGTAACCTTACCCATGCAGGGGCCGCCGGCGATAAGGAGGTATTCGTCTACAACCGGGCCGCCGGACAGGGCCAGGAGTTCCCGGACCGGGGTACCCAGGGGGACAGCCAGAGTTAACGGCTGTCTCACTGCGCCGGTGATAGTCAGGTACTTATGGGTTACGGGCTTGCCTTCCATGGCCTGGTGAATGTTGTATAAAGTCTCGACGTTTAGAACTACCGCTCCCGCCTGTAATGGTAAACCTCCCGGCGGGATTGTTTTGCCGGTAACGCTATAGGTTAATAAGTGCTCGTCGCCCATGGGGTAGACATCCGGCAGGAGGTGGAGCTTTAGCCCCGGGTAATTGTTGATCTCCCCTGCCAGGGCAGTATGGGCCTCCCGGTATTTTTCTTTGAGGGCTATAACTCCTGTTTGGGCGCCGGCGGCGGCGACAATAACGGCTAAAGCGGCCAGGAGTTCAGCCGGATAGCGGGCCATCAGTTCCTGGTCGACTTTGAGTAAGGGTTCGCATTCGGCCCCGTTAATGATAACGGTCTGGATGGGTGTTCTGGTCTTTAGTTTAAAGGCGGTGGGGAAACCGCCCCCGCCGGCGCCGACCACGCCGGCAGCGGCTATTTTACTTATGATGGCGTCCTGTTCGCTGGCAGGCATTTCCTTCCCTCCAGGTCCTCCTCCAATTAGATAGCGGTAGCCCGGGGCCTCCCGCAAGGCGTTAAATTATACTTAACCCGGATAACCCCCCACCTTCTCCACTTCATCGCCGCTTCCTCTCCAGCTAGTCTACCGTCCGTAGCGCCCCGGCGATGACCGTCCGCTGTTCCCGGGTGTAGGTGCGGGGAGTACAGATCCCTTCGCCCGTGGGGCTGGCGATGGTGTGGCTGAAGTGCCCTTCGCCGCCGATTTTTAACCCGGCAGCCGAGGAGGCGTTGGCTACCAGGATGTCGGTCCGGAGCTTCCGGGCGTAAGCCGTGATGCGGCCTACGTCCTGGCTGTGGATGATGGCTGTATGTTTGAAGCCGTGCTCCACCTGCGCGGCCAGTTCCAGGGCGGCGTCAAAGTCCCTTACCCGCACCAGGGGCAGGACCGGCAGCAGCTGTTCTTCCTGGACCAGGGGATGCTCCGGGGGACACTCCAGCAGGGCGATCCTGGTGTTCCCCGGGGCGTTGATACCGGCTTCTTTCAGGATAAAGCTGGCGTCTTTGCCGATTAGTTCGGGGTTAAAGGTTCGGCCGCCGGGCAGGATGGCCCGCACCAGTTTTTCTTTATCCCCTTCTTCCCGCACCAGATAGGCGCCGTGACTCTGCAGGTGGAAGAGGAGCTCGTCGGCTATTGCTTCCACGGCGATGATGACCTTTTCAGCAATGCAGAGGACGGTGTTGTCAAAGGCGGCGCCGTCGACGATGCATTTGGCGGCGTAGTCCAGGTCTTTGACGGTTTCGTCGACGACTACGGGGGGATTGCCTGGCCCGGCGGCAATGGCTTTTTTGCCGCTCCTTAAAGCGCGGCTTACTACTTCGGGACCACCGGTGGCCACGAGCAAGTCAACATCAGGATGGCTTAAAACCAGGTCCAGGTTTTCCAGGCTGACTTTATCGCCTACTACTAATAGGTCTTCCGGCCCGCCGGCTTGCTGGATGGCGGCGTTGAAAAGGCGCACCAGGTACTGGGTGGTCTTGAGCCCTTTGGGATGGGGCAGGAAGATGATGCTGTTGCCGGCGGCGACCATACTGATGGCGTGGTTGATGACACAGGAACCAGGATGGGTCGCCGGCTCAATGGAGGCGATGAGGCCGAAGGGCGCCCGCTCGATTAGAATCAGGCCGTTGTCGCCGCTGATGGCTTCGGTCTTTATGTCCTCGAGGCCCGGGGTTAAACGGGCGGCATAAAGCTTCTTCTGGATCTTGTCTTCTACCCGGCCGTAGCCGGTTTCTTCGTGGGCCAGCCGGGCAATTGTTTCTACGTTTTCTATGGCCGCCTGGCGGATGGCTTCAATAATTGCTGCGCGTGCTTTAAGGCTTAAGGCTACTAGTTTTGTCTGGGCCTTTTTGGCGGCTTTAATGGCGGCGTGGAGGTCGCTGTAGACCCCTCTGTCGCCCTGCGGGGCTGCTGCCGGTGCCCGGCAGGCTCCTATCTGGCAGGTACCTTCCGAAGCCGGGACCGGTATTATCCCCGGGTTAGCCTGCTGGATGTTTTTTAATACTTCGGCGACTATGCTGGCGATGGTGTTTTCGTCAAGCATGCTTGTTTCACCGCTTTACTGGGGTAATATCCTGGCTACGTCGCTGTGGGGCCGCGGGATGACATGGACAGCGACAATCTCGCCGAGCCTGGCGGCGGCAGCCGCCCCGGCTTCGGTAGCGGCTTTGACGGCGCCGACATCGCCGCTGACCATAACGGTGACGAGACCGGACCCGATTTTCTCCATGCCAGCCAGTTCGACGCTGGCGGCTTTAAGCATGGCATCTGCCGCTTCGATGGCCGCGACCAGTCCCTTGGTTTCGATGAGCCCTAAAGCGCCGTCCTTCATGTTAATCAACCCCCCTGGCAGAGGCTTCTTTTTTACCGGGCAGGATACGAGCTACATCGGCATGGGGCCTGGGGATGACGTGGACGGCGATGACTTCCCCGAGCCTGGTAGCAGCAGCACCGCCGGCTTCGGTGGCCGCCTTGACGGCGCCGACTTCACCGGTGACCATGACGGTGACGAGACCTGAACCGATCTTTTCCATGCCGACCAGTTCGACGTTGGCGGCTTTAAGCATGGCATCTGCCGCTTCAATGGCCGCGACCAATCCTTTGGTTTCGATGAGTCCTAAGGCACTCATGGGTTGTTTTCCTCCTTAAGATTTTTAAGTTTCTCGTTGGGTTTTGCGTACCGGTGCGTTTCTTAACTTAAATACCGGGCCAGCTCTTCGTGAGGCCGGGCGATGACCCGGCTGGCAAAGACGGTGCTTACGGCCGCGACCTGTTCCCTGGCAGCTTCGATGGCTGCCGTGACAGCGCTGACTTCGCCGCTGATTTTTAATACTACCAGGCCGCTACCTTTAGTCTGTTCATAGCCGAGAATGGTAACGTCAGCCGTCTTGGCAGCCGTGTCCGCTGCGGCAACGGCGGCAGCCAGGCCGCGGACTTCAATTATACCCAGGGCTTGATTACTCATGGTGTGCCTCCAAAAAAGTATGACTATCAGCTATGGGAATATCCCCGTTATATTTAGTTGGGCAACTTAAGGGAAGCTGGGGGTACCGTGCCCTTCCTCTACTGTTTCCTGACGCCAAAGGAGGCCAGGACGCGTTGGGTTACGCTGCTGATAATTTCTTTCAGCTCCTCTTCGGATATACCGCTCACTGCCCCGCCCTCCTGGCCGGATATGCTGCAGGCGCCACAACCCGTACACCCCGGGTGGCGGCCGCTGACGCCGAGCTTTTCCCGGATCTGCAGCAGCTTCTCTACTTCCTCACAGGGCAGTACGCGTTCCCCGCCCAGCTGCCGGGCCGCCAGGGTGATTTTGGCAAAGTGTTCGATGGATTCCATCTTGTAGAAGGCGTTGTAGACGTCCGTCCCCATGGTCAGGGCACCGTGGTTTTCCAGCAAAACAGCATCGTATTTATCCAGGTGCTCCCTGACCGCCAGGGGTATCTCTTCGGTAGAGGGGGTGCCGTATCTGGCGATCGGGACAGCCCCCAGGGTGATGATGATTTCCGGCAGTACCGGCTTATCCAGGGGGATACCGGCCACGGCAAAGGCTGTCGCCACAGGTGGGTGGGCGTGGACTACCGCCCGCACATCCGGCCGGTGCTTGTAGACATCCAGGTGCATTTTTATTTCCGAAGAAGGTTTGAGATTGCCGGCGATTTTTCGCCCTTCCAGGTCCACCTTGATGATCATGTCGGGGGTCATAAAGCCCTTGCTCACGCCGGTAGGGGTGGTTAAAACCTCATTTTCCCCGATCCGGACGCTGATATTACCGTCATTGGAGGCGACAAATCCTTTGGCGTAAATGCGCCGGCCTACTTCACAAATATCCTGCCTGATTTGATACTCGGAAGCCACTATGAAGTCTCCTCTCTTGTCAGCTACCTATGCCTTCAGGGCAGGATGTGCTGCCGGATAAAGCTCAAGGTAGCTATGGCATCACCTTTAGCGATTAGCTCGTCTAGTTTATTGACTCCCAGCCGCTCTAAAAGGTTTAAGATGCCTTTCAAAGTAGCAATGCTCTCCCGGCATACCTGGACCGGGTCCTCCCGGTAGGGGAAGACGTCCAGGGAGTACCAGCCGTCATAGCTCACTTTTTGCAGCCAGTACAGGAGTTCAATATATTCGACCAGGTGGACCGAGCCCACCAGCAAGTCGTCGTCCCAGCTACGGTAGTTGTCATTGAAGTGGAAGTGGAACATCTTGCCGTGGCCGGCCAGTAAGGCCAGGGCTTCAGCAACATTTTCCCCGGCATTGAGGGAATGGCCGACATCAATGGTCACACCAATATTCTCCAGTCCTACCTCCTGTACCAGGAGCAGGGCCTTGGCGGCGTTGTTGATATAGGCATGGGTCCGCGGCTCCTTGGGCTTATACTCAACACAAACCCGGACATCGCTCCGGTAACTTGCTATTTCCTTCAGGCTCTCCACCAGCCAGCGCCAGGCCTTTAGATAATCAACCTGGAAGCAATAGTCAAAGCCGTCCTGTCCCAGCCAGACGTTAATCTGGCGGGCACCCAGACGGGCGGCAACGTCCATACCGCGTTTGGCCAGATCGACGGCTTCCTTGCGAATACTGGCATCGGCCGCCGCCAGGCTGCCAAACTGCCACTTGCGCTGGCAACTGTGGTCCACGCCAATAATAGAGGCCTGGAGCTTATTCGCCTTCAGTGCCTCTTCGACTTCCTCCAGGTTGGCATCAGTTACGTCAGCTGGGTAATTTAACTCCACGCCAGTCAACTCGGGAATACTGGCAGCCTCTTTGATGCGCTCCGCCACGGGTTTGCCGTCGCGATAACCGCTTAACAGGAAGCGGTCCCCGCAGCCGTCAAAGGCCCAGACGCCGGCGGAAAATTTTATTGCCATCCTGATTCCCCACCTGCCACAATTTAATTTAGAATGGGGAGGGGCAAGTCCTTGACCCTCCCCAGGTAGAAGCTTTTTAGAAGTTGTACTGGTCGACGTTGTCTTTAGTAAAGTCAGTAGGTGGTCCCATAATGACAGTCTTGCCGTCTGATTGGACCTGGATCTTGCCTACATTGGGCACTTCCTGCCCGTCGGCAGGCTTCTTCCCATCCAGCATGTCTTTAATTAATGCAACTGTTAGATAACCCAGCTTGGCCGGATCCCATAAGGTGGCAACATCCAGAGAGCCGTCCTTCAAATAGGTTTTAGAGTCATTGGGCAGACCCGTCCCAACAACACTCACATTATCCTGCAGACCTTTTTCCTGAACCGCCTGGGCAGCACCGATGGGAGCTGGTGTGCTAATACCAATAATGCCCTTCAGGTTGGGGTAAGCCTTGATGAGTTCCAGGGCCTTCTGATAAGCTAGCTGCTGTTTTTCATCGGACGGGACCTTATCGGTAACCAGTTTTAGATTGGGATATTTAGTTTTGGCATACTCCAGGCCATAGTTAATCCAGGTATTTAGATTAGCCGCGGAGAGACCGCCGGTAATAATGGCGTATTCGGCGCTGTCAGTACCCATGCTTTTGACCAGCAGGTCCCAGATATGTTCACCGTACTGTTTGTCATCAATCTGGTGCACGGATAGGTCGACCAGCGACTTATCAGCCGGCGTATCCCAGTCGGCAACCAGGATGCCTTTTTCTTTGGCCTTCTTGAGTACAGGCGTTAGCGCAGCCGGGTCGTTGGGAGCCACGGCGATGGCATCAACACCCTGGGTGATAAGGTCTTCAATCATTTTTACCTGCTCAGCAGCGTCGGCCTTGGTGGGCCCGGTATAGATGACCTCCACGCCAAGATCCTGGCCAGCCTTCTTGGCACCCTGCTCAGAAGCATTAAAATAGGGTATACCCACCAGTTTGGGCATGACAACGATTTTATATTTTTTATCTTTGGCCGGGGCAGTCTGCTGCTGCTGACCCTGTTGCTGCTTCTGCTGGTCCTGAGAGGGCTTGCTACCGCACCCTGCTAAGAGGGAAACGAGTAATAGCATTGATAACAAAAGCGCAATAAACTTTTTCATTAAGCTCATAACCTCCTGCTGATATTGTCGCTGATATTGTCATGGTAAACTTTTAGCAATCACCATATTTCTTGCTGCCAATTTTTCACCTCTTTTTTCTCTCACCCCTTTAATTCGAAGTAGCAAAATCTGTCCCACCTTCACACAGCAATACTCATTTTGTTTTGTTCTTTCTTTGCCCCCTTTCGCTGATTTCTTGTGCTTATAAGGTAGTTTAAGAGCAAAACTGCAATTAGTAGAGCACCTATAGTCACGTCAACTATAAACCTGTTGATGCCTATTAAATTCAACCCGCTGGAGAGCACCTGGACGATACCTACTGCTATAACCGTCCCGATGACCTTCCCATAACCTCCAGCGATATCAGTACCACCCAGCACTACAATAGCTACACTCTGTAATAAATACGACGAACCATAATCGACTTTCGCCGAATTATAACGAGAGGTCATAATGAGCGCAGCCACTGCAGCCATAGTTGCCGCATAAAGGTAAACAAACATGACTACTTTTTTTGTGTTAATGCCGGAAAAATAGGTGGCTACCGGATTGCAGCCGAACATATAAACGCTGCGTCCCCAGGCAGTCCGTTCCAGCAGAACGCCGGTCAGAACAGCAAGCGTTACAAATATGAGTAGGGGAACAGGAACAAACAAAAGGTAACCATTGCCAAACCACTGGTACTGTTCGGGGAAACCCGAAATGGCTCCCCCTTTGGTTAGCCAGATACTCAATCCTTCAAACAGGGTCATGGTACCAAGGGTAACTAAGATGGGCGAAACGCCTACATATGATACCAGGAAACCGTTTATTAAGCCGCAGATAAAGGCTGTGATAAGGGCAACCAGTACCGCCTTCATGATTAACAACAGCACTGCTGCCCCCGCAACTTCGGCATTATAGCCGGAAGATAGAACAAAGGCGCCGGCAATTCCGGACAGGGCGGCCGTAAAGGTAATCGAAAGATCTATTCCCCCGGTAATAATCACAACCATCATTCCCAGAGCCATGATCCCTAGCTCGGGTAACTGGCTGGCCATGGACTGGAGATTTTGTAGGCTTAAAAACCTTGATGGTGAGATCAGTGACATCAAAATAAAGAGACTAACAAAGACATAGAGAAGTATCATTTCTTTACTCGTTTTAGACAAATATTCCACCCCGCTTTAGTTTTCTACATCTACTTTAGGCAGGTTCTTTTCTATGCGTCTCCTTTGCACAACATCAAAGCTAACGGCAAAGATAATGATAAGGCCAACAATAATCTTTTGCCAGAAAGTCGGGATATGCGTTAGAATGAGGCCGTTATTTAGAACTGCCAGGAACAAAACACCCAGGAGCGTGCCGAGGACGGAGCCACTGCCGCCCATAATATTAGCCCCACCGACCACTACTGCGGCGATAACCTGCAGTTCAAAACCTAAAAAGGCATTGGGGTCAACCTGGCGCATAATGGAGGTATGCACGACTGCCGCTACGCCCGCCAGGAAACCCATATAGGCATATACAAATATCAAAGTGCGTTCTATATTAATACCCACGCGTTTTGCCGAAACTGGATTGCCACCCACCGCATATACCGAGCGGCCAATAAGGGTATATTTTAATAAAGCCCAGGTAAGTAAGGCCATTACCAGGAATATTACAATTTGGATCGGGATCCCCACCATATCACCGCTGGCAATAGGAAATTTCAATATGTTAATTCTGCCGAAATCGATGAACCACGCAGGGATGTTGTTGATCCAGGTGCCGTTGGTATAATAAAGCATAAGTCCGTTTATAATGCTCATAGTGCCAAGGGTAACTACAATAGCGGGAATATGAGCCAGCGCAATTAAAGTGCCGTTTAATATTCCAATGATAATTCCACCTGTAATCGCAACTAAAAAAGTAAGTAGAAGATTACCACCAAAGGTTACCATAAATTTGCCAATTATTACCGTAAGGATTGCAACTACCGCGCCAACAGATACATCAATACCACCTGTAATAATAACAAGTGTCATTCCTAAAGCCATGATGCCCAGTACAGCATTATTCTTAAGTAAATCAAGCAAATTATCTGGGCGGAAGAAAACATTGCTGCGAGTGCCAATTAAAACCGATAGTACTATTAACATTAATAAAATCCATGTTTCCTTTGATTTGACAGATCGCTTCATTTTCGTACCCCTTTACCCACTACTTCGGGTGGTGATAAGTTTTTAAGCTATTACCCGGCTGGCTGTTCCCATAAATGCCTTGTTCATGATTTTTTCCTGGGTTGCATCTTCAATATTGAACTCGCCAACCAGCCGGCCACGACGCATTACCAGAATACGATCGCTTATAGCTAAAACTTCAGGTAGTTCAGAGGATATCATAATAATTCCCATTCCCTGACTGGCAAGCTGGCGTAGCAGTTTATGAATTTCTGTCTTGGCTCCGACATCTATACCATTTGTTGGTTCGTCGATAATTAAAATTTTGGGGCTAGTCGCCAGCCATTTGGCCAGTACCACCTTTTGTTGATTACCACCCGAAAGCTGCATCGCCAGCATCCGGGGTAGCCGCGGTCTTACGTCAAGGACCTCAATATACCGATCTACCAGCTCTTTTTCTTTTCTTGTATTTAAGAGGCCAAGTTTGCCGCATATATTTCTTAACATTGCTAGAGTAATATTGTTGGCTACTGATTGCCTTAATACCAGGCCTTCACGCTGCCTGCCTTCAGGGATATAGGCAATACCCAGTCGCACAGCTTCTTCCGGAGAACGTATATTAACCCTGTTGCCTTCAAAGAAGATTTCACCGCTATCGGGGATATTGAGCCCGAAGAGGGCCTGGGCGACTTCCGTACGCCCGGCACCAACCAGCCCGGTAAGACCTAATATTTCTCCTTTATGCAAGGTAAAAGAAATATCTTTGAAGTTCCCTTTCTTGCTGATGGATTTAACTTCCAATAGGACCGGGCCAACTTTGCCGCCAGATTGCTTTACGAGCTCTACTTTTCGGCCCACCATCAATGAAATTAGCTTCTCTTCATTAAGTTCTTCTTTTAGATAAGTACCAATATATTTACCATCACGCAAAACGGTAAAGCGTTCAGCAATAGTAAATAATTCCTGTAATCTGTGACTAACGAAAAGGATGGCAATTCCCTTCTCTTTCAGGCTGCGGATCATTTTAAATAGATGTTCAACTTCGCCCCTTGATAGGGAAGAGGTGGGTTCATCCATAATAATAAGTCTCGCCTTAAAGGCAAGGGCGCGCGCTATAGCCACCAGTTGCTGTTTGGCCACTGATAATTTTTCGAGCTGCAGGTTGAGGTCCAGTTCCACACCAAGCTCTGCCAGGACGTTTGTGGCTGTTTCTTTAATCTCAGACCAGCTAATAAACCGCTTGCCCTGGCCGACTTCCTTGCCAAAACTTATATTCTCTGCTACCGTTAGATTAGGAAAGAGGCTGAAATCCTGGTAAATAACCGCGATGCCTTTCTGGTTGGCATCAATCGGTTGCCGGATGTTCGCCGGTTGCCCCTCAATTAAAAATTCCGCTCCCGGATCGGGTTGCTCAACGCCGGCCAGTATCTTTATGAGGGTTGATTTGCCCGCACCATTTTCGCCTACCAGGGCATGGACTTCACCGGGCATTATTTCCAATTGGACTGAACTCAGGGCTTGAACACCCGGAAAAGTTTTACTTATATTTCTCATTTGCAAAAAAGGTCTCTCGCTCATATAGCTTCATCCTTCCCCTTACCGGCCCTTATCCTCTTGACCCGAAGCCTCTATCTACTCATAACCTCGATAATCAACGTTTTAATCTATTAACCGCTTGCCTGCAAATCACTCTCTTGACCGGTTCCTTGTCTCCCGACTACTATTACTTCTACGCCGGCCAGGCGAAATTTTGTTAGTTCTTCTCGAGTAGTACCATTATCGGTAATCAATTTGTGTACTGCCTTTACCGGCGCCACGGTAGCCAGGGCTGCCGTACCAAATTTATCGTGATCAGCTAGGAGAATGATCTCCTTGGCCCCGCGCACCATCTCCGCTTTCACCCTGGCCTGGACCTCGGTCGATTCGGTGATGCCTTCTTCCAGGGTAACCCCTTTACACGAGATAAAATCTTTTTTGATGTTATAGCTCGCCAGGGCGTTTTCCACCAGCGGACCCACGAAGGAAAGGGTACGGGGATGCAGGGTGCCGCCGGTGCAGATGACCGTTATATCAGGGTTGCCCACCAGGGCCATCACAACCTTCAAGGCATGGGTAATTACTACCAGGTCTTTTTTGTCTTTTATATAATGCACCATCTGCAAAGCCGTGGTACTGGCGTCAATGGCAATTACATCGCCGGGCTGGACCAATTCTGCTGCTTTCCTGCCGATAAGTTGCTTTTCGTAGCGATTACGCATGTTGCGGATGTGGAAGGCGGTTTCTTCCTGGGTAGAGGCTATTTTCACGGCGCCGCCGTGGGTGCGCTTCAAATAGCCTTCGCTCTCCAGGCGTTCCAAATCGCGGCGAATGGTTTCTTCGGTTACTTGAAAGATATTGCTGAGTTCAGCAACTTTAACTATGCCCTGCTCGTCTAAATGCCTGATTATCTCCTGCCGCCGGTCTTCAGCCCGCATGTCTCACACCTCCTTCTGAAAACAAACATTTTTATCTGTGTTTTGCATAATATATTCGCCGTTCAATCTCAAAATCCTTCTGGTTAGACAATTTTTTTGTTTAAAATTTTGGTTTTCAAATATGTGTTTTGTGTTTTCCCAAACGAAAATCCGGGTAACTATGCCTGCTTACCCAAAGCCAGAGTAGGAATTTACC
>NZ_PVXL01000062.1 GCF_002995805.1 Neomoorella stamsii
TGGGGACAACATCCGCATGACCATCGAGCTCATTACCCCCATAGCCATTGAAGAAGGCTTACGGTTTGCCATCCGTGAAGGCGGCCGCACCGTGGGCGCCGGCGTCGTGACCGGGATTATCGAGTAATTATGAGGCCAGGGATCAGGCTTTATGCCTGATCCCGTGCCATGAAGGAGGGCAAATATCCCATGGCCAGGCAGAAGATCCGCATCCGCTTAAAGGCCTTTGATCACCGCCTGTTAGACCAGTCATCCCAAAAGATTGTCGAGACTGCCAGGCGCACCGGGGCGGTAGTATCCGGACCTATCCCGCTGCCGACGGAGAAGAATATCTTTACGATTTTACGCTCACCCCATGTTAATAAAGATTCCCGGGAGCAGTTTGAAATGCGGACCCACAAGCGTTTGATCGACATTCACGAGCCAACGCCCAAGACGGTAGACGCATTAATGCGCCTGGATCTCCCGGCAGGGGTTGACATTGAGATCAAGCTGTAGGGGGTAAGAGCAGGTGCGCAAGGGTATTTTAGGGAAAAAGATAGGCATGACCCAGATCTTTGATGACGCCGGCCGGGCCATACCGGTAACGGTAGTCCAGGCCGGGCCCTGTGTCGTCATCCAGAAAAAAACCGTAGCTACCGATGGTTATGAAGCCCTGCAGGTGGGTTTTGAACCAGTGAAAGAAAAAAAGGTCAATAAACCTTTGCGGGGACATTTTAGCAAGGCCGGGGTAAACCCTTTCCGATATGTCCGGGAACTTCGGTTAGAAGATATTAAGGATTATCAAGTGGGGCAGGAAATTAAAGCCGATATTTTTAGCCCCGGCGAAAAGGTTGACGTTACAGGTATATCCAAAGGTAAAGGTTTTGCCGGCGGCATTAAACGTCACGGCTTTCACCGTGGCCCCATGGAGCACGGTTCCAAGTATCACCGCCGTCCTGGGTCCCTGGCTGCCAAAGGACCGGCCCGGGTCTTTAAAGGGCGACGCCTGCCCGGGCATATGGGCGCCGAAAGGGTTACTGTGCTGGGCCTGGAGGTTATCAAGAATGATCCCGAGCGTAATCTCCTGTTGATCAAGGGTTCCGTTCCGGGCCCGCGCCAGGGGCTGCTGGTAATTAAGAATTCGGTAAAGGGAGGCTAACAGGCAATGCCCAGAGTAGCCGTGTACAATATACAGGGCCAGCAAGTAGGGGAAATTGACCTTGACGACCGCATCTTTGGTGGCGAGGTTAACGAAGCCGTTCTCCACCAGGCCGTGGTCATGCAGCTGGCCAGCCGGCGCCGGGGCACGGCAGCAACCCGCGGTTGGGCCGAAGTTAGCGGCGGTGGCCGCAAACCCTGGCGGCAAAAGGGAACCGGCCGGGCCCGGGCGGGTAGTATTCGCTCACCCCTGTGGCGTGGCGGGGCGGTAATTTTTGGTCCCCAGCCCCGGGATTATGGCTACAAGCTGCCCAAAAAAGTCCGCCGTTTAGCTCTGCGTTCGGCCCTGGCGAGCAAAGTGCGAGAAGGCAACATCATTGTCCTAGATGAATTAAAGCTGGCTAAACCCCGGACGAAGGATATGGTCACTATTCTCAAGGCTCTGGATGTAGAGGATAAAGCCCTGGTAGTCACGGCAGGCAAAGATCCCAATGTCGAGTTATCGGCCCGCAATCTACCGGGAGTAACTTGTTTAACCTCTGCGGGGCTAAACGTCTATGATCTCCTGGCCCATGACAAACTGGTGATTACCAAAGACGCCGTGGCCCGGGTACAGGAGGTGCTGGCTTAATGCGGGCTCCCGAAGAAATTATCATTCAACCCCTGGTAACGGAAAAATCCACCGGCCTGATGGCGGAAAATAAATATACTTTTTTAGTTGATCCCGGGGCCAATAAGATTGAAATCAAGCATGCCATCGAGAAACTCTTCAACGTCAAAGTTTTGCAGGTCAATACCCTCATGGATCGCGGTAAAATGCGCCGGGTAGGTCGTTTCCAGGGGCGGCAACCAGACCGGAAAAAAGCCATTGTCACCCTGAGACCCGGCGATAAAATCAAGGTCTTTGAAGGGCTGGAGTAGCTTAACATTAAGGGGAGAAGTAAGATGGCCATTAAGAAGTTTAAACCCACATCCCCTGGCCGACGGCAGATGACGGTATCTTCCTTTGCCGAGATTACGGCAACGGAACCCTACAAACCCCTGGTGACCCCTTTAAAGAAAACCGGGGGGCGCAATAACCAGGGACGGCTCACCGTCCGGCACCGGGGCGGGGGACATAAGCGCCTGTACCGGATAATCGATTTCAAACGTGATAAAGATGGTATTCCCGGCCGCGTGGCAACCATTGAGTACGATCCCAACCGTTCGGCCAATATCGCCCTGATTAATTATGCCGATGGGGAAAAGCGCTATATCCTGGCCCCGGAAAACCTGCAGGTTGGCGATAGGATTATCAGCGGTCCCGGGGCTGATATAAAAACCGGTAACGCGCTACCTTTAAGCCAGATACCGGTTGGCACCATGGTCCACAACATCGAGCTTAAACCCGGCAAGGGTGGCCAGATGGTCCGGGCGGCCGGGGCCAGTGCCCAGCTAATGGCCAAAGAAAACGGTTATGCCCTCCTGCGGTTGCCTTCTGGAGAATTACGTAAGGTGCAGGAAGAATGCCGCGCTACTATTGGCCAGGTGGGCAACCTGGACTGGGAAAACATCACCCTTGGTAAAGCCGGGCGCAGTCGCTGGCTGGGCATTCGGCCAACGGTGCGCGGTGTGGTCATGAACCCGGTGGATCACCCTCATGGTGGCGGCGAAGGAAAAGCTCCGGTTGGCCGCAAGCACCCGGTAACACCGTGGGGTAAACCAGCCCTGGGCGTTAAAACACGTAAAAAGAGGAAGCCCAGCGATAAACTCATTGTCAAGCGCCGGAACAAATAAAGGGGTGGAAGGAGGTTCCTTTTTATGGGCCGCTCCCTGAAAAAAGGGCCATATTGTGATGGAAAGCTGCTCAAGAAAATTATTGAAATGAACGAGAAGGGCACTAAACGGGTGATTAAAACCTGGTCCCGCCGCTCAACTATCTTTCCTGAGATGGTGGGCCATACCATTGCCGTCCATGACGGCCGTAAGCACGTGCCAATTTATATTACCGAAGATATGGTCGGTCACAAGCTGGGCGAATTTGCTCCCACCCGTATCTTCCGGGGGCATGGCGCCCACACGGAGCGTTCCACAGCGCTGAAGTAGGGGGTAAACAGGATGGAAGCAAAGGCGGTAGCTAAATATATCCGGATTTCCCCGCGGCGCGTCCGCCAGGTAGTTGATTTAATTCGCGGCAAAGGAGTGCGGGAGGCAGAGGCCATCCTGATGGTCACGCCCAAAAGGGGGGCCCGGGCCGTAGCCAAGGTTTTAAAATCGGCCGTCGCCAATGCCGAGCATAATTACGACCTGGATGCCAGCGAACTGGTTGTCACCCGCGCTTATGTTGACGAAGGGCCGACCCTGAAACGCTACCAGCCGCGGGCCATGGGGCGGGCCAATATCCGGCGGAAACGCACCAGCCATATAACTGTGGTGGTTGGGGAAAAGGAGGACTGATTTCGTGGGTCAAAAAGTTCACCCCAAGGGATTGCGTATTGGGATTATCCGCGATTGGGACTCCCGCTGGTATGCTGGCAAGGAATATAAAACCTTGCTCCATGAAGACCTGAAAATACGCGAGTTCATTAAAAAGCGTCTCTACCAGGCGGGTATTGCTAATGTGGAAATTGAACGGGCAGCCAATCGCGTCAAGGTGATAATCAATACTGCCAGGCCGGGTGTTATCATCGGCCGGGGTGGTACCGAAGTTGAGGCTCTACGGAAAGAACTGGAGCGTTTAACCGGTAAACAGGTAAGCCTCAACATCGTCGAGATTAAAAAACCGGAACTCAATGCCCAGCTGGTGGCCGAAAATATTGCCGCCCAGCTGGAAAAAAGAATTGCTTTCCGGCGGGCCATGAAGCAGGCCGTAAGCAGGGCCATGCGCCTGGGGGCTTTAGGCATTAAAATTGCCTGCGGCGGCCGCCTGGCCGGAGCCGAAATCGCCCGCACCGAGTGGTACAGCGAGGGTAAGGTACCCCTGCACACCTTAAGGGCTGATATCGACTATGGCTTTGCCGAGGCCAATACCACCTATGGTAAAATAGGTGTTAAGGTATGGATTTATAAAGGTGAAGTATTACCTGAACGGGCCAGGGTCCAGGAAGGGGGCCGTAAATAATGTTAATGCCCAAAAGGGTAAAATACCGCAAACCGCACCGGCCGGGCACCCGGGGTAAGGCTACCCGGGGGAATGAGATCCACTTCGGGGACTACGGGTTGCAGGCCCTGGAACCGGCCTGGATCACCAGCCGCCAGATTGAGGCTGCCCGTATTGCCATGACCCGCTATATTAAGCGTGGTGGCAAGGTGTGGATCAAGATCTTTCCCGATACCCCCATTACGGCCAAACCGGCTGAGACCCGGATGGGCAGCGGTAAGGGGGCACCGGAGTACTGGGTGGCCGTTGTTAAACCGGGGCGGATTCTTTTTGAAATGGCCGGAGTTACCGAAGAGGTAGCCCGCGAGGCAATGCGCCTGGCCTCCCACAAGCTGCCCATTAAAACCAAGTTCGTAAAACGGACGGAAGTGGGTGGTGAGGTCAATGAAAGCTAAAGAGATACGCGAATTGACCACCGAAGAGCTACTGCAAAAGGTAGGCGAACTGAAGCAGGAACTATTTAACCTGCGTTTCCAGCTGGCTACCGGGCAGATAGACAATCCCATGCGCCTGCGGGAAGTTCGCCGGAGTATCGCCAGGGCCAAGACAATCTTGCGGGAACGGGAACTGAAACGGGAACGGGCATAAAGACAATCATGGTACAGGAAGGGGGCAGGCCCTTTGGAAAGAAACTACCGTAAAACCCGAATCGGCAATATAGTTAGCGATAAAATGGACAAAACTGTGGTGGTGGCCGTGGAGAACCGGGTGCGCCACCCGTTACTTGGTAAAATTATCCGCAAAACCAGGAAATTCAAGGCCCATGATGAAAAAAATGAATGCCGCATCGGTGATAAAGTCAAGATTATGGAAACCCGTCCCTTAAGTAAAGATAAGAGATGGCGGGTAGTGGAGATCCTGGAGAAAGCCAAATAGCCTTATTTCCGCCGGGAAGGAGGTAAAGCATGATCCAGCAACAGACGATCCTCAAAGTCGGCGACAATACCGGCGCCAGGAAACTGATGTGCATTCGCGTCCTCGGCGGTTCCAAAAGGCGTTATGCCAGTGTGGGTGATGTGATTATTGCCTCCGTTAAAGAGGCAACGCCAGGGGGCGTGGTTAAGAAGGGCGACGTCGTCCGGGCGGTTGTGGTACGGACGACAAAGGCTTTAAAACGTGAAGATGGTTCCTATATCCGCTTTAATGAAAATGCGGCGGTAATCATCAACGAACAAAACAACCCGCGGGGCACGCGTATCTTCGGGCCTGTAGCACGGGAACTACGGGACAAAGATTTCATGAAAATCATCTCTCTTGCTCCGGAAGTACTTTAAAGAGATCGACCTTTGCGCAGGAGGTGGCACTAAATTGACCCCACCCAAGGTGCACGTCAAAAAGGGCGACCTGGTCATGGTAATTACCGGTAAAGATGCCGGTAAAAAAGGTAAAGTCTTAAGCGTTGATCGAGCTAAAGGCCGGGTTGTCGTCGAAGGGGTAAATGTTGTTAAACGGCACACCCGTCCCACCCCCAGAATGCCCCAGGGCGGGATTATAGAAAAGGAGGCCCCGGTGGCCAGCAGCAATGTCATGCTGTTCTGCAATAAATGCAACCGACCCACCAGAATCGGGAAACAGTTCCTGGCCGACGGGACCAAGACCCGGGTGTGTAAAAAGTGCGGCGAAGTAATTGATTAAGCCCAGGTAAAGGAGGGCTGGATGTGGCCAGACTGAAGGAAAAGTACCTTAAAGAGATTCGCAAACTTTTGCAGGATAAATTCGGCTACAAAAATGTCATGGAGATCCCCAAACTGGAAAAAATCGTCGTAAACATGGGTGTGGGCGAGGCTACCCAGAATCCCAAAGCCATTGAGGGTGCCATCCAGGACCTGATGGCCATTACCGGGCAAAAACCCATTGTTACCAAGGCCAAAAAATCTATTGCCGCCTTTAAACTTCGCCAGGGGAACAGTATCGGCTGCAAGGTAACCCTGCGGGGTGAAAGGATGTATGAGTTTCTGGACCGCCTGATCAACGTGGCCCTGCCCCGGGTCAGGGATTTCCAGGGAGTGTCGCCCAACTCCTTTGACGGACGCGGTAACTACTCCCTGGGTCTGAAAGAACAGTTGATTTTCCCGGAGATTGAATACGACAAAATCGACAAAACCCGGGGCCTGGAAATAACCATGGTGACGACGGCAAAAAGCGATGAGGAAGCCCGGGAACTCCTGCGCGGTTTTGGTATGCCGTTCCGGGAACAATGATAAGGAGGAAATCCATGGCCAAGAAATCTTTACGAGTCAAACAAGCACGTCCCCAGAAGTTTAAGGTACGCGCATATAACCGTTGCCTGCGCTGTGGCCGTCCCCATGCTTACATGCGGAAGTTCGGCCTGTGCCGCATTTGTTTCCGCGAGCTGGCCTACAGGGGAGAGCTTCCTGGTATAGTCAAAGCCAGCTGGTAAGGGCGGGACGAGAAGGAAGGGGGTAGTTCAAGGTGATGACCGATCCCATTGCTGATTTCCTGACCCGCATTCGTAACGCCAACATGGTCTACCAGGAGAAGGTGGAAGTACCGGCTTCCAAAATGAAGCGGGCGATAGCTGAAATCTTGAAGAACGAAGGTTATATCAAGAACTACGAGTATATCGAAGACGGCAAGCAGGGTATCTTAAGACTCTATCTCAAGTATGGTCCCAACAAGGAAAAAGTTATTACGGGCATAAAGCGGATCAGCCGCCCGGGACTCCGGATCTATGCCAGGAAGGGAGAAATTCCCAAAGTCCTGGGGGGCCTGGGGGTGGCTGTAATCTCTACCAGCAAAGGGATACTCACGGATAAACAGGCCCGCCGGGAAGGCGTCGGCGGCGAAGTTATCTGTTATATCTGGTAAGGCTGGGAGGTGTTCAGGTGTCACGTATAGGCAGAAAGCCGGTGCAACTACCGGCAGGGGTAGAAGTAAGCATTGACGGCAATACGGTAACGGTAAAAGGGCCCAGGGGAAAACTTACCCGCCAGTTCCCGGCCGAGATTACCATTAGCAGGGAAGGGGATGTATTGCAAGTCAGCCGGCCCTCGGATGCCAAGCCCCATCGCGCCCTGCATGGCCTTTCCCGGGCCCTGCTGCAGAATATGGTTGAGGGCGTCACCAAAGGCTTTCAAAAAAGCCTGGAGCTGGTAGGGGTAGGCTACCGCGCCGCCAAGCAGGGGAACAAACTGGTGCTAACGGTAGGCTATTCCCACCCGGTAGAAATAGTGCCGGGGGAAGGGCTGGAGATTGAAGTACCGGCCCCCAACAAGATAATCGTTAAAGGCATTGACAAAGAAGCGGTAGGGGCCCTGGCGGCCAATATTCGCGACGTCCGCCGCCCGGAACCCTATAAGGGTAAAGGTATTAAGTATGAAGATGAGTATATCCGGCGCAAAGTTGGTAAGACTGGCGCCAAGGGCGGTAAGAAATAGGGGGTAAAGGAATGTTCAAAAGGAAAGACCGCAAACTCACGCGGCAGCGGAAGCACCTGCGGGTGCGGCGGCATATAATGGGCACTCCTGAACGGCCCCGTTTGAGTGTCTACCGCAGCCTGCGCCATATTTACGCACAGGTGGTGGACGATACTCGCGGTGTTACCCTGGTGGCTGCCTCAACCCTGGACCCGGCATTAAAAGACCTGGAAGCTACCGGGAATATAGCTGCTGCCAGGAAAGTGGGCGAACTCGTCGCCCAGAAGGCCCTGGCTAAAGGGATTAAGAAAGTGGTCTTTGACCGGGGTGGCAATATTTACCACGGTCGCATAGCTGCTGTAGCTGAAGGCGCCCGGGAAGCAGGGCTGGACTTTTAAGAGGGAAGGAGGGGAAAAATGGCGCGCATTGAAACCAAGGACCTCGAGCTGGCAGAAAAAGTAGTCCATATCAACCGCGTAGCTAAAGTAGTAAAGGGCGGCCGGCGCTTTAGTTTTTCTGCCCTGGTAGTTGTTGGTGACGGTAAAGGCCATGTCGGCGCAGGCTTAGGCAAGGCCAGTGAAGTACCGGAAGCCATCCGTAAAGGCATTGAAGATGCCAAAAAGAATCTTATCAAAGTGCCGATGGTGGGTACGACAATTCCCCATGAAATTATAGGTCATTTTGGCGCGGGGAAAGTGTTGCTCAAGCCTGCAGCACCCGGTACCGGAGTTATTGCCGGAGGACCGGTACGGGCGGTCCTGGAGGCAGCCGGCATTAGGGATATCTTGACCAAGAGCCTGGGATCGGCCAACCCCAATAACGTCGTTTATGCCACCATGGAAGGTTTGAAGGGGTTGAAGAGGGCTGAAGAGGTAGCCCGCCTCCGGGGCAAAACTGTGGCCGAGCTGATTGGCTAGGAGGAGTTGGCATTGGCAAACTTGAAGATTACCCTGGTGAAAAGCTTGATCGGTCGACCAGAAACGGAAAGGAAGACGGCCCGTGCCCTGGGTCTTAAGAAACTCCATGCGGAAATAATCCGCCCTGATTCACCGGTGGTCAGGGGCCAGGTAAAGAAACTGGCCCACCTGGTGAAGTGCGAGGAAGTAGAATAGGAGGTGACAGGGGTGCGCCTGCATGAGTTACATCCAGCCCCGGGTTCCAGGATTAAAGCTACCCGGGTAGGGCGGGGTATCGGGTCCGGCCTGGGTAAAACCTCCGGCCGTGGCCATAAAGGGCAAAAAGCCCGCTCCGGTGGCGGTGTCCGCCGTGGCTTTGAAGGTGGCCAGATGCCCTTGAGCCGCCGCCTGCCTAAAAGGGGCTTCACCAATAAGTTTGCCCGCCAGTTAACGGCCATTAATGTCGGCGAACTGGAACGTTTTGAACCGGACACCGTGGTGACGCCGGAAGTCCTGGCCAGGGCCGGTCTGGTCAAGCAGGCCAGGCACGGTGTCAAAATCCTGGGCGATGGTGAACTAACCAAGCCCCTGACCGTCAGGGTTCAGGCTGCCAGCCGCCAGGCCATTGCCAAGATTGAGGCCGCCGGCGGCAAAGTAGAGGTGATGTAGGTGATAAATACCCTGGTTAGCGCCTGGAAGCTGGAAGACCTGCGGAAGAAGATATTCTTTACCCTGATGATGTTTATTGTCTTCCGCTTTGGCGCCCATGTGCCCCTCCCGGGGATCAATAACGCCGTCTTGCAGGAATTAGTTCGTGGCGGTACCATATTAGGGTTCTTTGATGTCATTTCCGGTGGGGCCTTCAAGCGTTTTACCGTCTTTGCCATGGGCATTATGCCTTATATCAATGCCTCGATTATCATGCAGCTCCTGACGGTGGTCATCCCTGCCCTGGAACGACTGGCCAAAGAGGACATCGAAGGCCGCAAAAAGATCATCCAGTATACCCGTTACGGGACGGTCATTTTAGGCCTCCTCCAGGCTCTGGGTATGGCCCTGTATCTTGCTCGCTCGGGGGCCTTCTTAAGGCCGGGCCTGCATAATTACCTGGTGGTAGCGGTGATGCTTACGGCTGGAACGGCCTTCCTCATGTGGCTGGGGGAATTAATTACGGAAAGGGGTATTGGTAACGGCATTTCCCTGATTATCTTCGCCGGGATTGTTTCCCGTCTACCGGCTGGTGCCGTTAGCATCTACCAGTACCTCACTTCCGGGGAGGTAAGTATTATTTCCTTACTCCTCTTTGCCATCATTGCCGTGGTAATCATTGCTGCCGTAGTGGCCATGCAGCAGGGAGAACGCCGCATTACCGTACAGTATGCCAAGCGGGTGGTGGGCCGGCGGATTTACGGCGGCCAGAGTACCCACATCCCGTTAAAGGTCAACCAGGCCGGGGTTATTCCAGTGATCTTTGCCATGTCCATCCTGCTCTTTCCCAGTACCTTGGCTTCCTGGTTCCCCCACAGCAGCCTGGCCCAGGCTATCGTCAGGTTCTTTGACCCGCGGTCGGTTTTTTATATGATCCTCTATGCGCTGCTGATTATTTTCTTCACCTATTTCTATACGGCCGTTACCTTTAACCCCCAGGATGTGGCCGATAACATGAAGAAGTATGGCGGCTTTATCCCGGGCTTGAGACCCGGCCGGCCGACTGCCGAATATATTGAAAGGATCTTATCCCGGATAACCCTGGCAGGAGCGATTTTCCTGGCCTTTATCGCCGTGCTGCCCAATATTCTCATGGCCATTACCGGCATTAACGTCTACTTTGGCGGCACTTCCCTCCTGATTGTGGTTGGCGTGGCCCTGGAAACCATGAAACAGCTGGAGTCCCACCTGTTGCTGCGGCACTACCAGGGCTTTATGAAGTAAATACCGGGAGGCTAAAAAGGATGCGTTTGGTATTGCTGGGGCCACCTGGGGCCGGCAAAGGTACCCAGGCCGGGGTAATCAGTGAACGCTTAGGTGTCCCCCATATTTCCACTGGGGATATGTTCCGCCGGGCCATCAAGGAAGGCACCGAATTAGGACGCCAGGCTGAAAAGTACCTGCAAAGTGGGGGTCTGGTACCCGATGCCGTAACCATTGGCCTGGTCCAGGAACGCCTGAGCCAGCCCGACTGCGGGCAGGGGTTCCTGCTGGACGGTTTCCCGCGGACGGTGGCCCAGGCCGAAGCCCTTGATGCCTGGCTGGCCGGGAGGAAGGAAAAGCTGGACACGGTTATTGATATTGAGGTGCCGCGGGAGGAACTCCTGGAGCGCCTGACAGGACGGCGGGTCTGCCGCAAGTGCGGGGCCACCTATCATCTCCAGTACAATCCACCGGCGGAGGCCGGCAAATGCGACGTCTGCGGCGGTGAACTCGTCCAGCGAGCCGACGACACTGCGGCTACCGTCAGCAAACGCCTGGATGTCTACAGGGAGCAAACGGCGCCCCTCATTGCCTATTACCGCCAGCGCGGCCGTTTAAAAGAAATTGACGGCAGCCAGGATATTGCGGCCGTAACCCGGGCCATCGGTACGGCCCTGGGAAGAGACTGGCAATGATTATTTTAAAGTCGCGCCGGGAAATAGCCCTGATGCGCGAGGCGGGACGGATCGTGGCCCGGACCCTGGCTAAACTCAAAGAGCATATCATCCCCGGGGTAACTACCGCCGAATTGGACCGGATTGCCGAGGATTATATCCGGGATAATGGTGCCGTGCCAGCCTTTAAGGGCTACCAGGGCTTCCCGGCCAGTATCTGCGCTTCTGTGAATGAAGAAGTCGTTCACGGCATCCCAGGTTTAAAGCAACTGGCAGAAGGGGATATTATTAGTATTGACATTGGCGCGGTAAAAAATGGTTACGTTGGTGATGCCGCGGTTACCTTTCCAGTTGGCGCTATTGACGCCGATAAGCAGCATTTGCTGGCAGTTACCGAAGCCGCCCTTTATGAAGGCATCAAACAGGCAGTCGTGGGCAACCGGCTGACTGATATATCCCATGCTATCCAGACTTATGTAGAGAAAAATGGCCTCGCGGTAGTCCGTGATTATGTAGGCCATGGTATAGGCCGGGCGATGCATGAAGATCCCCAGGTGCCGAACTTTGGTTCGCCGGGTTATGGGCCCCGCCTCCGGGTGGGGATGGTCCTGGCCATCGAACCCATGGTTAATGCCGGTACCCATGAGGTTTATACCCTGGCCAATCGCTGGACAGTAGTGACCAGGGATAAGAAACCTTCGGCGCACTTTGAGCATACGGTAGCTGTGACGGATAATGGACCGGAAATCCTGACGTTACTCTAACTGGCAGGTGGAGGCGAAGGTTATGCCGGCAGGGGAACTAAAGGTGGGGCAACTGGTATATTCCCGGGCCGGGCGCGACCAGGGGCGACCTTTCTTGGTTTGGCAGGTGGCCGGGCCCGGCCGGGTTTACCTGGTTGACGGTAAGTTGCGGCGCACCAGTAAAC
The DNA here is from genome assembly GCF_002995805.1 of Neomoorella stamsii. Lineage (GTDB taxonomy): Bacteria > Bacillota > DSM-521 > Neomoorellales > Neomoorellaceae > Neomoorella > Neomoorella stamsii. The sequence goes on from NZ_PVXL01000062.1 coordinate 12,066, forward strand.
CCAAATTGAAAAACGTCCTCCATGTCCAGGCGGTTAACCGGGTAGCGACGGCTATTGCCAACCGGTTAAAACAGGGAGAAGTAGTTACCGATGCGGAAGTACGACGGGCTATTGCCCAGCTCTTAGAGACTGAGCAGGCTTAAAAAGGAGGGGTTTATTTGGCCAAAGAGGATGTCATTGAAGTCGAAGGCAAGGTGATCGAACCCCTGCCCAATGCCATGTTTCGGGTAGAGCTGGCCAATGGGCACCGGGTGCTGGCCCATGTCTCCGGTAAGATCCGGATGAACTTTATCCGCATTTTACCTGGCGACCGGGTAATGGTGGAATTATCACCTTATGACCTGAACCGGGGACGCATCGTTTACCGCTATAAATGAGCTGGGAGGGTTTAGTTTGAAAGTCAAGCCTTCAGTACGGACTATTTGTGAAAAATGCAAGATCATCAAACGCAAGGGTCGAATTATGGTCATTTGTGAAAATCCCAAGCACAAGCAAAAACAGGGATAGACAGGGGGTAAGGCGTAAATGGCAAGGATTGCCGGGGTAGACCTCCCCCGGGACAAACGGGTGGAAATTGCCCTGACTTATATTTATGGTATTGGCCGGCCGACGGCAAATAAGATTCTGGCTGCGACGGACGTTAACCCTGATACCAGGGTACGGGAACTAACCGAAGAAGAAGTCAGCCGGCTCCGGGAATATATAGATAAGAATTTAACGGTAGAAGGGGATTTGCGGCGGGAAGTATCGTTAAATATCAAGCGGTTGATGGAAATTGGCTGTTACCGGGGCCTGCGTCACCGCCGGGGGCTGCCGGTACGCGGCCAGCGCACCAAGACCAATGCCCGTACGCGTAAGGGTCCGCGCAAGACTGTGGGCGTGCGACGGAAGAAGTAAGGGGGAAAAGCTATGCCAAGGAAAACCACCCGGCCACGCCGGCGCGAACGTAAAAATATTGAAAGCGGTGTGGCCCATATTAAATCAACCTTTAACAATACCCTGGTAACCATCACCGATAAAAATGGTAATACCATTTCCTGGGCCAGTGCCGGTACCGTAGGTTTTAAAGGTTCCCGCAAGAGCACACCCTTTGCCGCCCAGATGGCGGCCGAAGCAGCCGCCAGGCAGGCCATGGAACATGGCATGCGCGAAGTTGAGTGCTACGTTAAAGGTCCGGGAGCCGGTCGGGAAGCAGCCATTCGCTCCCTGCAGGCCGCAGGGCTCGAGGTCAGCGTCATCAAAGACGTTACCCCCATTCCTCATAACGGTTGCCGGCCACCCAAACGGCGTCGAGTATAACAGGAGCTTCTAAGCGTCGCAGGGACATATCGGCGCTAAGCAGCATGCGACTTTCGGAGGAGGTAATACTTTGGCAAGGTATAAAGAGTCCACCTGTCGCCTGTGCCGGCGGGAAGGCATCAAGCTTTTCCTCAAAGGCGATCGCTGTTACTCGGATAAATGTGCCGTGGCCCGGCGGCCCTATGCCCCCGGCCAGCACGGCCAGGTAAAGAAAAAGCTTTCCGAATACGGCTTGCAGCTACGGGAAAAGCAAAAGGCCCGCCGCATTTATGGCATCCTGGAACGACAGTTCAGCAACTACTTTGAAAAGGCCGAGCGCATGAAGGGCGTTACCGGTGAAAACCTGCTCATCTTGCTGGAAAGGCGTCTGGACAATGTTGTTTATCGCCTGGGTTTTGCCGATTCCCGCGCTCAGGCCAGGATGTTAGTCCGGCAAGGCCATTTTACAGTAAATGGCCAGAAGGTAAATATCCCTTCCTACCTGGTCCGGCCGGGGGATGTCATTGCCGTCCGGGAAAAGAGCAAAGAGAGCCCCCTTTTCAAAGAGATTGCAGTGGCGGCAGCCCACCGTACGGTCCCGGTCTGGCTTAAGTCGGACCCAGCAGCACTGGAAGGCCAGGTTCTCGCCCTGCCGACGCGGGAGCAGATTGACGTGCCGGTACAAGAACACCTCATCGTTGAGCTTTACTCCAAGTAAAACCCAGGCTGGATGAGCTCACGAGAAGGAGGGGAACAATGCTCGAAATTGAAAGGCCCAGGATTGAGTGCCTGGAAATGTCCAATAAGTACGGGCGGTTTGTAGTCGAGCCCCTGGAGCGAGGTTATGGAATCACCCTGGGTAATTCCCTGCGGCGGATACTCCTCTCCTCACTGCCGGGGGCTGCCGTAACCACGGTCAAAATTGAAGGGGTTCTCCATGAGTTTTCTACCATTCCCGGGGTCGTTGAGGATACCACGGAGATTATTTTAAACCTCAAGTCCCTGGCCCTGAAACTCCACACTGATGAACTCAAAGTAATCAGGATTGAGGCCGAAGGTGAAGGCGAGGTTACAGCTGCCGATATTATCACTGATGCTGACGTCGAGGTCTTAAACCCCGACCTGCACATTGCCACCGTAGAAAAAGGCGGCCGCCTGTTTATCGAAATGACGGTGGAAAAAGGACGGGGTTATGTCAGTGCGGAAAAAAATAAAAAAGAGGACCAGCCCATCGGGATTATCCCGGTTGATTCCCTCTTTTCGCCAGTCCATAAAGTGAACTACCAGGTGGAAAACACCCGGGTAGGACAGGTTACCGACTACGATAAACTTACCCTGGAGGTATGGACTGACGGTACTATTGCCCCTGATGAGGCAGTGAGCTCGGCAGCCAGGATTCTCATTGAACACATGCGTCTTTTTTTAGGTTTAACGGAGCGAGTCAGCGATGAAGTGACCATGGTAGAGAAGGAAGAAGAAAGCCGGGATCGCCTCATGGATATGTCCATTGAGGAACTTGATCTTTCGGTGCGTTCTTACAACTGCCTGAAGCGGGCGGGCATTAATACCGTTGGCGAGCTTTTACAGCGTACTGAAGAAGATATGATGAAGGTACGCAACCTGGGTAAAAAATCCCTGGAAGAAGTCACGCAAAAGCTCGCGGAACTGGGCCTGTCCCTGCGACAGAGCGATGGGTAAAGGGGGGTCCTTTAGATGGGTTACCGTAAATTAGGCCGCCTGTCCGGCCACCGGAAAATGATGCTACGCAATATCGTAACTTCCTTTTTGCGGGAAGGTAAAATAGAAACCACGGAAATGCGGGCCAAAGAACTAAAAAGCCTGGCCGAGAAGATGATCACCCTGGGCAAAAGGGGCGACCTCCATGCCCGGCGCCAGGCCCTGGCTTACCTGCTGGATGAAGACGTGGTTACCAAATTGTTTAAAGAAATTGGCCCGCGCTATCAGGATAAAAATGGCGGCTATACCCGGATAATTAAGACCGGTTTCCGCCAGGGTGACGGCGCGCCCATGGTGCGCATTGAACTGGTATAAACCATGATCGAGGTCCAGGGCGTCACTTTTTCCTACCCGGGAACTACCGTACCGGCCCTGGAAAATATAAGTTTAATTATCAAACCGGGGGAATTTCTGGCTATCACGGGCCCCAATGGTTCCGGCAAATCTACCCTGGCCAGGTTACTAAATGGCCTGCTACGGCCCGGGGAAGGCCGCGTACTGGTAGACGGCCTGGACACCGGGGACGAAGCTTCCCTGGTAGACATTCGCCGCCGGGTAGGGATGGTCTTCCAGGACCCTGACAACCAGCTGGTGGCAGCTACCGTAGAAGATGATGTGGCCTTCGGGCTGGAAAATCTAGGCCTGCCGCCGGCTGAAATAAGGCAGCGGGTAGCAGCCGCCCTGGAGGTTGTGGAGCTGGCAAATTTAAGGACCAGGCCCCCCCACCGCCTCTCGGGGGGTCAGAAACAGCGCCTGGCCCTGGCCGGCGTCCTAGCCATGGAACCCCGCTACCTGGTCCTGGACGAGGCTACGGCCATGCTGGATCCGGTAGCCCGGGAGGAAATTCTCCAGAAGGTATTGGAATTACGCCGGGAAAAAGGGCTGGCCGTTATCCTCATAACTCACCTTATGGAAGAGGCAGCCCTGGCAGAACGGATCCTGGTCCTGAAGGCGGGGCAGATACTTTTAGCCGGCCCGCCGGCGGAAGTGATGCAGCAGGAGGAGAAGCTGGCGGCAGCGGGACTTAAGGTGCCGGTAACAGTTGCCCTGGGCAAGGGTTTAAGGCAGGCGGGTTTAAAATTACCGGCCAACTTGGTCACAGTGGAGGAGATGGCCCGGGCCCTATGGAAATTGGCCTCCAGGAAGTAAGTTTTGCCTACCAGGTAGCCGGCCGGCAGTTGCCGGTGCTGGAAAACATCAATCTCAAAGTTTCCCCGGGCGATTTCCTGGCCATTACCGGGGCCGGGGGTTCGGGGAAATCAACCCTGGCCATGCTCATGGCCGGCCTGCTGGAACCCACAGCGGGCCGGGTTACCCTGGACGGGCAGCCGGCCAGGGGGCGGGGTAAAGGGAAAGGTTTAGCACCCTGGCAGAGGGTGGGTATGGTCTTTCAACAGCCGGAGCAGCAACTTTTTGCCGAAACGGTGGCTGAAGATGTAGCCTTTGGCCCCCGGAACCTGGGCCTTGGCGGGGCCAGGCTCGAAGCAAGGGTAAAGGCAGCCCTCCGGGCTGTAGGCCTGGACCCGCAAACGGTGGGCGGGCGTTCCCCCTTTACCTTAAGCGGGGGACAGCAGCGCCGGGTAGCCATCGCCGGGATCCTGGCCATGGAGCCGGAGGTTTTAATCCTGGATGAGCCGACGGCCGGGCTGGACCCGGCCGGCCGGGAACAGGTAGTTAACGTTATCCGGGCCTTTTACCGCCGGCCCGGGAAGGCAGTAGTCCTTATCTCCCACAATATGGCCGAGGTGGCCGAACTGGCCCGGGAGGTTATAGTTTTACACCGGGGACGGGTGGCTCTCCAGGGTACGCCCCGGGATATTTTTCGCCAGGGAGAAGCCTTAAGATCCTATGGACTTATCCCTCCGCCCCTGACCAGCCTGATGCAGGTGTTGCGCCGCCAGGGGGCACCGGTACCCCTGGATGTCCTCACCCTGGCCGAGGCCCGGGACGCCATCCTGGCCTGGCTGGGGGTTTAGCTGTATGCTTATCGAGCTGGGGCAATATATCCCGGGGACAAGCAGCATCCATCACCTGGATCCCCGGTCTAAACTGCTGGGCCTGCTCCTTTACGGCATAGCCCTCCTTGCCGCGCCAACAGGTATGGCTGCGAGCCTTACCGGGGCAACTATTTTACCGGTAATAATCCTGGCCGGCCTGCCACCGGCCTTTATCTGGCGCCAGTTGAGGCCGCTAATTGTTTTCCTGTTAATTATCTTTATCTTCCAGGTGGCGTTCACACCGGGGGAAGTAATGGCTGCGGTGGGCCCGGTGAGGATTACCCGGGAGGGGCTTAACTACGGTTTACTGGCCCTGGCCAGGGTGTTTTTCCTGGTCCTGGCCGCGGCTGTACTCATGGCTACGACCGATCCCCTGGCCCTGGCTGACGGCCTGGAGCGGCTGCTAAGACCAGGGCAGAGGCTGGGCCTGCCGGCCGGTGAACTGGCCCTGATGCTGACCCTGGCCCTCAGATTTGTGCCTACCCTGCTGGAAGAGGCCGAGCGGATTATGCGGGCGCAGGTTGCCCGGGGAGCGACCTTCCAGGGCAGCAAGATTAAAAACTTAATGCCCCTGGTCATCCCTCTTTTTGTCAGTGCCTTTCGCCGGGCCGAAGGCCTGGCCGAAGCCATGGAAGCCCGGGCCTACCGGGGGAGCCAGGGCCGCACCCGGATGCGGGAGTTGCATTTCAAGGCGGCAGATTATCTCTTCCTCCTGCTGGCCGGCCTCCTGGCCGCCGGGTCGGCGTATTACCGGCTAAGGTTTGGAAGTTAGGAGATGGATGGAATCAGCCAGGGAGGGCCCTACAGTAGCTGGAGGGGTATGTCCCGGAGCCGCGAATAGTGGAGCGCTGGTAACAGGACAGGCGAGGTAAGGCTAACCGTTGCCGCAGCTTAAGGCACGCCTGAGCGCACCTTTGAGAGGGAACAAACGCCAACTCATAGAAGGACCTGGGTTTGCGGAACCTGGAGCCTTATCATTGGCAATCCGCAGGCGGCAGTGGGCGGCCGAACCGAGCCGTCGTCCTGTCGGCGCGCACTGTCTCAAGCGGCGAGGGACATACCCCGCCGCCATCAGAAGGAGAGACACCCATGCCGCACCTGAAAATTACCCTGGCCTATGACGGCACCAATTACGCCGGCTGGCAGGTGCAGCCGGCGGCCCACGGGCCTACCATTCAGGGTGTCGTAGCCGCAGCCTTAAACCGGCTGACAGGGGAAAGGATCTGCCCGGTGGCTGCGGGGCGGACGGACGCTGGGGTCCATGCCCGCGGCCAGGTAATCAGCTTCAGCACTTCCAGCCGCATACCGGTGGATCGCTGGCCCCTGGCCTTGAACAGCCTGCTGCCGGAAGATATTGCGGCATTGGGCGCCGAGGTAGTATCACCTGAATTTCATGCCCGTTACAGTGCCCGGTGGAAATGGTACCGCTATACCATCTACAACCACAGCCTGCCCGATGTCTTCAGCCGCCGTTACAGCTGGCAGGTACGCCACCCCCTGGACTTTGCCGCCATGGCCCGGGGCGCAAGTTACTTTACGGGCCGCCATGATTTTCGTTCCTTTTGCGCCGCCGGCAGCCCGGTGCGTAACTACGAACGCGAGGTATTGAAGGCGAACCTAAGCCGCGAGGGTAACTTTATTTTTTTTGATGTGGTGGCCAACGGCTTTCTCTACCATATGGTAAGGATTATGGCCGGTACCCTGGTGGAAATTGGCAGGGGTCGCCTGCTGCCGGAGGATGTCCCGGTTATACTGGCCGCCCGTTCCCGGGAAAAGGCAGGCCCGACGGCCCCGCCCCAGGGGCTGTGCCTGGAAAGGGTAGAATACTAATTTTCTTGACTTGCCGGGTTTAATTGCTTAAAATAGTCTCGTGACAGGAACAGGAGGGAGAAAATGACCACCTTTATGGCCAAACCACATGAGGTGGAGCGCAAGTGGTATATTATCGACGCGGCCGGTAAAACTCTGGGTCGCGTAGCTACCGAAGCTGCCCGCCTACTAAGGGGCAAGCATAAACCCATCTTTACCCCCCATGTGGATTGTGGCGATCACGTTATTGTTATTAACGCCGAAAAAGTACGCCTTACCGGCAAAAAGCTCCTGCAAAAGAAATATATCCGCCACAGCGGTTACCCTGGCGGCTTAAAGGTTATCAATTATGCCCAGCTTTTAAAGACTTTTCCCGAGCGAGCCATTGAGAAGGCCGTTAAAGGGATGATACCCCATAATCGTCTGGGCCGGCAAATGGTCAAGAAACTCAAGGTCTACCGGGGCGACAGTCATCCCCACACGGCCCAGCGGCCTGAAGTCTGGGAGATTAAGGATTAATCGAAGGGAGGCGAGAATTTTGGCCCAGGTACAATTTTACGGTACGGGAAGGCGAAAAAATGCCGTGGCCCGGGTGCGCCTGGTTCCCGGCGAGGGCCGGGTGTTAATTAACGACCGCCCCCTCGATGAGTATTTTGGCCAGCAGATCCTGGCCATGCAGGTACGCCAGCCCCTGGAAGTAACCAATAGCATGGGCCGCTTTGATGTCCTGGCTAAGGTTGAGGGTGGCGGGATCAGCGGCCAGGCTGGTGCCGTCAGGATGGGAATTGCCAGGGCCCTGTTACAGGCCGATGCCGACCTGCGCCCGGTGCTAAAACGTAATGGCTTCCTTACCCGTGACCCGCGGATGAAGGAAAGAAGGAAGTACGGCTTAAAAAAGGCCCGCAAGGCACCGCAATTCTCCAAGCGTTAAGAAGGGGTGTTTCTTATGCACATCAAGACGGTTTTTACGCCCCGCCTGCAGGAGAGCATGAGGCAAGGCGGCTGCGGCAACTGCCATGTTTCCTGCCAGTCGGCCTGCAAGACATCCATCACCGTCAGCAACCAGCCCTGCGAACGTGAAGAAAAGAAGTAAGCCCCAAGGCCCGACTTTCCCGGTCGGGCTTTTGTTGTACGTGGTGGAGCTATCGTGTTTCTAGTAACTGCGGGTTACTGATTGTAGCTAGTCTGGCTTTGTTTTCGCTCGCACCAAAGCCCTTGCGGAGCGGCCTAAGGCTCAGCCTCGGGATCGGGCGCCCAGCACTCACTAAACTCAGGTACCTCCCAAAGGTAGTACGACTGCATAGACCGAAGAACTGGTTACTGTAACTTGGTTAATGTGAGTGCTGGGCGGCCTATTCGGCATCCTTACCTTTAGAATCCGGCCTCGGACCTCCTGTCCTCGGCCCCGCTTATCATCCCTCGGCTTCGCCAGGGCCGCTTCGCCGCTCGGTAGAAGCTTGCTCGCTCCAAACAAAGCCAGGCTAAAATTTGTTTCCTATCTATGGAGGAGAATAATATTGCCATCCCTAAATCTCCAAAATGTTGACTGGCAGGGGGATGTCCACTGGTTCGACTTTGAAGATCTCTGCCTGCTCCTGGACGTTAATAGCGGCGCCGTCCATATAATCGACGCTCCCACCCGGGCTGTTCTGGCAGAACTGCGGGCCGGGGAAGAACATGGCACTTTAACCGAAGCCGACTGGCTGGCGCTCTTGCCCCGGTCTACCCGGGAGTGGGGTGCCGGCACAGTCCTGGAAGTCTGCCAGGAACTGGCGGCCAAACAGGCCGGGGGAACCCTCTTTACCGTCGATGAGGTGGGCCGGGCCTACCGGCCACCGGAGCCCAGCCTCCAGGCCCTCTGCCTCCACGTCGCCCATGACTGCAACATGCGTTGCCGTTACTGCTTTGCCGGCGGGGGCCCCTTTGGCGGCGAGCGTGGCTTAATGAGCCGGGAGACGGGATACCAGGCGCTGGACTTGCTGTTTAATGAATCCGGCAGCCGCCCCCGGGTAGAAATCGACTTCTTTGGCGGCGAGCCCCTGCTCAATTTCGGCGTCGTTCAGGAACTGGTGGCTTACGGCCGGGAAAGGGCGGCGGCTACCGGGAAAAAGATCAGCTTTACCCTGACCACCAATGGCCTGGGCTTGACGCCGGCCATCGAGGAATACCTCATTGAGAACCAGATCAGTGTCATTTTGAGCCTTGACGGTCGACCGGAAGTCCATGATCTTAACCGGCGGACCGTCTCCGGCCAGGGCACTTATCATTTAGTTGTCCCCAGGGAGCAGCATTTTGTCGCTGCCCAGGGGCACCGTGACTACTGGGTGCGGGGGACCTACACCAGCCAGAACCTCGATTTTACCAAGGACATCTTGCATATGGTAGAATTAGGATTTCGTTACCTGTCCCTGGAACCGGTGGTAGCCGCACCGGAGGCTGAATATGCTATTAAGGAGGAGGACCTGCCGCGTCTGGCCCGGGAATACCGCTACCTGGCCCGGGCCTACCTGGAGGCCAGGGCTAAAGGCAAGCCCTTTAACTTTTTCCATTTTAACATTGATGCGGCTGCCGGGCCCTGCCTCACCAAAAGGCTTACCGGTTGTGGTGCGGGCACCAGTTACCTGGCGGTAACCCCCGGCGGCGACCTTTACCCCTGCCACCAGCTGGTGGGGAGAAGGGATTACTGCCTGGGCAACGTCCGGGAAGGGATCTTGCGCCCTGATTTACGGGAAGATTTTCGCCAGGCCTACGTTTACAACCAGCCGGCCTGCAGCCGCTGTTGGGCTCGTTTCTACTGCAGCGGTGGATGCCATGCGGCCAACCTGGCTGCTACCGGGAATTTGCGGCAACCAGCGCCTGTACCTTGCGCCATCCAGAAGATACGCCTGGAAGCGGCCATCTATGTCCAGGTCAAGGAAGTTGTTAAAGGCTGATCTTACCCAGGCTTATTACGAAAGCTCTAGATAGGGTTAAAGAAAGGGCAAAAATTTTCTAAGCGGGGAGGATTCCTGCTACTAAAGGTAGAATATAAATGGTAAAAGGCAGGAAAAAGTAAATCCTGCCGTATAAAGGGGGAGAGGAGGAACGTCATGCCGCCGCCAGGTAAGTTGCCCGATGTGGCGGCCGCAGCAGGTCGTTTCTTAAAGAAATGGCCGGCACGGTGGAAAGAAACAGACGGCAGGAAGAAAAAAAAAGTTTGCTTACTAAGCGGTATCCTGGCCGGGGGATTGCTGCTGCTGGCAGGATGGTACCAGTTTACCGCTCCCAACGCCTGGGCAGTAATAATTAACGGCCAGCAGGTGGCTGTAGTTACCAGCCGGGTTGATGTCAACCAGGTTATCCAGGATGTCCTCAAGGAACGCGCGGCAGGAAGTTACCAGGGATTACAGATCACCGACCAGGTTGACTATAAAAAAGTCCGGGTCAACCCGCGGGAAATCGTGGATAGCCAGCAATTGAAAAATATATTGCAAGGCACGCTACATTTCGTGGCGGCAGCGACGGTAATAACCATTAACGGTCAACCAGAGCTTATCGTGCGGGATGATAGTATTGCGGAAGCGGTACTGGCCGAATTAAAACAAGCCTACCTACCGCCTCCGGGGAACGGGGAGATCCAGGAGGTCAGGTTTCTGGAGCAGGTAGCCTATGAGCACCGGCCGGCCCGGCCAGAAGAAATTTTAAGCCCGGAGGCAGCCCTGGCCAGGCTCAAGGGAACTTCTACTGCAAGCCAGGAGTATATTGTTAAAGAAGGCGATTCCCTGTGGACCATCGCCCGGGAACACGGCTTGCTGGTCGACGATATTAGAGCAGCCAATCCAGAACTCAAGGGCGAACGCCTGGATATTGGCCAGCGGTTGCGACTCACGACAGAGAAGCCCCTTCTCCAGGTAATGGTCGTCTATAGACAGGAAGTGAAAGAGCCTGTTCCCTATGAAGTGAAAGTAGAAACGAATACCGACCTCTTACGAGGCCAGGAAAGGGTAAAACAGGCGGGGTCAGAGGGCGAACGGCTGGTTACCTACCAGGTAGTGACCAAAAATGGCGTCCAGGTTGAGAAAAAAGTTATCCAGCAGCAGGTACTGAAAGAACCTGTCACTAAAATAGTGGAACGGGGTACGCGGGTAGTCCTAGCTTCCCGCGGTGGTTCCGGCCGCCTGGCCTGGCCCATCCGCGGCTCTATTACTTCCCCCTATGGTTATCGCGGCCGGGAGTTCCACACGGGCATGGATATTGATGGTTACGTCGGGCAGCCGGTAGGGGCCGCTGAGGCCGGGACGGTAACCTTTGCCGGTTACGACGGCGGCTACGGCCGGATGATTGCTATTGACCACGGCGGTGGCCTGGTCACCCGGTATGCCCACTTATCGGGATTTAACGTCCGCTTGGGCCAGCGGGTGAGCCGGGGACAGGTTATCGGTTATGTAGGTGTTAGCGGCCGTACCACCGGATCCCACCTCCACTTTGAAGTCCTGGTCAATGGCAGTTTCCGTAACCCGTATGGATTTTTAAACTAGATTTTTATTACCATCCCTGTGGACAAGTCCCAGGGATTTTTTCTTGCCGCTCTTGCCTGGACTATAGTGGGAGCGTATAATAACTATAGTTTAAACATAGAAAGGAGGCATGATGGACTTTAAGGGGGTGCATAATATAGCCATAGTCCCGGGAGCCCTGCCTAAGAGCGGGCGATCCGTAAGCCATTACTAAGACTTGAGGCGATATGTTACTTTGCAAAGGAGGTAGAGCAAGATGCCCCATGATTTGTTAATTATCGGTGGGGGGCCGGCCGGGCTGACGGCGGCTCTTTACGGCGCCCGGGGCGGGCTGGATACCGTGGTGCTGGAGATGGGTGCTCCTGGTGGTCAGGCCGGCCAGACGGACAGGATTGAAAATTATCCTGGCTTCCCCGAAGGCATTAACGGTATGGAACTCGCCATGAAGTTTGCCGAACAGGCCCAGCGTTTCGGTGCCAGGATAGAGATGACTACAGTCCAGAGAGTGGAGCTTAACGGGGAAATTAAAAAAGCCTTCACCGGGAGCGGCGAGTTTACGGCCAGGGCAGTAATCATCGCCAGCGGTGCTCACCCGCGGCCCCTGGGAGTACCGGGGGAAGAGGAGTTTCGCGGCCGGGGCGTTTCCTACTGCGCCACCTGCGACGGCGCTTTCTTCCGGGACAAAAAGGTCGCTGTAGTTGGCGGGGGTGACTCGGCAGTGGAAGAAGCTCTCTTTCTGACCCGTTTTGCCAGCCAGGTGACCATTATCCACCGCCGTGACGCCTTAAGGGCAACGAAAGTCCTCCAGGAACGGGCCCGGGATAACCCCAAGATTTCCTTCCATTGGAATACAGTTGTAACCAGGATCATGGGACGGGAAAAGGTCAGCAGCCTGGAGTTAAAAGATGTAAAAAGCGGTGCCACCAGGGAAGAAGCCTTCGACGGTGTCTTTATCTTTATCGGCCTGGAGCCCAACACAGGTTTCCTGAAAGGGGCACTGACCCTGGATTCCCAGGGGTATATTGTTACCCGCGAAAATCTGGCCACGTCCATCCCCGGTGTTTTTGCTGCTGGCGACGTCCGGGCCAAGGATTTCCGCCAGGTGAGTACGGCTGTAGGTGACGGGGCAGTGGCGGCCATGGCGGCCGAACGCTACCTAGCCGGCCTGTAAAGGGAAAAGACTGGGGCCAGCGGTTTTAATGGGTTTAATTTGACAGTTTATCCCCCCAGGGTCTATAATACCTTTATACCCATATAGGGTAGGAAGGAGGGGTGAAACAATGGCTGAAGCCACCCTGCAGGTTGAAGGGATGACCTGTAATCACTGTAAAATGAGCGTGGAAAAGGCCCTGAGGGGCCTGGAAGGCATCACGGCAGTAGCAGTCGACCTGGCGGCTAAAACGGCCCGCGTTACTTATGATCCTGCTAAGGTAAACCTGGAAGCTATGAAAAAGGCTGTAATTGAGGCTGGTTATGAAGTAAAGTAAACTTTCACCAGACCGGCCCGGCAATTTCCAGTAGACACCAAAAAGCGAACTACTTTTAAATCCGGAGCTAAGCTAGCTCCGGATTTTTTACACTCATTACCAGTGAAGCTGCCACCAGGAATATAGTATAATCCAGACGGAGGAGCCCCTGGGGGAGGGGAGAAACATGTTCCAACACTGGTGGCAGGCAATCATTGCCATCTGCCTGGCTATGCTGGTAGTTACGGGAGTTATCCTGGCCCGTACTACGGCATTACCGCGTACCCTGAGCTACAACCTGGTCCGCCAGGTAGTGACGGGACATACCGCCTGGCAGACCCGCAACTGGCTGGAGATAGATAGCACCCATTTCCGCCTCCGCTACCGGCCGGAGGATGCAGCCATAGCCCCCCTGGTCCTGGCAACTGCCGAGGAGGCTTACGGGCCGGCGGGCGCCATGTTACAATACGAACCACAGGGTAAAACTTTAATTATCCTTTACCCGGACCGGGAGAGTCTCGCGCGCCAGTTTGGCTGGGCGGCCAGCGAAAGTGCCATGGGGGTTTACTGGGGCGGGGTTATTCGCATCCTTTCGCCCTATGACTGGGTGGCCAGTCAGGACCAGGAAGAGATTGCCGGCATTTTTGCCGCCTCGGGACCCATGGCCCATGAATTGACCCACCTTTTGGTTGACGAGAAGGCCCGTGGTAATTACCCGCGCTGGCTGACGGAAGGTATTGCCCAGTATGTGGAAAAGGAACTTACTGGCTTTACCATGCCGGGTTCGCCGGGCGCTACCGGCTGGTATCCCTTAAAGGCTATGGATTACGGTTTTGATAGCCTGCCTGACCAGGCCCTGACTTACCGCCAGTCGTTTTTAATGGTTGAATACCTGGTAGAACGCTGGGGCTTACCGGCCCTGCACCAGGTCCTGGAACGCCTCGGCCAGGGAGCCACCCTGGACCGGGCTTTCCAGGAAGTCCTGGGTACCAGTAGCGCTGGCTTTGAGGGTGCCTTTGCCAGGGAAATTCCCGTAAGCAAGTTTTCACAAAGCCTTTAACTTTCCTTCACAAAAATATCACATCTCCGGGTTATATTAAAACCATGGGAATACCTTATAAGGGTATTTGCCAAAATGGAGGTGTGATTACATGCTCAGGCTCAAGAGGTACTTCTTGCGCCCGGTGGCCCACTGCTCCGGCGGTCACAGTAGGTAGTCCCGGGCATGACGTTAAACTGCCCAACCATCCTCCCTTATAGCTTTTTTCCTTAGCTCCTGGAATGGCTTCCGGGGGCTTTTTTTACTTTTATATTATAAAGAAGGGGAGAGCAGGCAATATTAGAACTGAAAGAGGAGGGCATATTTTTGCGTTATCTTTCTTCCAGCAGCTTTAAGTACATGCGGGTCCTGGCAGTAGTCCTGCTATTTTTTCTCAGTGCGGTCCTCGGTGCCGGGACGGCCATTGTTATGGCCCCGCGCCTGGTGCAGCGGCCCCTGGCGCCGGCACCTGGACCTCCGGCCCAGTTAACCCCACCGGCAGGACAACCGGTCCAGTTTACGGCCAGTTCACCGGTAGTTACCATTGCCAGGCAGGTGGGCCCGACCGTCGTCGGGGTGGCGGCCTTGACGGGCCGTAGTTTTACCGGTGATGCCGGGGTAAAACAGGGTTCCGGCGTTATTTTTGACGGTACCAACGGCTATATTGTTACCAATAACCACGTCATTGCCGGCGCCGAGCGGGTCACCGTCAGCCTCGACCACGACCAGGTTTACCCGGCCACATTGGTGGGAGCCGACGAGCGCAGCGACCTGGCAGTTCTGCAGATCAAGGGAACCAATTTGCCCCAGGCCCGCCTGGGGGATTCGGGCACTGTACAGGTAGGGGAGACGGTAGTGGCCATTGGTAACCCCCTGGGCCGGGAGTTTGCCCGTTCGGTAACGGTGGGGGTCATCAGTGCCCTGAACCGGGAAGTGACCGTGCCCGGGCCCCGGGGTGTAGAGATTACCCTCCGGACTCTCCAGACCGACGCTCCCATTAACCCCGGGAACAGCGGCGGTGCCCTGGTAAATTTAAGGGGGGAAGTTATCGGCATCAACAGCGTTAAAATAGCCGCCAGCGGGGTGGAGGGCATGGGTTTTGCCATACCCATCAACGACGCCCGGCCTATTATCGACCAGATTCTGACCCGGGGTTATGTTACCCATCCCTTCCTGGGGATTTATAACCTCAGGGAGATTACCCCGGAAATGGCCCGGTGGTATAATATACCGGAGGGGGTTTATATCGGCGGCATCTTTAATGATGGCCCGGCGGCTAAGGCCAGGTTGCAGGTGGGCGATGTCATTATCGCCGTAGACAGCAATAAGGTGGCGAGTTACGCCGACATCCAGCGCTTGATTAATAAAAAATCGCCGGGGGATAAAGTAACTTTAACTGTTGTCCGCCTGGCAAGCAAAAAGCAACTTAATTTTACGGTAACCCTGGGTGAAATGCCGTCGAAATAAGGAAGCATGCAGCATATTGACATTATAGTCGTTGGTCGTGTCCGGGAGCAATATTTAAGTGCCGGGATAAATGAATACTTAAAGCGCCTGCAGCCCTATGCCAGGGTGCGTATCCTGGAGGGGCCGGAAGAAAAGGTCCCGGATCATTTGTCCCCGGCCCGGGTCGAGCAGGTCCTGGCCGCTGAAGGAGCAGGGCTGAAGCGTCTCTTGCGGCCTGGCGCTTATACCATCGCCCTGGACCGGGAGGGCGTGATGCTGTCTTCGGAAGAGCTGGCCACGTGGCTGGCTGATCTAGCCCTGGCCGGGCGCAATGACCTGGCCTTTGTCATTGGCGGTACCCTGGGCCTGGCTAGAGATCTCCTGGAGCTTGCTGACTTGCGCCTCTCCTTTTCCCGCTTTACCTTTCCCCACCAGCTCATGCGCTTAATCCTCCTCGAACAGCTCTACCGGGCTTATAAAATCCAGCGTGGAGAAACCTACCACCGTTAAGCAGCCCTCCTTCCTCAGCCCTTGTCTTTTCTTGCTCCTTACAATAGAATTTATAGAGGCTAAATATAAGGCCGGGCTATTCGGAGGGTACCCTGCCCTGGGAACGAAGCTGTAAGAAGGTTTTTTGAGGAGGAGATTAAGACCATGGGGAAAGAGATCCTGGTAATCGGACACCAGCGACCGGATACGGATTCTATTGCCGCGGCCATTGGTTATGCCGCTTTAAAGAATGAGCTGTACCAGGGGGGCTTCCAGGCCGCCAGGTGTGGGAAGCTCAACAGGGAAACGGAGTTTGTCCTTTCTTATTTCGATGTAACTGTCCCGCCCTTAGTTGACGATGTCCGCACCCGGGTAAAGGATGTCCTGGACGGCGGGCTCCTCTTCATCCACCCGGAAGCCACAGTCCGCCAGGCCGGTATTTTTATGCGCCAGCATGGCGTTAAAACCCTGGCTGTCGTCGATAACGACCGGCGCCTCCTGGGCCTTTTTACAGTAGGGGACCTGGCGCGGCTACTCCTGGAAGCCTGGGATACCGGCAACGTACCCATGGACGAACCCGTCCAAAAGGTAATGCACAGGGATAACCTGGTGGTTTTTCACCAGGACGATCTCATTACGGAAGTCCGCCAGACCATGCTGGACACGCGTTACCGCAATTACCCGGTGGTTGACGACGACCACTGCCTGGTGGGTTTAATCGCCCGCTATCACCTGCTGGCCATGCGGGGTAAAAGGGTCGTCCTGGTGGACCATAATGAAAAGAGTCAGGCGGTGGCCGGCATTGAAGAAGCGAAGATCCAGGAGGTTATTGATCACCACCGCTTGGCCGACATCGAAACGGCAGAACCCGTTATGGTCCGCAATGAACCGGTAGGGAGTACGGCCACCATTGTCAGCAAGATGTACCGGGAACAGGGCCTTAAACCCGAAAAGGCTATCGCCGGCATCTTATGCGCGGCCATCCTTTCCGACACCCTGCTTTTTAAATCACCAACAAGCACCTTAACCGATAAAGAGCAGGCGGACTGGCTGGCCGGGATAGCAGGCATAGACGTCAATGATTTTGGCCGCGAAATGTTCCGGGCCGGTTCTTCCCTGGCCGGCCGCTCAGGACGGGAGATTATCCTGGAAGACTTTAAAAACTTCAACTTTGGCGGTACCATGGTGGGCATTGGCCAGATTGAGATTATCGATCCCGGCACCCTGCCGGTGGGGCGGGAAGAGCTCCTGGCTGAACTGGAAAAGCTCCAGGTAGAAAGGAATTATGATCTCGTTGTCCTGATGGTCACCGATTTGATGCGGAACGGCACGGAGTTGCTTTACACCGGTCCCCAGGCGCGGGCCGTAGAGCGGGCCTTTAATGTTGCTCCGGGGGTGAGCAGTGTCTTTTTGCCCGGGGTCATGTCCCGCAAAAAACAGGTGGTACCGCCTTTACAGCGCCTTTTGCAGAAGTAAAAGGTAATGGCGCCTCCGGTGCGGTAAAGCAACCGGAGGCGTTTTATGCTTTAAACCACCCTTCCTGCCGGCTTACTGCCCTGGCCGGATACTAAGACCTCAGATCCGTAAATAATGACTTTCCAACTGTCTTTACATGTGGTAAGATAAGTAGAGCCAAAAGATCTTATTGTGGCTAAGAAAGGAGATGGTCCTTTGAGTATTGCCCGGCGTTTAGAAGGATTACCCCTGGGGGCCTTTCATTACCGGTTGCTCCTTATCTGCGGCATAGGCTGGCTTTTTGATGCCATGGATGTGGGCCTGGTCTCATTTGTTTTGCCGGCAGTGGGTAAAGAATGGCATCTTTCTGCCGCCCAAATGGGAGCCCTGGGCAGTATTGGCCTTTTAGGGATGGGCCTGGGCGCAGTTGCAGGCGGCACTTTAAGCGATCTCCTGGGACGTAAAAAGGTCTTTACTTACACCCTGATTTTCTATGGTGTAGCTACTTTCCTGGCGGGACTGGCAGTCAATTACCCCTGGCTGATGCTTTTGCGCTTCCTGGTGGGCCTTGGCCTGGGAGCCGAGGTACCGGTAGCCTTTACCCTGATGAGCGAATTTTCTCCTACTCGCTACCGTGGCCGCATGGCGGTCCTGCTGGAAAGCTTCTGGGCCTTTGGGTGGATTGCTGCAGCTCTGATAGGCTACCTGGCCGTACCCCGGTGGGGCTGGCGCCTGGCCTTCTTTATCGGTGCCCTGCCGGCCCTGTATGCTGCCGTTTTGCGCCGGGCCCTGCCGGAATCTCCTCGCTACCTGGAGAAAACAGGTAAAGTTGAAGCGGCTGAAGCAATAGTGGCCATGGTGGAGAAAAGCAGCGGCGGCCCTGCGGAAGAAATACTACCTGGCCCGGGAGGGGAGGGTGATACTGCAGCCAGGGTAACCTTTGGCGATCTCTGGTCCCGGCGCTATTTCCGGCGCACCCTCTGCCTGTGGCTTTTATGGTTTGGGATTAACTTTTCCTATTACGGCATTGTCACCTGGTTACCTTCCCTGATGGTGGGCAGGGGTTTTGCCATCATCAAGAGCTTTGAATACGTGTTAATCATGACCCTGGGCCAGGTACCGGGCTACTTCAGTGCCGCTTACCTGGTGGAGAAGATCGGTCGTAAAGCTACCCTGGTGACTTACCTGGCCTTGAGCGGTGGAGCAGCCTATATGTTCTCCCTCAGTACCACCACCAGCCAGCTTATTCTCTGGGGCCTGGCAGTCTACTTCTTTAACCTGGGAGCCTGGGGGGTCCTTTACGCCTATACGCCGGAACTTTACCCCACGGCCATCAGGGCTACCGGTTCCGGCTGGGCCTCCTTCTGCGGCCGCATCGGCGCCATCCTCGCTCCCCTGATTGTAGGGCAGATGCTGGTCCTTATGGGCCAGGCGGCGGCCTATCCGGTGATCTTCCTCCTATTTACCGCTGTCTTTGTCGTCACAGCTCTGGGAATGCTTCTCTTAGGCATTGAAACAAAAGGTAAAACCCTGGAGGAACTGGCGACGTGAAGGAGGCATGCATATGGCTAATCTGATTATGTACACCGCTGAGGTTAAAAATTTCATTTACTGATAGCAGGAATTTTAAATTCAAAGACGTATAGTAATATACTAAGTGCAATTAAGGTATACACCATGCATACAAGACGGGCCTGAATTAGGAGGAAGTGGTTGTGGTAAGGGATACACGTAAGCAAAAGGCTTATGATTATCTATACAATGCAATAATAACGAATCAATTATCTCCGGGTAGAGCTATAGCTGAGCAGGAGATTTCCGATGCACTGGGCATAAGCCGGACTCCGGTACGTGAGGCTTTGAAACAACTAGAAGCCGAAGGTTTGGTACGGCATATTCCTCTTCGAGGGACCTTTGTTGCCGAAATTTCTACGCAAGATTTAGAGGAAATTTTTGCTTTGCGGGAGGCTCTTGAGATACTTGCCCTAAAAGTAGCCATCAGGGAAATAACCGATGAGGAACTTGCTGAGGTAGAAGCTCTGTTACGTTCTTTGGAATTTGATAGTTCGAGCGAAAATTTTTACAACACCGACCGTAAGTTGCATGATTTAATTGTCAGACGAGGGGGTAATCGCCGCCTTGTTCTTTTTCTTAACACCCTGAATTCCCAGGTGGAAAGATTTCGTCGCATTTCCGCCCTGAGACCAAACCGGCTGCAAAAATCTAAGCAAGAACACCTTGAGATCCTGGAGGCTTTGAAGGAACGAGACCTGGAAAAAAGCGAAAGGCTTTTAAGGTGGCACATTAACAACGTTAAAGAAAGTACTCTTGAGGTGTGCCGTGGTATTTTGCCGGATTAATTTTTTATAGTTGCATACCTACTTTCAGAAGGGAAAAGGTATCCCTTTAAGCCATGATAAGCTTGGGGGGCTATTACAGCTGATGAGCTGAAATTTAATTAGAGAGGAAAGAGGTGGTCAAGCTTTGCCTGTTTGGGATGATGTTGTAACCCCCTGGGATCTTGAAGCCATTGCTAATAGTGGCTGGGGGAAAAGACGCGGTTATGGACAAAAACCCGCCGTACTAGTAATCGATGCCCAGTACAAATTTATTGGCAGTAAAAAAGAGATTAATACTCCATTAAACTTGTACCGTAAAAGCATCGGATTAGACACCTGGCAGGCGGTTAAAAAAATTAAGGAACTTCTGGTTGCAGCGCGCGCAAAACAGGTTCCTGTATTTTACTTTACCGTATTAATCAGGGAGTCTGAAAAGCAATTTTACTGGTCTCCTAAAAAGAAGCATTCGATTCCGACAAAAGAATGGTTGAGCGATGAGGAGCCAGATCAGATAGTTCAAGAACTTGCGCCACAAAAGGGCGATATAATAATTCCCAAGCAGTTTCCAAGCGCTTTTTTTGGTACGCCCTTGATCAATTATTTGATAAGTCTAGGTGTTGACACGCTGCTAGTGACAGGTTTTGTAACGAGTGGCTGCGTTCGTTCGACAGTGGTAGATGCATGTACTTTTGGGTATAACACAATTGTGGTTGAGGAATGCGTAGCTGACCCTATTCCCATCTCTCATAAAGTATCATTGTTAGATATGAATTTAAAATATGCCGATGTAGAGAAGCTGGATAAGGTTTTACAATATATAAAATCACTATAAAATGAATTAAAAATGGTAACGGTAATGTCTAAACAGGCTTTTATTTACAAATCAAAAAATGGAAGTATAACCAAATACTAAAATTGGCAGATATGGTCTTAGATCACAGAAATGTGGGAGCGTGTATTGCTTCGGGTTTTTTCTTGACTGATGGCATGGTTATTGCCCCCTGTAGCATGAAAACCTTTCGGGCATAGCTAATGGTTATGCTGAAAACCTGGTTATAAGAGTAGCTGATGTTTGTCTTAAAGAACAACGTCGGCTAATATTAATGGTAAGGGGGACACCTTTAAATGCTATACACCTTGAGAATATGCTTAAATTAGCTGCCTGGGAGTTGTTATTCTTCCGCCAATTCCCGCCTTTTACACCCAACCAAAAACTATAGAACATGTTATTAACCACTCACTTGGCAAAATCTTGGACTTGTTTTCAATCAAACACTCTTTATACCCCAAGATGGGAAGGTGCAAGAATGAGAAAATAAAACAACATAAGTTTTTCCTTTGCGAATGAGATAAATTATCGCATAAGTTATAATGAAAAATTATTATTGGGGTAGCAGGAATATTAAGCTGGATGGCGAATACTAAAATAATAATTCTAGTATACAACATGTATACAATTAATGACCTTGTAATAATACTGCAGCTGTTTGCAATGCAAATAGCAACCCTGTTTTTGCAGTAGGATGTACCAGTGTATGGGAGCTGATAACATGAATAGATTACCGTAAGACGTGTATTGGGGGGTCAGGAGGTGGTAAATAAAGCGGTTGTATAGCAATTATTGTTTTAGCTAAAGGAGGATTATAGTTATATGGGGGGTAATCTGAGTATTGAAATTGTAAATTAAACTTGAGAAACTAGGATCCATTGAGTTCAGTAACAATAATATTAATAGAATGAATGCCAGCATGGATTTAAAAAAGGAGGTTGTTTGACATGGTAAAAAATCACAAAATTATTGCAGCCTTTATTGTGTTGATAGTGGGGCTGTTTGTGGTAATCAGTGGCTGTTCAGAAAAACAGGCGCCGAAAGCAGATAAAACCCCAAGCAAAAAACAGTATAATGAGATAGCAATTGCTACTGCCAGTGCTGGGGGAGCTTGGTACCCAATAGGGGCAGCAATGGCTGAAATAATTAATAAAGATGTGGAGGGCACCCAGGCGCGGGTGCAGACTACGGGAGGCGGAGTAGAAAATGTAAAACTAGTAAACTCTGGCGATGTAGAGATTGGTATTACGATCAGTTACCTGGCATACAACGGGTATAACGGGATCGAACCTTACCCGGTTAAAATGCAGGATATCAGGACAATGTTTTCCGGACTTTCAACTGGTGTACTACAAATAGTGGTGCCAGCGAATTCACCTATTAAAAGTATTGCTGATCTTAAGGGTAAAAAAGTCGCTGTTGGCCCTGCGGGTGGCGGAGCTCTTACTGTACTAAGCGATATTTTTAAGGAATATGGCTTTAAGTTTTCCGATATTACCCCTAGTTATGTTTCCTATGATGAAGGCGTAACCATGGTAAGCGATGGCCACGTCGATGCTGCGGTAGTGTATGCAGCCCTGCCGACCCCTGCCGTCAAAACTTTGGAAGCGGGAAAACATCCTTTCCGGCTATTAGGATTGGATGAACAGACACTGCAGAAATTGCTAGAAAAGTATCCTTACTACATTTCCGTCAATATACCTAAGAACATGTATGGCTTGAATGAAGATGTAAGGGCAGTGGGAACTCCGAACATCGTTATTGTTAACAAGAATTTACCTGATGATCTTGTTTACAAAATAACGAAGGCTTTCTTTGAACAGGCAAACCTTGATAAGATTCATAATTCACACCCCTCTGCTAAGGAACTGGGCCTGAATAATGCTGCCAAAGCGCCAGTACCTTTACATCCCGGCGCAGAAAAATTTTATCGGGAGAAAGGTGTGCTTAAGTAAAGGGTACTTGAGTTAGGTGTTACGGTAGGGGTGGTCTTCTAAACATACCACCCTTACCCTTCTATAATAATGATTTTGTGGAGGCGCATTATGGAAAAGAAAGTTGAATTTGGGGCAAAAACAATAGCAACAGTTTTTTTAGTAGCCAGTTCATTATTCGCTTTATATACTTCCGGCTTCGGTTTGTTATCAGCCCTGACCCAGAGGTCCATTCACTGGATATTGATGTCGGCCCCCATATTCCTGCTTTATCCGGCACGGAAGGAATCTAAAGGGAAAATTTCTGTTTTCGACGTGTTATTTACTGCAGCTACAATAATTTCGGGAGTATACCTGGCATTAACGTGGGAAAAGAACGCCATGCGCGTGGTCGACCCTTCCTTATTTGAAACAATTATGGGTATAGTCATGATTATCGTTGTACTAGAGGCATGTCGACGGAGTATTGGGCCTGCCATGGCAATTCTTGCTGTGATATTTTTAATTTATGCTTATTTTGGGCCCTATTTTCCCGGGTTATTGCGGCATAAAGGTTTTTCGGTCGTTGATCTTGTCTCTTTTCTGTATGGGACCACGGAAGGTATCTTTGGTCTTCCCATGGGCACCTCGGCCACATACATTATAATATTTGTTTTGTTTGGCTCTTTCCTTGCTAAATCAGGTGCAGGTGAGTTATTCGTTGATTTAGCTCTGGCATTAACTGGTAGATTACGCAGCGGGCCTGCTCAAACTACCATCCTTAGTAATGCTTTGATGGGTATTATATCAGGGTCCCCTGTGGCCAACGTTGTTACTACCGGTTCTTTTACGCTACCCCTATTATCCAAGGTCGGCTACCCAATTATTCACGGTGCGGCCCTCCTTGCCGTAGCAGCTACAGGTTCAATGTTTACTCCTCCTATCTCAATAATTTGCTTCTAGCTCGTTAAATCTCTTGCTCTCTTAGATTTTCATTTTTATGATGAAGTCCAAGAAGGCAGACTAAGCCTTCATCTTCATCATCAGTAGACGTAGTTGTTGTGGA
>NZ_PVXL01000063.1 GCF_002995805.1 Neomoorella stamsii
CCTCTTCTACAGGGTCCTCGCTTTTACGTCTGGCTCCTTACCACTGTTCAGTTTTCAAAGACCAGCTTCGCTAGACGCGACTTTTATATTCTATCACTTCTTTTGCCCGGTGTCAAGAGATTTCTACATCCCACTCCTCCACACCGGCGCTGCGCTCCCTTTGACGAGCACAGCTTTAATAACTTATCATTTTTGCTTTGCCCTGTCAACTGTTAATTTATACCGGGCAAGCTTACCTTCCTTGCAGGAGCAGTTAATACTATAGCACGAATTCTACCGGCAGGCAAGGAAGAGTAAATGATTATAGAGCTAACTGCTTAACATTTCCTTAACATTATCTCCTTTTTTCTTTCTTTTGCGCCACTATGCCCCGGTTTCCACGTTTTCCTGGGCGAAAGCCGGCTCTCACCTTGAGGGACTTCCTGCCTCAGGTTAATGCCCTAAAGTTAATCAGGAACTTTACAGTGAGGTTGAGTAATCAATATGAAACTTGCTTCCATTGACATATATCCTGTAAGGAATATAAGATATGGTTTGAACAACAACCAGATAGAGGAGAAAAATCCATGCGTTCGTTCAAATCCGAAGTCGCTAAAATCAAGCATGAGGTATTGCGGGAAGTAGCCCGTCTTACCCTCACGGGAAGGCTTGAGAGCGAGATAGACCGGCTCCCGCGAACCCTGACTGATGCGGGCATAACCCGTTACCGTTGCTGTGTGTACAAGGAAAGAGCGATCCTGGCCGAACGGGTTAAGTTTGCTCTCGGTTTTTCACCCCGGGAAGTGGGCGAAGATGAACGCCTGGGAGTCATTGCCGAAAAGAACCTGGCCGGGCACCACGTTACCTCCCCGGTACTGGATATAATTGAGATAGCCTGCGACCGCTGCCCCATTGATCGTTACCTTGTCACCGATGCCTGCCGGGGCTGCGTCGCCCATTTTTGTGTAAACACCTGTCCGAAAAAAGCTATAACAATTGTTGGCCGACGTGCCTATATCGACCAGGAAAAATGCGTTGAATGTGGACGATGCAGCCGAGCCTGTTACTTCCATGCTATCGTGGAGGTTAGCCGTCCCTGTGAACGTTCTTGCCTGGCCGAGGCTATTAAACCCGGGCCCAACCGCAACTCGGTGATTGACCGCAAATTTTGCACCGCTTGCGGTACTTGCCTGACAGCATGCCCCTTTGGAGCTATTGCGGATAAGTCCCAGTTGCCGGAAGTGATTCGCTGGCTCCAGGCAGGCGAACAGGTTGTGGCCGCCTTGGCACCGGCGATTGCCGGCCAGTTTGGTCCCAACGTGTCTGCAGGCCAGGTTATGGCGGCCCTCGCCGGACTGGGTTTTACTGCTACTGCCGAGGTGGCCCGGGGCGCGGACCAGGTGGCTGTACTGGAAGCAAAGGAATTTAGCCAAACGGTGGCGGAAAAAGAATGGCTGGCCAGTTCCTGTTGTCCCGCTTTTGTATCTTTTGTGCGGAAAAATTACCCGGACCTGGCCGATCACCTTGCACCGGTCCCGTCACCGATGGTGGTCCTGGGCCGGATGCTTAAGGCTGAAGCTCCAGGTAGCAAAGTGGTATTTATAGGGCCGTGCGTGGCCAAAAAGGAAGAGGCCCTCAGCCCCGGGACCGGCATCGATGCTGTTCTTACTTTTGAAGAACTGGCGGCCTTCCTGGCAGCCAGGGAAATAGACCCCGCTGTTCTCAGCCCGGATTCTGCGCCTACCGGCACTGCTTCGGCGCGGGGCCGGGGTTTCCCGGTAAGCGGTGGTGTTGCCGCAGCGATTGAACAAGCTCTCAAGGAACAGGGAGACACCGTCGAATTCAAACCGGTCCTGGCAAGCGGCCTGGAGGAATGTAAACGGTATCTAAACCTGGCCCGGGCCGGAAAACTGCCGGGGAACTTTTTAGAAGGCATGGCTTGCGAGGGAGGTTGTGTCGGCGGGCCAGCGGCACTGGTCGGGCCGCGGGAAAGCGCCCGGGCAGTGGAAAAATTCTACCGCTGATTTAATAGTGTAGGCCTCTGGCTGAAACGCCAGAGGCCTTACAGATTAACCCCAAGCCGGGGACAAATATCTCCAAGGGGACACTTTGAGCAGTCAGGCTGGTTTTTGCGGCAGAGCTGGTTTGCCAGCCCGTCAATCAGGGCGTGATATTCATTGTAGAGATACTGGTCTCGCGGCAGGTTCGCCATAAAAAACTCCTGCATGCCTTGATAGGTTATCTTTTCATCAAAAAAACCCAGCCTTGAGAATACCCTTCGTGTGTAGGCATCCATGACCATGATGGGATAATTGCCTGCGTAACAGAGGATAGCGTCGGCCGTCTCCGGTCCAATGCCGTAAATAGCCAGTATCTCCGGGCGCAGCTCCGCCAGGGGGCGGGAAAACATGGCGGTCAGAGAACCGTTATACCGTTTCCACAGGTGTTCAACAAAGGCCTTGAGCTTTTTAGCTTTGGTACGGTAATATCCTGCCGGCCGGATATGGGGTTCTAGTTCAACCGCCGTTGCCCTGAACATGGCTTCGGGATCGAGGAGCCCTGCCGCCTTGAGATTGGCTATCGCCTGCTCGACATTTTTCCAGGCTACGTTCTGGGTAAGGATGGCACCGACAATGACCTCAAAGGGGGTTTCGGCAGGCCACCAGTGCCGCGGGCCGAAATAATTATAAAGCCGGTTATAGATGGCTATCAACAACTCCTGAATATTTTGCGACTTGCCAACCATGTCCATGCCTGTTGGTAACTTGCCCCCTGACCTGAGGAGATTGGGTTTTCTGGTCAATTCTTTGTCGACCTCACTTGCAGGGATTCAGTCAACATAGATCATTTTTCTGGTCATACCGCCGTCAATTATGAGATTAGTACCGGTAATAAAATCGCCGGCATCACTGGTAAGGAAGAGACAGGCCCGGGCAATATCCTCAGGTTTGCCCACCCTTCCCGCCGGGTGCTGGCGGTGATCGATTTCCCTTAAAAGAGAATAATCCCCCGTTGCAATCCAGCCCGGACTAATGGCATTAACCCGGATATTATCAGGTGCCAGGGATATAGCCAGGGCATGGGTCAAGGCTATGATTCCACCTTTTGAGGCCGCATATGCTTCGGAATCCGGTTCGGACATGAACGCTCGGGTGGAAGCTATGTTAACAATAGCTCCTCCTCCATGTTTTCTCATTATTTTAGCCGCTTCCCGGGAGCAAAGAAAAACACTACGTAAATTGACATTTAGAATATAATCCCATTCTTCGACTGTCAGTTCATACGGTGATTTCCAGCGAGATATGCCGGCGTTATTAATTAAAATATTTAGCCTGCCATACCTGGCAACAGTCCTTTGCATCAAGGTTTCAATGTCAGCGGGCAGGCTTACGTCCGTCAAGAAGGCGGTAGCCTCACCCTTGAATTCATGTATCAACGCTTCTGTTTCCAGGGCACTCTTTGAGTCTTTTTCAGCAATGATTACCCGGGCTCCCGCGCGAGCATACATAAGGGCTATACTACGCCCTATACCTCTACCGGCTCCTGTGACAATGACAACTTTGCCGTCAAAATTCATTAGTAAATTAGCTCCTTTCAATGTATAAAGGGCCGTGATCAGCCCTATGCATGAGTGTAAAGAAAAATTACTGTTTAGGCAAGAGTTATTTAGCAACAAAAAAGCCCCTGATAGGGTTAACCTAACAGGGGCTGAGGGGAATGGCTCCCCGGGCAGGGCTCGAACCTGCAACCACCCGGTTAACAGCCGGGCGCTCTACCATT
>NZ_PVXL01000064.1 GCF_002995805.1 Neomoorella stamsii
GGTACATACCATGAAGCCCAGCATGGGATAATAGACTTAGAAAGGGGGAATAGCATGTTCAAGCACGATAAGAACCTGCTAGAAATGGTGCGTGTGGAACGGCCGAACCCAAACTACGCGGCGCTTTTGCAGGAGCAAATCGGGGGCCCACACGGTGAGCTGAAGGCCGGGTTACAGTACCTGGCCCAAAGTTTTCGCATTCAAGACCCGGCCATCAAGGATATTTTCCTTGACATCGCCGCGGAGGAACTCAGTCACCTTGAAATGGTATGTACGGCAGTCAACCTCTTGAACGGCCATGAACCTCAGGCCATGAACGCCACCATCGGCAATGTTCAGGCGCATGTAACGACCGGACTCAATCCCTTTTACAGCAACGCCTCCGGCCAGGTTTGGACCGCGTCTTACATTGAAGCCACCGGTGACCTGCCCGCGGACCTGCTTTCCAACATCGCCGCCGAACAACGTGCCAAGGTTGTCTATGAATATCTGCACCGGCAAATCGCCGACCGGTATGTGCGGCAGATGATCGATTTCCTGTTGAACAGGGAAGAGGCGCACAACACCATGTTCCGGGAATGCTTCCAGAAGGTCCAGGGCACCGGCTCCACCCAGGACTGGGGTGTGGACAAGGATGCCCGGCTCTTTTTTAACCTGTCCACACCCGGCAACTATGTGGGGTCCTCCCTGCATGACCCGCAACCACCGTCCTTTTCCGAGCCGCAAATCCCGCCCCAGTAAAATAG
>NZ_PVXL01000065.1 GCF_002995805.1 Neomoorella stamsii
GGTTCAACGCTCCCCCACGCCTTCCCAGTCCAGCACTCAGCCCCTTCAGTTGCACCGTCCCGGGTACTTCTTAAAGAAGATAACCCGTAGCGGTAGAGATCTTGCTGAGTGCTGGGCCAGTGGCCTGCTGCGGGGTCACTCCCCCTTACAGTGGCGCGACCGCGCCGGATTTGCACCGGCTTCCCTTGATGCCTGTGCGGTTATTTGTTTTTCTTTAGTATGATCATTCTACAAATACTACCAAAATCCTCCCGGCAAGAACTTTTTTTACCTGCAAGTTGTGTTTATTTTTTAGCAATAACGTCCAGCTTACTATTTTCCCACCCTTCCCAGCTGTACCAGCAAGCTATCCCACATGGCTTTGACGGCATTTGCTGCCGCCCCCTGGGAACAGGCCGTCAACGGTACGGCATTGACCAGGGCCCTGGCCACGTCGGCATCGAAAGGTATTTTGCCGGCTATGGTAAGGCCCTGCTCATAACAATAAGCCTCAATTTCCCGGCTTTTCTCCGGGGCCAGGTCATATTTGTTAATACAAACGGCCAACGGCACTTTAAAGTGGCCGGCCAGTTTAACCACCCGCTCCAGGTCGTGCCAGCCGGCTACCG
The DNA here is from genome assembly GCF_002995805.1 of Neomoorella stamsii. GTDB lineage: Bacteria > Bacillota > DSM-521 > Neomoorellales > Neomoorellaceae > Neomoorella > Neomoorella stamsii. The sequence goes on from NZ_PVXL01000065.1 coordinate 609, forward strand.
TCGGTTCCGTCACCACTAGGGCCAGGGTTACCCCGGTCAGGGAAGATATGACCGGGCAGCCGATGCCGGGCGGGCCATCGGTAATGATCAGCCGGGCCTTATTTTCCTCCGCCAGCCGCCGCGCTTCCTGGCGTACCTTCGTCACCAGCTTGCCGGAATTATCCTCGGCCAGGCCGAGCTGGGCATGCACCAGGGGGCCGTAAGGTGTTTCTGAAATATACCAGTACCCGGCCAGGTTGGGTTTCATGGTAATGGCCCCTGCCTGGCAGGTAAGGGTGCAGACCCCGCAACCTTCACATGATAGAGAATCCACCTGAAAAATGGAGCCCCTGGAGCCGTAAGCACTATTTTCTTCTCCTGCTACGGGTGCTGCCTTCGTGATAGCGCCAAACCGGCAAACTTCCATACACCGGCCGCACCCGGTGCAGCGCCCGGCATCAATAACCGCTTTATTGGAACCATAAAATTCATTGACGCTCTCCACCTCTGGCCGCAGGAGCAGGTGCAGGTCGGCGGCATCGACATCGCAGTCAGCCAGGACTTTATCCTCCGCCAGGGCCGCCAGGGCGGCTGCGATAGATGTTTTACCTGTCCCACCTTTGCCGCTAATTACCAGCAGCTCTTGCACGCTGTGACACCAGCCTCTCTATCTCCTGCCAGAGGCCGACAAAGGCCGGCACCCAGTCGGGATATTCTTCCACCAGGCATCTCCCCCTGGCATAGGTGGCAGCATATCTTTTGTCAAAGGGGATTTTCAGCAGAATGGGGATTCTCTCCTGGCGGCAATAACGCTCCACCCGCAGGTCACCCAGGGTGGAACGGTTGATAACCACCGCAAAGGGAATACCCAGTTCCCGCACCATGCCGACGGCAAGCTTGAGGTCATTGAGGCCGAAGGGGGTAGGTTCTGTTACCAGCAGGCAGAAATCGCTGTCCTTCACGGCGGCTACCACCGGGCAGGAAGTGCCCGGCGGGGCGTCTATAAGGGTGAGCCCTTCCTTGCGGGCGAGCCTTTTGACTGCTCTGATCACCGGGGGTGCCAGGGGCACGCCCACGTCAATCCTGCCGTGGGCAAAATCAATCCTGCCGGCCTGGCCCCGGGCCACTACCCCGATACGATGCGGCTTTTCGCTAATAGCCCCCCGGGGACACGCAAAAGCGCAGCCGCCGCAGCCATGGCACATTTCCGGAAAGGTCATGACCTTGCCCCCAGCGACGGCCAGGGCGTGAAAAGCGCATACCTCGCTGCACTTGCCGCAGCCGTTACATTTGGTATTGTCCACTTCCGGGACCAGCAGGGTCACTTCCTCTTCTTCCTGAAACACCGGATGCAGGAAGAGATGGGCATTGGGCTCTTCTACATCGCAGTCCAGGACCTGGACCGGCATTTTCTTTACCAGGGCCAGGGCCAGGTTGGTCACAATGGTCGTTTTCCCCGTGCCCCCTTTGCCGCTGGCCACAGTGACAAGCATCTGCTTCACCACACTTTAATCAAGACTTATAGCTTCATTCGGGCACTCATCAACGCAGGCGCCGCACTCCAGGCACTCGTCGGCATTAATAGTTGCTACTTCTTCCACAATAATGGCTTCTACCGGGCAAACCTCGACGCAGCTACCACAGCCGGTGCACTTATCCTCGTCAACCCTGGCTGCCATGTTATCGCGCTCCTTTCCCAAAATTTTAACCCCGGCAGCCTTCGTGCCCCTGATGGTCATGGCTGCAGGTACTGCCGGTACTCTTGAGATTACCGCTCAAGTAAGCATTCACTGCCGCTTCTACCGGGCCGGAAGCACCGCTTATTACCTCAATGCCCCGCTCACCAAACAATTCCACGGCGCGCGCGCCGATGCCGCCGACAATAACGCAGTTAACGCCCAAATTTGCCAGATAACCTGGTAAAAAACCTGGCTGATGCCCGGGATTGGCAATGACTTCTTTACTGCTTATCTTCCCATCTTCCACAGTAAACAGGCTGTACTGGGAACAATGGCCAAAGTGTTCGGCCACCATTTTCCCCTCGGTTGCTACGGCGATCTTCACCATCTATTACCTCCTCGACCCATACCAAAATGAGAACCTACTGTAGCCTGGGATAAAGGCGTGGCCCCTCCGGCCTGCCACTGCTGCAACGCCGCCTGGACCGTCGGCGCTGTAGTTGAGTAAACCTTAACCCCGGCGCCCTGTAAAACCCGCAGGGCATTGGGCCCGACATTTCCGGTGAGGACAACCTCTACACCCCGGTTAACCAAGGCCTGGGCTGTAGCCACTCCCGCCCCGCCACCGGCGGCCAGGTTATCGTTGGCTACGGCCTCAAAGGTACTTTTTTCCGTATCGGCAATAACAAAATACTGGCAGCGGCCGAAGCGAGGATCCATCGGTGCCGCCGGATCTTTCCCTTGGGCCGTAATAGCCACTTTCATAAAATTCGCCTCCTTTCCTATAACGGGCATTTGTCCAATAGCATTATATAGTTATTATGACCTTATGTCAATAAAATATTAAAACAACCTCCTGGCGCGAAAACAAAAAGAGCCGGGGTGACGCTTGACCCGGCCTTGCTTTTTAGATTTACTTACAGGTCTTCTTGTTCCGGATCTCGGGACTCGCTTTTCCGCTCTTCCTGCTGTAGAGCCTTCAGCTGTTCTTTGACCGCTTTTAGCTGGCCTTCCAGCATGGCTGCCTGCTGCTTTAAAAATTCCACCTCAGGCGCCGCGCCCTGGGGCGGGACGGCACCGGGAAAGGGTGCACCCCACCAGCCTGCGGGTAACCAGCCATAAGCTGGCGGGAAAAAACCCCAGGCCCACCTGCGGCCCAAACCCAGCCCGCGGCCGCGACCCAGACCCAGGCCCCGTCCAAAGCCGAAAGCAGGATTCATAAAGCCCGGTACGGGGAAACCGTTACAATACCCGGCGCCGCGGCCGGTGCGTGGCCCCAGCCCCCAGGGACCAGTCCTGTCACCACGTGGCATCTTCCTTCTCCCTCCTTTCGGTCTTATGTTCATTATTAGTATAAACCTATTATGGCCATTTGTCAATAATAAAATGCAAAGGTACGCCCAGGTTAGCAACCATTTTAAAAAACCCCGGAGGTCATCTCCAGGGTTCGATGGCAAACTGCCTAGGCTGTCATAATATTAAAAGCTAACCCAGCGGTACAATTACCGATATGTTTCTCATTTTTTCAATCACTACTGGCACGCCGTAAAGCCAGGTTAAGGTCGTGCATGACCACCACGGCGGCAATGTTTTGCTCTCCGCCACATACAAAGGCTGGCCTAAAAGGAACTGGTAAATCTCGTCGGCTTTCCTGGCCGGATCGATGTCATTAAACTTTTCGGGGAAGATCACTTTGCCGGCGTAATAAGCGTCGGCAACATTTCCTTTTCTCCTGGTCAAACTATGCGGATTGCACCCCGGGGGCAAAAAACATTCATGGTGCGCCCCCAACTTCGTCCAGAGTCCACTACCGGCAAAGTAAAAGTAAAAAGGTTACTTTACCCCCCAGCCGCGGCTGTAATTTTCAGCACAAGGGATGCAGGCATAGCGCCCCTCCTTTACCCTGGCCCGGACTTCTGCTACCGGCTCCCCGCAAAAAGCGCAGGTCACGGAATTAAAAAGACGGGCTTTCGCCGGCATGGCCAGTTCTACATGCTCTGCTTTAAATACTTCCTCCTCCGGCGCCTCCAGGATATGTTGCAAACGCTGTTCCTGATAACGGCCGTAGAGCTCCTTTTCCGCCGGCGTGGCCTGGCCGCTAAAAACCCTCTCCCGCAAGCTTCGGTAACTCTCGTCTTCCTGCCAGGCTCCACTTTTTAAGGCTACCCGGACGGCAGCACCAGTCTTCCTATCCCCAATAGTAAATACATGCTTGCCGTAGTCCCGGTAAAGGAGATTGCCTTTACCCAGGGTGCAACCTGTAAGCGCCTGGATGGCATCCACGCCGCAGGCATCGGTTTCCACAATGGCCACCAGCTCTTCATCGCCTGCCCGGCCGGCAGCCAGTTCCCGCAGGGCAATTTTTGCCGCCCGGTAGCCAATGGCCAGGCCGGGGCAGCTATGCCCGTGAAAGGCCACGGCCCTTTCCCATTCCGTTGGGGAAAAATCCATTTTTACCTGCTCCTTCCTTAATTAAAATATAAAAAATAACCACTTCAGGTACCCCTCCAGGGGTTCTAGCACCCTCCGTGGTTACATCAACAACCTTCATGGTTGCTTTTACTCTTTTCGCTATGCAAGCCCAGATTCCTGCTGGTCAATTATAAAAGTCCTAAAACATAAGTTCAGTTCGCGGCTGTTACAGTGAAATAAAAATGGCCCCGGAGGTTACCTCCAGGACCAGGGCGGTATTTACCGCCCGGGGTATTTTAACGAAAAGGAGCACGGAGGCGGCTCATTTATTAACGGCAGGCGGGACAATAACCAAAGCAAACCGTAGATGAACTGATAACCTCAAAACCCTCTTTTTCTATGTTCTTGTCTACCACGGGCCTTTGAGCTTTATCAAATTCATAAATACGTCCACATTTGAGGCAGACAAAATGATTATGAGGAACTTTTTGGGTCTCATACCGGGCCGTCCCATTCAAAGAGGGGGCTTTTTGAATAAGGCCCATCTGGACAAAGAGATCCAGTGAACGGTAGACAGTGGCTATCCCTACCGTCGGGCAATACCGGCGCGCCGCCTGGTAAATAGCCTCTGCCGTCGGGTGTTCCTGGGATAATTCCAGGAAGGCCTTAAGTACCGCCTGGCGCTGGGGCGTTAAACGCCGCTCGCTTTCTTGAAACTTCCCTAGGTCCAAAACTGTCCCGGCAGTCATTTCCTAACCACCAGCCTTCATTCTCGTTTGATAGTTAAGGATGGCTTCATGAAGGGCGCTGGCGCCCAGGTTAGAGCAGTGCAGCTTGATTTCCGGTAAACCACCAATGGCTGCCGCCACATCAGCATCCGTGATCTGCAGGCCTTCCTCCAGGGTTTTCCCTTTAGCCATTTCCGTAAGGATACTGCTGGTAGCTATAGCTGCCGGGCACCCGTACACCTGAAACTTAACGTCAACCAGGCGGTTATCCTGAACTTTGATATAGACACAAAGGTAATCGCCGCAGCCAGGATCGCCTATAGTGCCAATACCATCCGCATCTTTAATGCTGCCTACATTGCGCGGGTTTAAAAAATGATCGAGAAGTAGTTCACCGTACATTATCTCTTGCCCCCTGAAAATCCAGCTGCAGCTAAAGTATTAATCTTTCATCTGTTAACGAGCATTTGTTCATTAATATTATACCCGTATTATGACCCCATGTCAATAAATATTAAAGGCTGGCTATCCCCAGTTTTAATCCTACGCCTGCTTTGGCTTAGCTCACGAAAGTGTCCCTCATCGGCTTATGTGGACCACGCGAAAAGAGACGCTGCGTAAAATTCCCTTTGTCTGCAGGTATATGGAGGAAAATGTCGAATTTCTATCACCAATTTCAAAATGCGATTGATAAATAGTAGGGTAACCGCCGCAGCGGAGGCTGGCCGCTCTACCCTCGCAGCAGCAGGGGACCCGGCTACCGCTAAAGACTTGAGGAGAGATATGGGGATGTCCTTAAAAACCAAAGTACTCCTTGTTTTCTGCGCCGTCTTTGCCCTTCTTGCCCTTATTTTTTTTGCTGTTTCTCATGTTATAGCAGGGAATATTGCAGGTAAGCTGGAAAACGAAAGTATCCGAGAGAATGTGGAGCGGGCCCTGCAGGCCCTGGAAAGGGAAATAGCGGCGCTGGATAAATCTGCCACAGACTGGGCTACCTGGGACGACACGTATAGCTTCGTGGAGGACAGGAACCGGGAATATATACAAAAAAACCTGGTCGATAACGTGTTTGAAATTTTGAGGCTTAATTATGTAGTTTTCCTAAATACCAGGGGAGAAATAGTATACGCCAGAGGATACGACCCTGAAGCGGGCGAAGAAATACCCTTGCCTCCCGGCATTGTTTTTACAGCCCATAACCAAACAGGCGGCCGTAAAGGGGTGGTGGTGACGCCACAAGGGCCGGTGCTGCTGGCCGCCAGGCCCGTTTTAAAAAGTGATGGCAGCGGCCCCGCCCGGGGGACCCTTATCTTCGCCCGCACCTTAAGGGACAAGGATTTAAAAGAGCTCTCGGAAATCACCCGCCTCCCCCTCTCCCTTCACCCACCGGAGGCCATCGACTTCCGCGAGCTCAAGCCAGCGGGAACCCTTAAAAACGGAGAACCATTTTACGTAAAAATTGTTTCCCCGGAGGAGAGCGCCGGCTTTGCCGTCATTAAGGATTTGCAGGGTGAAAGCGCCTTAATCCTTCAGGCGAACTCCTACCGGCGCGCCGCTCAGGCGTTCCTGTCCGCAAGACAAGCCTTCAGCCTCTTTCTTGCGCTGGCGGCGGCTTTATGCTGCCTTCTTGCCTTATTCTGGCTGGACCGGGCGGTTCTCTCCCGCCTGGCCCGGCTTACCGCCGCAGTTACTGGCATCGGCCGCTCTCCCTCCCCTGCCCCCGGAATACCCCTTCTGGAGGGAAAGGATGAGCTTGCCCTTCTTTCCTCTGAAATCAGCAAAATGCTGGAAAGGCTTGAGGAATACCAACGGGAACTAGGCGAGAAGGAAAAGAAATGCTCTTCTCTGGTAGATAACGCCACTGAAACCATCATCGTGGTCCAGGACGGCGTGGTTACCTTTGTCAACCGGGCAACGCTGACCCACACGGGCTACACGGCAGGAGAACTTCTATCCAGACCTTTCCTGGACTTCATTCATCCCGAAGACAGGGAAAGTACCGTACAGCACTACCGGGAATTGCTGGAGAAAAAAAGCCCTCTATATGCCTGCTCTTTCAGGATATTTGCCAAGGACGGGAGCGTCAAATGGATGGAGACCAACTCCGTGGTAATCGAGTGGGAAGGGCAGGCCGCTACCCTGCATTTTTTGACCGATATCACCCCGCGTAAAATCCTGGAAGAAGAGCTGCAGAGGTTAATGGCCGAAAAATCTCTGATTCTTGACAGCCTTACCGAGATGGTCGCGTTTTTGGACCGGGACATGCACGTCATCTGGGCCAACCGGACTGCCGGCCAATCCGTGGGTAAGAACCCCGAGGAGCTATTCGGAGCCAAATGCCACGAAATATGGCAAGGAAAAAGCGCTCCCTGCCCCGGCTGCCCGGTGGTCCAGGCTATGGAGACCGGCCAGGTATGCACAGGTGAGGTAACCTCCCCGGACGGTCGCTTCTGGAGCATTACCGCCACGCCGGTGAAGGATAAAGAGGGAAAAGTCATAGGGGCGGTGGAGGCAACCCTGGATATCACCGAGCGCAAGCGCTACGAGGAACAGTTAAGGTTCTTAAGCCTGCACGATTCTTTAACGGGCCTCTACAACCGGGCCTTCTTTCAGGAAGAGCTCAGGCGCTTGTCTGGCAGCCGGGAATATCCCATAACCATCCTGGTGGCGGATCTGGACGGCCTAAAACTGGTCAACGATACCCTGGGCCACGCTAAAGGCGATGAACTGTTACAGGCCTGCGCCGGTGTTCTAAAAACCTCCCTGCGCCGCTCAGATATTGTGGCTCGCATTGGGGGGGATGAATTCGCCGCCATCCTGCCCAAAACAGGCGAAAAAACTGGAGAGGACCTTGCCCAGCGGATCCGCTCGGCCATCGAGGCCTCCAATAAAAAACATCCCGAGCTGCCCCTGCACTTCTCCCTAGGGGTGGCCACCTGCCAGAACGCAGCGGAATCCCTGGAAGAAACCTTCAAGAAGGCCGACGACCTCATGTACCGCAACAAGCTCCTGAACCGGGCCAGTGCGCGAAACCTGATCGTTGGCGCCCTGCTGGCAGCCCTGAAGGAAAAGGATTACATTACTGCAGGGCACGCTGAAAGGCTGCAGGAAATGTACCTGAATACCGAGTTGGGAGGGTAACTTTGCTTTTTTTTGGCAGGAGAAAAAGCTTTTCTGTCGAATAAACTTTCATGGAAGAAAAAATACGGCGGCCGAGGTGTCCTAAGCTGTTTAAAGAAGCTTTTCCAGCCATCTTATATTCTTTGCTTCTCCAGGATTTTCCCGAGAGCCTGGTACTAACGATGGCGGTCTTTAGCCTTTTAAACCTGCGGATAAAAGATAGAAAGGTTCTTGCCATTGCCCTGTTGCAGGCCCTTACCAACCTGGTGCGCCTTCTGCCCATCACCTTTGGCGTGCATTCGGTAATTTTGATCTTATCCTTGGCTACCTATACCCGGCTTTTCACCCGCGCTCAACTGTCCAAAATATTTTTGGCCGTCCTGCTATGCTTTGCTCTCATAGCCACAGCCGAGCTAATATACTCGCAACCACTTTTAAACTTTACCGGTTTAGAATATGAGGAAGTCTTCGCCAATCCTTTTTTGAGAGCAGCCTTTGCCCTTCCCTACACAGTACTATTGTTGGTCCTGGCTTTAGTCAAGAATTATTATAACCAGAAGAGGAGATTGATTTGTTAAGGTTTAACCTGAGCCGGCCGGCTGCAGCCTACTTGAAGGAGAAGCTCAATTTAACCCCGGAGGAGGAAGAGATCGCCCTATATGGGCTGCAAGTTATTATCTATCCCCTTATAAGCTTGCTGTCCATCAGCTTGGTAGGCTGGCTTTTAGGCTGCCTATATACCACCCTGGCCGCTACTTTAACGGGAGCTTTCCTGCGCCTGTGGTCCGGCGGGGCCCACAGCCGGTCGCCCCTTACCTGCACCCTGCTGGGGGCAGTTGTTTCCCCGGCCCTGGGGAAAATATCTCTAGTGGTGGCACCTCTTTTGAACTCTTTTCACCTTTTCATAATAGTTATCCTGGGTTCGCTTTTATCGTTAGCCTTCGTCTGGCGCCTGGCCCCGGTAGATTCTCCGGCCAAACCCCTTCTTTCCCCGGAATACCGCCAGAGAATGCGCCGATTATCCGTCACCAGCATATTTTTTATCGCCGTCGTACAAATTGTCCTGCTGGCTACGGCCGGGGTCCCGGCCGTAGTCCTGGCCCTGAGCCTGGGTCTATGGTGGCAGACCTTTACTTTAACCAGGGCGGGACACCGGTTTGCCACTCTCATAGATGAAATAATCTCACCGTGAGTAGGGAGGTAAGAGAGGATGAAGCGTTTACTTTACCGGCTTTTGCCTGCCGCATTCAGCGTTTTGGCTTTCGCCGCTGCTATTGGGGTCAAGCCGACTTGTGTATTCTTTTTCCATCAGCCCGAGGTGCCCAGGTCCCTCCGCAAGTAAAGCTTTTTGGTACCGGGAAGCCCCGCCCTTCCCGGTACGAAATTTTTTTAGACTATTGGGGCTCCCGGGTCCAGTCCAGTCAAGTGAAGAAAATAGGAGACCTCTCAGCTTTAATTCTGGCAACAGGAGAAGCGTCGATGCGCAAGTGGGAACAAAAGAGGGCGCAAGAGATATCCGAGTATATTTTAGTTACCCATATCGTCAGCCTTTTGATTTTTTTAATGATCGTTTTCAGCTTTTATAATCTACCGTTAGGCTTTCATCTGCGTTTGTATTTGCTATTTATGTTTATTATATTCGCTGCAACAATTATAGCGTATACTGCCGGCAAGCTCCTCCCCAGGATAACTACTCTGGAACAGCCGCAGATAGATGAGATTTTGCTGCTGGCCGTCATTTTCCCTTTGGCCTTTATCTTTCTCTGGTACAGCCATAATTTTTTCGGGGCCAAGGTTTTGATTTTGGTCCCCTCCATAATCGCCTCCACCAGCCTGGGCAAGCTGGGGGGGACAGCAGCCGCTGTTCTGGCCAGCGCCCTCCTTTTTTTCCTGGATTACCGGCTGCATAATTATTTGCCTCCCGAAATTTTCCAAACAAACTCCATCATCACCGGCGTTAATCTCCTGCTCACATGGCTGGTGGGCGGGCTGATGGAAGTAGAAAGGAAAACCCAGCAGGAGTTGCTCCAGATAGCCGATTACGATCAATTAACCGGACTGTACAACCACCGCTACCTGCAGGAAAAGCTGGCCCTAACCTTGCAAAAAGCGGCAGCGGAAAATCTTCCTGTATCCTTTGCCTTATTAGACATAGATCAATTTAAGTACTTTAACACGGTTTACGGTTACCAGAAGGGAGACGAAATTTTAGCCAACATCGGGCACCTATTGGGGGAGGAAATCAAAGAGCCGTGTTATGCAGCCCGCTACGGCAGCGATGAATTCGTCCTGGTTTTTCCAGGAAAAGAAAAAATTGAGGCTGCCAGGGTGACTTCGCATATAAAAGAAAAAATAGTAAGCCAGGCTACCGTTTCCTTGCTGGAGAGTGAAAGGACGCCGCCTTTTAAGCCCTTTACCATTGTTACAGGATTAGCAAGCTACCCGGCTGACGCTGACGGGGTTTCGTCCCTGGTGAGGGCGGCAGAAAATGATCTATACAGAACCAAGTACTCGCGAGGTGATGCTTACCTTTATTATTCTATAATAAGCGAGATAACCCACTTAAAAGTCAAGGAAGCTTTCCCTACCCTCCAGACCCTGGTGGCGCTGATAAATATCAAAGACCGCTACACCTTCGGTCATTCAGAGAGGGTTATGTCTTATTCTTTGGCCCTAGCGAAGAAATTACCCCTCTCCGAAGAAGAAAAAAATACCTTGCGCTACGGTGCCTATTTACACGACCTGGGTAAGATCGAAGTTGAGAGCGTTATCCTAAATAAAACAGCTTCTTTAACCGAAAGAGAATGGGGGATCATGAAAAACCATACAATATTAGGAAGCGAAATAGTCAAACCTTTACTATTTTTCCAAGATATATCACCGATTATTCGCTCCCATCATGAAAACTACGATGGCTCTGGTTATCCGGATGGTTTAAAGGGAGAGGAAATCCCGCTCCCGGCGCGCATTGTGCGCCTGGCCGACAGCTTCGATGCCATGACTACCGACCGCCCCTACAAGAAGGCGTTGACCTTTTCACAAGCCAGCCAAGAATTGCAGAGGTATGCTGGTAGGCACTATGACCCGTTGCTCGTAGAAATCTTTCTGGAAGCGGTGAAAGAAGCATATGAAAAGCGGAAGACCTATCTGTAGAAGGGATGCTTCTATACCCTTCCGTCTCCTGCCCCATCCCGGTTCCTGGGCCATACCTTCCCCGGAAACGCATTTTTTAGTGCTTACTGAAGAAAACTACCTAAAGTATTACCATGGAGCCCCCAAGGGAGCAGACTTTAGCCAAAATGTTTATCTCCTCGCCTGTTGGGGGATAAAACCCAATCCTGGTTATAAGATCTCAATTTCGCAAATAGCCCAACATGATTGGGAAGTTATTATAAAAATAAAGTTTATCGAGCCGGAACCCCTAAAATTTTATCCCCAGGTTGTCACTCACCCCCTAATGGTCGCTGAGGTAGCTAAAACTGCTTTATCTCCCCGCGGGCTGCTAACGTTTATCTTTGTGGCAGAAAAGGGGTTAGAACTAGCCCGCCTCGAAACTAATGTTTCACCGTAAAGCCTTATAGGCGTTAGCCCGCCCTATAGGCGGATCAAAGCCCCCTGCGGGATCCGCCCCTTCTTCGATCCTCTTCCTTACCTCCGCATTGCTCAAGCCAGGATACTCGGCCCAGACTAAAGCTGCTATTCCGGCCACCTGCGGGCTGGACATAGAGGTCCCTGACAGGTAGTCGTAGCCCAGGGCTATGCCATAATTGTGAATATAGTTGTCGTGGTTGGGGGTGGTAGAAAAGATGTTTAAACCCGGTGCGGCAATGTCCACCCAGGGCCCATAATTAGAAAAGAACGCGCGGCTGTCGTTTTCGTCTGTAGCTCCTACTGCGATGCAATTGGTATAAAAAGCGGGATAAAAGGGAGCTGAGGAATTGTCATTACCAGCTGCGGCAACCAGGACCACTCCCTGGCTCCAGGCATAATTGATAGCTTTTTCTAATACCTTAGACGGCCTGTGGCTACCAGCGCTAATATTAATAACCTTGGCCCCATTTTTTGTGGCCCATATAATACCCTTGGCCAGCCAGCTATAGTAACCGCTCCCATCATCGCCCAATACTTTAACGTTCATGAGGCTGCACTTAAAGCCGACACCTGCCACCCCTTTGCCGTTGTTGGTGGCCGCTGCAGCAATTCCCGCCACGTGAGTACCATGACCGAATTTATCATCTACCGTCTTGCTAGGGGTAAAATCAACGTTGGCCACAATTTGGGATCTCAGGTCTTCGTGGTCCTGGTCAATCCCGGAATCTAGAATGGCGATTTTTACTTCCCGGCTCCCCTTGGTCACCTTCCAAGCATCCGGTGCCAGAATCTCGGCCATCCCCCACTGTTTCTCAAAATAGGGATCATCAGGAATGAAGACGGCGCGGGCTATGTAGTCTGGCTCGGCAAATTCCACATGGGGACTGCTGCTGTAATTGGCCACCTTCTCCCGGGCTTTTCCCTTTGCTACTTTAACTACTTCTATTCCTATCTCAGGGATAGCGTCAATTACCTGGGCATCATTTTGAGCATGTATCCTCTCCTTAACGGCTTGAGGTATGCTGGGTTTAAATTTAACGAGAATTTGCTCCGAAGCGGGCGTGTCATCCTGGCCGGGAATTAAAAAGGGGTTGGTAGCTGAGAAACTACTAGTAGAAGCAAATAGTAAAGTTAAAATTATACCTGCTAAAGATAAAAACAAACGCGTCAACAACTTTCGCAAAGCCTGTCCTCTCCTTTTCGCTAGATATTCTTTTTAGATATTTTTTATTAAGTTAGGGGGGCTGTCAAGATTTTTGTTTACGTCAGGGAAGCTATTACTCAGCAGCACCTCGCCAGTAGTTAACATCCCGCAGGAGCGATACCACCTCTGGCTGCCGGGTGAACTCCTCCAGGCTGTAGCGGGCTTTACGCCGCCAGTTGGGGTAGCCGGTGCCTGTACCCGGGATATTCTGGGGCTCCGTCTCCAGCCAAAGGTCTTCCAGGTTGACCAGGAGCAAACGCGCCGGGCTGGCGGCCAGGTACGCCAGGCACCCCCGCAGGAGACTCCCGGTCGCTGTTGTGGCCACCTGCAAAAAGCCGCGGTTATAAAGGAAGACCGGTAAGGCCGCCCGCTGGCGGCCGCTCTTTTGCCTTTCCCGCCAGAAGGCGGCAAAGGGCGGCATATCGTGGGTGTTCAGGCTGGCCAGGCTCCCGGGAGGTACGGGTCCCAGGGCCCGGCCCGGATTTCCTGTGTACTCCGCGGCCAGGACATACATGCGGTTGATATTGTGCCTGGTCATGGCCAGGCGCACGTAACCGGGCACCGTTCCCAGGTCTTCGCCCACCAGGATGGCCCTGTGGCGCCGGGACTCCAGGGCCAGGATGGCATAAAATTCCCCGGCGTGGTAGCGCACATAAACCCCCTCCGTGGCTGCCAGGCCCCTAGGTATCCAATAAAGGCGGTGCAAACCCATGACGTGGTCCAGGCGCAGGATACCGGCGTGGCGCAGGTGATGACGCAGGCAGGCAATGTAATAGGAGTAGCCGTCTTCCCGGATCCCCTCCGGGTGCAGGGGAGGAAACCCCCACTCCTGCCCCTGGCGGAAAAAGGTATCCGGCGGGGCGCCGCTGCTGGCCGCCAGGGCGAAATCCTGGCGATGGCGCCAGACATCATAGCCCTCACGGTGGACCCCCAGGGGCAGGTCCAGGTATAAGCCCGGGCCGGAGCGCCGGGCGCAAGCCGCCAGGGCCTTCACCTGCCGGTGGGCCTGCCACTGGACGTACAGGTGATATTGCATGGCTTCCGTATCGTAATCGCCTTCTTTGAGGCAACCCTCCCGCATGCGGGAGGGCCACTCAGTCCAGGTGGCGTGCTGTTTTTCGACGGCGGCCCGGAAACGGGCGTAGTCCCGGGCTGCCGGGTTGCCGGCCAGCCAGGCTTCCATCTCCGCCCGGCCACCGGTGTTGCCAGTAAAAAAAATGCGGGCACAGAGGGCCAACAGGCGTCTTTTCAGGGCCATCCCCCGGCGATAGTCGACAAGGGGCACAGCCCGCAAAGAGGCTATCTCCTCCTGGACCGCCGCCGAGTTTAGCAAGTCCCGCACTTCCTGGCACTGCTGTGCCTCTTCCAGGCGGGAAATATCCAGGTAAAACTCGTTCCAGAAGAGGCGGCTAACCGGCTGGTAGGGGCTGGGGTCAAAGGGCTCATCCAGGAAAGCTGCCAGAAAGGGTAAAGTAGCGGTAAAGTTGCCACCCAGCTTGTTAACCCAGATGGATAGGGCCTCCAGGTCGCCGAAATCCCCTGCCCCCAGGCTCCGGCACGAATGAAGGGCATAGAGGGGCAAAAAACAGCCCCAGAGGTGTTCCCCCTGGCCTGCTGCCCGGTACCAGGCCCGGGAGGGGGCGGCAATAATCAATACCTCCCTGGTAAGGCCCGGCAGGCGCAAATGGAGGTGGTGGTAACCCCAGGGCAGCCTGGCGGGAAGGGTGAGCTGCCTGGCTTCAAAGGCTACCCCTTCCACCTCGGTAACCCGGATAAGAGGCAGGCGGGCCGGGTCGATTACCAGCTGCCATAACCGGCCGTCTTCCAGGCGCAGCCTGCACTCCAGGGGCCCGGTTGCCCTCTGGACGGGCAAGCGTAGCTCCAGGTGCGGCAGCCGGCCGGACCAGGCTACAGCTACCGGCTCACAGAAACGTCGCCAGTATTGCAGCCGCCGCTCCCGCAGGGCGCCGGGAACGTCAGCCAGGCCCGCCACCGGCGCCCCCAGGGCCCGCAGCACCGCCAGTAACGTCTCCGGCCCGGCTGCCCGGAGTTTACCCTCCACGTCGCGATAGGCAGGCTCCACGCCATACAACCGGCATAGCCGGTACAAAAGACGCAACTCTTTTACTAACAAAGACATAGCCCTCTCGGTTGCCTTATCGATTTATTTCCTGGCCATGGCGGCGACAATGTCGGCCCGGCTGATGATGCCCACCAGGCGGCCGTTACTGTAGACAGGTACCCGTTTGATTTTCTTTTCATGTAAAATAGCGGCCACCTCTTCTACTGGCATCTCGGCGTCAACGCCAACGACTTCCCGGCTCATAATATCCCGCACCCGGTTACCATTCTTTAAACCGATCAAATCCCCTTCCGTGACGATTCCCACCACGCGATTGCCGTCATCGCATACCGGTACCCCGCTGATTTTGTGCTCCGCCAGCAACCTGGTCAGCTCGTAAATCCGGGCCGAGGCGTTGATCACGATTACCTCCGTGGTCATAATATCCCTGGCCAGCATAATATATTCCCCCCTTTCCCTGGAAAAATATTTTCATCCCCACAGGATCAGGCCAGTCTGAAAAGGATGGGCCAGATCAACATGGCAGGGTAACACCCGCACGTTATAGCCCTGGCGCCCGGCCCGGCGGCAGAAAATCACCCCGCTGTATAAATACCTGCCTTCACCAGTTTCCTGAACTAGATTCATTGTTTCCTTTTCTCCCGCTATAATTTCTCCCCCAGCATCCAGCGGCCCGTGATAGATTTCTACTTTTACATCCGAAGGCTGCAAAGCTCCCAGGAAAATCCAGGCGCGGACGGTTAAAGTACTCCCAACGGCCAGATCCCTCCCCCCATCATCCTCTACCCTTTCCACTCGCACCTGGGGCCAACCTGCATGCACCCTGCTTTTCCAGGCGGCCAGGTTCCTGGCCCTCTCCTGCCTCCCGGCCTCCAGGCGCTGGTAAAACCCGGCCGCCGGGGATCCCCTAAAAGCCGGGCCAGGCGTTCAGGGTCGCTGAAGAGAAGGACCGGCCGCTTGTAAGCAGCAAAACGGCGGGCAAAGCCAATGGTCAGGGCGCGGGGATGCAGGACCTCACCGGCGCCGGCAATCTCCAGCGAACCGCCTCCCCTGGCTTCCAGTTGCGCCGCCAGCTTCTTCCTGATAAAAGCCACCAGTTCTTCCCGCTGCTCTTCGTGGGCCTGCCACAGCTCCATCGCCGGTATGTGCTCAACTCCGGCCCAGTTGGCCGCCTCCGCCGGGTCTTCCCGCCAGCCGGGGCCAAGGTAGCGGTCGTAAAGGGAGGCCATCCTGCTCCCTACCCAGCTGAGGGTATGAACGCCGTTGGTAATAGCCCCGATAGGTATCTCCCCTTCCGGGACTTCCGGCCAGACAGCCTGCCACATCCTCCGGGCCGTCCGGCCGTGGAGACGGCTGACGCCGTTGGCCCAGGCCGACAGGCGCAAGGCCAGGACGGCCATGTTGAAGGGCTCCTGCTGGTTGTTGGGATCCTGGCGGCCCAGGGCCAGGAATTCCTGGCGGGAAAGCCCCAGCGACTGGTAATAATCTGTAAAATACTTGTCCATCAAGTAGGGTGGAAAGAGGTCGATACCGGCTGCCACCGGGGTATGGGTAGTAAAGATGTGGCCGCTGGCGGCCAGTTCCCTGGCCGCGGCAAAATCCAGGCCGTGCTTCTCTTGTAACTGGCGGATGCGCTCCAGGGCCAGGAAGGCCGAATGGCCTTCGTTTAAATGGCAGATGGTTGCTTCGATACCCAGGGTCGCCAACGCCCGTACCCCGCCAATACCCAGGAGGATTTCCTGCTGGATGCGCTTTTCCAGGTCGCCGCCGTAAAGCCGGTCGGTAATCCGCCGATCAGCCTCCCAGTTGTCCTGGCAATCGGCATCCAGGAGGTAGAGATTCAGGCGGCCGACCTTTGCCCGCCAGACCTGCGCCTTAACCTCCCGGTCCGGGAAGGCTACCTGGATGGTAAGGGGACTGCCGTCCGGCCCGGCGTTCCAGTTCCAGGGGCAGGTCGTAAAAATTATGGCGGTCGAGGCGCTGGCGGAAGTAGACCTCCCGGTACAGGAGGCTGACGCCAACCAGGGGTATGCAGTCCCTTGTTACGGCCGTACTCAGTAGCATGAATGGTAACTACCAGGGGGACGCCGCAAGCTTCCTGGAGTTCCCGGGCCGCCCAGGCCACCAGCCAATCATGGGCATGCAGGATCAAGGGGGTTCCCCGTAGTCGGCCAGGGCCAGGTTGAACTGCAGGACCCAGGACAGGAAATCAATTTCCACCTCCGGCTGCTGGTATGTAGGTAGGTAGTGGATGTATACTCCTTCTTGAACTGTCGTGAACGCTTCCCGGCCTGGTACCCGGGTGAGGATGTGGACCTTAACCCCCATTTGGGCCAGGGCTCCCGCCAGATCACGGACGTGGATACCCAGACCACCGACATGATGAGGGGGAAACTCCCAGCTCAGCATGAGGATTACCGGTCTTTCCCTGCCTGGCGGGTAATTTACCGATAGCCCGCGCCCTTGCGGGCGATAAAGGCGGAAATCCAGGCGCGGGAAAAGGTTGTCCTTGTCTTCCAAAGCACATAAAAAATCCTCGTCAAGGTTGTTGTTTTGATAATCCCGGCAGATCTTAAAGAAATTGCCCAGGTGATCCTCCAGGCGACGGCGGGCATAGGCTGCCGTCGTCTGGCTGGTGAGGATAAAGGGCCAGTCGCTGCTCTGGGCCAGGAGCAGCTCCCTGGCGGCCTGGTTTAAGGCCCGTTCCTGTAGAGGAGTAGGATGGGAGCAAACGGCAGCCAGGGTTACCATGGTGTTCTCGGCCCGGTGGAGATAGGGGTAAAGCCAGTCATTGGCCGGATTCAACCAAACACGATTGTAACCGCCTTCCCCCAGCTGGAAGGCCCTAAAGCCACCTCCTGGCGGGGCGGGTATTGCTCCAGGTAAGCCGCCACGGTGGTCAACCCGGTCTGGTAATCCGGCCCGGCCGCCAGGCGCAGGACGTCTTCCAGCCAGGCCGATCCCTCAAACCACCAGTGACCGAAGAGTTCAGCGTCGTAAGGCGCAACTACCACCGGTTTGTCAGACATAACACCGGCCCAGCAGGCCAGCTGCCGGTCCCGGTTGGCCAGAAAATCGCGGGCATTCTCCCGGGCCCGCTCCCTGGCCGCCTGGAAATCGTAGGGCTCCTTGCATTCGGTCTTGCCGGTGATGCGGTAATATTTTAAGCCGGTATCACCCCGTGTACCTCCGATAAGGTAAGGTTCCAGGTAACTAAAGTCTAGGTCGTAGCCAATATCGCGGTAGAACTCCCGGTACAGGGGATCACCGGGATAGCCCTCCGTCCGGCTCCAGACCTGGTGGGAAGTCTCCCAGTCCCGGCCAAAAACGGCCACCCCGCCGGTGAGTTTAACCGGTGCATAAACGGCCGTTGTCACCCCGGGAACGGCATTTAACAAACCGTGGCTGGCGACAATAAAGTATTTAATCCCTTCGGCCTGCAGGATATCTTCGAGGCCTGGCGTGTAACCGCACTCAGGCAGCCACATCCCAGCCGGCCGGCGGCCAAAGATATCGGCAAAAAGATCTAAGGCTACCCGCACCTGCACCCGCCAGGATTCCCTGGTCAGCATCAAGGGCAGGTAACCATGGGTGGCGCAAGTAGTTATAATTTCCAGGTAGCCCTGCTCCTGTAATCTTTTTAAGGGTGCCAGCAAATTACCCTGGTAAGTTTCTTTAAATGCCCCGTCAATGGCACTGACGCGCTCATAATAAAAATTAGCCAGGGGGGAGAAAACAGGATCATATTTCGTCCGCTCCATTTCCCGGGTGGCCAATCCTTTAAGGATATCCAGGTAGCGGCCGTAACGCTCCTGGAGGCGCGGGTCAATTAACATACTAATTAAAGTTGGGGACAGAGATAAAGTGAGTTTAAAGTTTATTCCCTCTAGAGCCAAACGTTCCCAGCTCAAGATGAGGGGCAGGTAAGATTCCGTCAGGGCCTCGCAAAGCCATTTTTCTTCCAGGCTTATATATTCCTCCAGGTTACGCACATAGGGCAGGTGGGCATGAAGCAGGAGGGCCAGGTAACCGGCACGATTGCTTTCCCAGGCAGCCATTTTAGAAGCCCCCTCAACTATATTCTCTACTTTTAGGCCTGCCTTTCCCTGGCAGCCCCGCAAACTTGCGGACGTACCGGGACGGGGCGCAAATAAAGCAAGGTTGAGATACAGTGTCGCAGGATTATCAAGGGTTAAAGGTCCGCTGGAACACCTCTTTCAGGACCAGCTAAAAATTCTGTCAGGAGGCTCCTCCAGGAGGATTGTCCATTCCTGCCCCAGGGTAAGCGCCTGGGTAACGAAATTGGAGGTGGGAGACTCCTTGCCGACGAGTTGGGTATGGGGTACGGGAGTACGGGTGAAGAGGACAAATTCACCCGCCTGGCTTATGGCGCCAAGCTCGACGTAGTAACCGGTATGGGCCTCGAGGTTGTAAAAATAGCATCCACCAGGTTCGAGGGTAGTTAAGGTTAGTTCTTGTTCTGGCAGGAGGGCATCAAGGCGGCGCAGGCGTAAGGTTAACTTCATTTCCGGCTTTACTATACTGAAAAAGTCATGTAAGTTCTGGATTCTTTGAGGGGTAAAGTCCCAATAAACGTAGAGGGTATGTAAGTCCTGGGGTAAACAGACCAAGGCATTTTGACGGAAGCCATCAGCAAGTTCAAGCACCCCTTTCACCCCTCTTAATGCATTTTTCATATCTTCTTAAATATAACTTAATAATAATTATAACCATTCGCTATTTATATGGTACCATATTTTTCATTTCCCGTCAAACTCCTTTAGCCTTGCTTTTTACTGTATTTTCGTGCATAATAATCTCTACCGGTTCGCCGGTGGACGCTCAAATGAAATGCCCTGGCAGGAGGTGAATCTGGCCTTGCTCCTTCACCGTATTTCCCCGCGTTTTTGCCAGCCCCTGGCGCCCGGTAAACTCCTCCTGCGCTTGAAAACCCGCCGCCAGGAAAAACAGCACTGCCAGGTAGTTTACGAAGACCGGGGCCTACAAACCGCTCCCATGCATGTTTACGCCCGGACCCCCCGTTACCTCTATTACCAGGCAGAAATCGAGCTTTCCCGCCCCTGGAAGTGCCGTTATTTTTTCAGGCAAGAGGTAGAAGGTGCGGGACCGGTATACTTTTTCGCCGGCATTGACGGGCAAGGTGTCCGGCCTTTCACTTACCGCTGGACGGCAGCGGATATCTTCACCGTCCCGGATTGGATTTACGACGCCGTCTCCTACCAGATATTTCCCGACCGCTTTTACAACGGCAACCCGGCCAATGACCCTCCCGGGACCCGGCCCTGGGGTGAAGCCCCCACCAGGGAAAACTTTTTCGGCGGCGACCTGGAGGGCATCCAGGCCAAAATACCCTATTTAAAATTTTTAGGGGTCAACGCCCTCTGGCTGAACCCCATCTTTGCCTCCCCTTCCAACCACCGCTATAATACTAGCGACTACCTGGCCGTTGACCCCGCCCTGGGAGATGCGGCTGCCCTGCGCCGCCTGGTGGAGTCCCTCCACGCTGCCGGCATGCACCTGATCCTGGATGGAGTGTTTAACCATACGGGGACGGAGTTCTTTGCCTTTAAGGATGTAGTCGCCCGTGGGGCCAGTTCTCCCTATAAGGACTGGTATTATTTCCATGACTTTCCCGTCAGGAGCGAACCCCGACCAAATTATACCTGCTGGTGGGATATTCCCAGCCTTCCCAAGCTGAAAGCCAGCAACCCCGAGGTACGCAATTACCTGCTCCACGTCGCCACCTACTGGCTGCGGGAGGCCGGTACTGACGGTTGGCGCCTGGATGTACCCAACGAGATCGAACCTGCCTTCTGGCGGGAATTCCGGCGTCAGGTAAAAGAAACCAACCCCCAGGCCTATATTGTCGGTGAGATCTGGCACGACGCCCGTTTCTGGCTCCAGGGCCACCTCTTTGACGGCGTTATGAACTATCTCTTCCGCGACCTGGTCCTCGATTACTTCGCCAGGCGGCGTTTTCCCATTTCCACCCTGGACTATCTTCTGGGCTTGATCCGCCTGCGCTACCCGGAGGCGGCCAACTTTGCCCTGTTAAACCTCCTGGGCAGCCATGACACGGCGCGGGTGATTACCGCTTTCCAGGAAGGCCTGGCCAGGCTCCCCGGCCATACCGGCAGCTATGCCGAAGCCGTCACCCACCTGCGGCCGGCTCTAATCCTGCAGTTCACCTATCCCGGCGCCCCCCTGATTTATTATGGAGATGAGGTGGGAATGACCGGCGGCCCGGATCCCGACTGTCGCCGGACCATGCCCTGGGAACCACAGGCCTGGAACCAGGACCTGCTCAACTTTTACCGGCGCTTGATTGCCCTGCGGCACCGGTTGCCGCCTTTAAGGCGCGGTTATTTCCAGCCCTTGTTTACCGATGACCGGGCCGAAGTTTACGCCTATGCCCGGCGGCTGGCCCGGGAAAAGGTGATCGTGATTTTAAATGCCGGCGATTTGCCCCAGAGCATCAACCTGGCAGTAGGAGAAATGGAAATTGCCGACGGTACGACCTGGCAGGACGGTTTGAGCGGCCGCTGCTTTGAAGTGCAGGGGGGCAAGATCAGCCTCACCCTGGAAGCCAATGCGGGTGCTATACTCATTGCCTGCTAACTTCCGCCTGCCGTCTTCTTATTGATTGCCCTTCCCATCACGGCACCTTTGACACAACCCGTAAACTTCGAAGCAGTGTTCCGTGGGAAGAAAACCCTTCCTGACCAGTTCTTTTTCCATTGTGGCCATGGGGCAAAATTCGACGGGAATAGAAGCCCCGCAGCCCTTGCATACCGCGTGATGGTGGTGCCCTTCCTCCCGCCGCAGTTCATATAAATCAGCACCGGTATCCGAGGGGACACGGCACAAGAGACCCTTGCCCAGCAGTACATCAAGGTTGCGGTATACCGTGGAAAAATTTGTTCCCGGGAGGATTTTGATAACCTCTTGAAACAACTCCTGGGCGCTCAGGAACGAGCGCGTATTTTCAAGTACCGTGAGTATGGCCTTTCGCTGGGGGGTTACCTTGAGGTCTTTTTGCTTTAACATTTCTTCTATTTCCACCTGTTAATTGCTCCTTTCGCTACCATGACTGCTACCAGGATGGCCGAGGCAATGAGAACAATGGTTCCTCCTGGAGCCAGGTCAAAAATAAACGAGGCATAAAGGCCAGTGATGACCGCCAGGAGAGCGACTCCTATGGCTATACCAAAGGCCGCCTTGAAGCTGCGGGCAATCTGCAGGCTAACTGCCGGCGGGATAACCATCAGGGCTGATACTAAGAGCGTCCCTACTACCCGTACCGCCAGGGCCACGGTAAGGGCCGTGAGCAGGGTAAAATATATGTTTACGGCGGCTACTGGTATCCCTGCCAGGCGGGCCGCCTCTTCGTCGAAGGTAATGGCAAAAAGCTCGCGGTAAAGAAAAACTATAGATGTAAGAATAAATATACCGGCGCCGGCAATAACCGCCACGTCGGCCGGGGATACGGCCACCAGGCTGCCGAATAAATAAGAAAAAAGATCGGCATTAAAAGCTTTTTTCAGGCTGATCATTACCACCGCCAGGGCCATGGCGCTAGACATGACTACCGCCAAGGCTACTTCAGCATATCGGGGGAAAGCCCGGCGGATGAACTCAATCAGCAGGGCGGCGCCAGCGGCGGCCAGCAGCGCGCCATAAAAGGGGTAAAAACCTAAAAGCATGCCGCCGGCCACGCCAGCCAGGCTGGCATGGGACAGGCTATCTCCCACCAGGGACAGGCGTCTTAAAACTATAAAAACGCCCAGGGTGGCGGCGAGAATAGCCGTAATCAGCCCGGCTATGAACGCCCGCTGCATGAAATCGAAGCTAAAGATAAACATGGTTCTCTCCTATCCGGTAACCCAGCACTTCGGCAATGTGGTCCTGGTCCACTTCGCTGAGCTTTTCGTGGATATAAACGCTCCGGTCACGCACGCAGCCTATCTTTTGCGCCCTGGAAAAAGCAGCTCCTATATCATGGGTAACGATAATTACCGTCAGACCCTTTTCGCGGTTTAAATGCGCCAGGAGCCGGTAAAATTCCTCCCGGGAAGAAACGTCTATGCCAGTAGTAGGTTCATCAAGAAACAGGGCCGCCGGCCTTTTAACCAGGGCTCGCGCCAGGAAGACCTTCTGGCGCTGGCCGCCGGAAAGTTCCCCGATCAGGCGGCCGGCCAGCTCCTTTATGCCTGCCAGTTCCAGCGCCTCATCAACCATTCTTTTTCTTGCGCTCCCGTCAAACAGCCCCTTTAAGCCGCTGTAATATCCCGAAGCCACCACCTCGGCCACGGTTGCGGGAAAGGACGTGTTGATATGGCTGGCATTTTGGGAAATGTAACCTATCCTGTGCCAATCCCGGAAGCGCCTGATATCCTGGCCAAAAAGCCTTACTTCCCCATCTTTTGGTCGTAAGAGTCCCACCATTATCTTGAGCAAGGTGGATTTAGCAGCACCGTTGGGGCCAATAAGAGCCAAAAATTCCCCTGCCTCTACCGCCAGATTAACTCTCTCAAGAACAGGGCTGCTGTTATAGGCAAAGGTAACATCTACCAGCCGAACCACTTCCCGTTCATTCCGGCGATAAACCATACCGTCACCATCTTTCTGCAAACGCTACCTGTTAACAGGCGCTATAGCAAGCTTTTTTACACTACTCCAGGGCTTGCTTAAGTGAGGCCAGATTTTGAGCCATTATGGAGAAGTAGTCCTCGCCCGCCTTTATCTCTTCGGGTGTAAGTCCACCGATAGGATTTAAAACCAGCGTCCCGGCTCCTGTTTCCCGGGCCAGGGTTTCAGCCAGTTTGGGGCTGGCCAGGGTTTCAAAAAAGATATACTTTACACCTTTGCTCCGGCAAAGGGTAATAAGCTCTGCCATCTGCTGCGCCGAGGGCTCTTCCTGGGGGGAAAGCCCGCTGATGGGTATTTGTTTGAGGCCATACCGTTTAGCAAGATAGCCAAATGCCGCATGGGAGGTTACAAAATCTTTCCTGGTCACGCCGGCCAGGACTTCCCGGTACTGCTTATCCAGCATGGTAAATTTTTGTTCCAGCTCCTGCAGGTTTTTTTCATAATACCCTTTATTGTCCGCGTCTAATGTCACTAACGCTTCATATATCCGCCGGGAAAGCTCCCGCGCCAGGACAGGGTCCAGCCATATATGCGGGTCATTATTTTCTATAAGGCCCTTACCCGCTTCCAGGGACATAACCCCTTTCGCTTTGAGCTGGCCCTCTATTTTCTTGGCCCAGGGGTCCATAGGTTCACCTAAAAAAATAAATAATTTACCAGTGTAAATTGAAGCAACCTGCTGGGGTGATGGTTCATACCCATGGGGTTCTACGCCTACCGGCTGTAAATTCTCTACTATGGCTCTATCGCCGGCAATTTTTTTGGTGAAATCATAAAGCGGGTAGAAGGTAGTATAAATTTTTATCGGGCCTGCAACGCTCTCTGGCTGGAGCTGGCTTTTGCTTGCCCGGCAACCGCCGGCAAAAAAAATAATGCTAAAAATAAGTAAGACCAGGGCAACACTGCTTAATCTACGCAAAACATTCATTTATGTTCCTCGCCTCCTGCAAGTAATTTGCATTTGCATTATAATTATATACCATCACATTGAAAATAATGTCAACAGCTCATCACTTTATCAGGAATTTATAGGGTGGGTGTCAGGCCTATCAGTTTATTCTCGGCAAGCCGGACAATAGCCAAAGAAGATCATTGACGCGCTGATAACCTCAAATCCATCTTTATTTTATATCTTTTATATCCCTGTCAACAACAGGTTCCTGTTTCATATGAAATTCGTAGGTGCGGCCACACTTTAGGCAAACAAAATATATTCCAGACTACCAGCTCATGGTTCACAATGGTGACATCCAGTTTTAGGATGCTGACCATAATCAGGGCTATGCGCTGTAGATAATCGTGGCAATTTTTATTTTGACTGCAATCTTGTTGATTAAATTAAGAATTATTTACGGTTAGAGCATGTCCACCAAAATAACTTGCCTCCGTATATTTTGGGGTTAGTTGTCCATTATAAAGGTGACAAAGATATCTTGGCTAGGAGGGAAACAATTATGAGCTGTTCCAGTCTGAGGCACAGATTTGAAGAAGAAAGAGTGAGAGGGATCAGTTTTCAACGGGCTATGGATATATACAGGGAAGTAGAGGGATCGGTAGCGGCCCATAAAGTAGAACTAGAAGAATTGCGGCGTACCAACGCCGACCCTTCCAGGATAAACCATCTACAGGAACATATTAACGATGGCGAAAAGCTCCTCCAGGAGATAAAATCACTCCACCTGCATTAAAGAAAGGGGGGCCTACTCCCCCTTATTTTTTTGACATCCCTGGGAAGGCATACCGGAGCCTCGGAGTACTTGATAAACAAGGTATCGTGCCCTACACACAGGCAGACAATCACGTTCAAATCGGTCCCGGCCGCATTTAAAAGCTTGGCCTGGCCTATGGGATTGCACATGGGTTCATAAGAACCCTCATCCATTTGCCTCCTTAAATATAGTGCTATAAGCCAAAGAGCTTGTAGCAGTTACTACACGGAAGGGGAGGCGCTGGTACTTCAGGGTTATCCAGGAGAAAAGGGTTAGTCAGTTCCAGGCGGTAACGGAAGGGCTGTTTAAATTCCCGGGCGGCTTTATTTTTAATCACCCTAGCCAGCCCTTCAGTAATGTTGCCATAATTAAGAGGTGTAAAGGGCGCTTCCTGGCGGCAAAAGTAACGGGGTACCACACCTTTATAGGGCAGTCCCAAATAGACGCAGGGGGCCACCTCACCGCGGCTATTGATAAAAATATGGTTTAAGGGCCAGGCATCGCAGACCATGACGTTAAGATTAAACTGCAGGGGATAAACTCTTAAAGGAAGACCCAGACGCCCGGCCTGTTCTTCGGCAGCCTGGACGGCAAAAAGGTAGTCTTCATGAATTACTTCTCCCGGGCAGGCAAAGGCCCTTAAATTCTCCATCTCCGGGTAAAGGGTGAAATCCAGGTTAGTGGCCACCACTTCATCGGCCCCGGCGCTGGCTGCAAGTTCTATGAAAGCCGGGAGTTCAAGTAAATTTTTCCTGGTCATCAGGTAAGAGCAGATAATTTTGGGTAAAGGGCTACCTCGCTTTTGTTTGATATCCGCCAGGCGGCTAATATTAGTAAGCAATCGCTTGAGACTGGAGCCGGAACGTAACATGGCATGGATAACCTGGTTGCCCCCGGCTACGGAAAGGCCCAGAATGTCACTTTGCATTTCTACCAGCCGCTCCAGGACAGCAGGCCCTAAGAGAACGCCATTGGTAGTAAAGCCTACCCGGCAACCTTGTTCCTTGGCCAGCCGCATCATGTCAAAAAGCCGCGGGTGCAGCAGGGGTTCGCCCCAGCCTTGGAAGTAGATTAGCCCCACCTGGCGCAAATAAGGTGCAATATAGCGCTCGAAAACTTCCCAGGGGAAGTCAGCGTCATACCAGCCGTCTGTTAAAAGGGTGTGGGGACAAAAAGAACATTTCAGCTGGCAGCGGCTGGTAACCTCCAGTTGGAGGACCGGTATTTTCCGCCTTGATGGGAAAAGTCCTTGGAAAAAAATTTTGAGGTTTGGCCATTTCATAAGCTATCATACTGCTTCTTTCTTGTTATATGAGCCTCGCAAGTCCTGTATGCAGTTAACAAGCGAACCTGAAGGCACGTCCTGCTTCATTGTAAATAAATTTATCTCCCAGGGCCTGGTAGAGGCTGGCGCTGGCCCGAAATCCAGTGCAGTGGCAGGCTACTAAGTACTGGAGACCAAAACGCGGCAAGGACTTGATTGTCTCCTCCAGCCGTTCCGGGCCGGCGTCCTTCAAGTGGGTACCGCCGATGACGGCGAAGATGCGGCTGGCACCGGTAAGGTCCAGGATGTGCTCCAGGGTGCTGATCAAGCCGGAGTGGGCGCAGCCCAGGAGCACCAGCGGCCCTTCCCTGGTAGTGATGATTAAAGACTGGTCGTCCCAGAGGCTGTCCTGGAGGTATTCACCACCAGCAAGGAGGCGAAATTCTTTGCTGGTGGCTTCAAAAGCCTGCCGTCGCCGGATTTCGCCGGTCAAAATAACTCCTCCGACCAGCTCGACCGGCTGCCGGGAGAGGTGGAAAATCGCCCCGCTTGTTTCTAATTCTGCCCGTGACCAGGGGATGCCGATATACCTGGCTTTCTCCCCTTCCCGGAGGCGGTATTTTGCCGTGAATACATCGGGGTGGGCGTATACAGGAAGGGGTCCGGTAATCTCACAGATCTTTTTCAGGCCACCGGTATGGTCGTCATGGCCGTGGCTTAAGGCAATAGCTGTAATTTCCCGGGGATCGAGGCCCAGGCTCAACATGTTCTGGACAACGGCACCCCCGGCCCCGGTATCGAAAAGGATGGTCCTTTCCCCGGTTCGTACCAGGAAAGCCAGGCCATGTTCGGCTATCAAGCCCCTGGTGGTGACCGTATTGTCTACTAGGTTGATGATTTCAACGGTTCCAGCCATCCTTATTTACCCTCCCGACGGTATTTTCCCCATTAAACTTTTACCCCGGAAGGGCAGTAGCCATTTCCTCCCCGGGGTACAAACATAAGGTTTTTAAGCGTGGCAGCAACCGCCAGGCGGGCAGCTATCCGGCCGGGAATCCCTCCCGCAGCACAGCGTTTTCCCGCCAGCCCCCGGGTGGCCTTTTACTATATGCGGCGCCGAGAATATCCTTACTAATCTCGTGCTGCCACAGTTAGGGCAGCTATCAGCATCCTCCCGTTTGTTAAAAGTACTTATTGCCCCGCAATCGCTGCATTTGAATTCAAATTCCGGCATTTACTGTTCACCCCCGCTTGACTCTAGTATAAATCTATAAAGAACATACGTCAATATCACCTTGCAAAAAAGGCCCCTCCTTCACAAGAGGGGCCCCTGGCGTAAAAATTACCCTCGCTGTAAGAAAGCCTGATAGGTGGGTAATTAGCTTCTTAGCTTAAGCACGGCTTCCTCGGCCGCATTTGTTACTTGATAAGCGACAGGCGAAGCGGTAAGGGCCGGATGGGTCCCTACCTGCATGGTTTCCAGCTCGTCGGCCCGCATCTTATGCTGCACGGCAGCCGCCAGCAGGTTGGTCAGCTCGCCCACCGCAGTACCGCCGTAAGCCTGCCCGCCTACAATAACGCCGGTATCTTTGGTAAAGATCAATTTTACCCCCAGCTCTCTGGTCCCCGGCATACTCCCCGGATGCCTGTCAGGCGCCTTGGCGGTACCAGTTACGACCTCAATACCCGCTTCCCAGGCCGCCCTTTCCGTCAGGCCTACCGACCCCAGGGCCAGGTCGCCGACAATTGTCGAAAAAACTCCTACTGCCGCCCCCCTGGCCCGCCTGAGGCCGAACAGGTTAGCACCGGCCACCCGGGCTTCATGGGTGGCTACGGAAGCCAGTTTGATGAGGGACGGCCCGTGACCGAAAAACGAGCTTTTTTCGGCGCAATCGCCAATGGCGAAGATACTGGCGTCACTGGTGCGCATATAATCATCAACCCAGATACCGAAACGATGGTCAACTTTCAGTCCCGCCATTTGGGCCAGTTTAATATTGGGCGCCACGCCGGTGCCAAAGATAACAACGTCAGCAGGCAGGATTTCGCCGTTGGAAAGTCTCACCTGTTCTACTTTACCGTTACCCAGAAATTCTTCTACTTTAGTCCCGGTAATAATGTTTATCCCCTGAGAACTGAGCTTATCCTCTGCCAGGGTGCAGAGCTCATCATCAAAAGCCAGGGCCAGGCAATGGGGCAAAAGTTCGACGACGGTAACATTTAGTTCTCGCCCCTTCCGGCATTCATCGGCAAACTCAACCCCTATGAACCCGCCACCGACGATCACCAGATTTTTCGCTTTATCCAGGGCATTTTTGAGATTCTCAAGATAGGCTACGTCTTTTTTGACTACGAAAACGCCTTCCAGGTCAGCCCCTTTCACCGGGGGAACAACAGGAGACGACCCGGTAGCCAGGACGAGCTTGTCATAGGTGATGCTACCAGATTTCACCGTAGAAACAGCCTTGCTTTGGCGGTCAATCCCTATAACTTCATCGATCACCAGTTCTATGCCGTTATTAACCAGTGTGGCGTCCGGGATGAGGTTCTTGTCTGGGCTCCCCACAGTTCCGAAAATGTAAGGGATGCCGCATGGTACCAAAACTTTTTCTTCTTTACGTACCACGGTTACCTTTTTGTCTTTAAAATACCTTTTGGCAGTAATAGCTGCCGTAAGACCAGCCGCGCTCCCGCCGATAACCAATACATCTGTACTCTTCAAACCAGCCGCCCCTTTCCATGTGTTTTGTTAATACTAGAACTTAGTTTTGTAAATAGTATAGCGGTTATTAGGTCATATGTCAATAATAGTTGGAGAAAAAAATTCTTCTAGTATAATCGGTTTTAAATTTATATCTACCCTGCAACCTTTTTCAAGGACCACTTTTCCTCCCACCTGGACCACAATGCCTCCGCCGCTTCCACAAGCACCGCATCGAACTGGATGGCTTTGTTGGCAACAACTTCTTCCCAGCAGTGGTGCCAGGTAAGGGCCGGGCGATAAGGCCTTTCTGAGGTCATGGCATCAATGGCATCGCATAAGGCAATAATCCGTGAGCCTAAAGGGATGGCCTCGCCTTTTAAACCAGCCGGGTAACCCTTACCGTCCCAGCGTTCGTGATGGTAAAGGACCAATCGAGCTATCGAGCTCAATCGCCGCGATTTGGTCAAGATTTTATAGCCTATCTCAGGATGGCGCTTGATCACTGCCCATTCGTGAGGTAAAAGGCGGCCCGGTTTGCGCAAAATCTGGTCAGGGACGCCAATTTTACCGATATCATGCAAATGGGCAGCCATATGTATTTTCTCTAGTTCTGCGCCCTTAATCCCAACTCTCCTGGCCAGGTCAAAGGCCATATCAGCCACGCGTTGCGAATGGTCTTCGCTATAAGGATCCCTGGCTTCCAGGGCAGCCGTTAAACATTCAATAATGTCATGGTAGACCCCATGCAGGGTATGCCCGCATATCCAGGAAAGCATCCCGGTTCCCCTCCCCGGTTGCCTTAATTTAGCCAAGTCCAAGGAGCCTGCCTACCTGGAAGACCAGCACCGCCATCACCCAGCCCAGCAGCAAACTGTAGCCGATGGCAAAGGCAGTCCAGCCCCAGGAATTGGTTTCCCGGCGGATGGCTCCAATGGCCGCCACGCAGGGAATGTAAATCAGGGTCATAACCATAAATGCGTACGCTGAAAGGGGCGTCCAGGATTGAGCGATGGCCGCGGTCAAGCCATCTTCCTCTACGCCGTAGAGGACGCCCAGGGTGCCGACGACTACTTCTTTAGCCAGGATGCCAAAGACCAGGGCTACCGCCGCTTCCCAGGTGCCAAAACCGGCCGGTTTAAAGACCGGCGCCAGTATAGTTCCTAGTCTCCCGATCAGGCTCTCCTGGCTGGCGTATGCCACGCCCAGGGGCAGGTTAGAAAGGATCCAGATCAGCACCACGGCACCGACAATAACGGTGCCGGCCTTGCGGATGAAGGAACTCCCTCGTTCCCACATGTGGATCAAAGTGCCTTTTAGAGTCGGTACCCGGTAAGGCGGCAGTTCCATGACAAAGGGAGCTGTATCTCCTTTAAAAAGAAAGGTCTTAAAGATTTTTCCCATGATAATGGCCAGCACAATACCTAAAAGGTACAGGGAAAAGATTACCCATCCCTGTTTAGCCGTAAAGAAGGCACCGGTGAAAAGGACGTAAACCGGCAAGCGGGCCGTGCAGGACATCAAGGGGTTAATAAGAATAGTAATCAAGCGGTCCTGCCGGCTTTCCAAGGTTCTGGTAGCCATGATGCCCGGTACGTTGCAGCCAAAGCCAATCAAAAGCGGGACAAAGGATTTGCCGTGCAGGCCCAGGGCGTGCATCAGACGGTCCATGATATAAGCAGCACGGGCCATATAACCGCTGTCCTCCAGGAGAGAAATGGCCAGGAAGAGCAAGAAGATGGGGGGTATAAAGACAAGCACCGAACCCAGACCGCCGATTATCCCATCAGCTATGAAGGAAGTCAGGAGTTGCGGGGCACCCAGGGCTTCCAACCAGCCGGTAGCAAGGCCGGTTAACCCCTCAAAGGCGCTTTCCACCCAGCCAATCATGGGGTCACCCAGCTTAAAGGTAAATTGAAAGACAGCCCACATAGCCAGGAGAAAAATCGGCAACCCCAGGTATCGATTAGTTACTATGCTGTCAATCTTATCAGATAAAGTAAGCCTTTCTTCCAGGGTCTGGCGCCTGGTAACAGCCTCTTTTACCAGGCCGTTGATAAGACCATAGCGCCGATCGGCAATAATGGCTTCTACTTCTTCTCCTAAAATCTCATGCAGTTGTTTTTTGCTTTTAGTTGCCGCATCAAGGACCTGCCTGGCCCCTTCTTTTTGCAGCTCTGCCTCTAAGCGCTCATCGTCTTCTAAGAGTTTTATCGCCAGCCACCGGGGAGGGTATTTCGCTGCCAGCTTAGCGTCCTGCTTAATGATTTGTTCTAATTTATCTAGTTCGTTTTCAATTTCCCGTCCGTAGTTCACTTTTAGCGGCTGGCATATTGTCTCCTGGACCCTCTTCGCAACCGTAGCCACAAGTTCTTTTATACCCTCGTTACGTGTGGCTACGGTCGGCACCACCGGCACTCCTAGAGCTTGCGCCAGGCGGGGGATATTGATTTCGATCTTGCGTGCCCGGGCCTCATCAACCATATTTAAGGCGACGACGACATTGGCCCCCATCTCCAGCAATTGGGTAGTCAAGTACAAGTTGCGTTCCAGGTTGGAAGCGTCGACGACATTGATAACGGCCTCAGGTTTATCAAAAAGGATAAAATTGCGGGCGATAAGCTCGTCCTCACTGTAAGCACCAAGGCTATAAGTCCCAGGCAAATCAACAATATTGAAAGTTTGTCCTTGATAACTAAGCTTCCCTTCTTTTTTCTCCACCGTCACACCTGGCCAGTTGCCAACATGCTGGCGGGCGCCAGTCAGATCATTAAAAATACTGGTCTTACCTGAATTGGGATTGCCGACTAAGGCAATAACCTTTCCCCTTTCAGGTTTAGCCATTGCTACAGCCTCCATGGGTTCCCCTCCTTAAAATGCCTGTTCCCAGCGAAAAGTGTTAAGTATGCCTAACATCAACTTACATCATCTTGCTGACATACACTCCCTGCCTGCAAAAAGGATTACCCTTGCCCTCAACCTACTTCTTCTACCATAATCTTATGGGCCATACCTCTCCCGATTGCCAGGCGGCCGCCCCCTGAACCATTCCCTAGCGAAACAATTATGGGTCCAAAGTTATCATTGCGGATAATCTTAATGGTTGACCCGCGTACCAGGCCCAGCTCTGTTAGCCGGCGACGCAAACTTATGCCGCCAGCGACTTCTTTAATAACTGCCTCCCGGCCTGTATTTAAAAATTCCAGGGGTAATAACCCGCTGCTCATAACTGAACACCTCTTAACATTAATTGAGTTGCTCGACAAAAATAGCGGCTGCTTCTTTTTTGCGTAAGCTCAAATGGTAACCCTTTACTTTTACTTCTATAGGGTCGCCCAGAGGAGCTGCTCCTGCGACAGCCACTTCAGTACCAGGAACTACTCCCATGTCCAAGAGCCGGCGGCGGAGTTCGCCGGTAGCGGTAATTTTAATCACCTTGCCGCGGGCACCCTTTTCCAATTCGCTTAAGGCCCGTGTGCTAATAGTTTCTAAAGCCTCCATGACAACAGCCTCCTTTCCTTCTTTAAGCAAATCAAGTTTGCTTAATTTTCATTAATAGATAATGACATTCATTCTCATTAGGTTAATAAAAAAATACCACACAGGTAAATAAATTGTCAAGCCCTTTCTTAATTAATCAAATAGAGTTAGCAGGAGTTAAATTGCACTTAACTTACATCCTCCCTATTTTCCCCGCTTTCACTCTACATCAACTCCGCTTTTGTGCTTATTTTCACTATTAAGTATGGCTTAATTCGCTTTTGCTGGTATTCTGCCTCGCAGGCGCCCGGTAATCCTGGGGTTTTTTGGCGTGGCCCACCTCCTATCTGGCGCAAATAATGTGCAATATTGACTAGCTATAACTTGGGATATAATTATGGTAAGACGCGACTTACTTTTGTGGAGGTGTAGTAAAATTGCAGGGTATGATAAAAGTATCCAGTAAAGGCCAGATTGTGTTACCTGCCAAATTAAGGAAAAAAACATGTATAAAAAAGGTGATATTTTAATTGTTAACCTGGTGGGCGATAAAGTTGTAATTGAACCACTTAATAAATCCAAAAAAGAAGATTGGCAGCAGATACTTGAAGAAACAGCAGGAATCTGGCCGCATGTAGACTCAAAGTATGTCGAGGAACTCCGTTTAGCTGCCCAAAAAAGATTGGAGGAAACCCTGTGAAGGTAATATTTGATACGAATATTTGCATTGATCACCTGCGCGGTTTCAGGCCTGCTACCGATTATCTTTCCAGGGCATTTTGATTTTATCCCTGGAATTGTTGTTAAAACGGGAAAACATTAATGGCGGCCGGCGGGATAGAGCAGTAAACTGTGCTGCCCGGCGCCAGGGTACAACCTTTATCTTCCCTGGCAACAACCAGCGCGACAAGCCTTTCGCCGGCATCGATTATTACCCTGGTCAGTAAGCCCCGTGGGTAAACCGCAAGCACCTTTCCCGGCAGGCAGTTCCCGGGCTGGGGCAAACTGCTCACCAGGATATGCTCCGGCCTGACGGAAAAACCGGCCCGGCCGGTTAAATTCGTCTCTACTTGCAGCAGCGCCTCTCCCAGGGTGACGTATTTCCGGCCGCCGCGCAGGATAATCTCGCTGTTATAAATATTTTCCGCCCCGACAAAGCGGGCTACCGCTGCCGTCCGCGGCCGGGTAAAGATTTCCTCCGGTGAGCCCACCTGGAGCAATTTTCCCCCCATTATAACCCCAATGCGCTCACCCAGGTATAAGGCTTCTTCAAAATCGTGGGTTACATGAATAATGAGGGTGCCAGTAAGCTGGTGCAGGCGCTTTAGCTCCTGCTGGAGCATCTCTTTTGTACAGGGGTCCAGGGCTGATAGGGGTTCATCCAGTAAAAGGACCCGGGGCTTCATTATTAAAGCGCGGGCCACGGCCACCCGCTGCTGCTCGCCGCCGCTTAAAGTATATGGAAGACGCCTGAGAAGGTGGGCGATACCAAGCAGGGACACCACGGCTTTTAATTCCCTTTTTATCTCGTCACAAGGCAATTTTTTGTTTTTAAGCCCGAAGACAATGTTTTCCCTGACGTTTAAATGGGGGAATAAGGCATAATCCTGATAAACAAAACCGAAGCGCCTTTTTTCCGGCGGCCAGGCGGTAATATTTTCTTCCCCCAGCCATATCTCGCCGGCATCCGGGGCATGCATGCCGGCAATAACCTCTAAGAGGACTGTTTTACCGGCACCCGTCGGCCCCAGGATAACGAAGTATTCTCCCGGAAAGACTTCCAGAGATATATCCCGGAGTTGAAACTCGCCTGTCTTTTTAGTTATCCGGAATAGCCGCAGCGAACGTCCAGGCAATCGTTCTTTCACAGGCCCGGCACCCGCTCGTACAGCTTTACCCCTGCCCGTTCAAAAACGGCCAGGGAAATAGCGGCGATCAGGATCAGGATGGCCGCCGAGGCCATCAGGGCCTCCATGTCGCCGGTAGCCATATTTAAATAGATAGAAATGGGCAGGGTTTCCGTTTTAAACCTGGTGGCGCCGGCCAGCATGAGGACGGCGCCAAATTCCCCCAGGGCCTTACCCCAGGTGAGAACCAGCCCTGCGAGGATATTATTTCGTATTAATGGTAAAGTAACCTTTAGAAAAGCCCGGGCCGGGGTACAGCCCAGGGTCCGGGCCACATATTCCAGGCGGATATCCACGGCCTCGATAGCAGCCTTCAGGACGGTAATCAAGGCAGGAAGATTGACGAAAAATTGGGCCAGGATGATCCCGGGTACGGTAAACACAAAACGTAAACCCATCCTGGCCAGGATTTCGCCAAAGGTCGTAGTGCCAAAAAGCAGGAGCAGGCAAACGCCGGAGACAACGGGCGGCAGGGTTAAAGGGATTCTGAGAAGATTGGCTGCTATACCCTGGCCCGTCAGGTTGTAGCGGGCCAGGGTATAGGCCACCGGCATAGCTACCAGCAGGCAGGCGGCTGTTGAAACTATAGATGTTAACAGGCTGAGCCTGATGGCGAAGACCAGTTCCGGCGCCTTCAGAGAGGCAGGAATAATGTAAGGAATACCCCTTATCAGCACAGTACTTACGGCTGCTAAAATAAAGAGCACTACCATTGAAGTTATCAACACGTTAACCATTTTAAAAAGTTTTGCCCCCAAGGTTTTCCCCCCTGTAACCTTACGGGTTAACCGGCTTGTAACCCCATTTTTGCCAGATCTGGTAGGCCGGCGCCGAAGCTATAAATTCAGCCAGTTGTTGGGCAAGCTCCTTGTCTTCAGAACAATTCAGCACTGCCACCGGCACTGTTTTGACGTAATCCTTTAATTCGGGTACTGCTACCAGATCAAGCTTGTCTTTTGCCCCCTGGTAATTTTCCTCCCAGATCACGGCGGCGTCGGCCTGTTTGGTGCTTAAATACACCACCAGCTCGTTTGCCGTCGGCGTCCTGACCACCACATTTTTATCTACTGTCTCCAAAAGGCCATGCTCTTGTAAGAGCTGGTCGGCCAGCTTGCCGATAGGATTGGCCTGGGAATCACCCAGGGCTACTTTCACTCCCGGCCGTCCCAGATCGGCTAATTTGTGGATGCCGGCGGGGTTGCCTTTCGGTACCGCCAACACCGGGATGTGATAAACAACATTCTTTTCCCATGCTACCAGGTTTTTTTCTATAACAGGCTTTAATTCCGCTATATCCCCCGGCAGGTAGACGTCTCCCTGCCCGGTTAACAGGATCTGGTTGTTGAGCTGGGCCGCGCCGCCAAAGGTATAGGTAACCTTTATCCCGGCTTTGGCTTGAAAAGCGGCACCAATTTCCTCGACCGGATTTTTGAGGCCGGCGCCGCTATAGACTAAAAGGGAGCGTCCAGCCGCGTTGTCCGCCTTATTATTCCCTCCCGCCTGGCCCTGGCTTTTACCGCAGCCGGCAAGCACCAGCAACCCAAACAAAAGTAAACCCAGTAATAATGTGCCAGATTTTGATACCCTCACTGTATTTCCTCCCATAATCCAATTATCAATGCCCAAAAGAACAATACTGCTCGTAACCGGCCAGGCGGGCAATGCCGCTGATGGTTACCCCGTAAAAGATAACTGGTTTTTTCCCAATTAGAGCAAGAAGGGTGTCGTTTACTGCTGTCGTACCGGTAGCCAGGACCAGATCACTCCAGTCGATAATTTCTTCTGTATGCCGGGCGTCTTCTATCATAACTCCGCCTTTGCGTTGCCCGACGTTATCCGGGTCCAGGTCGGTTACCCGGATCGGGAAATGACCGGCCAGGCAGGCCACCATAGCCGGCTGCAGGCCAATAAAAGCAATCCGAGGGCTACCAAAGCGTTCCCGCACGTATTCAACCAGGCGGACGGCGCAACGGCCCGGTTCTTGATCGCGGCAGTGGACGGTCTTATCTACCAGCTTTAGGTGCCGCATGACGGCGTTCAGGGTGGCGATAAATATGGCCCGCTCGTAGTTGTTACGTAACGGCAGGGCCATGACTTCCTTGAGGGTGCCCTGGTAATTCCCCGGCATATCGGTATACGCCTGCCCGCAGGCGTCCTTAAAGCTGGCCTGGATCATAGATTCTTTACCCTTCAAAAGGGGAAAGTCCCGGCGTTCCGGCCGGCCGATGGCTTCTTCGGGGGTCAGGGGCCGGGCGCTGACCACCTTGATTTCTTCCTCGCCGCTTAGGTGCCTGTCTTTTACCAGTCTGTATAATTTTTCTCTGATGCCTTCTAAGAACTGCATCTAAAGCTATCCCCTTTCCTGGCTAATCAGCAACAAATTAAAAACCCCGTCTCCACGGCGGAGCGGGTTAACTGAAAAAGCCATAGCTCTCTCCTATAGCTAACCCCCTCCTTTTCAATACCTGGAAGGCATACCCGTTTCCCGGTACACCCCGTGGACCAGCGGTCCAGGCCAGCCTGCCATGGGTTGCTCCTTTAGGCCAGGATGGCTCGGAGGATTGTATATCTAAGCATATGTTCTTTATATAGTATTCGCTGTAAAAAAGCAGATTCCTGCCGGAATACCTAACTTTATAGTACCGCCCAAAACAGATCCCCTGTGCCCCTGTAGGAGGTCGCCTTTGATCCTGCTCCGAACGCTATGGAAATTCCTGTAACAAGCATAGGTATGTGGTGGCCTAACCCTCCGCTTCAATATAACATTCCCTGGCAAGCAGAGTAAAAAAATAACCCCTGGCGACTATTCTACCAGGGGTTTCATATGAAGGAAGCCAATTCAGCTTTTATTGGGGGTCAATAATAGCCGGTAGCCACCGGCCACCTTTTCCACCTGGACCTGATAACCCCGGTTTTCTGCTAGGCGGGTCACGTTTTCTTTGGAGGTCTCGTTATCGGTCAATACTGCCAGGGTTTGGCCCGGGTTTTGTTCCATGGCCTTTTTTGTCTTTACTACAGGTATGGGACAGGAAAGCCCGCGCACATCAACTTCCACCATAAAAACATCTCCTCCTTTTATCCTGAAGTTACCTGGTGCAAATACCGCTCCAACTGCAGAGATTTTCCCTGAAAACACCGGGCAACTGCTCAATGATTTCGGCAACACTGGTGGCAGGCGTCGGGTTTGCCCTCTGGCCTGCTGCCCGGTTGGCTTTTGCGCTGATGCTGGCCGCCTGGCCCGGATCCAGCCCGGCATAAGCGAAAGCAGTGACCATACCGGTGATGGTATCGCCCGTGCCGCCTATGCACTCCATTTGGGGAACATCCGGCTCTTTAATCTCATCAGCGATAACTCCATCTTTTACTATATAATCGACAGCTCCTTTAACCAGGAGGCATTTGGCCGCACCCCCGTTAGCATAAGCGCGTTTAATTAGATCGGGTACGCGGGCGAAGGCATCCTCGAACAGATGGCGGCTGATATAAGCCGGGTGGACGGCTTCCGGGTCGGCCAGGAAAGCAATTTCACTGGGGTCCGGGGTGAAAATATCAAAGTAGGGCGCTACACCTGCCGCCTTGGCCGCGTACATGGAGCCGGCATCGGCAATTAGCACCGGCCTGGGGCGGCATTTTTCTACTGCGGTATAGAGCTTTTGCATTAACGTAACGATGGGTAGACAATAATGGAGAGCTAAAACCCTGGGCGCCAGCTCCTCTATATGTTCAATCAGATACTGGTAAATCAACCTGCTTCCTTTTCCTGTACCAATATCGCCTGCCAGCAGTACCCGGGGCGGTTCCAGCCCAAGGTGACAGGTAGTGGCCAGAGCCGCACTTACCATGGCCATTGTCCCCTGGGTACAAGGCAAATAATGGCCGTCGACCCGAAGTTTTTTCCCTTCCTTTTCCACCCGGCCAAAGATTAGGGGCATGTCTGTTACTGGGACGGTCCCGGCAATAAGCATCACCTGGGCGCTACCCCTTTCCAAATTTCTAAAGCCTTTTCCATGGCGCGGTCGAGCATCAGGGCGCACAGGGTACGGCCTTCGTCCTTGGGCCTAGGAGCTGCGGCCAGGTGAGTGCCCACCAGCCTGGTATAAAGATAGGGGATATCTGGACAGCCACCACCGGAAATATTAACTATCACACCTGTCTTTATATCAAAAACAAGTTTCATATTACCTGACTTTATCATAATGTGCTCTGCAAACCGGGTTACTTTTTCTACCTGTAGGGGTTCCATCTCGCCCTTGCAGGGATAAATACCCATGAAGGACACCCTGCCGGTAAGAGCTCTGGCTACTGCCGTTTGCTCGACCAGGTCGATTTCCAGGGCCAGGTCGCAGCCTTTGCGCATATCGGGCGGGGGCGCTACCAGTTTGCAGTCGAAGCCGGCTTTTTTCAACACCTTTTCGGCTTTCATAGCTTCTTCCACCGTGGTGAAAATCACCAAACCCCTGGCGTCAGCAGTTCCGGCCCGGGCCTCTAAGCTTTTTTTCAGCCAGCTTAAAACCATTTGGCATTCCCCCGCTTATTACGTTAATCTAGACTCTCCCGCATAAAGAAACCGACGCCGGCGGCGAAAACCAGACCTATTATTACAGCTGTGGGCCCGAAGGGGCCGGGGCCCTGGGGGCTGGAGGCAATTTGGAAATTGTGGGCAAAGGCAGCCCCTGCCAGCATGCCCATTATAGACACTCCTGCGTCGGTGTCACCTTCACCAGCGAGAACTGTTTGCCGCAAGGGACAGCCGCCCAGCAAGGTAGCGGTAAGTCCGGCCAGGGTCATTCCTAAAAAATTCCATAATTGATTTGTATGGGCCACGGGCTGGCCCGCAAAACCGATGTTAATTTTACCAAGGATGGCGTTAACTACAAGAGCCCCCGCAAAAAAGGCCGCGATGCCACTGAAGAGGTAGGTATCCTTTACCAGGAAAAGATCGCGCCAGCCGCCGACAAAACACATCCTGGTTCTCTGGGCTAAAAAACCGATAATTAAACCTGCCGTCAGGGAAACTCCCAACAGGGCATGGGCAGCGCCGGGGCCTTCCTTGCTGAAGAAAATAAATGAGGGCCTGGCAATAGCAAGGAGGAGCAACCCCAGCATGAAGAGCGGCATCAACGAGCCGGCCGCTGTATAGGTAGATTGCCAGCGGCCCAAGTTGAAACCTCGCTTGAGAAAATAAATACCCATCAAAGCACCTGTCACTACCCCCGCCAAGCCGGCGACAGCGTTCAAGTCACCGCCGGCAAGGCGCAATACAACCCTTACCGGGCATCCTAAAAACACTAGAGCCCCGATCATGAAAAAGGCGCCCAAAAAGAACCGTACCAGGGGTGCCGAGCCACCGCGGGCCCGGAATTCACCGAAAACAAGGGCGGACAGGAAGGCCCCTAAAGCGATCCCCATAATTTCCGGCCGCAAATACTGGACTATCGCTGCCCGGTGCAGACCCAGGGCGCCGGCAATGTCCCGGTAGAAACAGGCGATACAAATGCCCATATTGGCGGGATTGCCAAGGTAGGTCATAAAGGCTGCCAGGGCACCGCCAACAAACCCTGCCATAATCATGAAGTTCTTTGGCGAAAAAACCCTATTCATTTATTAAAACACCTCCGGTTAACATCCATTTCTATCCGCCGGAAGGATATTCCTTCATATTTTGTATGACTTTTTGTTATACCTATGAAACAAAACAGGACCCCCAAAAATAAAAATGGTTAAGAGACCTTTTAATCAAACTCTAAAAGTTCTCTAAACCGTATAGCAAAATCCTGCTGGTAGTTTGGCGATTACTCATACCTCGCCTTGACCCCAGATGCCAGGTAATAATTAGGACCATCGTCAATCTCGATTTCCGTTAGCCCGGCAGCTACCAGCATACCAATCATTTCGTTGCCCGGCGGGATCTGGTCCCCGGCCACAACGCCCCCCAGGGATCTATGCAAATTATTTATGGTTTCCCGTGCTGCCGTATGGCAGATAATCACCCGCCCGCCTTGTTTCAACACCCGGGCCATCTCTTTTAAGGCCTTAAGTTTATGGGGAAAATGGGGGAAAGCTGAGTTGCAGATGACCTCGTCGAAAGTAGCATCCGGATAGGGTATGGAAACAACGTCGGCGCAAATGAACTCCACATTAGCGGGGAACCCTTTACTTTGCGCCCGTTCCAGCATAGCCTCGGCTATATCCATGGCCACTATCCGGCCAGCAGGGCCTACGGCAGCTAGTAAATAGGGAATTAATATCCCCGTGCCGCAACCCACATCTAACACCATGCTGCCGGGAGCAATGTTTAATCCTTTAATAATTGTTTCCAGCTTGGCTTTTTCTTCCGGCGCACACAGGCTGTCCCAAATATCAGCCTTGCTGTTAAAATACTCGCGGTGGGTAAGCATATAACTCCCTCCTGCGCTCGCATATTGTTTAACCCGCAATCACTCATTTTCTTGCCACTGTTTTACCTTGCGTTTCGGGGAGAAAATTGTTGCCAGGACAAAAATAACGGCCGAAGTAAGGACTATCGCCGCCCCGCTGGGAACATCCAGGATATAAGAAACACCAAGCCCGGCCCAGCAGGAAAGGACACCAAAAAGCGCCGCCAGGAAAAACATGTATTTCAAGCTATAGGTGAGCTGGTAAGCAGCGGCTGCCGGATTTAAAATCAGATTAAAAATTAACAGGCCGCCAATGCTGCGCAGGGAAGCAGTTACAGTAGCGCCGGTAAGAAAAAGGATACTGTAAAAGATGGCGTCGGCAGGTATGCCTACCGCCCGGGCCATTTCCCGGTGAAAGATAACCACCTGGATCTCTTTAAAAAACATGACGACCAGCCCGGTAACTATGATCGTCACGACGGCCAGGAGCCAGAGATCCGCTGTCGTGACCGTCAGGATACTGCCCCACAGGAGTTCTAAGGCCTGGGTTTTGGGACCGGGCAGCAGGCCCATAAAAAGGAAAGCCAGGCCCATAGTTATGGAAAATATAATGCCGATGGGCGTATCGAGGTTAAATTCGCCCCTGTCGGCCAGGGGTCCGATGGCAGCCGCCCCGGCCAGGCTGAAGAGTATGGCTCCCAGTAATGGTTCAAAGCCCAGCCAGGTAGCAAAGAGGGCCCCGGCAAAGGCGGCATGGGAAAGGGAAACCCCAATAAATGAAAGGTGCATAGTAACGACAAAAACGCCGATCAAGGAGCAGGCTACGCCGGCCAGCAGGCCGGCCAGCAAAGCCTCCTGCATAAACTTGTAGCTTAAAATAGACATTTCCTGCTTCTTCCTAAAATTAAATTTAAACACACATGCCGACAAACGGCTCTACTAGAGGATGAAAATGGCGGTTGCTATTTTCAAGCAAGTTAAAATAGCTGCTCCAACACCCTGTCCTGGAGTAGCTCTTCCGGGTTTCCTGTTTTCCAGATACGCCCTTTTTTCATGAGCACCAGGCGGTCGCACAGTCCAGTCAACCCCGCCAGGGAATGGGTAACCATTAAAGTAGTTAACTTGCGTTCCTGGTGAATACGTTGTACCAGCTGTAATATTTGCTGCTGCGCCCGCCGGTCCAGGGAAGCGGTGGGTTCATCTAGCAAGAGAATTGACGGTTCCTGGGCCAGGGCGCGGGCGATGGCTACCCGCTGTTGTTCGCCGCCAGAAAGATGGCCGATGGGACGCCTGGCCAAAGCCGTCATACCTACCAGCTCCAGCATGCGGTCTACTAACTGCCAATCGCCGGGTCCCGGCCAGCGAAGAAAGCCCAACCGTCCGTAGCGCCCTATCATGACTACTTCCCTTGCTGTTACCGGCATCCGGGGATCGATGGCTGGCAGTTGGGGGACGTAGCCAATTTTACTGCGCAGGGCCGCCGGGCAGCCACGTGCCAGGTTATGGCCCAGCACCCATACTTCTCCCTGGAGCAAATGTCCCAGGCCATTGACCAGGGTTAGCAGTGTCGTTTTCCCGGCCCCATTGGGACCAATGATCCCTATTAGTTCCCCTGCTTTAACTTCTAGCGACACGCCACGTAGCGCTACATCTTCACGATAGGATACTACTGCTTTTTTAATTTTAATAACTACTGGTACCATTGCTTTTCTTCCCTATTTGGGGAGGGCCGCCAGCAGCAATTCGACGTTTTTTTGTAAAGCCTGGTCCCATTTATCTGTTCCAGGGAGGCCGCCGGGAAAGTTGGAAATAGTAACCCTGGGTATTCCCAGTTCCTTAGCAATACCGGCGCCGGCATCCGGCCCGCTCTGAAGATTATCAATTATTAATTGCACACCTGCCTGCCGGCCCTTATCTACCAGTTCCTTTACTCGCTGCGGTGTAAGTTCTTCCGGACGGCCATAAGTACCTATAACCTGGAAACCGGCCCAGCGAACAAAGCCCTCTTGCTGGTCGGAGCAGAGTACTTTCAACTTTCCCGTACCCGCTGCCTGCAGGCGGGCCTGCGTTTCTTGTCCCACCCTGGCTGCCTGGTCAACAGCTTCCTGGGCCTTAGCCTTATAGTAGTCTTTATTAGCCGGGTCCTTCTCTGCGAGTATACTGGCTACTGCCTGTAACGCCTGCTGCCATACCGGTGGTGCCATCCAGTTACCCTTTACTGCCACCGGGACTACTTCTAACTGGGGATTATTGGCGGAAGCCACTAATTCTTTGGTAAAAAGTTTGCCCTGCCAGTCATGCATCAGGAAAACCCGGGCCTGGCTAAGTACGGCTACATCGGAAGGCTTGATGTCGAAGTGTCCGGGGCAGGAGGCCGGCGGGATAATATTCTTTACTTCTACCCTGTCCTTACCTACTTCCTGCACAGCAGTCATCAAAAGAGAGGTGCCGGTTACTACTTTGAGCTTATTACTCGTCTGCCGGGAATTACAACCAGTAGCAACAAATAGCAAAAGGAATAGCAAAATGATATTGGCCAGGAAACGACCCATGGTTCTTGAGGAAAACATAATATCGACCTCCCAAAATTTCGGAATGCAGTTCTGGCCCGGAACCTATTCCTGGCAAATAAAAAACCATGGAAGCAGCTCCGCGCCGGCGAAGAACCTCCATGGTTCTCTTTTTACCCTGGCTACCTGCCAGGTAATTTAGTCGCTAGTTATATTCGTCATTGGTTTAAAAATTCCTCCTTTGGAGGCTTCTGAACAGCAAAAAAATGGCCCGGCTGTTCGATGGCTGCTAAAGGAACTTCTTCCTGTAGCCTACCGGCCTGGACGGTCAGGTGTTAAATACCCAGGCCGTTGCTGTTATCATGCTGTAATCATTTCTAGAAAAGCATCAATCCGCGTTTTTAGCTGGGCTGCGTCTTCCTCGCTGTAGTCGCTCTCCAGGCGCAGTATCGGCAGCCCTGCCTCCTGGAGGGCCTTTTCCACCAGCCGGCCTTCGACGCTAAAGGGCTGGCAGAACTGCAAGGAGAAATAGATCACTCCGTCAGCTTTGGCCTCCCGTGCCAGGCGCAGGATATCTTCCACCCGTTCTTTGTTGGGTGTGAAGCAGGCGCAGTTGATGGCCGTCAGCCGCCGGGCGAGGTTTTTAACCTGTTCTTCTACCGTCAGGCCGTCTTCCGCCACCTGGCCGGCAAAATACCGGGTGCCGGTGCAGGTCTCTTCGCCGACGATTACCGCCCCGGCCGTCTCTACCAAGTGGTGTAACTTCCAGTAAGGCAGGGCCATGGGCGTACCCGTGACCAGGATGCGCGGCGCCCCTTTCCTGGCCACGCCCTCTCCCCTGGCGATGCGTTCTTCCAGTTCGTCGCAAAGGCTGTTTACCTGGGCCGTAAAGCGTTCCGGGTCATCAAAGAAAGCAAGCTGGGAGATCAGCAGGGCGTCTTTGCCGCTGATGGGCGCCGGGTCGGCCTGGCGGGCCCGGTACAGGCGCGCCAATGCCGCCCGGCGGGCGTTGGCCTTTTTAATTCCTGCTGCCAGTTTTTCTGCCGAGATGGCCTGGCCGGACCGCCGCTCGATCTCTCCCTTGAGGCGGTTAATCTCTCCTTCCCAGAGGGTTAGATCGGCCGCCGTTTTCTTCTGGGGCAACTCCATGACGTAAGTGGGCACGTATTCATTGAGGATTTCCCAGGTCTTCTTTTTGCCGTCACAGGTAGTCTCGCCAATGAGGAAGTCGACGGCCTGGAAGTAGGGGCAGATCCGGTCCAATTTAAAGCCCATTAAGGACTTAATCAGCGGGCACAGATTCCGGGGCAGTACCTGCTCGCCGGTGGGAATGGTAAACTGGGCCCCGCCGCAGAGGCCAATGCTGATGCCCTCCACGGCGAAGATAAGTTCTTCGGGCACAAAGACGCAAAATGTACCGGCCACCGGCCTACCGGCCTTTTTTTGTTCCAGGATTTCC
Organism: Neomoorella stamsii; assembly: GCF_002995805.1. GTDB lineage: Bacteria > Bacillota > DSM-521 > Neomoorellales > Neomoorellaceae > Neomoorella > Neomoorella stamsii. The sequence goes on from NZ_PVXL01000065.1 coordinate 45,482, forward strand.
TTAATCCTGCCGCCATGAGCTTCAGCTAAAGCATTATCAAAATAGGCCATCCTCGCCGGCCGGTTTTTCTGCTGCAAAAACACCTCGCTGAAGGCTCCCGGCAGGGCCCCCAGAAAAACGTCGTGTTTTTCTAAATCCATGTCCAGTGCACGCCACATTTCCCGGTAAGCTTCGCTCAAGGGGATCAACTCCTCATGATAAAATATCTAAACTAGATGTTCGCGCTGCACCGGATTTTTCCTTTATAATTTGTATTCCTTTTTGTTATGATTTAACTATTGATAAATTAACCGGAGGCCTGGCTGTCCGTCCGTTATCTTACTCTTCTTAACCATTCCTTCTGCGGGTAAAAATATGCCCATAGTGGCTAAGATAAAAATCCCCTGCCTGTCGAAGGCGGGGGATTTTTGCTGTGGTACTATTTTTTCCCGGTTAGTTCCTAATATCTACCTTGTGAATAAAGGAATGCAATTTTTGCGCCATGCTTTGCAAAGTTGCCCCGGGATAAGGCCGGAGTGCCTGGAAATCTGCATCCAGCAACGTTCCGGCAGGCTGGTACTGCTGTAGTACATAACGCCGTGCTCCCCGCAGCAGCCGGCCTATGGCCAGGAGATCTTGCTCCAGTAACAGGCCGGGAACTACCGTGGTACGAAACTCGTAAGCGATCCTACTATTTTTAATGAAGGCAATGCTTTCCCTGACAGACTCCAGATCAACCTTAGTACCGGCTAAAAGGTTATACTTCTCGGGCGGCGCTTTCACGTCCATGGCCACGTAGTCTAGGAGGCCATCAGTCAATAGTCTGGCCAGTATTCCCGGGTGCGTGCCGTTGGTATCCAGTTTGACTTTAAAACCGCAGGATTTCAGGGAGCGGATAAATTCCTCCAGGCCTGGCGCCAGGCTTGGCTCTCCTCCGGTTATACAAACGGCCTGCACCCAGGAGCGGCGCCGACTCAACAGGTTTAAAACCTCCTCAGGGCTGATTTCCGGCAAAGTAAAAGGACGTAGCACCAGGTCGGCATTGTGGCACCAGGGGCAGCGGAAATTGCACCCGCCATAAAAGACGGTGGTGCAGACCTCGCCGGGGAAGTCCACCAGGCTCGTTAACTGGATGCCTCTAATGGTTATGGGTACCGCCCCCCCCCTTTAAAATAGTCTCCAGGGCACTCTTGGCACTCTTCTCCTGCATCTGCAGCGTGAGGAAAACCGGTCTCCCTGCCAGGCCTGGTGGACCTGCCTCGTTCCCGCCGGGCAACAACAGGCCGTCAATATTCCCTTACGGGGCTACATTGGGCAGCATCTTACCTGGCTTTTCCCGAACCACTCGACGGCCGGGTTATTCGCCGCCGCCGGTGACAGGACGAAAGCTCCGCCGCTCCCGGAACTCCTCCTGCTTGCCTTTATTCCAGTTCTTCACCGGCCGGTAATAGCCGACGATCCGGCTCCAGACCTCCGTTTCCCAGCCGCAGGCCGGGCATGTCCACTGCTCGCCGGAAAGATACCCGTGCTCGGGGCAGATGCTAAAGGTAGGCGTAATGGTGAAATAGGGCAGGCGGAAATTATGCATCACCGTCTGCAGAAAACGCCGGCAGGTTGCTGTATCAGTCACCCTTTCCCCCAGGTAGGCGTGAAAGACCGTACCTCCGGTATATTTTAGCTGCAGCTCGTCCTGGTGCTCCAGGGCGGTAAACACGTCGTCGGTGTAGCCGACCGGCAGATGGGTGGAATTGGTATAATACGGTTCTTTTGTCCCGGAGGTGATAATATCAGGATAAAGGCGCCTGTCCAGCCGGGCCAGGCGGTAAGAAGTGCCTTCCGCCGGCGTGGCTTCCAGGTTGAAGAGCTGGCCGGTTTCTACCTGGTAGGTGGCCAGGACAGAACGCATGAAGTCCAGGATTTCTAAAGCCAGGCCCCTTCCCTCGCGGGTATTAATACCTTTCCCTATAAAATTCAGGAGGGCCTCGTGCATGCCCACAATACCGATGGTATTAAAATGGTTCTCCCAGTACCTGCCGAAACGCTCTTTAACCTGCCGCAAATAGAACCGGGAGTAAGGATAAAGCCCCTGCTCCGTAAGTTTTTCTAGTATGTTACGCTTCAAAAGCAGGCTCTCCTTCGCCAGATCCATCCTTGCCTTGAGGCCGGCGAAGAATTCTTCCTTGTTTTTGGAAAGATAACCTAGACGGGGCAAATTTATGGTCACTACCCCGATAGACCCGGTAAGGGGGTTGGCCCCAAAGAGACCGCCGCCGCGTTTTTTAAGTTCCCGGTTATCCAGACGCAGGCGACAGCAGTTGTGCGTAATATTGCCCTGCGAGTGAACAAAATAGTGATTCTTGCTCAATTCTATATCATAAAAAACCTGATCATAATCAAGCTGTTCTAGGGTTGAAACGGCTACTTCTACTACTGCAAAATCTGCATTACGAAGCCATTCTATCTTTTCGGTGGTAATACCCCATCTATCTATTGTAGAAAATCCTACAGTTTTACAACCGTAACATTGATAAAGAATGGAACCGTCTTCAGAGCGTATATATTTCTGTTCAACTAGGAATTCAGGTATATTATTGTGCAGCTTGTCGCGGATTACTCTGTCCCCCCTTGCACCGCGCCCTAAAACGTGTTGTATTCGAATCACCTGAGAGTTTTGTTTTACTATATAGGTCGTACTAATCCCTACTAATTGCAGAAGTAAATTTAGTTCTTCGGCCAGCCGTTGGTCATTAATATGAATCTCCTTTCCAACGGTATAGCCATCACCTTCAAAGAATCCTTCAATAAAAGATAAGATTATTTCTGGAGATACAGACCAAATCCATTCAGGAAGACTGCCATATTTATGAACCTGATACTTTTCTTCTAATGTACGAGCAAAATCGCTGCTGTATATATATCCTCTTAGAGAGTTCTCATAGCGAGGGTCATGAATAAACTTCATATCATAATTTAAAAGCCGACGAACAACAGTCTTAGTCTTTTCAATTAGGGCTTGTTGTTTTTCATTAAAATTAATCTGGATCCCTCTATGCCGTTTTTTCCAATTTTCCCGTGAGTCATATAAATAATTACCATCAGCCACAAATAATCCTATAAACCAAGCCAATTCTTTGGAGACAAATTCTGTCTCTTGATTTAGAACTTTTGAGCCATCACGCATCACTAAAAGAAAATCGCCGGCAGATATATCACAGGCTTTTTTTGTTGTAATACCATCTTTTGTATAAACGGCAACTAAATGGTTCGGAGAGACTCTCATGGTTTTACCGTCTTTGGTTGTAATATGAACAACAGCTCGATCAGTAACTTTAAGCAGTCTTTTAATTTTAACCCACTCTAATTTACCTGACCTAGGGTTTAGGGAAAGAGCCTCGACATGGTTATCTACCTCAAACCACTCATGGTCAAGCTGCTGTCCTTTGTATAGTTCAAAGAGTTCTCCGATAGTTAACTTCCGGATAATCCCATTTTCTTTAACCAAAATATCCTCTTCCGGGAAAAGACACATGCTGCGGACGTCCTCGGGCTTTAAATCGGAGTTGATAAAGTTGGCGAAGTAGGGGATGCCGTATTTGGCCGTCATGGCCATGATCTTATCTGCCACCGGGGTTTCCCAGGGAAAATCAGGCGTGATGTTGTACGTGGGTATGGGGAAGGTAAAAATGCGGCCCCTGGCATCCCCCGCCATCATCACCTCGCAAAAGGCCATATTCAGCCAGTCCATCTCTTGCTGGAAGTCGCCATAGCATTCCTCGCGCCGCTCGCCGCCGATGATGACCGGCTCGCTGGCTAAAACTTGCGGCACGACCACATCCATGGTCAGGTTGACAAAGGGCGTCTGGAAGCCCACCCTGGTGGGCACATTGAGATTAAAGATAAACTCCTGCAGGGCCTGCTTGACTTCCCGGTAGTCCAGGCCGTCGTAACGGATAAAGGGAGCGAGGTAAGTATCGAAACTGGAAAAGGCCTGGGCCCCGGCAGCTTCCCCCTGCAAGGTATAAAAGAAATTGGCTATCTGACCCAGGGCCGTCCGGAAATGCCTGGGCGGTGCGCTTTCCACCTTTTGACCCACGCCGGCAAAGCCGCTTTCCAGTAAATCGGCCAGGTCCCAGCCACAGCAATAGGGCGCCAGCAACCCCAGGTCGTGGATATGGATATCGCCCCTTTCATGGGCCTCGCGGATAGCTGGCGGGTAGACCTTTTCCAGCCAGTACCTGGAACTGACTGCGGCAATGATATGGTTGTTGAGGCCCTGGAGGGAATAATTCATGTTGCTGTTCTCATTAATCCGCCAGTCCTGGCCGTCCAGGTAGCCCTGGACCATTTCCTGCACGTTGACCAGGAGGTGGCGGAAATCCCGCCATTCCGCATGTTGTTGCCGGTAAAGTATATAGGCCTTGGCCGTCCGGGCATGGCCGTTCTCAATCAATACTTTTTCTACCAGGTCCTGCACGTCTTCGACGGTAGGCAGCCTATCGACAAATTTTTCCGCTAGAAGGGCCGTCACCTGGTTGGCCAGCCGACTGGCCAGGCGGCGGTCCTGGCCCCCAACAGCCAGGGCCGCTTTATAAATAGCATTGATAATCCTTTCCTCGTCAAAGTCAACTACCCGGCCGTCGCGCTTGATGATTTTCCTGGGTATCATGATAAAATTTAAATCTCCTTTCGCCTGCCTTAATTAAAAACCCCAACCACGCCTGCGTAGCTGGGGTAAATTCTTCCTTACCTCACCTTCACCATGGCCGTGGTTTAACGGTGAAATCCCACGGGCAGGTCTCCTGGCTCGGGTTCAACGCTCCCTGCTGCCTTCCCAGTCCAGCACTCAGCTCCTTTAGCTGCACTACTCCGGGTACTTCTTAATACTATAAGAAATTAACCCGTAGCGGTAAATATCTTGCTGAGTGCTGGACCAGTGGCTCCTTTAGCAGGTACTCCCCCTCACAGTGGCGGCACCGCGCCGGACTTGCACCGGCTTCCCTGGCACCCGCGAGAATCGTTTTCTGGTAATGTTCGACAAAGAAGAGGCAAATTCCTGCCGTTATAACTATCCCCCTGGTCAATAACGGTTTTTATTCACCAGGGGCTATTTTTTCCTGTTGGAATTACTTTATTTCCTGGCTTCTATGGGGGCATGTATTACAAAGGGAGGGATCGTCAAAGGAGATCTGGCAGTAAGTCCCTTCCTCCTTCCAGCATGGCTTGGCGCACCCTATACGTTCAGTCTTACGGGAGCAGGCCGGGCAGTCCTCGTATAACCAACAAGGATAGAAGGCCAGGTAGTGTTTGATGGAGTTTAAATTAAAGCCTTTATCGATGAGCTTTTGAATGAAGCGCAGCCGTTTCAAGTCATTATTTGAGTAAAGGCGCCGCCCGTTCTTGCGTGCGGGCTGGATGAGTTTATGTCTTTCCCAGACCCGCAGGGTGCCCGGCTGTATGCCCAGTAAATCGGCGACCACGCTGATAGTATATAACATTTGTTCCGGCATGGGAAGCCGCCTCGCTTAACAATCAGGTTATAAATTATTTACAGCTTTATTTTACGTTAACTTATCATCCCAGATCAAGTGTCGCTTTTCTCCTTTTGGAAACATATTTTCGCTATATCTAAATAACTTTCTTGTAATATTTTTTATAAGTTTATTGACACAGTTATGTTCAAGAAATATGATATAAGTAAGATCAATAGTAAGCGGGGCGAAGAAGGCCGGTGTATCCCATCGGTATGGTTATCCAGGTTTTAGATATTTCTCCCCACCGCCTGCGTCGCTGGGAACGAAAGGGACTGGTCGTTCCCACGAGGAAAAACGGCCGGCGCTGCTATTCGGAACTGGACTTACAGCGGTTAATGTTTATTAAACGTCTCCTTGATGGCAAACACTGCCAGCTTGCAAATCTCCCCAATTACCTCGCCTTTTACCCCTGCTGGCAGGACGGCAAATGTATAAGCACCCCTTTAGAAGAGCCAAAGGAAGGGGCGCGTCCTTGCTGGCAAAAGAAAAACTGGTATTGCCCGGGACAGGTCCCATAACATAAGGCTGGCTCCCAGCTCCACTGGAAATGATAGCCGTGGTTAAAAGGCAAGGGAATCTCAATTTTATACAGGAGTGTTGTTTATGGCCATTTTACTGGCTAAAGAAGCGCCTACCCTTACACCCCATCATCTAAATTTACAAGCAAAAATCTCCCGGGCCATGGGCGGAGCCAGCCTGCAGGCCTGCCTGGCCTGCGGCGTGTGCACCGGCGGCTGCCCTGCCGGCGACATCGGCGCACCAGTAGACCCCCGTAAAATGGTGCGCCTGCTCCTGTTGGGGATGGAAGACCGGCTCCTGGCGTCAGATATGATCTGGCTCTGCACCATGTGCGGCCGCTGTACAGTGTACTGCCCGGTGGGCGTGAATATGGGCGACCTGGTCCGGGCCATGCGGTCGGAACTGGCGGCAAAAGGCCGCGTCCCTGTAAACCTGCAGAAAGTGGTAGACCTGGCTCTAGAGTCCGGCAATAATATGGGAATCAGCCAGGAGGATTACCTCGACACCCTGGACTGGATGCAAGAAGAGCTCCAGGCGGAGTTCGGCAATGAGGCGGAAATACCCGTTGATAAGAAGGACGCCAGGATATTGTACGTTATCAACCCGCGGGAAGCGAAGTTCTTCCCCCTCTCCATTCTAGCGGCGGCCAAAGTGTTCCATGCCGCCGGCGAAAGCTGGACCCTTTCCAGCCGCTACTGGGACGCGACCAACTACGCCCTTTTCTCCGGGGACGACAAAGCCGGCGCTATCCTGGTGCAGCGCCTGGCCGATGAGGTGGAGCGCCTGGGCTGCCAGGAGTTGATCATGACCGAGTGCGGCCATGCCTTCCGCGCCATTCGCTGGGGGCCGGAGCAGTGGCTGGGGTACAAACTCCCCTTCAGCGTGCGCAGTATCGTCCAGCTCATGGCCGAATACCTACAAGACGGCCGCATCCGCCTTGACCCCTCCCGCAACAGCGAACCGGTAACCTATCACGATCCCTGCAATCTAGGCCGCAAGGAGGGCATTTTTGAAGAACCGCGGCAGATACTCCGGGCGGCGGTAGCAGATTTCCGGGAGATGACACCCAACCGTGAGAATAACTACTGCTGCGGTGGCGGTGGCGGCATGCTCTCTTTGAGCGAGTTTGGCCAGGAACGGATGGCTAAAGGAAAGGTGAAAATAGAACAGATCCAGCGCACGGGAGCAAAGATTATCGCCACTCCCTGCCATAACTGCGTTGACCAATTGAACGATTTGTGCCGTCATTATCACCTCGATGTTAAGGCGAAAAACATAGTCGAGCTGGTAGCCGACGCTCTCGTAATTAATGGCAAGGAGTGAGGTATTGATGGATAAAAATGGTTCGTTGCCGGTAGCCGTACTGGGAGCAGGCATCGCCGGGGTCCAGGCGGCTCTAGACCTGGCCTGCCTCGGCCACCAGGTAATCCTGGTAGAACGCGCTGCCCGGCCGGGCGGTAAGCTGGCTATTTTATCCAAGACCTTTCCCACCAACGACTGCAGCGCCTGCGCTTTGACGCCCTGGCATGGTTTCTTCTGTATACGCTCCCCGCACTTTATCAGGCTGGCTGGGGAAGATAAAATCGTACTCTTGACCGGTGCTGAAGTTAAAAACTTAACCGGGAAAGCAGGCCATTTTTGTCTCCATCTTAACCGGCAGGGCCGGGAAGAAACCATCAATGTGGCTGCCATCATCCTTTGTCCCGGTTATGAGGAATATTTACCTCCCAGTTTAAACGCCCGTTACGGTTATGGCCGTTATAGCGGTGTCTTGACGGGCCTGGAGCTGGAGCAACAGTTGGCTAACAGTGGGTACCCGCACCGTCCTCCGGGCAAAGAGCCGGTGCAACGGGTGGCTTTCATCCAGTGTGCCGGCTCCCGCGATCCCGCCACCGGAGTGGCTTACTGCTCGGCCGTCTGCTGTATGTATGCCCTGAAGGAGGCCCTGATGCTTTATGAGACCGCTGCTGCTTTGAAACTCCCTTTACCGCAAATAACCCTATTTTACATGGACCTGCGTACCTACAGCAAAACTTACCAGGAATATCTGGAGAAGGCCCGGCGGGAATACGGATTAAGGCTTGTTCGTTCCCGCATTCACAGCATTATCCAGTCTCCAGGAGATCCCCGGCTGGTCATTCGCTATGCCCAGGAAAACGGCCAGATCAACGTCGAAGAATTTGACCTGGCAGTACTGGCTACCGGCTTGCGACCGCCGGATGGCGCCCGGGAACTGGCTGCCAGGCTGGATATTAAGGTCGATACCTATGGTTTCTGCCAGTCCCCTGCCCTTTCTCCCTTGGCCACCACCCGGGAAGGAGTATTTGTCGCCGGCGCCTTTAGCGGCCCCTGTGACGTAATCGACGCCGTCACCCAGGGCTCGGCCGCTGCCGCTGCCTGCGCTTCCTGGCTAAAAGAAGCAGGTTTATTTTATTGGAGTTCCCTGCCCCCTAAAATACAATTGGTTTCACTTCCTGGCGGCAATAGTATCCCGCCGCGGACCGGCGTCTTTGTCTGCGGGTGTGACCAGCTGTCTGCCGGCCTGGATTTAAAGGAGCTGGAAGAATATAGCCGCTCCTTGCCTGGGGTTGCCTGGGTGGAAAGATTATCCCTTTGCGCCGGGGGGGCGGGCGAACAATTACGCCAGGCCATAAAGGAACATAGTTTAAACCGGATTGTAGTAGCTGCCTGCAGTGTGCGTGCCCTGGAACCCCTGGTAAACACTTATTTGCGGCAGGCTGGCCTGCCGGGCAATGTAGCAAAGGTGGTTAATGTCCTGGATCATGCGGTCCGGATTTACAGTGGCCGGAAAGATCGCGCTACCAGAAAAGCCAGGGACCTGGTGCGGATGGGAGCGGCCAGGGCATTGACTGCTCCTGCCGGCATGGTGGAGGAATGGTCAATAACACCCGCCGCCCTGGTAATCGGTGGTGGGGTGGCCGGCATGGTTGCCGCCCTTACCCTGGCCGATCTCGATTTCGAAGTCCACCTGGTAGAAAAGGAGGGACGACTGGGTGGTAATGCCCTTCGCCTGCAGTACACCTTACAAGGCGCCGACGTTGAGGCATATCTGGCCAGGCTAAGCCAGCGTCTCAGCAAACACCCCCGCATCCATATCCACCTGAACGCTCAAGCTAGGACCATAACCGGCCAGCTGGGAAGTTTTGCTACAGAGATAGAAGGTACAGGCGGGCGAAAGGAAAACATCCGGCACGGCGTAATTATTATTGCCACCGGTGCTGCAGAAAAGAAGCCGCGGCAGTACTTGTATGGCCAGCACCCGGCAGCAATTACCGGCCTGGAGTTAGAAGACCTGCTTAAAACCCGGAGCCGGCGACTGGACAGCCTGCAAAAGGTTGTCTTTATTCAATGCGTAGATTCCCGCGATGACTCCCATCCTTACTGCAGCCGGATCTGCTGTAGTGAAACTTTAAAAAATGCCCTTGAACTCAAGAAAATTAACCCAGAAGTTGATGTATACGTGCTCAACCGGGATATTATGACCTACGGCCTGCAGGAGCAGTGGTACGAGACCGCCCGCTCTCAGGGCATCCTGTTCCTGCGTTATAACCTGGAAGCGCCGCCGGAAGTAACGGTGCCCGCAAAGAAAGCAGGACCAGAGGGCAAAGTACAAGTCCGGGTTTACGATCCCATCCTGGGCGAAGAAATTGTCATTGATGCCGATCTCCTGGTGCTGGCGACCGGGATGGAGCCACGGGCGGAGAATTGGTGCCTGGCGTCTTTATGCCACATCCCCCTGGACGAGAATGGTTTCTTTGCTACCAGCCATCCCAAATTAAAAACTGTTGAGACGCCGGTGCCAGGCATCTTCACCTGCGGGCTGGCAGAAGGGCCTAAGAATCTCGAGGAAGCCATAGCTTCAGCTCAGGCCGCGGCCGCGAAGGCGGCCGCCCTCCTGGTGCAAGAGCGCCAAACCATTCCCGAACGGGTAGCCCGGGTAGAAGGCGCCTGCGCGGCCTGTCTTACCTGTGTGCGTGTTTGTCCCCATGGTGCCCCTGTAATTAAGGAACACCGTTCATATATCGATCCCCTGCTCTGCCAGGGATGCGGCGCCTGCGTGGCGGCATGCCCGGCGCAAGCCATTACCCTTACAGGTTACAGTCATACTGAAATGGAAGCTGAACTCAAGGCCCTGCCAGATGAGCCAGGAAAAGTGTTGCCTACCGTTATCTTCACCTGCAGCTACTGCGCTTATGCCAACTTTGAAAATGCTGCTGGCCTGGACTGCCAGAATGACGTTTTTGTATTGCAGGTACCGTGTTTAAGCCGGATTGGCACCCTGGAGGTGCTTAAGGCCATTGAAGCCGGCGCGCAGGAGATTTTACTGACGGGCTGCATTGAAGGCCAGTGCCACTTCCGGCCGGCCAGGGCCTTCGGCAGCCAGCGCTCTGGACCCGACCCTATGATTTGCCAGGAGCAGGCCTGGCGCCGTGTCAAGAAGATACTGGGTGAAATCGGGATTGACGAAGAAACGGTAAAGGTTCTGCGTCTCCCTCCACCAATGCCGGATAACGGGCGCCTGGCCAGTTGCCTGGGTTAAAAACCGGAAAGGGGTGCAGCCATGAAACGGACGGATGTGCTGGTTGTGGGCGGGGGTATTTGCGGGTATACGGCAGCGCTGGCTGCCAGGCGCTACTATGGCGGCAAAAAGATCACCCTGGTGCGTAAAGAAGTCCGGGCTTTAATCCCGTGGTGCCTTGCTTACAATTGCGCTAAAGGTACACTCTATAACAATGTCTTGCGGGACGACCGTCTTTATGATGAGGGAATTGAACTGGTAATCGATGAAGTGACAGCCATTGACCGCCAGGGCAAATGCGTCACCACCGCCTTCGCTGAAGATATTATTTATGATAAATTAATTCTGGCTACCGGTTCCCTTCCGGCACCGCCTCTTTTTAAAGGCGCCGACCTGCAAGGCGTGTTTGCCTTAAAAAAAGAGTTCCCTTACTTGGAAAACATTCGCGCTTCTCTGGCTTCTGCCAGGTCCCTGGTCATCGTGGGTGCCGGACCCGCCGGCATAGAGTTTGCCGAGGCATGCACCGCCAACCGGCAGCTAAACGTCACCATGGTAGAACTTCTCCCCCACTGCCTGGCCTGGGCTTTTGACGATGAGTTTTGCACCCTGGTGGAGGAAAACCTCCGGCAGCGAGGTCTCAACATTATAACCGCAACCGGAGTAGAAGAATTGCAGGGCAATAAACGGGTTGAACAGGTGAAGCTCACCAGCGGCCGGACTTTACCTGCTGATACGGTTATTCTGGCCACAGGTGTCGTGCCCAATACCGGGCTGGCCCGGGAGGCCGGTCTGGCAACCCACGAACACGCTGGCATCCTTGTTGATGAGTATATGCGCACCAGTGATGAAGATATCTTTGCCGTTGGCGATTGTGCCGCTAAAATCTCCCCTTCCGGACCAGGGGGCGCTATTGCCAGACAGGCTATCGCGGGCGGCCGCGAGGCCCGCGTGGCCGCCGCCAATCTCTTCGCCCTTAAGCGCCCCAGGGAAATAGCTTTAGAGAAGTTCTCTGTCACCATTGGCGATCATGCCTTTGGCTCCGTGGGTCTCATTCAAAGAACGAACCCGGAAACGGGTAGAGAAATGCTAACAGTCGATATTGCTCCTGGCGTGATAGCCAGAGATGTGGCGGTAAAGGTGGCTTATGCCCGGGAAACCGGGGCAACTATTGGTGCTCAAGTCCACGGTAAGCCCCTGGGCCTGGTCCGGGAAATAATAGACCGGTTAGCGACTGCAATTCAACACCAGGCACGTTTCGACGAGCTGGCCCTGGCCTGATGAGCCCCAAAGGAGCTCCATTCTTTGGGAAGAGGGATCAAATTTTTCTTTAACCCCACGGTTATGGGATCACACCCCAAAGCCAGGCCCAGAAACTGGGTGAAATAAAGTACCGGCAGGAGACGTTTTTCTCTTCCCTTTTCCTGGATTTGGGCCCTCTCCAGGTTGAGCTGGCACATGGGACAGGTAACCAGGATCGCCTCCGCTCCCCGCACACGGGCCTCGGCCAGTATTACTCCTGCTGCCCGCAGGGCTACTTCCGGATGGGTGAGGGCCAGGGTGCCGCCGCAACACCTGGTGGCCGCGTTAAAAGGCAAGGGGGTGGCCCCGGCCGTAACGGCCAGCATATCCAGCCAGGCTGGCCACCGGTTGCTGTCACCGATGCTGGCTTCTTTGGGCCGCGTAAGGAGACAACCGTAGTAGGCAACTACTTTGAGACCCGCTAACGGCCGGACAACGGCCTGCCGGATCCTTTCCACCCCTACTTCTTGCAAGAAAAGCTTGAGCGGATGATAGACAGCAACTTCTCCCCGCAAGCGGAGTTCCAGGGGAAGGAGATGGCTGTTGATCTGCTCCCGTTTGGCCTCATCCTGCAAGGCATGGGCCGCCAGGGTCAGGTTGTTATAGCAAAGATTGCAGGGAACCGCCAGTACCGGCGCCACCTTTTCGGCCAGCGCCAGGTTGCGGGCGGCCAGTACCAGCGTGAACTGCTGGTTAAAATGTTTCGCAGCCGTGGCCCCGCAGCAGTTCCAGTCCGGCACCTCTTCCACTTCAATGCCAAGTGCCCTTACCACCCCCAGGAAAGAGGTGCGATATTGGGCCGCTGTACTATGGAGGGAACAGCCGGGCAAGAAGGCCCATTTCATCCTTCCCGCCCTCCCCTCGTTAGCGTCTCCAGTAATGCGCGCAGTTTCATCCTGTCCTCTACCAGCGAGGGACGCAGCGTAACCTGTCCCCGTCGGAGCATCTGCATCCCCACCTTAACTTGAGGCTTTAAAACATTAACTCCGGCCCGCCGGGCGTAAACCAGGAGCAGTCCAGGTTCAAAGATGCGGCCGTTTCGCTTGATGCCCATAAGGAAGGCCTGGTAAAAAGCAGCCTCTTTTTTATGCTTTCCCTGGCGGAGGGCAAGCTGCTTCAACCGGACCATAAGCCCCTGGAGGTCCACACCCCGCGGACACTCTACGGTACAAAAATGGCACCCCGCGCAAACCCAGATGGTAGGAGAAGCCAGAGCCTTTTCCCAGACACCGAGCTGGAGCAAGCGGATTACCTGCCGCGGCGTTTCCCTGGCAGCAAAGACTACCGGACAGCCACCCGTACAGCGACCACATTGGAAGCAGGCGGCGGCTATCTTCCAAAGTTCCCCGTCTTCCGGCAGGGCAGACCGAGAGATGTTTATAGCCATTTTCCTGCCTCCCTTTAAGGCTTCAAAGGGCTGGGACCTAACGCCCGTAACTCGGCCACGAACCACTCCGCTTCCGCTACAAATAAGCTGTCATCATCTGCTTTCAGGCGTACCAAACGTACCCGCTCCGGCTCAATGGCCATCCGCTGCAGCGTCTCGCCCACGTTGGCCAGCCGCGTTGCGGCCAGGTCGCTGCCCTGCCGGTAATGGCACTGGTCCGAGGGACAGCCACCTACCAGCACGCCGTCGGCCCCGGCCGTCAGGGCTTCTACTACTACCTTCATATTAACTGCTCCGGCGCAGGGCACAGGAATAGTCAGGATGTTGGGGGGATACTGCCAGCCTTTACGCCCGGCCTGGTCGGCCGCCGGGTAGGCGTCATTGATGCACAGGAAAGCAACAACCACGGGTTCCTGCCGCCCGAGGAATCCCATATCTATTGCTTCCACCATGGCCGTCAATTGTTTAATGGTAAAGTTGCGTAACGAAATAACACCTAACGGGCAGCCGCCCTCACAGATGCCGCACTGGCGGCACTTGCGTAAATCGGGGGCAGGGTATTCGGTTTCATCCCAGCTCCAGGCATTGAAGGGGCACTCCTCCATACACCGTTTGCACTTGTCGCATTTATTTTTATCGACGACCGGTACGGTAGGTGGAACAGTGAAATTACCGCCTATTACCGTCATAGCCTTCATAGCCGCCCCGGCAGCACTGCGGACGGCGGCGGCTACGTCCATGGGTCCCTGGGCACAGCCGGCAACATAGATGCCGCGGCGTTGGCTTTCAAAGGGAAAACACTGGATATGCCCCGAGGGGAATTCCCAGTTGGCGACGTTTTCGATAAATCTCTTTGGCCCCTGATTAGGCTGCATACCTACCGCCAGCACCACGAGATCGAGATCCTCGAGGCGTACCGCCTCACCGGCAAGGGTATCTTCGGCCAGGATAGTAAGGCGACCGGTAGAGGGCTCCTCCTCTACTGCCGCCGGATTCCCCCTGATGAAGGTGGCCATGCCTTCTTCCTGGACGCGCCGGTACATTGCTTCATATTCCCCGGTTGACCGCAGGTCCATATAAAAGACATAGCTTTCGGCTTCCGGCGCCAGCTCACGGACGTACTGGACCTGTTTCAGCGTTACGGCACAGCAAACCTGGGAGCAGTACGGCAGGTGGTTGATGTCACGGCTACCGGCGCACTGGATGAAGGCCACGCGCTTTACCGGCCTGCCATTGGACGGGCGCAATAACTTCCCTTTTGTCGGGCCGTTGGGTGAGGCCAGGCGTTCAAATTCCACGTTGGTGATTACATTGGCATAACGGCCGTAACCAAACAGCTCCAGGTTCCTGGCATCGTAGGGCTGCCAGCCCGTGCACCAGAGAATAGCCCCTACTTCCAGGGAGAATTCCTGCTCTACGGCGTTTAAATTTATGGCCTGGGTCGGGCAGGCTACTGCACACAGGTTGCAATTTCCCCCACGGCAAACTTCTTTATCCAGGGCATAGGCCAGGGGATAAGCGAAACCTCCCGGGAGACTGATGGCCTTCCCTGGCGCCGGTAACGGCCCGGTCCGGGGCCGCTCTGCTGGGCAGACCTCAGCGCACTTTCCGCAAGCAGTACAGGCTGCCATGTCAACGTAGCGTGGCTGCTGCCGCAGCTTCACCTGGAAATTGCCTGGTCCCCCCTCAATGTCGCTAACTTCAGTTAGGGTATAAAGGGTGATCAGGGGGTTTTTCCTGATCTCCGCCGTCAGGTATTCTAAACCACAGGACGGCGGGCACTGGCGAGGAAAATAACGGTAAAATTCGGCCACTTTGCCGCCGATAAAGGCTTCCTTTTCTGCTACAATAACTTCTGCCCCGGCGGCTGCCAGGTCCAGGGCGGCACTCAAACCGGCAATGCCAGCACCCACCACCAGGACAGCCTTGCTGGCCGCGAAGGCCAGGGGGGTCAATGACTCTGCCTGGCGCGAGTGGGCCAGGGCCATATTTACCAGGTTTACCGCTTTTAGGTAAGCCTTCTTGCCGTCGTCTCGATGGGGCCAGGCGCATTGCTCGCGCAAGTTACAGCGTTCCAGGAGGTAGGGGTTTAAACCGGCCTCCTCTATTGCCTGCCGGAAGATACTTTCTTTCTCCCTGGGCGAGCAGCCAGCCAGGACTACCCGGTTTACCCTGCCTTCCCTGATGTCCTCGCTGAGGACGGCCAGGCCATCTTTACTGCACCAGGCTTCATGAACACGGCATACACTGACTCCTTTTTTCTTGCCCATTGCCCTGGCCAGGCCTTCGAGATCTACCGTGCGCCCGATCTCACCCCAGCACTGGCAGAGGTAAAGGCCAATTTGAGGTCCCTCCATACCGTTAACCTCTCCTTATTCCACTAGCCTGCAGGGGCACCAGTTTTGGTGCCCCTGCAGGCAGCACTTCGTGGTTAATCGTTTCGGGTTTTAAAGGAAAAGCGTTCTACTTTACCGTTGATGTCGATACAGGTCCAGGTAATGCGATTAGTACCCATAAGAGGTATAAGTTTGGCTTGATAATAACCAATCTGGTACGGTAACCTGGTTTCTATAGCCCCCTGGGGGCAAGATTTCACGCAGGACATGCAGTCCCAACAGTCCCTGGGGGAACGGCAGTAAGCCTTTTGGTTTTCCGGGTTTAAAGTCATCAGATCCCCCGGGCAGATCTGTTCGCACAAAGGTTCTTTTTCGGCTTTGCAGCCGTCACATTTGGCGAGGTTAACTCTGGGCGGCATTACTCATTCCTCCTTATTTCTCCATCAATTTAGGGCAAGTAACGATCCCCTGGCACTACCTGCTCATAGGGACGGGTGAATACTTCAATTTCCCCGGTATCAGGATTGCGCCGCGAGTTTACAAAGCAGTCGAACTTCTCATCATTGCGCTCGGGAAAATCGGTGCGCGTCTGCCAGCCCGGCCAGCGCGTTTCTTCCCGGAAGAGAAGATGGTGCAATAGTACCTCGGCCACATCTAAACGGTCAATCACCTCATGGGCTTCCATGAGCTCATGGAGGTCACGGGCAATTAAATATTTAGTCTGGTCTTTGAGGATGCGGATATTTTTCAAGGCAAACTGGAGTTGAGTGGCATTCATACGGTAGAACTGGTGAACACCACCGGCATATTCATCCATCAGCCGCTGCATGCGCTCTTCCATTTCCCGCGGCGTAATGCCGTCCCCTACCTCTACCTGGCGGATAGCCGGGGCAAAAACCCGGTCCCGCTCTTTAGTGATTTGCTCTGAGGGAACTTCCGGTACGACAGTAACCGTTTTGAGATACTCCACGGCACCGCGGGCTGCCAGCATTCCTTCCGCTGCGCAGCCACCTACAAATTTATTCGGCGTGCCGCCGGCCACATCACCGGCAGCAAATAACCCCGGTAAAGTGGTTGCCCGCTTGATATCAACCCAATAGCCGCTGGCCGTATGACCACCGACAATGTAGGGGTCATTGCCGTAAATCTCAATGGGCTCCTGTTTAAGATCCTGTCCGCGGGCTGCCAGGTAAAGGACAAAGGCCGGGCGTTCATTGAGGTAATCTATTTTCATATCCTTGATATTTTCATCAGTCATGCCCCTGGTATCGACGTAACACGGTCCCCGTCCATTGAGCCATTCTTCCATGGGTACATTGGCCCGGATGAAACGTGGTGCAGCGTCACCGCCCAGGTGGGCGTAGCGCTCCTGTAAGATCTTTTCCCCGTAGGCATTGATCATGGGTGTCTCGTAACCGACGGAGATGGTGTCAATGGGGCCGTTGAAGTCCTTCGTCCGGGTTGCGCACCAGCGCATTTCAAAAGTAGTCATTTCTGCTCCCGCCCGGATCCCCATGGCGTATCCGGCGCCGGTGTTAAAGGGGCAATACCAGAGGTGATGATGGCTGTCCACGCCGTCGTTGGTGTATGGCTTATACAGCCCGGCACAACCCCCGGTAGAGACGATGGTAGCCCGGGCCAGGACGATATACATCTTACCGTCCCGCACCCCAAAGCCAGCAGCGCCAATAATTCTGCCGTCCACGACCAGGAAGTTGGTGGCCACTACCCGGTTGAGGATCTGGCAGCCGTATTCCCGTACCTTTTCCGCCAGGATCACTTTCATTTCCGAGCCTTTGATGGTAATGTCCCACTTGCCCCGGGTATGGTACTGCTCATCTTCATCCTTGTCGACGGGCAGGCCCCATTCTTCCCACTGTTCGGTAGGTTGATTGAGTACCTCGGCCAGGCTTATGGTCAGGTCTTCCCTGATGAGGCCTCCGGCCTGGGAGCGGCTCCAGCGCACAAATTCCTCGATTGTCCGCCCCTTCTTAATGTAGGTATTAATAGCGTCCATACCCGCGGCCAGGCAACCGCTCCTGTCGATATGGGCCTTCTCCATTAATGTTACTTGTAGATTGGGGTCCAGCTTTTTGGCTTCAATAGCGGCAAAACAGCCAGCGTTACCGGCGCCGATCACCAGGATATCGGTCTTGAGCTGCACTACTTCTATATCTTCTAGACGAGACGGCAATTTTGTTCCTTGCGGCATCAGCTTATACCTCCTGTTTTATTAATTTAGAAAGGATGACCGATAAGGGTTAGCCAGCCACCTTGAACGAGAATGACGTAAATATTGGCGATGATTGAAAGTAAAGATCCGAATTTGATGGCCTCCCAGGTAGATGTGCCTGAGGCGCCCCAGGCAATGAGGAAGGCAGTTATTGAAATAGGAAGGAAGAAAGAGTAGCTTAAGGAATTAATAACGATTAACGAAAACGGTAGAATATTAAACCCTAACTCCTTGGCCAGGCCAATGGTTAAAGGAATAAAGGTAGCTCCCATAGCGGCGGCGCTGACAATACCGGCGCGAGCGATGTGGAAGCCGAAAACGATAATGAAGAGAACGGCAATGGGCGAAAGAATACCTGCTGCCTTAATCGGGTTGACGATAAAACCGGCCAGCCAGCCGACAGCTCCGGAGTTATTCAAGGCGTTACCAACGCAAATGGCACCACCCAGGAGCAGCCAGATGTCCCACATGATGTACCGGTTCATTTTCTCGAAGTTGAGCTTGCCAAAAGGCAAAAAGGCCAGCATCAACACGATGATTGCTACCATACCTGTTTGCATTTTGTGCAGGGTCCCTTCGGTTATCCATAGGAAAACGCCCAGGATTATGCAGGCTGCGGCCCAAATCTCCGGCCAGGTGATCTTTCCCAGTTCAGCCTTCATCTTTGGCAGTTCTTCGTCGGCGCCAGGAATGTCCAACCCTTTGAGTTTGAAGTACCAGGTAACATAGAGTAAGAGGATAGGTAACAGGCCCCAGAGGGGTAGGTTATAGATGAACCAGTCAACCCAGGAAACCTGGATTTTGGCGTTGGCCAGATTGCCGGCCAGCATGATATTGGGGAAGTGGCTCGTCAGAATTAGCGGCCCGGTGAAGAGGGGTACCAGAGCGGTGATCATCAGGATGATGGCTGTATTGATCCTCTTGCTTTCCGGCAGGTGCTCTCGCCCCCGCATGAGCCCGGTGACACCTTTGGAAATGGGCAGGAAAAGGGCGGTTTCGCTTACCGTAGGAAGGATGCCGCCGATGACCACATCGGCCAGGGAGAGGCCGGTCAGGATGCGCGTTACTCTGGTTGAACGCAAGGCGTTGGTGATACCGATAGCTATGCGCTGGCCCAGGGGTGTCCCCATCATAATGGCAGCGTAGATAAAGGCACCAATGGCCAGGAAGAATTCGTTTGAGGCAAATGCGTCAAAGGCATTGGGGATTTTCATTTTAGCCATGACCACCAGCAGGGTGGGTGCAGCCAGGCCTACAATAGCCTTCGGCAAGGCATCAGTAACCATACAGGTGATAAACCATAGGAAAATAGCCAGGACAGTTTGCGCCTGGGGTTTAAGACCGGGAAAAGGTGGGGCAGAACTTATCCCGAAGAGGAGGGCAAAAGCGATGATTATACCAGCAACCTGTTTCCGTTCCATCCCTTGCAACAGGTCTGCTGTTTTACCGTTCATTCTGGTAGCCTCCTTTCTTATTTGTGAATATATTCTCGCGCTACTTCACCAAAAAATCCTCCTCTTTAAAGTAGATTATTATTACTTTTGATTTTCAACCTCCTTCAATCAAATCTATGTGGTACTTTTCACTACTCTTATTGTAGCAACTATTAGCCAGGAAAATTGTCCCGGCTACGTCATTAGAATTGTCTGCTTAATGACAAAATAAAAGCGGCATTTGCCGCTTGTTTCTGTCAAAATAACCTGTTTGACTTAAAACAGCCATCTCTCGAGCTTTTCTCGATCGAGAACAATAATTTCCTTGTACTGCACGTCAATGGCTTTTTCCCGCACCATAGCATTAAGAATAGATGTTACCGTCTGGCGTGAAGTTCCAATCATTTCGGCAATTTCCCGGTGACTTAAGCGTATTCCTAACTTAATTCCTTGAGGTATTAACTGTGGTGCAGCCTGGCCGCAGCAGCTGGCAAGTTTTAAAAGTAAGCGTGCCAATCTGCTGGGAGCCTGGTAGTAAACCATTTCGTAAATAGTAGTTTCTGCTTCCCTCAGGCGTTTGGCCAGGATACCGGCTATTTCGCGGGCGAAGGCAGGGTCTTCTAACAACATGGCTTCAAAATCTTTATTTTTAAGTTCCAGTACTTCTAGTTCCTCCAGGGCTTCGGCAAAACAAAGGCGTTCGCTGTCACAGAGAACCTCTGCCAGACCAAAAAGTTCTCCTGGATGACGGATGGCCACCGTAACACTGCTACCATTGGGTGTTAAGCGGTAAATTTTGGCACGCCCTTTTAAAATGAAAAATACTCGACTACTTTCCTCTCCGGCCATAAATACCACCTGGCCTGCACGAAAGGTAAATGCTTTTCCCCTTTGCCGGAAGAATTCGCCTACATCATGGTCCGTGAAAGCTAATGCCATGCTGCCCAATGCCAGTTAACCTCCCCATAGCAATCTTTTCTGTGCTTATTCCCACTTGAACTAGATTATTTGAATTTATCTTTTATATCTCTTGTATATTTATTTTACTTTCTTTTCAATCAAATACAAGGGGGACAGGTAATACAAAAATGCCCTGGCAAGAAGGATTGTCGCTCTTTTTTAAAGGGTTATCCAGCCAGGTCCTGGTATGAAAAAAACCTCCCTGCTTCAAACTAAGGTCGGAGGTAAGTCTTATGCTGGATAAATATAGCCGCCTCGATAAGGTCATTAAAGTCCACGGCCGGCAGCCAGGGCAGCTCATTCACATCTTACACCAGGCCCAGGAAATCTTTGGGTATCTCTCACCGGAGGTCCAGGCCTACCTGGCGGCCAGGTTAAATATCCCCCTCGCGGAAATCGCCGGCGTTGT
This sequence comes from Neomoorella stamsii, assembly GCF_002995805.1. Lineage (GTDB taxonomy): Bacteria > Bacillota > DSM-521 > Neomoorellales > Neomoorellaceae > Neomoorella > Neomoorella stamsii. The sequence continues at coordinate 66,108 of NZ_PVXL01000065.1, forward strand.
ATCCTTTTATTCTCTTTTTAATTCCGAGCCCAAGGGCAAGTATACCATCAGTGTCTGCCTGGGCACAGCCTGTTATGTCAAGGGCTCCCAGGAGATTTTCCAGGCCTTTAAAAACGAAATGGATCTCGACGACGACGATACCACCCCGGACGGTCTCTTCACCCTGCGGTCCACCCGCTGTATGGGAGCCTGTGGTTTAGCGCCGGTGATGGCCATCAACGACGACATCTACGGCCAGGTTACGGCTGGCGAGGTAGCCGGCATTTTATCTCGCTACCAGGCAAAGGAGTTAGCAGATGATCACGTGCACCAGCGACCTGCTGAACATCCAGCAACAGCACCTCCCCCTCATTGAGGCCCGCCTGGGCAGGGAAGAAGCTGCCGGGGAGCATCAAATACTGGTCTGCGCCGGTACCGGCTGCAGCTCTTCGGGAAGCCACGGCCTGCGCGAGGAGTTAAAAAAGCAGGTGGAGGCCCACCAGCTCCAAGAAAAAGTAAAAATTATCAAGACCGGCTGCTTTGGTTTTTGCAAACTGGGCCCCATTGCCGTAGTCTACCCGGAAGGCATCTTTTACTGCCGGGTCCGGAAGGAGGACGCCGCCGACCTGGTCAAGGGTTTGGCTTCCGGCCAGGTAATTACTCGCCTCCTTTATCGTGACCCGGCCACCGGGCAGCATGCCCGGCGCATGAAGGAAATCCATTTCTTCCAGGCCCAGCACCGCATCGCCTTACGCAACTGCGGCCTCATCAACCCGGAGGATATAAACGAGTACATTGCCCGCGACGGTTACCAGGCCCTGGCCGAAGCCCTGTCGCGCCAGCCAGAAGAGATCATCGCCGCCATCAGCGCCTCGGGTTTACGGGGGCGCGGCGGGGCCGGGTTTCCTACGGGTCGCAAGTGGGAGCTGGCGGCCGCGGCCCCAGGCCGGCCCAGGTATGTGGTCTGCAACGCCGACGAGGGGGATCCCGGTGCTTTCATGGACCGCAGCATCCTGGAGGGCGATCCCCACAGTGTCCTGGAAGGGATGGCTATCGCCGGCTACGCTATCGGTGCCCGGCAGGGCTATGTCTATGTCCGGGCCGAGTATCCTATCGCCGTCGACCGTCTGGAAAGGGCCATCCGCCAGGCGCGCCGCGCCGGCCTCCTGGGGGACAACATTCTCGGTACAGGGTTTTCTTTTAACATTGAGATCCGTCTGGGAGCCGGGGCCTTCGTGTGTGGCGAAGAAACTGCACTCCTTCGCTCCATCGAGGGTCGCCGGGGTGAACCGCGGCCACGGCCGCCCTACCCGGCCCAGGCCGGCCTCTGGGGCAAGCCTACCGTGGTCAATAACGTCGAAACCCTGGCCAACGTACCGGTGATTATCCGTAAAGGTGCGGAATGGTACGCCTCCTTCGGCACCAAAGGTAGCAAAGGCACCAAGGTCTTCTCCCTGGCCGGCAGTATCAACAACACCGGCCTCATCGAAGTGCCCATGGGCACCACCCTGCGGGAGATAATTTTTGGCATCGGCGGTGGTATTCCCGGCGGGAAAAAGTTTAAAGCCGTGCAGACGGGCGGTCCTTCCGGGGGTTGCCTCCCGGAGGAGATGCTGGATACACCTGTTGACTATGAAGCCCTAACTGCTGCCGGCTCTATTATGGGCTCCGGCGGGCTTATCATCATGGATGAAAGCGACTGCATGGTAGATATTGCCCGCTTTTACCTGGAGTTTTCCCAGGACGAGTCCTGCGGCCGCTGCACTCCCTGCCGCGTGGGAACCAAACGCCTCCTGGAGATCTTAAAGCGCATTACTTCCGGAGAGGGCACCATGGATGATCTCAAACTACTGGAAGACTTGAGCCACGACGTTAAAGAGGCCTCCCTCTGCGGCCTGGGCCAGACGGCGCCCAACCCCATCCTTTCTACCCTGCGGTATTTCCGCCACGAGTACGAGGCCCACGTCCGGGATAAATACTGCCCGGCCGGGGTATGCCGCAATTTAACGCAGCGGCCAGTTCTTCACTAAACCCGTGCCCGAGAGTAAGCCCCAGATCGCTTCGTGAAGATTTTGTGCGAGCGCAAACCAAGCCAAAGTAAAGGAGCAATCTTATGCCTGCTGACAAACTCACCTTCGAACCAGTTTCCCCCGTTGGCCGGGAGGAAGACGCCACCCGCCCCGTCGCAAGGAAAAAGGTACGCTTCTGGATTGACGGCCGGGAAGTCGTGGCTGAGGAAGGTATTTCTGTCCTGGAGGCCGCCCACCGGGTGGGGATTGAGATTCCCAGCCTCTGTTACCTGAAAAACATCAATGAGATCGGCGCCTGCCGGGTGTGCATGGTGGAAATAGAGGGTTCCAAAAACCTCCAGGCGGCCTGCGTGTACCCTGTCTCTGCCGGCCTCAAAGTCCGTACCAGCACGCCCCGGGTCCTCCGGGCCCGCCGCACCGTGGTGGAACTCCTGCTCTCCGACCACCACCGGGAGTGCACTAACTGCATCCGCAACCTCAACTGCGAGTTGCAGCACCTTGCCGATACCCTGGGCATCCGCAACATTCGCTTTACCGGCGAAACCTCCAACTATCCAATTTTCAATAAGAACCCTTTTATCGTCCGCGATTATAATAAATGTATTAAATGCCGGCGCTGTGAGGCCATCTGCAGCAAGGTCCAGGAAGTTCATGTCTATTCTGCCCAGAACCGGGGATTTAACACCGTCATTGCCCCATCCTTTATGAAAGACCTTGCCGAAGTCGCCTGTATCACCTGCGGCCAGTGCGTTATCGCCTGCCCCACGGCTTCCCTGGTGGAAAAGGAGTGCATTGATGAAGTCTGGCAGGCCCTGGCAGACCCGGACAAATATGTGGTCGTCCAGACTGCTCCTTCCATCCAGGTTACCCTGGGAGAAGTATTTGGCCTGCCGGTGGGCACTGTAGTTACGGGTAAACTGGTAGCCAGCTTACGACGGCTGGGCTTTGACCGGGTTTTTGCCACCGATTTTACGGCTGATCTGACCATTATGGAAGAGGCCCATGAACTCCTGGAACGGCTGGAAGGCCGCGGCGGGCCCCTCCCTCTCCTCTCCTCCTGCAGCCCGGGGTGGATTAAGTTCTGTGAGCATTTCTACCCGGAATTCATCCCCAACCTGTCTACCTGCAAGTCACCCCATGAAATGTTTGGGGCCATTACCAAGACATATTTCGCTCAGAAAGAAGGCCTGGACCCGAAAAAAATTGTGGTTGTAGCCGTCATGCCCTGCACGGCCAAAAAGTTTGAAGCCAGCCGCCCGGAAATGGGCAGCGGTGAATGGAAGGATGTCGACTTTGTACTGACTACCAGGGAGCTGGCGCGGATGATCCGCCAGGCCGGCCTCAATTTCCGCCAGCTACCGGATGAAGAATACGACACGCCCTTAGGGATAGCTAGCGGCGCCGGCACCATTTTTGGCGCCACCGGCGGCGTTGTGGAAGCAGCCGTCAGGACGGCCTATGCCCTCACCCATGGCCGCGAAATGGGGGTAATCGACTTTGAAGAATTCCGGGGTATCAGCGGCGTCAAAGAGGCCTGGGTAGAGTTAAAGGGAAGAAGGATCAAAGTGGCCATTGCCCACGGTACCGGCAATGCCCGGAAAGTCCTCGACCGCATGAAGGCCGGCGAGCCGTTTGATTATGTAGAAATTATGGCCTGTCCGGGCGGCTGTGTCGGCGGCGGCGGGCAGCCCATCTTTGGCAGCCGGGATCACAAGGAAATCTCCCTGGACTACCGCCACAACCGGGCCGATGCCCTCTACCGCATCGACTACTCCCGCCGCATCCGCCTGTCCCATGAAAACCCGGCGGTGCAAAAAATATACGCCGAGTTTCTGGGCGCGCCCTTGAGCGAGACCGCGAATAAGCTTTTGCATACCCACTACACACCGCGGGGGCCTTTGCCGGGGTATGCGGTAAATCCAGTCCAGTAAATTTCTAAATTCGCGTCCAGGCAAACAAAAAGCCCTGCTACAAAGGCAGGGCCTTTTACCGCCGCCCCAGGCGGCAGGTACAGAGGAGGTCGTAGTGGCTGGCGCCAACCCGAAAAACCGGAGTTGCCCCTCATCGCCAGCAACTTTCAAATTGGCTTATCCGGCAACCCGGCTGCCATGGCCTGTTAAGGCTTTAGGCCCCTGGCTTTGCGCCCCCGCCTTTCGGTCGGGTTCGCCTTTTGCGGTTATCTAAGATAATCATCGGCACCTTTATTAATTTTTTGACTGTCAGTTGGCATATTAATTGTAAATAAGCTAGCAAGGTCAGGTTAACATAGATAACTTAACTAAAAATTAATATAAAACTCCATGGGCAAATTTAGTAAAAAGGGGTATAATATAATATGTGTTTTTGGGGAAGGAAGGGGGATATCTTTATTTGACACTCCAGGAAACGTCCCGCTCACCAGAACCACAACGTAAAGCCGACATTACCATAAAATTATCGGAATTTGAAATCCCTCCCATGCAGGACATCTTGCTCGTCGGTAAAAGAGCCCCTATCGGTCCCGAAGCCGTTAGGCGGATGGTTGATGCGGTCTCGCCGGAACAGTATGAGATAGTTCGCCTCAACCATGAAGTTTTTGAAGCAGTAGTAGTAAAAAAATCTCTTTTAAGACTCCTACCCAAAGAAAAGCTTTTGCCAGTTGTAATCGATGAAGGAAACCGTATCGCTGACGACAATATGGTGGTTAAAGCCCAGATAAATATTACCATCCAGATAAACAGGACGGTGGATTTGTAGTGCCCACGGTAGAAGGCCTGATAAGCCAGAAGCTTTATACCATCAACCCTCTGGCCAGTGTCGGCCGGGCGGCATCCATCATGGAACGTTATGGTATAGGTAGTCTACCGGTAGTAGAAGAGGGAAAACTGGTAGGCATCATCACTTCCAGGGATATAAAAAGATCTCATCCCAACCGGCTGGTTGCCGATGCCATGACCCGCAAAGTAATTACTGTACCGCCAACAGTTTGCCTCACAGAAGCGCAAAAATTAATGGCAAAGCATAAAATTGAGCGTCTGGTAGTTACCAGAGAAAATGATATTATTGGCATCGTTACCTGCGCCCAAATTATGTCGGAATTGGGTAAATATACCGATAGCCTTACCGGATTAAATAAAGCCGAAATCTTTTACGAAAAGGCCCTGGAGTTATTAAAAGAAGGCCAGGAGATTGCGGTAATCTTCCTGGATCTGGATAACTTTGGCTTTATTAATAAAGAGTACGGCCATATCTACGGCGACAATGTCCTGCGCCAGACTGCTTTAATATTAAATAGCTTAATCGACAGCAATAAGGATACTTTATGTCGTTATGCCGGGGACGAATTTGCTGCCGTTACTACCAGGCCCCTGGCCGAAGCCGAAAAACTTGCCCGGCAAATGGTCCTAGCCCTTGCTAATGAAAACTGGCCCGGGAAAATAAAGGTCGCCATTTCTGCCGGCGTAGCCGGAGGCCGCTGTTCAGAACTACGCAGTTCTGGCGAAGACAGTAGTTACATAGTCAAATACCTGGTCAATATGGCCAGCCTGGCTTCAACCAGAGCCAAAAAACTGAAAAAGCCGGTAGTAGCTGTGGAGGCAATTGAGTTTAAAGAAACTGTAGGTATGTAAAATCCTTGACAGCGATGCCCAGGGAGCCGACCTGAGTGCTGGCAAATAACCCTTACATGGCTTCCGGATTCATGCTGGCGGCCGTCATGGCCAGAAGTAGCCGCTGGCGGAAAATGGCAAGGTCCAGTATGGGGTGGTCTACATGGCTTTCCACATAGATAAAAGCGAGCAAAAAGCAAAATTCTAGGAAGTTTTCTTTCCCTTCTTCTCCTGGTACATTAAGATGTCGCTTTCTTTAAGTACTTCTTCCCATTTCCTGGTGCTTCCCGGTTCCCAGGTGGCAATCCCAAAGCTCAGGCTTAACTTGAAGCCCTCAGGATATCCCTCTTCCCTGGCACCAGCATTAAATGCCGCAATTTCTTCTTCTACTCTCGAATATCCTGCTATGACAAAAATATGTAACCGGTTTGCATATAAAAAACAGCAGGTGGCTTCATCATTCCTGCCGTAGAAGCACATCTGTCCTGGATTACTGGTAAGGGTACTCCGCCAGTTATTAAAATCCTGACGTACTTTTTACCATTATTTTATACTCACGGGCGTAATAATGCAATTAGAAAATGGAAAAGAAAAAGCCGGTGAAGATTTATCACCGGCAAAAGGAAAGATATTGCCGCCTAGCCGGCCCGTATTTCCTGGCGCATAAAGAAGTAATAGGCCAGGGCAAAGATCAGCATGGTAGCTGCGATAAGCCCTACCAGGTGTGGCCAGATGAGGAGCAGGCTCTGGTCCAGTGGCAGGCTCCCCGGGATGGCCCCTTCCAGCTGCTGCACAAGTACCGGGCCCAGGGTCCGTACCCCCGGGTTGAGGAGGGTTACCGTAGCCTCATCATAAAGGGTTGTCGGCGACAGGCGGCTGAGATCCTGTTTTAAGGTGGCGTTGTGCAGGATCCGGGCCGGCTCAGCGTCTTCACTTACCGGGAAGAGGCCGTCGGCGATGAGCCCTGCCAGCATCCCGGCGAAGAGGGCAAAAAACAGCCACACGGCTATACCCGCCAGGGCCGAGGTGGCGGTCTGGCGGAACAATAAAGAAAAGAGGAGGGAGACACTTAACCAAAAGGCTACATAAATAATGGTGACCAGGAGGTAGATAAACAACCGCCCGATTTCCTCGCCCGTGGGCGGAACGCCGATTAGCAGCAGCCCCAACCCGGCCACCAGGAACCCCAGGGCCAGGATGACCACGGTCAGAACTACCAGGCCGGCCAGGAACTTGCCGTTGATGACATCGTCCCGGTAGATAGGCTGGGCGAGCAACCGGCTCAAGGTGCGCTTATTATGTTCGCCGTTGATGGCATCAAAGCCAAGGGCGAGGCCCAGCAGGGGTCCCAAAAAAGAAATAAAAGTGATAAAGGGTGGTAGGGACCCACCGCTGGTGGTAAAAAGGCGCAGGAAGACAAACTGGGGGTCCCCTTCACCTGCTGCCTGGCGGATGCTCTGGGCTGCTACATAAAAGGCGCCTACGCCGGCTACGGCCACTAGGAAAACCAGGATCGTAAAGCGGGTGCTGCTCAGGTTGTCCGCCAGTTCCTTCTGGAAAACAGTTTTCAGCCCGCCGCTGAACCACTCCTGCTGCCGCCACCAGACCAGCCATTCTTTCACCCTATCCTGCCATCGTCCCATGGTATCCCTCCCCCTGGAAATACTGGCGATAAATATCATCTAAATCATAACCTCGGGCCCTTAAATATAGCAGGGTAAACCCTTTGCCTGCCAGGTAAGGCACCAGCTCAGGGCGGATATCGCGGCCTGGGGCGCAGCGCAGCCGGATAAAGGCCCCGTGGCGCTCGACGGCGGTCACACCCTGAAGGGACCGGAGGGTAGAAAACAGGTCGTCATTGTCCGGCTCGGCCTGCAATTCAATCTCCAGGGGCTTGCCGGCCATGACCTGGTGCCCGAGTAAAGCCACCGGCCCCGCTGCCAGGAGCCTGCCAGCGACAAAAATCCCCACCCGGTCGCAGATTTGCTGCACCTGGTGCAGGAGATGGGAGGAGAGGAGAACTGTTTTCCCGCCTTCCCGGGCCAGCCGGACAATGAGGGCCAGCAACTCCCGGACGCCCTCGGGGTCAATGCCCAAAGTGGGCTCATCGAGGATAATAATAGCCGGGTCCTTGACCATGATATCGGCAATGCCCAACCGCTGGCGCATCCCGCGAGAAAACTCCTTCACCTGGCGGTGGGCGTAATTGCCCAAGCCTACCTGGTCCAGGGCTGCGACCACACGCTTTTCAGCTTCTGCCGGGGGAATCTGGTTCAACCTGGCGGTATAGAGGAGGTTCTCCCGGGCCGTAAGGTCGTCATAGAAGCCGACATTATCGGGTAAATAACCTACTATCCTTTTAACTTCCAGGGGATGGCGGGTAGCATCCAGGCCATTGACAAGAGCCTGGCCGGACGTCGGCTCGGTCAACCCCAGGAGCATTAATATCGTCGTCGTCTTACCGGCGCCATTGGGCCCCAGGAGGCCAAAGATCTCTCCCTGCCTGATTTCCAGGTTGAGGTCCTGGACGGCAGTTATGGAGCCATAGCGCTTGGTAAGGTCACGGGTGACAATGACCGCTGCCTGTCCTGCCATGGCTATCGCCGCCCGTACTTCCGGAAGGTCCACCCAACGGCACCAATAACAATGAGGACCAGAATTACCCCCACCAGGCCCCAGAGGGTAGAAGTCCGCACACTGACCCGGAAATCAGCGCTGCCGCTGGCCTCCTGGGTATTGGCCGAAAGGATCACCACGTAATCACCGGCTATGGCCTTGGGCGAAGGTTTGATAAAAGCCGTTACCTGCTGGCTGGCGCCGGCCGGCAGCAGGTCAATCTTTTCTGGCTTGAAGGTGACCGCCCACCCGGTGGCTGCACTGGCAGCAAAGGTAATGTTGGCCAGGTCAGCGCTGCCGGTATTTTTCACCACCAGGGTTACCGGGCTCTCTTTACCGGCAATGGCGTCAGCGTTCAAGCGGCCCGAGGGTGTAGTCAATTCCAGGCTGTAGTTACCGGTAATATTGACTTTGAGAACAACACCCGCTTTACTGCTCCCCGAAGTGGCCTGGATGGGAATATTATAAGTACCGGCCTTGACACCCTGGGGCGGCTTGACGGTCACATCCAGGCCCTGGCTCTTGCCGGGCTTTAGACTTAAACTGGCAATCTGCTTGCTGTCATAAGCCGGGCTAAAGGTCACCTGCCAGCCGGGGGGCGCCTGGGCGGCCAGGCTGTAGGAGCGCTCCTGCGCGCCGTTGTTGGTCAGATCAACCCGGAACTGGAAGCTGGTACTGCTGGTACCGCTCAACACCGGGTAGTCGGTGGTCATCTTGTCGCTGCCAGTGGCCACTTCTTTAATAACCACCTGCAGGCCAAGCCGGGAAGTGGCACCGGGTCCGGCGGCCTGGACCACAAAGTTGTAGCTGCCCGGCTGAGCGGTTTCAGGCACTTCTACCTGGAAATCAACGCTGGCCGGCTTGTCGTTACCGGCAAAGGCCTGGGTAACAATCATGCCGCCGCCTTTGAACAGGGTCTGCCATTCTTTGGGAGCGGAAACAACTTTCAGATCAACCTTCTGGGGTACGCCACTATTGCGTAGCTCCAGGGGAAAGGTGACCGTTTCCCCGGGTTGGGCCTCAATGCCCGGGAAGGCCGTAGACAGGAGCAGGCCGTTATCTGCCCGGGCTGGACCTACAAAGGGACTGAAGGACAGAGCCAGGGTAAATAAAAGTGTCATCAGGACTAACCATGGGCGTTGGCGAAGCAAAGCAATCCCCCCATCCAGTATAAATAATGCCACCTTAATAGACGACCAGGTCATGCGAAAGGTTACAACCTGCTCAAAAAAAGGGCGTTTTAACGCCCGGTGATGGTAACTATATCCTGTTCCTGGTAAGGTATTACCTTCTCGCCATCGAACTCTAAAATCAGGTAGTGGTACTCCGGCCCCCATTGTTCCTGGTAAGTAATCAAGATCAAGGCACCCCGGCTGGTATTTGAACGCATCACCTGCACGGGTAAGACCAGGTAGGCGTTAAGGGGCTGGGTATAGATAAGCTGCCAGCCTGCGGGCTCCCGGCGCTTGCTGATGGAAGCCAGGAGCTGGTTGGAACCCTCCACCTGGCCGATGCTCACCAGGGCTTCAGACTCCGGGCCGTTTAAGCTGACTACCCGGTACTGGAGGGGCTTAACTTTAAACCCTGCCGGTGGTCCGGGGGAAGTAACCGGCCATTGCCACCAGGCCAGGAATAAAAAGGCCAGCACCAGGGCCACTGCCCCGGCCAGGGGCCACTTTACCCACCGCTGCCGGGAAGACCCCGCAGGTACTTCTGGCACCGGTAAGGAAGCCACCCTGTTTTGTACCCGGTGCCGCATGGCAGCCGTAAAATGCCAGCCGGCCAGGGGCGGCGGGACTTTCCCCGGCAGTCCGGCCAGCAGTTTATCCAGGCGGTCCCGGTATTCAGGCATCACCCTCACCTGCCTGTAAAACTTGCTGCAGGTGCTGGCGGGCCCGGTAAAGGCGGATTTTTACTGTTGGCAGGGAAATGCCCAGGATTTTAGCTATATCTTTAAGGCTCAACTGCTCGTAATAGTGGAGCCAGATTACCTCCCGGTAGATAACCGGCAAATTTAAAATGGTCTGCCATAATTCCTGCTGCTGCAGGCTGTCCAGGACCCGGTCCTCAACATTGGGCCAGGTAGGCTCCTGGAGTTTTACGGGTTCCAGGCGCTGGCGGCGGGTCTGGGCCCGCAGCTGGTCGCGGCAGAGATTGACGGTAATATGATAAATCCAGGTGTAAATGGAACTGCGGCCCTGGAACTTATCCAGGTTGGTGTAAACCCGGATAAAAACCTCCTGGGCGACATCTTCGGCCCAGTAGCGGTCGTGGAGATAGGAATAGGCCAGGTAAAGGACTTTATCGCCGAAACGGCGCATCAAATATTCCAGCTGTTGCTGGCGATTATCCAGTTCCAGGGAAGCCGCTTCCGGCTGGATAAAGGGCTCTGACATACCCATCTCCGTTTCCCTCCCCAGGGAGCTACCCGAAAATATTTTAGCATTTCTTTGTCCTTCTTCAAAGCCTGCTGATAAAAACGGCCAGGGGGGATAGCCCCTGGCCGCTGTTTGCCCTAAGGTGCCGGTGTTACCGGGCTGCGATTACCGTTGATCTCATAACAGTAACTGACTGGCATGGCTTTCTTCAGCGTATTGACCATGCCACAGTATTTACTTAAAGATAACTCGATGGCGTGCTTGACCTGGTCTTCAGGGAGGTCGGGCCCGGCCAGGCGGTAAACCAGGGTAGCAGCGGTAAAGACTTTAGGATGCTCTGGAGCCCGTTCAGCCTCGACGTCAATGGCAAAGGAAGCCAGGGACAGGCGTTTTTTCTTAAGGATGCTCAGGACATCCAGGGCCGTACACCCGGCCATACCCATGAGCAGGACCTCTGAAGGCCTGGCTCCCAGGTTCTGGCCGCCGTGCTCGGGGGCGGCGTCCATGGTTACCGGCTGGCCGGAGGGCCCCAGGCCCTTTAAACACATGTGTTCCCCTTCCCAGGTTACGGTTACTTTCATCCTTTTCCCTCCTGGTGCTATTTTTTGCTATTATACACCAGGGGCGAAGCAGAAGCAATTTAGGGTTTAGCATGACTGGAATTGGCTGCGTCGCCATCTCCTGCATCATAGGCCAGCTCATAAGCCCGGCGGGAGATTTCCTGGTAATAGCTATTTAAAAGCTGGAAAAAATCCCGGGCATAGCGTCCTAAAGGAGGAGGACCCAGGCGCTTTAAAACCCCCTGGGGCACAGTAGGTGGGTGCATCTTAACCTGAAAGGCAGTCAACCCCTCCCCTGCCTGCCAGAACTCAACCAGGTTGACCGGCAATTCTGGTGGGAACCTGTTTTCTTCTGCAACCGGCTCCTTCTTTTCTGCTTCTTTAACCGGTAGGGGTGGGCCACCACCGGCAAGGGCTGCACGCTTCTCCCTAAGAGCCCTGATTATTGCTTCTTTTTCCCGCCCGCGCAAGAGGAAAAGTAAGAAAGGGTCGCTATCAAACTTCTCCCCAAGCAAGTAATAGACGGCGGCGATATGCTTGCAGGGGTTGGCCCAGTCGGGACAGGAGCAGCTGGTGACGATATCCCCGGCAGCGCGGGGGAAGAGGGACAGGCTCACCCCGGTAAAGGCCGTCTCAATATCCTCCGGCATCTCGCCGGCCAGCAAGCGGGCAGCAAAAGCTGCCTGGCTGGCCAGGGCCTCGATTACCCGGTTCCATTCCCCGTCTGACAGGGGCTTAATTTTAATTTTAACGCTGTAGGGCCTGGGCCTGGTCCCCTGGACTTTAGCATTGACCACCCCCGGAGCGAGATCAATACTTAAGACGTTGCCCTGCCGGGCATAAGTCCGGCCCCGCTGCAGGCGGCTGGCCCAGCCAAAGGACTCCAGCACATCCAGCCAGCGCCTGGCCCACCAGTTGCTGCCGAAGTTGCGTCGTGAAGCCATTCTTTAACCTCCAAAAACCGGCTGTCTTTGATAGTGTTTCCATAAAAATTTTGAGTAGTGTCCCCCATTTAACTCGTTTAAATAAAGGTGGCTTTACCGCAAACGTATCTCTAGATGCTGAGTGTCTGGTCAAACCGTAAGTTCCGCCCGCAGGCGGCGCTGGCTTAGGTGCCGGCCATTACGCTTAAAGATCTATCCCTTTTTCCTTTAACGCCAGCAACTCCCGCAACTCTCCTGTTGACAATTCCGTGAGCCAGCCTTCGCCGGTACCAATAATTTGCTGTGCCAGGGCGCGTTTTTCCTCGATCAGGGTGTCAATTCTTTCTTCCAGGGTCCCGGCGCAGATAAATTTATAAACCTGGACATTTTTCTTCTGGCCAATGCGGAAGGCGCGATCGGTGGCCTGGTCTTCTACGGCCGGGTTCCACCAGCGGTCAAAGTGAAACACATGGTTGGCACGGGTGAGGTTCAGCCCCACCCCGCCGGCCTTGAGGGAAAGGATGAAGAGGGGCGGCCCATCGGTTTCTTCCTGGAAACGCCGGATTAGCTCCTCCCGCCTGGCCCTGGCCAGGCCCCCGTGCAGGAAAAGGACTTCCCGGCCAAAGGTGGCCGCTAAATATTCCTGGAGCATTTGACCCATGACGGCAAACTGGGTAAAGATGAGGGCCCGTTCCCCTGCAGCCAGGACCTCTTCCAGCATCTCCTGGAGCCGGGTCAGTTTCCCGGACCGGCCGTCCAGGAGGCTGCCGTCACCCAGGAACTGGGCCGGGTGGTTGCAGATTTGTTTTAGTTTTGCCAGGGTAGCCAGGACCAGGCCTTTGCGTTCGATGCCGGTGGCGGCTTCTATCTTTTGCAGCATGTCCTGGACCACAGCTTCGTAGAGGGTAGCCTGCTCCCGGGTCAAGTGGCAAAAAACCTTGATCTCCTGCTTTTCCGGCAGGTCCTGGATGATAGCCGGGTCAGTCTTGACCCGGCGCAGGATAAAAGGTTGGACCAGGCGCTGTAACCTGCCCGCCCGCTCCCGGTCCCGGTAACGTTCGATGGGGATCATAAAACGGCTACGAAAATCGGCCTGGCTGCCCAGGTAACCAGGGTTTAAAAATTCCATGATGGACCAGAGTTCTCCCAGGTGGTTTTCCACCGGTGTACCGGTAAGGGCGATCCTGAAGCCGGCCCTTAAGCGGCGTATACTCCGGGTTTGCTTGGCTTCTGCATTTTTAATATTCTGGGCCTCGTCCAGCACCACCCCGTCCCAGTCTACGGCCACCAGGTCCCTTTCATCCCGGTGAACCAGGGTATAGGTGCTGATTACCAGGTCCTGCCGGGCCACTTCCCGGGTAAAAGCGTCACCGGCGAGGCGCTCACTGCCGTGGTGGAGGAGGACCCGCAAGGAGGGGGCAAAACGTGCTACTTCCCGCTGCCAGTTACCGGCCACTGAGGTGGGACAGATAAGGAGAACCGGGCCGGTTGCCATTCCCTGTTCCTTGCGGTGGAGCAGTAAAGCCAGGAGTTGGATAGTCTTGCCCAGGCCCATATCGTCGGCCAGGCAGGCCCCCAGGCCCAGTTCCGTAATAAACTTAAGCCAGGAAAAACCCCGCACCTGGTAAGGGCGGAGGCTACCGCGGAACCCGGATGGTTGGGGTAGGAGGGCAATTTTCAGGTTGTCGTGCACCTTTTCTAGAAGGGAAGCAAGGTAACCCTCGGCTTCAATACCCAGTAGCGGGAGACTGGCTGGGGCTATTTCGCCATCAGGTATCCCCTCACCTTGCTCTAGAGTTACCCCGCCCAGCAGGCTAACACGTAAAGCCTCGCCCACGCTCATGGTCCCCGGGCCCGGTTGCTTTTTCCAGAACCTGTCCAGGGCCGCCAGTTCCTCCGGCCGGAGCTCCACCCACTGGCCCCGCACCTGGACCAGGGGGACCTTTAAAGCAGCCAGCCTGGCAAATTCCTTCCTGTCGATCACGGTATCCCCCAGGGCTACTTCCCAGTCATAATCAACCAGGGCTGCAGAGCCCAGCCTCCCGGCTGCAGCCAGCCTGGTCGTCCGGGAAGCGTTTTTGCCCCGCTCGCTGGCCTTCAGCTTTAAACGTAGCCCCAGGCGGGATTTATGCTGCCCCCACCAGGAAGGTACCAGGACGCCAAAGCCGCTTTCGGCCAGGAGGCCAGCCGCTTCCCGCAAGAAAGTATAAGCTTCTGCCACCGTCAAGAGACAGCTTTCCGGGGATGGGTCTTTCAGGCTTCTTTCCAGGGGCGGGAATAACCGTGCCGCCCGGCCCAGGTCGGCCAGGAGCCTTTCCTGGGGATTGGCGAAGCGCCGGTTCAGGAACTCCAGCACGCTGCCCCTTTCGCGCCAGACCTCTCCGGCGGGCACCAGGAGGCTGGGATCATCGCTGGCCTGGAGTAAAAATTGCAGCTGCCAGGAAGGCGGGCCTTCTTCTCCCATCCTTTCCGGGGGTTCCAGGTGGAAGCAGGTGCGAAAGGCTACGGTCCCCGGCTGGCTGAACAGGGTCTTCGTCCAGCTATGGATTTGCTCTTTCAGGTCTTTCATTTCCAGCAACGGCCCGCTAAAGGTGGCTTTTTCTGCCGCCAGGGCCGTAGCCCACCTGACCGGGGTATTATCGTCGCCGAGCCCCTTGGTCCTCCCCTCCAGGGGCGAAGTCATTAACCAGTACCGGGCCATGGCATCGACGGCGCCGTGCAGGAAATCTTCCACCAGGAGGCGAGGATGCGGGAGCGGGGTACTCGCCTGGGCCCGGCAGGCTGGCGGCATACCGGCCGCCAGCAAGTCTACCCGGCGGGCATCTTCTGGCTGGTCTAACAGGGCCCGCCAGGCTGCCCTTAATTCCTGCCTCAACGTAGTTTTAGCCCCGGCCCTCTTCCCCGCCGGTGCTTTTACCTCCTCCAGCACCACCGGGACAAAGCGTTCCCGGACCAGGAGTTCCAGGGCCAGCTTGGCTGCCAGGCTCCAGAACAGGAAATCGGGGGCTAAAATATTACCTTTAATTTGCCCGGTACTTCCTTCCCCCAGCCGGGTCAGGACATTGATAACCCATACCGGTGATACTGCCAGGCCTTTGACCTCCCAGGGGGTTAAAGCCGGGGAGCTTTCCCGTAAAGATTGACCCCTCCGGGCAATCTCGCCGCTACCGGGCAGATACCTTAGTTGCGGCGAAGGTAGCGGTCCAAGCTTGCTTGAGGGGAGTAACAACTGGATTTTATCCAGGCCCGGCGGAATAAGGGGTATGCTTTTATAAAGGCCCGCGCTTAAATTTAGCAGGACGGTGATAAGTTCCTGGTCGGAAGCCTGAAAAGGATGAAGGGGCACTTTATTCTTAGCCGGCCTGGGCAGGTAGAGTTCCTTCTGCTGCCGGGCGGCGGCCAGGGATTCCCCCCAGACAAAAAAGCGGCCATTTACTTCTTTATTGCTATCTTTAACCCACGTCCCATGGACGACAATCATTGCCAATATGCTCCTGCTGAAATATATCCTGCAATTATTCGCTGCGAGGATTAATTTTTCCTGCCGTTCCTTCCTTTAACCTTGACTCTCAATGCAACATCTGTTACATTGTAACCAATGTTACATCATAGGTGAGAATAATGAACCAGGACATTACCGGCCCCGGCAACAAATGGCACCTGTTCATCTATAAAGTACCCGGCGAACCCTCGAGCAAGCGCATTTACCTCTGGCGGGAACTCAACAGGCTGGGAGCCCTCTACCTGCAGCAAGCCGCCTGCCTGCTCCCGGCACGCCCCGGCCTACTGGAAAAACTGGAACAACTAAAGACACGGGTAGAAGAATTCGCAGGCACTGCCTATCTCTTCCCCAATCTCAACCTTGATCCCAGGCAAGAAGCACAGGTAATAGAGCAGTTCAGGGAGATGCGCAATAAAGAATACCAGGAAATAATTAAAGAGATTAACAAATACCTGGCGGAACTGGAAAAGGAAGTGCGTATCCAGAACTTTTCTCCGGCGGAAATAGAAGAGGAGGAAGCCGAACTGGAAAAAATCGAACGCTGGTACCAGCGGGCCCGGGAGCGCGATTGGTATAATGCCCCCCTGGGTGAACAGGTCGCCTCCCTTATAGACGAAGCCCGGGTAGCCCTGACGAGGTTTACCACTCTTACCTATGGAGCCTTAAAAGAAAGGGAGGATTAATTGATGCCGGCCCCTTGCCCCTGGAGCCAGGCGCCGGGAGAAGTTCTGGCCTGGCAGCAGGTAGACCCGGAGCAGGGTCTAAGTACCGCTGAAGCCCAGAGGCGTCTGAAAATTTACGGTCCCAACCGCACGCTGGTTCGTCCCGTCCTATCCTTCTGGCATATCTTTGCCGAAGAAATCCGCGAGCCCATGATCCTTTTACTCCTGGCGGTGGCTACCGCCTATTTCCTCCTGGGCGAACTGGGGGAAGCCCTGGCCGTAACGGCCATTATCCTGGGTATCGTCTTCATTGAGGTAGGCACCGAGTTTCGCGCCAAGAAGGCCATTGCCGCCCTCCAGGACCTGAACGCCCCCACTACCCCGGTCCTGCGCCAGGGCAAAGTAGAGGTCATTAATACTGAAGACGTTGTCCCCGGCGATATCCTGGTGCTCCAGCCCGGCAACCGCGTGCCGGCCGACGCCCGCCTCCTGGTGAGCGCCGGCTTGGCCGTCGATGAGTCCCCCCTTACCGGTGAATCCCTGCCGGTGGAAAAACACACCCGGCCCCTGGACCTGGCGACCCCCCTGCCCGACCGTCACAATATGGTTTATCAGGGTACGGTAATATCCCGGGGTGAAGGCCTGGCCTGCGCGGTAGCCACAGGTCTGGAGACAGAACTGGGGCGGATTGTTGGCCTTACGCGCCGGGCCCGTGAGCCCCGCACCCCCCTGCAGCAGTTTATGCGGGAACTAAGCCGGGTCCTGGCGCTAGTTGCCCTGGCTTTTGCCGTGCTTATCCCTTTCCTCCAGTTCCTGGTGGCCAGGGAACCCTGGCCCCGGGCGGTCCTCACTGGCCTGAGCCTGGCCTTTGCCACCATACCCGAAGAGCTCCCCATCCTGGTGACCCTGGTCCTGGGCCTGGGGTCTCTAAAGCTCGCCCGGGAAAAGGCCCTGGTCCGGCGCCTGCGAGCCGCTGAAACCCTGGGGCACATCACCACCGTGGTCACTGACAAGACGGGTACCCTGACGGCCAACCGCCTCACCCTGGAAGCCCTCTGGCTGCCGGGGGAAGGAGAACTCCTGTCCCCTGCCCTGGCCAGGCAGGATAACGCGGCCGGGGAATTACTCCTGGCCGCCCTCCTGACCCAGAGCCCGGTTACTGCCTTGGAAGCCTGTGACCCCCTGGAAAAGGCCCTGGCCGAAGGGGGAGGGCACCTGGACCTGCCCCGGGAAGAGTTGCTGGCCTTTTACCCTTTAAACCAGGATCAACGCTGGGTAGGGGCCCTGCGCGCTAACCAGGCCGGGGTTACCCTATACGTCAAGGGAGCGGCGGAAGAAGTGCTGGCCATGTGTACCAATCCCTCTACCCGGGAGGCTACCGCCACCACCCTGGCGCAATTTGCCGGCGAAGGCAAGCGGGTCCTGGCAGTAGCCAGGCGCTTTTTCTCCAGCCAGGACCTGCCGGCAGGGGCTGCTGCAGCCGGCCAGGACCTCACTTTCCTGGGATTTTTAATCTTTGCCGACTCCTTACGCCCTGAGGCTGCCGCGGCAGTGGCCGCCGTGCAGCGGGCCGGGATCAAGGTCTACCTGGCCACCGGCGACCACCCTGAGGCAGCCCGCAGTATTGCCCGCCAGGTAGGTATCCCGGCAGAGAAATTGCTGTCCGGCGCCGAACTGGAGCAATTAAACCCGGAGGATTGGGATCCCTTTCTCCAGGAAACCCGTGTCCTGGCGCGCATAACGCCGGAGCAGAAACTCCAGTTAGTCCAGGCCCTGCAGGCTAAAGGGGAAATAGTCGCCATGATCGGCGATGGTATTAATGATGCCCCGGCCCTGGCCGTGGCCCACGTGGGCCTGGCCATGGGCCGCCAGGGTACCGATGTCGCCCGGGAGGCCGCCGGCGTGGTTTTAAGCGACGACTGCTTTTCTACCCTGGCCACGGCCATCCGCCAGGGGCGGGGCCTCCTGGCCAACCTGCAAAAGTCGGTGCGCTATTACCTGGCAGTGAAGGTAGCCCTCATCGCCACCATGCTGGTACCTGCCGCCCTGGGGCAACCGGCTCCCTTTTCGCCCCTGATGATTATTCTCCTGGAACTGTTCATGGACCTGGCGGCCTCAACTGCCTTTGTCATCGAGCCCCCGGAGGAGCCTCTCATGGAACGCCCCCCGCGCCGGCCCAGCCGGCCCTTCCTGGACCGGCCCATGGTCCAGGTGATCTTTGCCGGAGGCCTGCTCCTGGCCCTGGCAGTAGGGCTGGCCTACCAGGGCCTCGAACTCTGGTGGGGACCAGCCCCTGTACCTATAAGGCAAACTGCCGCCTTTGCTACCTGGATGCTGGGGCATGTCCTGCTGGCCTACGCCTTAAAGACCCAGAGCCTGCCCCCTTACCGCCAGGGGTTCTTTAGCAACAGTGTCCTTAATCTCTGGGCCCTGGGAGCGGCAGCAGTAACCCTGATGGCTGTCTACCTGACGCCCTTGCAGGCTATCCTGGGTACCGGCACCCTACCCACCGGGGCTTGGGGGCTGGTGGCCGGGGCCGCCCTGCTGCCCGCCCTCGTGATGCTGCTCTACCGTCCTGGACATTGAAGGGAGGTTTGCAGTAATAAGAACTGCTATTGCCCGTCCCGGGAGATAATGGTACAATTGTATCAGGGAGGGAAAAATATGCCTGAAGAAGCCAGGAAAGAAATAGCTGCCGGGACAGATGAAATATTCTACCCCAGAGGTTTTGACCCGTTTAATTACCTGGTCCAGCAGCTTAATAACATGGATACACGCTGGGAAACCAGGTTTAGTAAGGTGGAAACCCAGTTTACCGAGTTAGAGAAAAAGTTTGAAGGTAGGTTTGCCGAGTTAGAAAAAAAGTTTGAAGGTAGGTTTACCGACTTAGAAAAAAAGTTTGAAGGTAGGTTTAACGAACTAGATAATAAATACGAAAACCGGTTTACCAGAATAGAAACAGAAATGGGGACGCTGCGGCAAGCGATTGGTATTCTGCGGGAGGAAATGCATCGTGAATTCCGCAGTGTTCAGCGCTGGTCTTTTGGTACTATCGCAGCAGTAATAGTCGGATTTGTCGGTGTTATCGCTTCCCTGCTCGCTATCCTGGCCAGGTTACCCTAAAATTAGCTCTGGTAATTGAGCATTATCCGCCTGGAGTATATTTCCAGGCGATCGTTTTTATAGCTTATATACAAAAGCCCGGGACACCCCGGGCTCAGGAGGGGTTGTTTTATTGCAATTCGCCGATAAAAGCCTTTAACCGCTCCAGGCCGGCTTCGATCTGGGTCATCGAGGTAGCATAGGATAGGCGTAAGAATGGGTCGGCGCCAAAGGCAATGCCAGGTACCACGGCTAACTGGTATTCATTAAGAAGAACCGTGGCCACGTCGGTAGAACTGGCCAGCACCTGGCCGCGGAAGCGGCGGCCAAATAGCTTGCCAATGTACGGGAAAACATAGAAGGCTCCACCGGGCTGGTTGCATTCTACTTCCGGAAGTTCCCTTAATCCTGCCAGGATACAGTTGCGGCGCTTTTCAAATTCACGACGCATTGCCTCCACCGGTTCCTGGCTGCCAGTCAGGGCGGCCACAGCCGCCTTCTGGGCTATAGAAGTGGGGTTGGAAGTCGAGTGGCTCTGCAGGTCGGTCATGGCCGTAGCAATGGGCCGGGGAGCGGCGGCATAACCAATCCGCCAGCCGGTCATGGCATAGGTTTTGGACACGCCATCGATCACGATGGTGCGCTCTTTTATTTCCGGCCCCAGGGCGGCGATGCTGGTGTGGGTGAGACCATCGTAGAGCAGGGCGGCATATATTTCATCGGAAATAACCATCAGGCCATGGGCCAGGATTACTTCCGCCAGGGCTTCTAATTCGCTCCGGCTGTAGACCACCCCGGTGGGATTGCAGGGCGAATTGAGGATTAAGAGTTTGGTCCGGGGAGTCAGGGCTACCTTCAGGGCCGCCGGGGTTAACTTGAAATCCGTAGTAACATCGGTATTTACTACCACCGGCACCCCGCCGGCCAGCTTAATTTGCTCGTAATAGCTAACCCAGTAGGGCGCGCTGAGGATTACTTCATCCCCATCATTAAGTAAGACCTGCATGGCGTTATAAAGGGAGTGTTTGGCGCCGCACGATACCACTATATCGGCAGGCTCATAGCTCAAACCCCGGTTTTTCAGGTTGTCGCAGACTGCCTGGCGCAGTTCCGGGATCCCGGCCACGGGCGTGTAACGGGTAAAGCCGGCCTTCAAGGCGTCAATGGCTGCCTGCTTGATATGTTCGGGCGTGTCGAAATCAGGCTCACCGGCACTAAAGTTGATTACCTGAATACCTTTAGCCTTCATGGCTTTGGCCTGGGCATCAATAGCCAGGGTAGGAGATGGGCTGATGCCGGCAGCCCGCCGGGCAATTTCCATAAGTAAAAATCCCTCCAGCTTTGATGATATTATTATTATTTCTCTTACCGTTGACTTTGTAAAGGCTTTTTTAACTCTAGCCAGGACGGATTCTGTCGCTGGAGCCGGACACCCTTCCCGCCTGGTTATCCCTTCCTGCCGGTGCTGTATGGTTCTAATCCTGCCAGAGGTGCATTCCTGGCTCTAAACTCATAATAAAGGCACCCGGCAGTTATCAGGGTTGCGCCTGCATCGGCAATAGGAGCGCCCCACCAGATACCTTCCAGCCCCCAAAACCGCGGCAGGATTAGCAGTAGAGGTATAAAGAGCAGGACCTGCCTCGACAGGGAAAGTAGCGTAGCCTGCACCGGTTTTCCTACTGCCTGGAAATATCCTGCACCTACAATTTGAAAACCGATCACGGGGAGGACAAGAAAAAGTCTTTGCATGGCGTGGCTGCCCAACTCTATTAACTGGACATCCCCACGGCTAAACAGCGCTATCAGATTTTCCGGCCAGATTCTAGTGAAAATATAGCCGGACCCCACAATTACCGTCGCCCAAAAGCTGGCCAGCTTTAAAGTGGCCTTAACCCGGTCAAATTGCCGGGCTCCGTAGTTAAAGCCGATGATCGGTTGCGCGGCCTGGGAGATTCCTATCACAGGCATGAACATAAAGGTCCCCAGGCTAAAAACAACGCCGACAGCAGCTACGGCCAGATCTCCTCCATAAAAAGCAAGGCTCTTGTTGAAAAGCACCTGCTGCACGCTGTGTACCAATTGCAGGGCGAAGGGGGGAAAACCCACCGCAAAAATGTTAAGACACACAATCGGTTGCAGAGTAAAATTCTTCGAGCGCAACTTGATCAGGCTTTTCCCGGACAGGTAATAATAAAGGACCCAGCCGGCGGAGACCCCCTGGGAAATAACTGTAGCTAGAGCCGCGCCTTTAATCCCCATTTCCAGTAGGAAGATAGCTATATAATCGAGAAGAATATTGGTAATCCCGCCAATTAATATTGTGTACATGGCAATTACCGGCTTGCCCTCAGCCCGAATCATATTGCTCATGCCGAAGCCGATAGACATTAAAACATTACCTGTTAAAATTACTCGCAAATAATCCGCTGCATAAGGCATTACAACTTCGCTGGCTCCAAAGGCGGATAAAAGGGGTTCTAAGAATCCCAGGAACAGAAGCGATAAAACTGCTGCAATTAAAACCAGCAATACCAGGCCGTTACCGGCTATCTGTTCGGCCTCTTCCTTCCTGCGCTCACCAAGGCGGATGGATATTAATGAAGTAGACCCCATGCCGATGAGCATGGAAAAGGCCATCAGCACAATCATTACGGGAAAACTTATGGTTATCCCCGCGAGGGCCAGGGAACCTACTCCCCGTCCGACAAATATCCTGTCCACCACGTTATAAAGAGCATTTACCAGCATGCCTGTTATGGCGGGCAACGAAAATTTCCACAGCAGTTGACCGATGTTGCTTTCACCAAGCTGCTTCGAACTATCCATATTTTCTCAAACCCCTTTATAAATGCTTTATGTAGTGTTTTGAAACTGCATCTTCTATGTTACGCTTCCCCTTTGGGGAATTCTATCATAACTGCGGCTCAAGTCAATGTAGAATGCAAATTGTTTTTGATGAAAAATGAAATTTATGATATAAAATGAATATATGAGTAGACAGGTTTACATGCACCTTATTGATTGTATATTGTTAACCGCTTAAAAAATCTTAGCGGGATGGCCATGCTGATAATTGTTGAGGCATAGATGGGCTAAAGATTTTTGTAAGCAACGTTAGTGATAACTACCGAGCAATGATCCTGTTAACCAGGCTCCCTATCTTTTCCACCCTAATTTCAATGGTATCGCCCACCTGCATGGGACCCACCCCTTCCGGCGTGCCGGTCATGATTACATCTCCGGGTAATAAGGTCATTACCTGAGAGATAAAACTCACCAGAAAAGGTACAGAAAAGATGAGCTGGGAAGTACGGCCGTCCTGCTTTAGCTCGCCGTTTAAAAAAGACTGGACGCGAAGGTCGGAAACATCAATACCCCGCACAATATAGGGTCCAAGGGGTAAAAATGTATCGAAGCTCTTAGCCCTGGTCCACTGGCCGTCTTTCTGCTGCAAATCCCTGGCTGTAACGTCGTTTCCAACGGTATAGCCGAAAATATACTCCCAGGCTTCTTCTTCTTTTACATTACGGGCCTCGCGGCCGATAACCACGGCCAACTCTGCTTCGTAATCAAGGCGTTTGACCACGGGCCAGTAAATTATATTTTCATTAGGGCCAATGACACAGGTTGAGGGCTTGATAAAGATGACCGGCTCTTCCGGCACTTTCTCGGCCATTTCTTTAATATGATTGCTATAATTCAGCCCTACACATACAGCCTTACTGGGCCGGCAGGGAGCCAATAGACGCACTTCGTTTAAACTGAAGCACCGGCCATTTTCCCAGTGCTCCCCGAAAATATCACCTTCAAAGGCAACAATCGTCTCTCCCTCCAGGCGGCCGTAAAAGATATCTCTCCCGGCAGCAAAGCGAACCAATTTCTCGACTTTCGCCATTACTTTTGCCTCCTTCTGCCCTTTTATTATCCCAATAAAATGTTTCAGGACCCCAGTTTATTTAGTTCAAACTCCGAGGATAAAATCCTCCTCATTTTAAAAATAAAATTACCAGGGGTATTTAAAAAGCCTCCTCACGGGAGGCAGGAGGCTAAAATAGTTCCAAACTCAGGTCCAGGGCGGCAACGCTATGGGTCAGGGCGCCTACGGAAATATAGTCGACGCCGGTAGCCGCTACTTCTGCTACCCGGTCCAGAGTTATGCCGCCGGAAGCCTCTACTAAGGCCCGGCCGCCAATCACTTCTACGGCCCGGCGCATCTCCGGGGGAGACATGTTGTCCAGCATAATCAGCTCCACCCCAGCGGCCAGGGCCTCTTCGACCTGGGCCAGGTTTTCAACCTCCACTTCAATTTTCGTCGTCAGGGGAATAGCCCGGCGGACCCTGGCTACCGCCGCGGTAATACTCCCCGCCGCTTTAATATGGTTATCCTTAAGCAGGACGGCATCGCCCAGGTTCAAGCGGTGGTTTAGCCCGCCCCCCATGCGGACAGCGTATTTATCCAGGAGGCGCAGGCCGGGAACGGTCTTGCGGGTATCACAAATTTTAGCTTTATAGGGCTTAACCAGCTCTACATAACGGGACGTCATGGTAGCGATGCCCGACAGGCGCTGGAGAAAATTTAAAGCCATCCTTTCAGCCCCCAGGAGGGCCACCAGAGACCCCTCTACCCTGGCTACCCTTTGCCCGGCGGCAACCTGGCTACCATCGGTTACCAGGGGTGTAAAGGTACAGCCCGGGGGTAACAGCTGGAAGGCCAGTCCGGCTACCGGCAGGCCGGCAATAATGCCCTCCTGGCGGGCGATGATTTCCCCACGGCCGCGGTCGGCAGGGGTAAAAAGGGCGCTGCTGGTCAGGTCTCCCGCGCCCAGGTCTTCTTCCAGGGCTCTTTTGACTATTTCTGTAACTGCGAGCATATTGAGCATATTAGAATCGCCTCCGGATATAGGTGGAAAGTGATAATTGAGTTGCGCTTCAATCGCCAGGAAATTGCTGGAGCGGGACTTCCCTGGCTTCCTTCTCCCTGGCCAGCACCAGCCGTTTCCGGTAGGTGGGAACGGTTTCCGGGAAGTCCTCGCGGTAATGAGCGCCCCGGCTTTCCCGGCGCCAGGTGGCAGCAGTAATAATTAAATGGGCCACAGTCAGCATATTGCGGATCTCTGCCGCCAGGCGATCCCGGGCTAGATAATCCAGTAACGGCCACCAAGATTCCAGGGTGCTGGCAGCCTCTTGTAAGCCCTCCCCATTGCGGATTAAACCTGCCCGCTGCTGCATAATTTCCTGGGCGGCCAGCCAGTTGTCGGTATCCTCCTGGCCGCCATCTTTTAGCGTGTTGTATTTTAGCCGTGGACAAGGGGATGGCTTGAGTTCCTGGTTTAAAAGTTCGGCGGCTATCCGCCCGCCAAAAACCAGGCCTTCTAGCAGGGAATTGCTGGCCAGGCGGTTGGCGCCGTGGACCCCGGTACAGGCTACTTCGCCGCCGGCATAAAGGCCGGTAATATTAGTCCGCCCGTTTAAGTCCGTTCGCACCCCGCCCATAAAGTAATGGGCCGCCGGGGCCACGGGCAACCATTCCTTTAGCGGGTCTAATCCCAGCTCCCGGCAGGTGGAGGTGATGGTGGGAAAACGGCGTTCCACCAGTTCGCCCTTGAGGTGGGTCAGGTCCAGATAAACGTGGCCGGACCCGTGCCGGGCCATCTCGCTGGCTACCGCCCGGGCGACGACATCCCGGGGGGCCAGCTCCCCTAAGGGGTGGTAGGCAGGCATAAACCTTTCGCCGGCCTGATTGCGTAAAATCGCCCCTTCCCCACGGACGGCCTCGGAAATCAAGAAACCGGGTGCGCCGGGGTGCACCAGCACGGTAGGGTGAAACTGGTAAAACTCCACGTCCATGACCTCAGCCCCGGCGCGGTAGGCCATGGCCACGCCGTCGCCGGTAGCTACTGCCGGGTTGGTCGTAACGGGGTAAATTCGCCCGGCGCCGCCGCAGGCCAGGACCACGGCACCGGCCATGACGGCTTTAATGTTCCCTTCCCCGGTTAACACCAGGGCACCGCAGCAACGGCCTTCAACAACCAGCAGGTCCAGGGCCATGGTCCCCGGCCACAGCTGAATGTTTCTGGCTCCTGCCGCCCTGGCTGCCAGGCCCTGCCAGATGATAGCCCCGGTGGCGTCGCCGCCGGCGTGGAGGATGCGCCGCCGGCTGTGGGCTCCTTCCTTTCCCAGGGCTACCTTATCACCTTCACGATCGAAGGGTATACCCCATTCAATCAGCTCCTGCACCCGTCCAGGCCCTTCTGTTACCAGCACCCTGGCGGCAGCAGGGTCCCCCAGGCCGGCAGCCGCTGTTAAAGTATCTTCCAGGTGTAAGGCGGCGGAATCTTCCTCGTCAATGGCAGCGGCAATTCCCCCCTGGGCCAGGTCGGTAGCGCATTCCGCCGGGTTATCTTTAGTTACCAGGACCACTCGGTAGCGTCCGGCTACCTTTAAAGCTGTATAAAGGCCGGCAATGCCGCTGCCGATAACCAAAATATCAGTCTCTTCCCTGGGTAAACCAGTAAGATTAAAATTAACGATATAACGGGGAACCCTTTCCCAGTCCATACTTCAAATAATCTCTCCTCAAAGTAGACATTCATGCCGCCTGGACGGCACCAGCAGAGGATGAAAAAGGCAGCCGTAACAACTTGCTCCCCAAACCAGTAACTGCTCCTCATTTTGACCGGGCTTAGCTTTATCCTTAAAGCCAATTACACGGCCAGCATGCGCTCTAGGGCGCGGTAGGCTCGGCTGCGGGTGGTCTCCGGCACATGGACTACCGGCTGCATCTCCCGTAAGCAGCGGGCTATCTTCTCCAGGGAGGTAAGCTTCATATTGGGGCAAACCAGCCCCGGGGACAGGAGATAAAATTTCTTCTCCGGATTATCTAGCTGCAAGCGGTGGAGAATGCCCATCTCCGTACCGATTAGAAACTCTTTGGACCTGCTTTCCCGGGCATACTTGAGAATGGCTCCAGTACTGCCGACAAAGTCGGCCGCCCGGGCGACTTCCGGCCGGCACTCGGGATGGACCAGGACTTCAGCCTCCGGGTGGGCCGCCCTGGCCCTTTCTAGCTCGTCGAGAGTCACCCGGTAATGGGTAAGGCAGGCGCCATCCCAGGGGATTATCTCTTTTTCGGTAAACCGGGCGACAAAACTGGCGAGATTTCGGTCCGGGACAAAAAGTATTCTCCGCTGGGGCAAGGACTGAACGACCGCCACGGCATTGCTGGAGGTACAGCAAATATCGCTTTCGCCCTTAACATCGGCTGCAGTATTCACGTAACAGACTACTGCGGCATCCGGATATCTGGCTTTAGTCTCCCGCAGGGCCTCGACATCAATGCTATCGGCCAGGGG
The DNA here is from genome assembly GCF_002995805.1 of Neomoorella stamsii. Taxonomy (GTDB): domain Bacteria; phylum Bacillota; class DSM-521; order Neomoorellales; family Neomoorellaceae; genus Neomoorella; species Neomoorella stamsii. Next base: position 92,799 of record NZ_PVXL01000065.1, read on the forward strand.
ACAGCCGGCCTGGCTATCCGGCAGGAGGATTATTTTTTCTGGTGCCAGGATGCTGGCACTTTCCGCCATAAAGCGTACCCCGGCTAAAACTACCACCTTGGCCCTGGTAGTGGCAGCATAACGGCTGAGGGCCAGGGAATCGCCCACAAAATCCGCTATATCCTGGACGGCATCCTGCTGGTAATTATGGGCCAGGATTACCGCCTGGCGTTCTTTTTTTAGTTTTTCTATTTCTTGAACCAGTTCCGACATAGGTTCTCCCCTTCCAAAAGTGCTCAGGACCGCACGGACATCCCCGTTAATCTCCAATCCTCCAGGTAGCCGCCAGGCCAGTCCAGCTAGAGGTTAAATTTATTGGTTCTGTCTTATCATCTGTCTTGTCACTTAAGGTTATTATAAATCCCGTTTATTACTCCGTCAAGAAAGGGGATTATTCTACCTGGCCGGGGAATAATAAAACCAACAGTAAATGATTTTTAGAAGGAAGGGAGGTTGTCCTTTGCACGTTAAAGTAGTAGAACTGGTGGGCGAATCGCCCCATAACTGGAAGGATGCCGTCCAGCAAGCCGTGGCTGAAGCCAGCCGGGAGGTAAAAAACATCTCTGGCGTCGAGGTTTATAACCTGACTGCCAATGTTAGAGACGGCAAACTAACCGAATTCAAAGCCAATGTGAAAATCGCTTACGCCGATCACAGCGCCGATCTATAAACATGGGAGCCCCGGTAATTACCGGGGCTTTATCTCAGCTAAAAACTCCAACCCAGGTACTTAACAATATAGCGGGCATACTGACGAAAATCATTAAGGTGGTGGTTCATGATATCGGCCACTTTTTCCATATCTACCTTGCCATATTCATGGACCAGAATATTTCTAAATCCTGACATACCGGAAATATCCCGGGCGAATTTTTCAGGTAAAACCCCTAGTTCGGCAAGTTCACCAAAAATATTGCTGTATTCATCTACAATAATTCCTTCTTCAGCCAGGATATGCGTACCTATATCCAGTACAACCTGGATGCTGAGTTGCAAACCATGTTCTATAATCCAGGCTAGTTCCATATTTTTTTCCAGGTCAGGAGCCTTAACACCTACATTTCGCGAGGCAAGATTACCAAATTAGGAATTTATTCCATTTCTGAACTTGGAAGGTACTAGCAACAACTACGTAATGCTTTCTGGCTCCATTGATTAAGAACCTGATGATAATCAACAG